>MWFB01000005.1 GCA_002071385.1 Bacteroidetes bacterium ADurb.Bin013
ACCTGCTTGAGGACCCACTGCATGAACCGCTGCCGGCCCGACTTCAAACCGGGTTACCGGCCCGACTTCAAACCGGGTTGCCGGCCCGACTTCAAACCGGGTTACCGGCCTGACTTCAAACCGTGTTACCTGCCCGACTTCAAACCGGGTTACCGGCCCGTTTTGCGGAATTTTCTTTTCCGTTCCCATCCCTGACTGGAATAGGATTCAAACGTTCTTCCCTGAAAGTACGGGATTACAATATAAGACAACCTTGACAACTACGATAAAGACAGGAATTATCCTGCCCTGGACGGTACCAGCCATTTTTCTGTTCACTTGCGTTTCGGGACCGTGGGCATCCGGAGCATCATGAGCCACATACAACATAATGAAAGTTTCCTGAATGAATTGATCTGGCGGGAATTCTTCATGCAGGTCCTGTACCATTTTCCGGGTGTGGTAGGCTCCAATTTCCGCAAGAAATTCGATTCCATCACCTGGCGCAATGACCCTGCGGATTTTGGAAGATGGCAACATGGAGAAACCGGTCATCTCCTGGTAGATGCAGGGATGCGGGAACTGAATACCATCGGATACATGCACAACAGGGTCCGGATGGTGGTGGCCGATTATTTGTGCAAGCACCTGCTCATAGACTGGCGATGGGGAGAAGCATATTTTGCCACCAAAATGCTGGATTATGAACTCTCATCCAATAACGGCAACTGGCAATGGGCCGCCGGAACGGGTTGTGATGCAACGCCATACTTCAGGAAGTTCAATCCCACATTGCAGCTTAGCAAATTCGACCCGCAAATGAACTATGTGAAACAATGGATTCCGGAGGTACGACTTCTAAAAGAATAGCCCTGTTCCTGCTGAGCAGAACGCTTCATTATTTGGCTCTTCTGTGGAGATGCTCCTGGTGTATTCGGGCATCCTGCTTCTTTGAACAGGAATAATTTTCTATGTAAGTAGCAGGAAGCTGATATTTCGTTAATTTTATGCTCAAATGCTTAAATAAGACTACTATGAACAAGGAAGAATTCAAGGCGCGCGCCAATCAACGGATTGATGAAATTTCGGCCAGGATCAATGAGCTGAAAGCAGAAAAGGAATCAGTCAAGGGGGATCTGAAGAAAAAGTACCAGGAATCCATCAAAGAGCTGGAAACCATAAAATCAGACCTGCAGGAGAAATACGACCAGATGATCAATGCTGCCGATGACAAATGGGATGAGGTCCGGGATGCTTTCTCCCAGGCAGCAGATTCGTTCAGGGAAGGTTGGTCCAAAATCAAATCGGCGTTCTGAGCCTGACACCGCATGGCACATGAACACGCCCACAATGCCCCGGTTGCTTATGCCAGGCATTTTGCCATAGGCATTGGCCTGAACATTCTATATGTCATTGCCGAGGTGACATTTGGGCTGATAGCCAACTCATCTGCTCTGTTGGCCGATGCAGGGCACAATACCAGCGACATCATGGGCCTTGCCTTTGCCTGGGCAGCCGCCTGGATGGCCACCATCAGGCCGAAAGGGAAGTATACTTACGGATTGCGTAAGACCACCATCCTGGTCTCCATCCTGAATGCGCTCCTGCTTTTTGGTGCCGTAGCGCTCATAGCCTGGGATGCCGTTGAAAAGCTTAAAAACCCGCAACCCGTTGCAGGAACCAGCGTCATGCTGGTTGCCGGTATCGGTATCCTGGTCAATTCGCTTACTGCCTTGTTGTTTTACAAGGGACAGAAAACCGACCTGAATATCAAGGGCGCTTTTTTGCATATGGCGGCCGATGCCGCCGTCTCTCTGGGAGTAGTGATAGCCGGACTGCTCATCCATGTGACGGGCAGGATGTGGATAGACCCGGCCGTCAGCTTTCTGATCATCCTGGTGATTTTGTGGGGTACCTGGCGCTTGTTTGCCGAGTCGCTGAACCTGGCCCTGGATGCCGTACCCAGGCATATAAACATAGAGAAGGTACGTGATTTCCTCCTAACCCGGGAAGGAGTCACCAGCATTCACGACCTGCACGTGTGGGCCATGAGCACCACCCAGGTGGCCCTGACCGTACACCTGGTGGTACCCGGGGGAGCCTCGGATGCATTCATCAGCCGGTTGCAGCAGGAACTGAGCGATACGTTCGGAATAGGGCACACCACGTTCCAGGTTGAAAACAAAGACCTGCAAGTGGGCCATTGTAACGGGGGCTGCCCGCCTAACTCCTGAATTTCATTATGTTGAAACTGTGATAAAATTATTCCTGGTATCTTCACTCTCGCTATTCCTCGTTTCATGTGGACATCAGACACGGGAGCAGGTGCTTTTTAACTCTCAGAAGGAACCCCTGGAGCAACGCCAGCCGGGGCAGCCTGAGTCACTGCAGCATACGCAAGCGGACCAGTCGCTTCCGCAGCAGGGATGGGTTTCGTGTTACAGGATACCGGCCCTGGCGACCGCTCCTAATGGGAACCTGATAGCGGCCTGTGACCAGCGCTTCTCCTCCTGTGCCGATCCGGGGTGCAACGCCGGACTGGCACGGGTGGGGGAACGACTCTTCTTTTCCAACCCCGACAGCCCAGACCGGAGGGAAAACCTGACGCTCCGGATGAGTGATGACGGGGGAAAGACCTGGAGCGAAGGCAAGACAATCTGTGCCGGAAGCTCGGCCTATTCTTCATTGACGGTGCTTTTGGGAGGGGATGTTGGAGTGCTTTACGAAAGAAATGATTATAAGGAAATTGTATTTACCCGGTTGAAAAAATCTGAAATAATTACGAACCATAAAAGATGAATAAGATTTTACCCTTGTTAGCCCTGTTGATGGCATGTGCTGCCTGTTCCACGGAACAAACCCCCGATACGCTGTGCAATCCCATGGATCTTTCTTACCGTTTTGCGTTGGAGGATCCTTTTCCTTCACGCAGGGAGGCGGCTGATCCTACGATGGTCCGGTTCGGGGAAAAATATTTGTTATTTGCCTCCAAATCGGGTGGATACTGGTACTCAGACGATCTCAAGGAATGGGACTTTATCCAGACTGACCAGATCCCAACGGAAGATTATGCCCCTACAACGGTTGCCATTGGGGATACGCTGTATTTCCTGGCGTCTTCCAACGAGAAAAGCACCGTGTATAAAAGTGCCGATCCGCTTTCAGGTACCTGGGAGGTTGCGGTTGAAGCACTCGAAGTTCCCGTCTGGGACCCGGCCTTTTTCCTGGATGATGACCGGCGGCTATACCTGTATTGGGGTTGCTCGGACCAAAGGCCCCTGTATGGTGTGGAGCTGGACTGCCGCAACGGATTTGCCTTTTTGGGTGATGTCAGGGAACTGGTATATGCCAATCCGGCTGAATACGGATGGGAGGTGCCTGGGGATTACAATACGCTGACGGACCGGGCTCCCTGGATAGAGGGTCCGTGGGTAACTAAACAGGGTGGAAAATATTACCTGCAATACGCTGGCCCGGGCACCGAATATAAGAGTTATGCCGATGCTGTTTACCTTTCCGGGGATCCACTGGGTCCCTTTATGCTGCAAAAGCACAATCCCGCCATGTGCAAACCGGAAGGCTTTGCAACAGGGGCCGGTCACGGCAGCTCTTTTGCCGATGGCTATGGCAATTTTTGGCATATAGGCACTATGACAATATCGCAAAAGCATATGTTTGAACGCCGCCTGGGTATGTTTCCCGTTTTCCTGGATGAAGACGGAACGTATTATGCAATAACAAAATACGGGGATTACCCGTTTGTTGTGCCCCGGCAAAAGATCCAAAGTTTTGAGGACATCTTCCCGGGATGGATGCTGCTTACCTATAACAAACCGGTGAGGGTGTCTTCTTTTGTGGATTCTATGCCCGCCAGCTACATGACCGATGAGGATATCCGTACCTGTTGGGCTGCTGAAAGCGGTGATGCGGGCGAATATGCCATGGTGGACATGGGTGATTTCTTTGATGTGTACGCCCTTCAGGTCAATTTTGCGGAACATGATGTTAACATAAGAGGAAGGCAAAAAGCTATTTATCACCGTTTTACTCTTGAATATTCCCTGGACGGCAATACATGGGAAATGCTGTCGGACCGTTCCGTCAACAACACCGACAATACCCATGTGTATATTCCTTTGGAAGAAAAGGTACTGTGCCGATATTTGAAAATCACCAATATTGAAGTTCCCGGCGGGCATTTTGCAATCAGCGGATTCAGGGCTTTCGGGAAAGGAGCCGGACCGCTGCCCGGCAGGATCACGAGTTTTACTGCCCAAAGGAATCTTCAAGATAAAAGAAGTGTGTCGCTTTCCTGGTCCAAAGCGGATCATGCAACCGGTTACAATATCAGTTACGGTACATCAGGAAACAAGCTGTACCTGGATCACATGGTTTACGGGGACACGACATTGGTGATCAATAACCTGAACAGCAACCTGGATTATTATTTCACCATTGAATCTTTCAATGAAAACGGCATAACGCCAAACCAACAAATTATCAGGCACTTTGAATGATGGATCATTTTGCGGCCATTGATTTTGAGACAGCCAACGAACAGCCTTCCAGTGTATGCAGCGTAGGGATAGTGATTGTACGGTACGGGATTCCGGAGCAGACCATTTACCGGCTTATCAGGCCAGAACCGGATTATTACCTGTACCGGAACACCATGATTCACGGACTCAGTGCAATTGACACAGATAACGCACGCGTGTTTTCACATGTGTGGAAGGAAATAGAACCTTTCATACAGGATTTGCCCCTGGTGGCCCATAATGCCCAATTTGACGAGGGCTGTCTGAAAGCGGCATTCTTCACCTATTGCATGGATTATCCCGATTACGAATTTTTTTGCACCCTTCAGGCGTCACGCAGGCACTTTGGAAAATTATTGCCAAATCACCGGTTACCAACCGTTGCAGCTGCCTGCGGGCATAGACTGACCAGCCACCATAACGCGCTGGACGATGCCATTGCCTGTGCTGCCATTGCCCTGAAGATATTGTAAAATTTTATTTTTTATTACCTTTGCTTAATACTCCGCTGATGTTGACAGCCGGAAAATGTATGAATAAAAAGCCATTACTGGTTGTCCTTTTTCTTGCAGTGATGTGGTCCTGCACACCCGATTATTATGACCAGGTTTTCCAGATTGCCCGTGAAGCGGGGATTCCTCTCATACAGGTGGCCTATACAAAGGGGGATACCCGGGTTACGTACGAAGTATCCACGGTTCCGGAGATAGTGGCACGAAAGGACGGTAAGACGGTTTTCCAGGCTGCCTCGCTCAGTAAACCCGTGTTTGCCTACATTGTCATGAGGATGAGCGACAGGGGAGAGATTGACCTGGACAGGCCGCTTTTTGAGTATACTGACATTGAACGTTTCGTGGATAAGGAACTGGCCCGCAGGCTTACGGCCCGGATGGTCCTTTCTCATATGACCGGCCTGCCCAACTGGGCGGTTTCACCCGGTTCCCCAGAATGGCCGGAGGCGGCCATTGTTTTTAAATTCAGACCCGATTCGGCATTCAGTTACTCTGGAGAAGGGTATGCTTTTTTGCAAAGGGCGGTGGAACAGATCCAGGGGAAGGGACTGGAGGAGATTGCCCGGAACGAGGTGTTCCTCCCTCTGGGAATGAGCTCCTCGTCCTATACCTGGAGGGACGATTATGACTCCCTGGCTGTGAACGGTTTTAATCGTGATGGCGAAGACAGGGGAAAGGGGAATTTTCCCAGGGCAAATCCCGCCTATACCCTAAGGACAACAGCGGCAGATTACATGAGGTTTCTGGAGGCGTTGAGCCTGGGCACCGGCCTCGGCAAGGAATCCCGGGAAGCCATATTTGCTCCCCTGGTTCAGGCAGTCAGGTACGAAGGAAAGCCCAGGGAGTGCGACCAGAGGATATTCTGGGGCCTTGGGGTGGGAATAGAAAAGCATCCTGAACTGGGCGAGGTGGCATTTCACTGGGGGGACAACGGGGCTTTCAGGTCGCTGTTCCTGGTAGTTCCCAAAAGGGGATTGCAACCACAAAGAATTTTGATATATTTTACCAATAGCCAGGCAGGCCATGACATTATACATGAGATATCTTCTCTTTTCCTTGATAACAAAGAGCCGATAGCTATTCATGAATGGGTGTATAAAAACGAATAAACTGATTACTTTATGAAATCTGAAAGATTATCTGACTTAATAATGATGTCTCCCTTTGCCTTTGCTTCTCACCAGATCATTGTGGATGACCGCGGATTACCCGTAGATTACCAATACCTGGAAGTTAATCCTGCGTTTGAACATATAACCGGACTGAAAGCGGACGATATCATTGGAAAGACCGTACGTGAAGTGTTGCCCGGCATTGAAAATTCAGAATTTGACTGGATTGAAGCCTATGGATCGGTGGCACTGAATGGTGAATTAAAAGATTTTGAGCAATATTCGGAACTATTGCACAAGTGGTACCAGGTGCACGTGTTTTCTCAGAAAAAAGGGTTTTTTACTACTTTATTTACCGATATTACCCAGCGTAAAGTAATGGAAGACCACCTGAAGGCAAAGGAGACCAATTTCAGGACATTGTTCAATTCCATGCTGGATATGATCATTGTGACTTCTAAGGATGGGAAAATCATCCACGCCAATCAGGCCACTTTTAACAAACTGGGTTATTCCCTGGAAGAATTGAGAGAAATAGGCATTCCGGGTATAGATTCTATTGGATCAAAAGAAGAATCCCAAAAAATCTTTAATTCCATGCTAAAAGGTGAAAGGGATCGTTGTTTGCAGTCCGTTCAGAAAAATGACGGCACGTTGATCCCAGTCGAGTCAATGATTGTCTACGGAAAATGGGACGGAGAAGATTGTGTTTTTGCCATTTTGAAAGACCTGACTGAAGAAAAAGAGGCTTCACAACGGTTTGAACTGCTGTTCAGAAACAATCCGGCGCTGATATGTCTATTTTCCTATCCCGAAGGACAGATCATTGACGTGAACAATGCTTTTCTGAATACCCTGGGTTATAAACGGGAAGAAGTTATTGGGAAGTCTCTAGTTGAACTGCGACTATTCTACCAGATAGATACCTTGAACTATGTTCTGGATCAGCTGAATTCCAATAAAACTGTTAAAAGCTTGGAAATGACTGTAAGAGACGGTATAGGGAATATCAGGAAGGGTTTGCTGACAGCAGAGATCCTGGGGGTAGGAGAACAGAAATTTTTTTTAGCATCATTACTGGATATCACTGAACAATATGCGCACCAGGACACGTTGTACATGCTTGTGGATATGGCAAAGTCGTTTATAAAAATGCCGATTGAAAAGTTTGAAAAGGAAATCCTTAAGGCCCTGGGAAAGATAGGCGGCTTTGTGGGGGCCGACAGGTCTTATGTGTTCATGTATGATTTCAAAGAAAACACCTTAACCAATACGTACGAATGGTGTGCCAAGGGAATATTTCCTGTAATTGATACAATGCAGAACATTCCAGTTAGTTACATGCCACAGGTGCTTGAAAACCACAGGAACAGAGAGGCGTTTTTCATTTATGATATAGGATCATTGCCTGATAGTGACGCAAAAAAGATTCTGCAGAATCAAAAAGTCAAGAGCGTTCTTAAGGTACCCATATGGACAAGTAAGGAGCTAATTGGCTTTGTGGGCTTGGATTTTGTCAGAAATTTGCACCAGTATTCAGAAAGGGAAAACCAACTGTTGACAATTTTTGCCGAACTTATAGTAAATCTTCAGATCCAGATTCAGAACAGGAAACTGCTTAAGCGCGAGAAAGATAAGGCAGAGAAGGCAAATAAAACCAAATCCGAATTTCTGGCCAACATGAGTCATGAGATCCGCACACCACTTAACGGAGTTATTGGTTTTACTGACCTTTTGCTTAAAACCAAACTTACTCCCGTGCAGGAAGAATACGCACAAAGTGCCAATACATCGGGAAAGGCATTGCTCGGAATCATTGATGACATTCTGGATTTTTCAAAAATTGAAGCCGGTAAACTGGAACTGGAATTACTGGAAACAGATATTTTCCGGTTACTTAATGAAACGATCGACATTATCAAGTACCATGCTTCGGCAAAAAATCTTGAACTACTCTTCAGTTTTCCATTAGACATTCCCAGGATGGCATTTGTAGATCCTGTAAGGCTAAAACAGGTCTTGACCAATTTGCTAAGCAATGCTGTCAAGTTTACAGAAAAGGGAGAGGTTGAACTTAAATTGGAATTTACAAAACTGGAGCCAGGCAGGGGCAGGTATGTCTTTTATGTCAGGGACACAGGCATAGGGATAACCAAGTCTCAGCAAAGCAGGTTGTTCAATGCGTTTACCCAGGCAGACAACTCCACTACGCGTAAATATGGCGGTACCGGACTGGGTTTGACAATATCCAATCTGCTGGCCAGAAAAATGGGATCAGGTTTAGAACTTCAAAGCAAGTGGGGAGAAGGAAGTACATTCTCATTTTCAATTGAAACCAAATTCAGGGACGAGCATCAAACGCACGAACAAGCCAAAGGTAAGCTGCCTGTGAAAAACGTACTCATAGTAGATGATAATGCTTCTAACAGGAAAATTTTAATGGATAACTTCAAATTCTGGGGAGTGAATTGCATCGAGTGCGATAACGGCCTGTGTGCTCTGAGGGTATTGGAAAAACAGGTTTTTGATCTGTTATTGATTGACTATCACATGCCCTACATAGATGGTTTTGCAGTGATTCAGATGATCCGTGAAAAAATGATGGTTTTGCCCGAGACCATGCCCTTGATCCTGTTGCACAGTTCTTCAGATGATCAGTCTTTAAGAGATAAATGCAAGGAGTTGGGTGTAAGGTATCATATGGTAAAGCCGATAAGCGCCGACATGTTGTACGACAAGATCATGTCTATCTATGATAAGGGAATCCCCCCAGAAGAACAGTCTTCTGATAAACAGGAAAACGAAAAGGAACCGGAATTAACGGCCGCGGATAATCCTGTGATACTGATTGCAGAAGATATTCCCATGAATATGATGCTTATCAAATCTTATATCGGCACCATCATGCCTGGGGCGCAAGTTATTGAAGCTGTTAACGGCCTGGAGGTAATAGAAACAATAAAACGTGAACGTGTAGACCTGATTTTAATGGATATTCAGATGCCCAAGATGGATGGTCTGGAGGCGACCAGAAGAATAAGGGAATGGGAGTCGAAACAGCATAGTTTACACCGGGTACCTATCATTGCGCTGACTGCAGGAGCCTCCAGAGAAGAACAAAAGGAAGTATTGCGCATCGGGATGGACGAATTCTTGTCAAAACCCATTGTCAGGGATGACCTGGAATCCTACTTGGAAAAGTACCTGGCTAAGTTTGACAATCCGAAGGATCACTTCAATTATGTAGATTTTCTTAATGCCATGGGAGGAGACACCGAAATGGTCAAAAAAATGCTTATTGTTTCCATGTCGGATATGAAGGAAAAACTGAATGATTTTGAACAAGCAATCAACAAGGGTGATGCACATCAAATTGGAGCACTTGCCCACTATATTAAAGGGGGAGCATTAACAGCCAGGTATAAATCAATGGCAACCATGGCTGCCCGCATAGAAGTAATGGCAAAAGAAGGCATCATGGATACAATGGAAAGCAATATCAAGGCGCTGAGAAATGAGTGGGAAAAGGTCTTGCATGAAATTGAGCGGTACTTGTAGGGGCCCATGTCAAGAGTTCTTGCTCTTGCCATCTCCCATTTTTTATTTATTTTTGCAGCCCCTTCAGACTCATTGCGCGTAACAGGCAAGGGCATGTGTTCGAGGTGAATTTTTTTTAACAGCCTGCGAATGAAATACGGAGAGATGGCAGAGTGGTCGATTGCGGCGGTCTTGAAAACCGTTGACCCGCAAGGGTCCGGGGGTTCGAATCCCTCTCTCTCCGCCACAAAAAACAAAAAGCCGGCTAAGCCGGCATAATAAAAAAACTCCCAAAAAACAAGTTCATTTGCTTTTTGGGAGTTTTCTATTTGCAGCACAAAGTGCTGTTTTTGTTTTTTTGTGAAGCTTCCCCAACGGGAACACCGAGCGCCAAGAGTACCGCGTACACTTGATTCATTATGCTAATTATCAGCAATATAACAAAAGAGCTCCCCTGGAGAGCTGTTTTGTTAAACACTTGTTAAACAGGGTAATACATCAAGTGTACGCGGTAATCAGCCCGTACACGTATCCCGACAGGGTCGCCATAACAACCACCAGCCCTACGTACACTATAGTCTTTTTTACTCCCATTACCTTGCTTATTACGAGTATGCTGGGCAGAGATAGTGAGGGACCTGCCAGCAACAAGGCCAGGGCCGGCCCCTTTCCCATGCCAGATGCCAGTAAACCCTGAACTATGGGAACTTCGGTAAGTGTGGCAAAATACATGAATGCCCCCGAAAGACTTGCAAAAAAATTGGACAACAGAGAGTTGCCACCTACAGCCCATTCAATCCAGCGGTTGGGTATGATGCCCGGAATTGCGGTGTTATCATGTGTGGATCCCAGCAGGAAACCTGCGATGACGACGCCTGCCGCCAATAAAGGCATGATTTGTTTGGCAAAGCCCCATGCAGACAGTGTCCACTCCCTGTTTTCTTCATTACGCTTGTCCAGCAAAGTCATCATGCTCAGAGAGATGATCCCGGTAGTCATAGGGACCAGTGGAACAAAAGCAGGATTTGCAATAAATGCTTTTGCAGGTATAATGGATCCTGCAGTAGCAACGGCTCCCAGCAAAACCCAATACCACTTGATCTTTAGAAAACGAATCAATGAATAACAAAGCAGTAAAGCCAAACCGCCTGTTATATACCACTTGAAAGAAAACAGGTAATACCATACACTGGTAATATCTCCGGTAGCGGGTTTTCCCCAGTTTGCAAAAACAAGGATGGCCACCAAAGTGAAAAAATGAATAGCTGTCTGACCTAACGGACGTTTATCCTGTACAGGTGGAAAGTTCATTTGCTCCTCCTTTTTCACCTTTTCTTCCTTCCTGTATATGAAGGCCATAAGCAGACCGATTACAATGGCAAATCCAATGGCACCGATGGTACGGGCCAGACCCATTTCCCAACCCAGGATCCGGGCTGTCAGGATAATTGATAAAATACTGATTGCCGGACCGGAATACAAAAAAGCAACAGCAGGGCCTAATCCGGCTCCTCGTTTGTAAATACTGGAGAATAACGGGAGAATGGTACACGAACATACTGCAAGGATCGCTCCCGATACACTCGCCACAGTATAGGATAGCCATTTTTTTGCATTGGCCCCGAAGTATTTCAGCATGGCCCCCTGGCTTACAAATACCGAAATGACCCCGGCAATGAAAAAAGCCGGTAACAGGCATAAAACAACATGCTCACGCGCATACCATTTTGCTAGATCCAACATGGCCGTTATGGCGGTCAGAAAAGTCTGGTTCCCTGCCGGCAAAAAGAAAATCGCCATGAAAACGGCAAGGATCCAGAACAGGATCCTGAGCTCTTTTTTCAATTCCATGACCTATAATCCCAATGCTTTACGAACCTCCGATTCCGAAGGAACCCTTCCTTTGATCTTTACCTGCCCGTCAACAACCACAGCTGGTGTTGAAAGAACCTGGTAATTCATGATTTCCATTATATCCTCCACTTTTTCAATAGTCGCGTCAATATTTGCCTCGGTAACTACTTTTTCTACAACAGAATAAGTCATTTTGCATTTGGCACAACCACTCCCTAAAATTTTAATTTCCATGATCACATAGTTTTATCTAAAGGTTTTTCACCCGTCACAGTAATAGAAAGAATGGTAAAAGCCCCATCATACGGCTCAGCCACATTGTCAGGCAAAACAATTTCATTTTCTTTCCGGACGGCCACCTGTGTAAATCCGGCTTTAGTAATGTATCCCAGGTACCGGTCTTTCTGTATGGCTCCTGATATACATCCGGTATAGAATTCAACGTCTTCTTTCAGAACCGCAGGTAATTCACCTATCAGAACAACGTCGGAAATGCAAAAATGTCCTCCCGGTTTCAGCACCCTGAATATTTCATGAAAAATCTTATCCTTGGATGGCAGCAGGTTCAGCACGCAATTGCTGATCACCACGTCTGCCATTTGATCGGGTAGGGGCATATTCTCGATATCACCCTTGTGAAAGATAACATTCGAATATCCAAGAGCCGAGGCATTCGACTTTGCCTTTTCCACCATCTCCGGGGTAAAATCTATCCCAATCACCTGACCGGTTTTACCTGTAAGAGCCCGGGCAACAAAACAATCATTCCCCGCCCCCGATCCCAAATCTATAACGGTATCCCCTTTCCTGATTTTTGCAAATTCGGTAGGAAGACCACAGCCCAGACCATAATCTGCAATGCGTTCATATCCCTTCAAATAACTGTAATCTTCTTGCATCGTATACCGCATGTCGCCACTGGAACACCATCCTGTTCCGCAGCACGATTGATTTTTTACGATTTGTCCGTATTTGCGGCGGACAGTGTCTTTGATCTTTTGCTCATTCATAGCGCACATTTTTATTAAATAGCTTTTCAAACATTTCTCCTGCTTCGGCCCAATGCTCCCTGTTGATGCAATACTTGACGGTCGGCGGGGTAATTGTACCCTGGATTATGCCCGCATCTTTCAATTCATTAAGATGTTGAGATAACGTGCTCTTGGCCACGGGGATCACTTCGGACATATCCCCGTGATAACAACATGATTGGCTCAGCAACATTTCAATAATTGCGATGCGTACAGGATGTCCCAGGGCTTTGGCCAGTCTGGCCAGCCTTTTTTGTTCACTGGTATAAGATTTTTTCACGGTCATACATATTATTTCTGTTCGCAAATATACGAATAACTCCATATGTTCGTACTTTTACGAACCAAAAAATCATTTTGTAATTTAACATCGGGTACAGGATTTGTATTAGCTTTAACTCTAATATTCATTATGAACTTAAAACAAACTCGCCATGGACACAACAGAAAAAAGAAAGATTTTCTTGCTGACAGGGATGTCGGTTCTTGTGGCTGCATTGATAAGGATCCCGCAAATCTTCGGTTTTGATGCCGGGGTATCGTTTTTCTATGAAAAGAATGCCGTACTTTTTGTATTTCTGGGAATTGCCCTTTACGTGATACTGACAGCGAAAACTTTACGTAAAAGCCACCTGGTTGCAACGCTCGTCTTTTTTGCAATATGCACTGCTTACATCAACCTGTTGCCCAAAAACATCAATAAGGATGTGATGCAGCTGGTATACCTGCACTTGCCGCTGTTGCTATGGTGCTTTTATGGATTGGTGTACATCGGTTTTGACACAAAAGATACAGGAAAAAGGATGGCTTACATCCAGTACAATGGCAAGATAGCTGTTTTGGGTGCCGTGCTCATGATTGCGGGCATGATCCTCTCTGCAGTGACCATTGGCCTGTTTTCTGCCATTGACTTGAAAATTGAAGAGTTCTACATGGAATATATCGCCATGACCGGAGTGGCCATTGCGCCCATTGCAGTAACTTACATCATTGAGAAATATCCCCGGATAACCCATAAGATCATTCCTTTGGTGGCCAACATATTCACTCCACTGGTAACCATCATTCAGGTTGTTTTTCTGACAGTAATGCTTGTCACCGGGAAAAGCCCCTTCGATGACAGAGAGTTCTTGATGCTGATCAATGTGCTCCTGGCTGTAGTAACGGCATTGGTTGTGTTTTCCATTACGGGAACTGCCTCGGAAAAGAAACAACGTTACACACCTGTCGTGCTGCTGCTGCTCACCGCAGTGACGCTGATAACCAACGTGGTAGCCCTGTCTGCCATCATATACAGGCTGGGAGAATTCGGGCTTACACCCAACAGAACAGCTGTCCTGGGTGTAAATCTCCTGATCTTCGTGCACCTGGCGCTAATGGCCATAGACCTTTTCAGGACTGTGTTCGGAAAGAGAGAACTGCAAAGGGTGGAACGTACCACAGCCCGGTATTTGCCGGTATATGCGCTGTGGACGATAATTGTTGTCTTCCTGTTTCCCTGGATATTCGCTACATCCTGAAATGGGTAAGTTCTGAAGTTGTTATAAAATCAAAGCAGGGGTATTCGAATATTTTAAAGCAGGGCTCTGTCTGTCCTGTGGTATAACTCCAGATGGAGGCATAGTCATTCGGATTTTCTCCCATTTCTCCCAGTTGCCTGAGGTAAGCAGCTACCGATTTGTTTTCAACAATATAAACGTCATCCATTTTATCTATCACTGGACTATGCATCCGTGTACGGTCATGGTCAAAACTCAGTATCCGTTTGCCCTGCGGTGTAATGCCTGCCATGGCAAATGTCATGCTTTTGCCTATGGCTGGCAGGTTCAGCATGTTACGATCCGTTGCCAGGAAAGGCAGGTTGTGCTCTTTCATAAAACCCTTCAGATCTTTGTATATGTTGTCGCTTTTTTCAAACAGGTCACATAAAGCCTCCTCCTGTTCCGGTGCGAGCCGGCCGAATACTTTTTCTTCTTCCCGCTCCTGGATGGAACGGCAATTAGGTGCAAAGAGGGCATAATTTTCTTCGAATCCTTTGACCGTGAACGTGTAATAACAGATCACCCCCAGTTTGTTCAGCTTCCTTCTCAAACGTGCAGTATGGCCCCTCCTGGAGGCAGCCACGGTGAAAACCAGCTGGTTGGTTATGGTCCAGCCGGTGGAAAGAATTTTCTTGATAGCCCGTTTGGCCTCCAGCGTGAGCTCCAGGGGACTCTCAAAATGTGTCTGAATGATGAATTGGCTGAAGCCGATTTTGGATGCTTTTTCCCTGAATTCTCTCAGGATGTCAAGCAACTCATCATCCACGCGCATGGGAAGGTAAGCCAGAAGCCTTGAGCCGAGGCGGATCCGTTGCATTTCGGCATACTTTTTCCCATTTGGGCGCTTGTTATTTGCTTTCTTTTTCCGCAGCGCCATTTTGTAAACAGCGTCCAGCATGTTGCGGAGGGTTTTGTTCTGGCTCATGAGGGCATCCCCCCCGGTTATGAGAATATCCCTCAGCTGGGTATCTTTTTCAAAATAATGCATCAGCCTGCGGAGCTTCTTATTCCATGTCACATGAGGCTTAAGCTGTTCCAGTTCAAAATTGAGGTGCTGGTTCTGAAAATCATACATTCTCTGGCAGGGTGCACACAATCCGCCACAAGACCTTCCAATGGAATCCGGTATGAGGATGGCCACATCGGGATAGCGGCGGTGAATATTGTTATGGTTTGGCAACAACCAGCCTGCAGCATTCGGTGTTCCGGGTTCGACCTGATCTTCCCGCTCCCAGGCTACTATATTCAAGAAAGTATTGACCAATTCTTTGGAATAGATCACGTAGTTCCTGATTGCCAGGTCGTTGAAAGCCTGGTTGGAAACGTCCAGCAGGGATAAATAATAGGGTGTGGCAAAGGTAGGGATGCCTTTTCTACGTGCCTCCTTCAATAAGGTCATGGTTTCCTCCGACAGCGAATTGTTAAGCAGGAGGTTAACATCCGAAGGATTGCGGGCAGCCATTGCCAGCTGAAAATGGTAATCGTTCCACCACTTTTCCACCATGCTGAATTTGGCCATATAGGTACTGCCTTCGGGAAAGACATACTTGCCGGAGTGCTTGTTTTCAATTTTGGCCATAAGGATCCGGATGATACGCTCCTTGTTTTCCTCCCTGATATGTACCAGCCGGGGGCTCAGCCCGGATTTCCATTTCCTCATCCAGTTGATCACTTTTGTTTCAGTCGGTTTCAGGACCTCAGGTTTTTCCAGCAGCTCAAACTGGTGGTACAGCTCAAGGATGAAATCGGTGTTGATTGCATCGCCTGGCGCGCCATTCAGCGTACCCCGAAGCCATTTCCACAAGAGGGTAATAGTCCTGATTTCAAGGTCTTTTTCTGTGGATAATTCATGGACAGAAGTGCCGTCGGACTTGATAAGTCTTCTGAGGGCGGAGGCAGCGTTGCTGTCATGATGTGGATGCCTGGCAATATAATTCTCCAGGTTTTCCCTGAATTTTTCAATGGTCCCGCTTTCCTTTGCCAGGTCAGCAAGCGCAGGGAATTGCCGGCAGAACAACTTTTTTAATTGTGCAATAGTTAAGACAAGAATGTCAGTCTGTTTCTTCATGGTCAGATGTTTTAGTCAGTCCTTAAAAACACCACTGATTGGGGAGTATACACATGGAAGAATGCCCATTCTCCTAAACAGCGACACACAAAGATAACAAAAATCGAAAAACAGGTCAGAAAAACTTTTTCAGCCAGTTGATGGTTGCATGCGAATAAGGACGGTATCGCAGGGATGGATCCGGCCATATCCCTTTGTCAACAATGCTTTTGAAATGTGTAAAGGTATCAAAGCTTGCCTTGCCGTGGTAGGCTCCCATTCCGCTGGCGCCCACCCCCCCGAACGGTATATTGGAAGATGCCACGTGCAGCAGGGTATCGTTTACACAACCTCCTCCAAAAGAAAGTTCCTGCAGAACCCTCTTTTTCATGTTGTTATCTTTGGTGAACAGGTAAAGGGCCAAAGGTTTGGGCCTGTTCCTGATGAATTCTATGGCCTGGGATATGGTATTGCATGTGATGAGCGGAAGTATGGGTCCGAATATTTCTTCCTGCATTACAGAGTCATCGGGCAATACACCAGTCAGCAGGGTCGGATTGATGGTCAGTGTCTGACGCGAGCTTTGCCCTCCCTTTATGATCTTTTGATTTTGCAGCAATCCCAGCAGCCTGTCAAAGTGCTTTTCATTCACAATGTGCGGATAATCAGCAATGAAACCATGTTCATCGGCCGGATAGAAAACATCAATCCAATGAATGAGTCTTTCCTGCAATTGATCCTGCAGGCCTTCGGGCACCAGGATGTAATCGGGTGCCACACAGGTCTGTCCGGCATTGATGAACTTTCCGAAGACGATCCTTTTGGCTGCCAGGTCCACATCGGCACTTTTCTCAATGATCACCGGGCTTTTCCCGCCCAACTCCAGGCTCACCGGGGTTAAATGCGCCGAGGCGGCTTCCATGACCTTTCTCCCCACGGAAGTACTTCCGGTGAAGAAAATGTAATCGAAGGGCTGTTCAAGCAACCAGGCATTCTCGGCCCGTCCCCCTTCCACAACGGTAATGAATTCAGGAGGAAAACACTCCCTGGCCATGCGGGCGATCACCGAAGAGGTGTTCGGGGAATAGGCAGATGGTTTCACTATGGCGCAGTTCCCGGCTGCGATTGCCCCCACAAGCGGGTCCAGGGACAGCAGGACGGGATAGTTCCAGGGGGACATGATGAGCACAACACCATAGGGATCACAAACGCGATAAGACTTAGCCGGCACTAACAGCAGCGGGGTTTTGGCCCCTCGTTTCCGTATCCACCGGTGCAGGTTTTTTGACAGGTAACGGATTTCTTCAAGCAACACTCCTATCTCGGTCAGGTAGCCTTCCGTTGCGGACTTGTTTAGATCAGCCTTCAGCGCTTCCAGGATGTCCTGTTCGTGTTCCTTTACCCAGGTAGCAATTTTATGTAATGCATCCAGCCTGAATTTCAGGTCACGGGTGCATCCGGAAAGAAAATATTCTCTTTGTATAGATACAATATCTGTTGTGATCATGGTGTGTGAATGATTATATTTTGAAAAACTTCCTTTTCTGTACGTTGGTAAGTTCCTGGAAATCACAGGTTTCATCCTTCGATAAATGGGGCGCCTCAATAGACACATTAGCTTTATGCCCGCATAGGGGACAATAATTCATATTTATGTCCAGCTCAACGCCGCACTTTTTACAGACATTCATCATGACAGTTTCTGTTATATGTTATGGAGACAGGAATGTTTTCCGAGGTCAGGAAACAAAAGAAATTCCGTTCCAGATCCCTGTTACGCGAAATATTGCCAAATGTAATCGATACCTTGTCGTTGAATCCTATGATCCCGCAGCTTACCTTTGTCAACTTGTTGGGGGGAGGCAGAACCACCATCACCGATTCAATATGTTCCATCATGGTAGAAGGAAATGGATTCCCATAAAGTTAGACAATACACCGGTACACTGACTATAGCCCATTTTTTTAAAGTTCATGCGCAATATCGGGTTTTTGATGAAAAGGGGGATTGCCCGTACGATAATATTCCTCTCACTTCCCACATTGCGGGAAAGAATCTTATTGACCAGTTTCACATCGGTTTCCAGCTGCATTTGATGAAAAACTGATTTCAGTATTTCGTCAAAGGTATAATGCCCCAACCTGCGGTCAATTTCCGGCATGACGAACAGGGAAAAATTACGCATGGTCTTGCTGGGGTAAAGATTGCGCGTGTTTATCGGGATCTGGACGCTTATTTTCCCTGTTTTTTTCCTTCTGCGGGGCCATGCCGGATCTTCGTATATTTGCTGGACCGCGTAGAAATATACGGCAGCCAGGTAGACGGTAAGGTTCACCTGCTTTTCCCTGGCTTTTTCTTTCAGCACTGAAACCGGCAGGGTAGCAGTGATGATCCCCAGACGGGGTTTCGTGTTTAACGGAAATGGAAGGTGAAAAGCTTCGGGTCGCCTTGTGTTTACCGGGATATGCTCTTTGAAGAAACGGTTATAGGCATCTTCAAATTCTTCAGGGTCGGGTTTCCCTGATGGATCCATATATGTAAATTCAGGAGGCACTTCTATGTGTCGATTTATTAAATACTGGGCCAGCAAGGTTTTGAAAAAATCCTGTGCACCTCTCCCGTCCGGTGAGCATATGGGAAAATTCTACGCTGATCCGGTTGTCGGCAACCAGAATACGCAGCAGGGGTCCTTCCTTGTCAAATCTTCTGCAAGGCATTCTATCGTCAACCACTACCGGAATAAGGAAACAGGCTGATTCCAGGTAATACCAGAAAAATCCCCTTTTCAACAAAACCTTATAATAAGGAAAGCGTGATTCTATGGTACGTACGGCAGCAAAGAGAGAGCTTATGTGTACCTTGTGTTTGAGTACAACTGAAAAACGGAACACAGATATGATCTCATCGTTTATAACTGCCGGAAAAATTTTTGCAGCATTATCCAGGGAATACCAAAAAGCCTGATCGCGCATTATGGGGATTGCGTTTCAAAAAAAGACATTTTGCCCATGAAGAGTATTACACCTGTGCTTTTTTCTTTAATGATGTAAATGAATGAACGGTTGACAGTGAATTGGAGCGGATCGTCAGGACCGGCACTCTTTTCGATGCCCACAATGGTAACCGCGGCAGCTTCTGTGCCTTTTTCATTGATCTCCACATATGTTTTCTGCTTTGCCAGTCCAATATAGAGGCCGGTTACCGGAGAAAGGTTACTGAAATCGGCCACGCCCTCAATAAAGGGAAGCTCCATTCCCATGGCCTGAAGGGTGGGTATAAGATCCTTTTCGTATTCGTATTTGAATTTTGGCATGGTCACGGTTAGCGTTCTGACGGATTGGTCCAGCTTTTCTACTATACCGTTCCAGGTCTCCGTATTCATCTCTTCTTTGATTACACGGTCCGTATGTACCCCGGGCTTGGGCAGGACCAGCACCATGGAAAATGCCTCGTTCCCGTAGGGGATCTCGGCCACCCTGGCAAATTCCGTTTCCGAGTAGGGAAAGGTTTCTGTCTGGATCATGTAATCCACTAACTGGGAAGCTCCCTGGTCCGGGTAGAAATCGGACCTGTAGGAATGGGTCTGATCAAAGGACTTTGTCCAGGTCCCCTTAAAATACAGTGCATTGATCAGGTACATGAGCATCTGGGGCGGAATTTCATCAATGATCTCATCTATCCTTCCTTTTGTCTGGTCTGAACACCAGTTGTTTATTGTCTCCAGGGCCAGCGGGGAAGAAAAGTCCAGCTCCTCTATCATGGCCAGATACCATGTTTTGACCAGTTGTTTGAAAGAGTCACGTACAGGGAATCCTTCACGGATCCAGATGGAATTGGCAATGCCCACTTCTGTCAGCCTGTCGGCATCTGTCAGTTCCCGGGTCATGGTCCGGAAAAATCCGTTTATATCCTTGTAGGAGAAATCTTCAAATCCCAGGACCTTTTTCATCTCTTCAGCCGTGGCACCGGCCGTTCCGTTGGCGGTCATGGACAATGCCAGAGAGGCACTCAGGGGAGAGATAAAGAAATTCTCATCTTCTGTGGATACTTGTCCGAAAAGATCAAATGCAAAGCGGTTGACTTCGGCCGAAATGGCTTGTTCTGTCCTGGTCAGGATAATATCCTTCCGCTGGTTGGCCTGTTGTGACAGCCTTTCACAGCCGCCGGAAAAAACAGACAGCAACAGCGTGGTGATAATCAGATGTACCGTTTGTTTCATCAAAACAAAGATACATTTATTATGCATATTGCTGCATTTACTGCTCGTAATAGAGGCCTTCACGAGACAGGAGATGGTCCAGGTTGGCCAGGTTGTACACGATAACTGCCTGTACTACAGAGGTGTGTTCCTGATATTCTCCTATGCTTTTGGTATAAAGATCCCGTTCAGTATGCCAGATTTCCCGGTAATTGAAATCATATCCTTTCACATCGCCATCACGCAAATTTATGGTGGGCACTCCTTTGATGGCAAATACCGAGGCATCGGTTCCTCCGGTTCTTTTGGGCATGGGACGCGGGGGAATGGTGTCCACGGTAAACGGGAAATCAGGATTGATGTCCGAAATGTGTTTCGAGGCTTTTACAAAATCTTCGTACATGGCTTTGGGTACCGCTACCCCGGTGGCAGCCAGTGGTCCTCCGTCCCTGTTGAAGAGGTTTGAGATCCGCTCCAGTTCGTCTTTATGCTGTTCAACCCACGCGGTGGCTCCGAGCAACCCAAATTCTTCGCCGGCAAATAGCACAAACAGGATGCTTCTTTTAGGTTTTGCCCCGGCAACGGAAAGCAGCCTGGCCGATTCCATGGCAGGGGTAACCCCTACGCCGCAATCCACACCCCCGGCAGCCACATCATAGGAATCCAGGTGACCACTCACCATCACGTATTGATCCGGGTAATGCGTTCCGGTGATTTTGGCGACCACGTTATGGAACTTGACCGGGCCGGGCCGGAAATGGTTTCTGATGTCAAACTCCAGTGCTATGGGCTGTCTTTCCTTTGCCAGTTGGTATATATATGCGTACTGGTGTTCATCCAGTTTGATATCGGGTATTGAGGGCAGGTTCTCAAAAGAGGAAGTTTCGCCAAAAGCTGTTTCTTTATCCCACAATGCGGTGATGGGGACAGGAGCAGACTGGATCAGTCCCAAAATGCCGGCGTCTGCCATCTGCCTGTAAAACAGGGCTGGTTCGTCTGAGGTTTTAAGTAAACTGTCTTTCAGCGCCTCCTGCATTTCGTCAATATTCATTCTCCTGTCACCCGAGCGGGCACGGTAGCGCCGCATGACATCGTTATTGTGACGGGCCACCTCTTCGTTTAGCCGGATAAGCGAGTCCCTGCGTTGGTCGCCCTTTACGGACCTGTCCACAGGCCAGCCGGTATTGGTTCCTGTTACCAACACCCAGGCTCCTTTGAGAACGCCCTTCATCCGATCAAATTCTGCCTGGGTTTTGGGCTCTATGACCACATGGCCACGTTGCAATCCTATAGTCCCCGACGTGTAAGAGGGAGTGGCAAAGTGCAGGTGAATGCCGTCACCCCCGGGAAGTATCCCGCCATAAATTTTTCCTGACCAGGGGCCGCGGCTGAATCCCACGCGTGTTTCGCCTGCCTCTTCAATGGACACCTCGAGTCCCCAGGATTCAAACTGTGCAGCAGCCCACTGTACTGCCGCATTGTAGGCGTCCGACCCCACAGGCCGTCCGCCTATCCGGTTTGTAAGGATGTCCAGGTGTTTCTGCGTCTGGTTATTGGTGGTTCCCTCATGGATGATCTTTTTGACCACGGCATCCTGTGCCGGTGCTTTGAGGGAAAATGCAAAGAGACTTACTGTCAACAGCAAGCTGCAATAAACGGGGCTCTTTCTCATCTGATATAATGTGTTTGAATACAAGTATAACAAATGTAGTGTTTTTTTATCTTTGTAGTATGATCAGGTTCAGGGAAATCGTCAGTGCGTTTATGGTTTTATTTGCCGTGATTGACATTACTGGTTCCATACCCATTATTCTTGATATGAAAGCCAAAGGAAGGAAATTCAAGCCTTTCCTGGCGACCATCATATCCACTGCCCTGATATTCCTGTTTTTATTTGTGGGAGAGGCCATCCTTGGACTGTTCAGTGTAGACATTTCTTCTTTTGCCGTTGCCGGGTCACTGGTGATCTTTGTGCTGGCAGTGGAAATGATATTTGGGATTGAAATTTTCAAGAACGACGGACCTCCGGATGCAGCCACCATCGTTCCCCTTGTATTTCCGCTTATAGCCGGGACAGGGACCCTGACAACCGTACTGTCCTTGCGCGCGGAATACAGCCTGCTCAATGTGAGCATTGCCATTGTACTCAACATGATCATAGTATACGTTGTGTTGAGGCATGTGAATCTGGCAGAAAAACTGCTTGGCAAGGGAGGGATCTACATTTTGAGAAAATTCTTTGGCATCATCCTGCTGGCCATAGCTGTAAAACTGTTTGCTTCCAACGTGACAGGGCTGTTCAACTGATCTGTCATGAAAAACACGACCTTATCCATCCTGCTGCTTGCGTTGTTTCTGACTATTCCCTGCTGCAAGGACGGGCCAAACGTACCGGGAACTGATCCCGTGGTCCAGCCGGACTGGATTGTGGGAGCGGACATCTCGCTGCTTTCCAGGATTCAGGCCGCAGGAGGCGTTTACAAGGACAGCCAGGGCAAAGAGGTGGAAGTATTATCTTTTTTTAAGGAAAAAGGATTCAATTACGTACGCCTGCGGCTTTTTTTCAACCCCGACCTGCAATCCACAGCCTGCCAGAATCTGCCCTATGTGCAGGATCTGATGAAGAAGGCAAAGGCAAAAGGATATAAGGTATTGCTGAATTTTCACTATTCCGACACCTGGGCAGACCCGGGAAAGCAATACAAGCCTGCTTCATGGAACAGCCTGGGAGCCGATGCGCTGGCAGAAAAAGTGTATGACTATACAAGGGAAACACTGGCAACACTGGCAGACAACGGCGTGGCCCCAGAAATGATCCAGATAGGCAATGAGATCACCAATGGCATGCTGTGGGATTCGGCCCGGGCAGATGTCTGGTCTCAGGAATGGAACACACCCGGGCGCTGGACGTACTTTTGCCGGGTGCTTTCAAAGGCATCACAGGCCTGCCGCGAGATCTGCCCCGGTTCGTGGATCATGGTGCACATTGACAGGGGCGGAGACAGGGAAACGGCACTGCGCTTTTTCAATAAAATGGAACAGTACAAAGTGGATTACGATATCATAGGACTGAGTTATTACCCTTTCTGGCACGGTCCCCTCTCCAACCTGCGTGCCTGCCTGAACGGGCTGCAGATGAATTTTCCATCCAAAAAAATCAACCTGGTTGAGGTTGCTTTCCCCAACCATACCTGGGGGATTCCCGACAATGCCGGGTATGCGCCCGAATATGAAGCTTCACCGGTCGGACAGGCAGCCTTTATGGAAGACTTCATACAGACACTGAAGGATTTTCCCAATGTGAACGGATTCATGTACTGGTACCCCGAAGAGACTTACATTCCGGGCGGCAACATTTTGACACTGCACAGGGGAGTATTCGACATCCATACCGGCAAGGTATTACCGGTTGTTGATGTTTTTGCAGACTAAGAAACGGCGGGGTTTGCATTTTCGGTAGGTTCCCCCGTAAGGCTGTGAAAGTTCCCCGGCAGTGGCCAGCCATATGGCAGTCGAAGCGCCCTTGGCTGGAGAACTCAGTAGGGGCCGGAAAAAAATATTCACAAGAGGATCCAGAAAATTATTCATGGTCACCAGAGGCGTATTGACGGCCCCCGGATCGGCAGACACCACCTGGATACCTTGTCCTTTTAATTTTTCTGCAAGGGAGAGGGAAGCGTAATAAAGTGCCTGCTTAGTATGACTATAACGGATCACCCGTCCGGCCCAGGTTTTCGGTACATGTGTAAGAAATGAAGGCCTGAGCCTGAAAATCAGGCCAAAGTCAACGGTGCAGGACAAGGTGAAAATGATTCGGGCCCCGTCTTCTGTGGCCGATCCCATTTCCAGCTGAGGAATCAACAGACGCGTCAGGTAGAGCGGAGCCCTGTAATTCACTTGGGATATCATATCGTACCCGTCTTCTGTCAGACGGGTGCTCAGTGGCAGGATCCCTGCGTTGTGTATCAGCCTGTTGATGATAGTGCCCTCCAGGGCCGAGGCAAATGACCTGACCGAGGCAAAGGAAGCCAGGTCCAGCTGTAACATCCGGATGGAAAGAGATCCTCCTGGATAAATGTACTTTTCTTGCAACTCCCTGAAAAAAGGCATGGCCGCCTCCGGCAGGAGGCAGGCCATGATCAGTGAATAACCGTTATCGAGCAGCGAACGGCAGATCTCGCGGCCCATGCCACCATCTGCACCGGTGACAACGGCCGTCTTCATCAGGCTTTATTGTCTGAACCCAATACGTTTATGTTTTTGTGCTTGTAAAGCTCTTTGAGCTTGTCCCGGGCCGGTCCCAGGTACTTGCGGGGATCAAACTCCTCAGGTTTTTCCACAAACACCTTGCGGATTGCCGCTGTCATGGCCAGCCTGCCATCGGAGTCAATGTTTATCTTGCAAACAGCCGAGCCGGCTGCTTTCCTGAGCTGTTCCTCGGGAATTCCGATTGAATCTTTCATTTTACCTCCATAGCGGTTGATTTCTGCTACGATATCCTGGGGAACGCTGGAAGAACCATGAAGCACGATGGGGAATCCGGGGATGCGTTTTTCGATCTCCTTCAGGATATCCAGGCGTATCTCGGGCTTCTGTCCCGGTTTGAATTTGAAGGCACCGTGAGAAGTACCAATAGATATGGCCAGGGAATCAACGCCGGTACGTTTTACAAAATCTTCCACCTCTTCCGGCTGGGTATAAGTGTGATGCTCGGCATTCACATCGTCTTCCACTCCGGCCAGAACGCCCAGTTCGCCTTCTACCGTAACATCATACTGGTGAGCATAATCAACCACACGGCGCGTCAGGGCTATGTTTTCTTCGTAAGGCAGGTGTGATCCGTCTATCATAACGGAGGAGAATCCGAATTCAATGCAATTTTTGCACAATTCAAAGGAATCACCGTGGTCCAGGTGAAGCACTATCGGAATGGGATAACCCAGCTCTTTGGCATACTCGACGGCTCCCTGTGCCATGTAGCGCAACAGGGTCTGGTTTGCATATTTGCGCGCCCCGCTCGATACCTGGAGAATAACAGGTGATTTTGTTTCCACACAGGCAGCGATGATGGCCTGCAGCTGTTCCATGTTATTGAAATTATAAGCAGGTATGGCGTAGCCGCCCTGCATTGCCTTGGCAAACAGATCCCGTGAGTTCACCAGGCCTAATTCTTTGTACGATATCATTTTTTCATTTTTTCTGTCTGCAAAGATAAGAGTTTTGCAGTATATTTGGGTCTTAATAAACCATAATAATAATGAAACCTTACCTACTGGAAGAAACAAACTGGCATACTGTGAAAGAACTGGATTACCGGGTTGCGTTGTTGCCCTGGGGGGCTACCGAGGCACATAATCATCACCTGCCTTACGGGAGCGATACCATCATGGCCACTCATGTTGCACGCTGCAGCGCCGCCATTGCCTGGGAGCGGGGTGTGAGGACCCTGGTGCTCCCCCAGATCGCCTATGGGGTGAACTCGGGACAGATGGATATCCCTTTTTGCATGCACATGAATCCTTCCACGCAACAACGCATTCTGGAAGACATAGTTGCCGTCCTGGTGCGCCACAAGGTGAACAAGCTGGTCATAGTCAACGGGCATGGCGGAAACATGTTCCAAAATGCCATCAGGGAACTGGAACTCCGCTTTCCCGGCATGCTCATATGCATGCTGAACTGGTGGCGTGTCCGCCCGGTGAAAGAGTATTTTGACAACCCGGGAGACCATGCCGATGAAATGGAAACCTCGGCCATGATGGCAATCCGGCCTGAGCTGGTGCTTCCCCTGGAATATGCAGGAAGCGGCAAGGAACACCGTTTCACCATCAAGGGATTCAGGGAAAGATGGGCCTGGATTTCAAGGCGCTGGATCTATACAACGGACGATACGGGGGTGGGGGATCCTTCCCTGTCAACTCCGGACAAGGGCAAGCGTTTCATGGATGACTGCATAGCCGAAGTGGCCGCTTTCCTGGAAGAATTTTCAAAGATCGGGAAAATGGAGGATTTGTATGAGCGATAAGAAAGCATTGATATTTTCAGCACCATCGGGCGCAGGAAAATCCACTGTGGTGAACCACCTGATGGAAATCTTTCCACGTCTGGATTTTTCCATTACAGCCACCACCAGGCCAAAACGCGGCACAGAAGAAAACGGGAAAGAATACTACTTCATAAGCAGGGAAGAGTTTCTCAGGCTTATTGAAGAGGATGCTTTCGTTGAGTGGCAGGAAGTGTATAAGGGCAGTTATTACGGCACTTTGAAACTGGAGCTTGAAAGGATATGGAACGGGAACAAAGTGGCTGTTTTTGACGTAGATGTTAAAGGGGGTATCAACCTGAAAAAAATATTCGGGAACGACGCCCTATCGGTGTTCGTTGCCCCGCCTTCGCTGGAAGTATTGCGCGAACGGCTTGTAAAAAGGGGAACAGATTCGCCCCGGGCCATAGAAGAACGGCTGGCCAAGGCTACCTTAGAGATGGAGGATGCACGCAATTTTGACGTGGTCCTGGTCAATGACCGTCTGGAAGACACCTTGGACAAAGCCACGGAAATAGTGGCAGCTTTTATTTATTGACATGAATACCTGCGGCTTATATTTTGGTTCTTTCAATCCCTTCCACATAGGGCACCTGGCCATTGTGAACTATCTGGTGTCCTTTACCACGCTGGACAGTGTCCGGCTGGTTGTATCGCCGCTCAATCCGCTTAAGTTCGACAGGGAGCCCTGCTTTCAATCACCGCGGGAGCGATTGCTTCACATACGCAAGGCCATGGAAACCAGGAAGCTGCCGGTAGAAGTGTCCGATGTGGAATTCAACATGCCCCGGCCGCTTTATACTATCAACACGTTGCATCATCTGCAGGTGCAGGAACCCGGGGTGAATTTCATCCTGGTGATAGGTGCTGACAACCTGGAGCATATTGAATCATGGAAATCCTGGGAAACCATCCTGGAAGAATTCATCCTTTATATTTACCCACGACAGGACGTGGACTCAATAGCTTTGAGGGAAAAGTACATTTCCCGTGCCTGTGGCATTGTACTGCTGCGGGCTCCGCTGATAGCCATCTCCTCCACTTTCATTAGGGAAGGTCTGGAACAGGGAAAGAACATGAACGGTTTTTTAGTCTGATATACAGGTTATGAAAGTTTTCCGCACAAAGGACATCGGCACCGTAGACCTTTTGTACAGGGAAATAACGGGTGTGACCGAACAAGACCTGATAGAGCGTGCGGCACACGCTTTTGTGCAGGCTTTCATCCGAGAGGAAAAGAAACCGGGAAGGGTACTGGTGGTTGCCGGCCCGGGCAACAACGGGGCTGATGCCCGGTCCGTTGCACGCTTGTTGACCGAACTGGGCTGGCAGACAGATCTGTGGGATTTTTCAGAAAAAGACCAAGTGGAAAATCAGCTGGCAGACTGGACCGGTTACTTGCAAAACCTGCCTGCGGGCACGGTGGTGATAGACGGATTATTCGGATCGGGCCTGACAAGGCCTGTGACAGATCCTTATGCCCGGATCATTGAGGGTATCAATGCGCTGGATACCACTGTGTATGCTGTGGATATTCCTTCCGGACTTGCCGGTGACGGCATTCCCTTTACCACCGGAGCGGTTGTGAAAGCCTCGGCCACTTTCACCTTTCAGTTCCCTAAATTGTCTTTCTTCTTTGCCGAGAATTACCCTTATGTGGGCCAGTGGGAGGTCCTTGATATAGGAATGGGAGGGATGGCTTATCCAGAGGTTGATACACCGTTCAGGATGACAGAAGAGTCTGATATCCATAACCTTTTTCCCCGGAAAAGGCACCCTTTTTCTTTCAAGAACAACTACGGGCACGCCCTGCTCATTGCCGGAAGCCTGGGTAAAATGGGAGCCGCCATTCTTTCTGCCCGTTCTTGCCTGCGTGTGGGCACCGGCCTTCTGACGGCACATCTTCCCGGACGGGGAGAGATCCCCATGCAGACCTCATTGCCCGAGGCCATGGTTTCCCTGGACAGCCACAGGGACGTGGCCGGAGACCTGCCGCATGGACTCCTGGTGCCAAAGACACCCTATACAGCCATCGGAGCCGGACCGGGCCTTGGAACATCCGGGGAAACGGCCGGTATGTTATGGGATTTGCTGAAATGGTTCGGCAATAAGACACCTTGCCCCTCCCTGGTGCTGGATGCAGATGCCCTGAACATCATATCCGAACATCCCGGCATGATGGAATACCTGCCCAGGGGAACGGTCCTGACGCCCCATCCGGGAGAATTCGACCGTCTGGCCAGGGCCTGTGGCATGGCCCGTGCCGAGAGCTCTTACCTGAGGGCCATACAGGCCGTTGAAATGGCGGTGGAACACAAGATCATTGTTGTGCTAAAGGGAAGGTACACCCTGATTGCGACACCGACCGCCCCTCACTGGTTCAATCCCGCCGGAAATCCGGCCATGGCAACAGCCGGAAGCGGTGATGTCCTGACAGGGATCATCCTGGGATTGCTAGCACAGGGATTTGAACCCCGGACGGCAGCCATACTGGGTGTATGGCTTCATGCCAGGGCAGGAGACAAGGCTGCTGCCACCGATAGATTTCTCCTTGCCGGCGATATCATTGAGAATCTGTAACTTTTTTCCCGAAAACAGACCACGGGGACACGAATACAACGGGCTCCCTTGTTACCGGATGAACAAATGCCAGGCGAAAGGCATGCAAGGAAATGCCACCGTCCTGATTGGGACGTGAAGCGCCGTATTTGAGGTCGCCTTTTATGGGGGAACCCATGGCCGCCAGCTGACAGCGGATCTGGTGGTGCCTTCCTGTCAGAAGTTCTATTTCCAGCAAATGGTAATTCCGGATGCTTTTCAGGTATTTGTAGCGTAACCTGGCTTCTTTGGCCCCTTGCTCCGGTTCATCCAGGGCATATGATTTGTTCTGTTTCTCGTTCCTGGTCAGGTAATGGACCAGGAGCGCCTCGTCCTGTGCGGGTTTGTTTGCCACAAGAGCCAGGTATGTTTTGCTGACGGTACCCTGGTTAAACATCCTGTTCATGCGCTCTAGGGCTTTGGACGTCTTAGCAAACAGACAGATACCACTCACCGGACGGTCCAGCCGGTGGGGTACGCCAAGAAAGACATTCCCGGGCTTTGCATCCCGTACCTTAAGGAAGGCTTTGATGGCTTCACTCAGCGGGGTGTCTCCCGTTATGTCTCCCTGAACGATTTCGCCCACCATCTTGTTGATCACAATAAGGTGGTTATCCTCGTACAGTATGCGCTCTGACAGCGTCGTCTGAACATGATATGACATAGTGACAAAGATAATGAATCCCATGAACTGCCAACCTGTCAGCAAATGCCTTTTGGCATAACTATTGAGCATGATAGGGCAGAAATCAGTAAATAATCATTAAAGAACAAATAAATTATGGGTAAAATTATTGGTATAGACCTGGGGACCACCAACTCCTGCGTTGCCGTCATGGAGGGCAACGAACCGGTAGTGATCATCAATTCGGAAGGAAAACGCACAACCCCTTCGGTTGTGGCATTTGCAGACAATGGCGAACGCAAGATAGGTGATCCCGCAAAACGTCAGGCAATTACAAACCCCCTAAAAACCATTTATTCGATCAAGCGTTTCATGGGAGAAACTTTCGACAAGGTTGCCCTTGAGCGCAACAGGGTTTCGTATGCCGTGGAAAAGGGAGACAACAACACACCCCGGGTGAAGATTGACGAACGTTTATATACACCGCAGGAAATATCAGCTATGGTCTTGCAGAAGATGAAGAAGACGGCAGAAGATTTCCTGGGACAGGAAGTGACCGAAGCCGTGATAACCGTCCCTGCCTATTTCAGTGATTCACAAAGGCAGGCAACCAAAGAGGCCGGAGAAATCGCCGGACTCAAGGTTCGTCGTATCATAAACGAGCCTACGGCTGCTTCGTTGGCCTATGGACTGGACAAGAAACACAAGGACATGAAGATCGCCGTGTATGACCTGGGAGGTGGCACATTCGACATATCCATCCTGGAACTGGGAGACGGAGTGTTCGAGGTCAAATCCACCAACGGGGACACCCACCTGGGAGGCGATGACTTTGACCAGGCAGTGATTGACTGGCTTGCCGGGGAATTTGCTTCGGAAAACAGCGGACTGGACCTAAGGAAGGATCCCATGGCCCTGCAGCGCCTGAAAGAAGCAGCTGAAAAGGCCAAGATCGAACTCTCCAGCCAGAACTCCACAGAGATCAACCTGCCGTATATCATGCCTGTGGACGGCATGCCCAAACACCTTGTCAAGACATTGACAAGGGCAAAATTTGAACAACTCATAGACAGCCTGGTGCAGCGCACCGTGGAACCCTGCAAGAAAGCACTTTCAGATGCAGGCATGAAACCTTCCGATATCGATGAAGTGATACTGGTGGGTGGTTCAACCCGTATACCGGTCATACAGCAGCTGGTGCAAAAACTGTTCGGGCAGGTTCCCGATAAGAGTGTCAATCCGGACGAAGTGGTTGCCATTGGCGCTGCCATCCAGGGCGGTGTTTTGTCGGGAGATGTGAAGGACGTGCTTTTGCTGGACGTCACCCCGCTGAGCCTTGGCATTGAAACCCTGGGAGGAGTTATGACAAGGCTCATAGAAGCCAACACAACCATACCCACAAAAAAATCACAGGTTTTCTCCACTGCCAGCGACAACCAGCCTTCCGTAGAGATCCACGTGCTGCAGGGAGAAAGGCCCATGGCAAGGGATAACAAGACCATCGGACGATTCCACCTGGATGGCATAGCTCCGGCTCCCCGTGGCATACCCCAGATAGAAGTGTCCTTCGACATAGATGCCAACGGCATATTGAACGTCTCGGCAAAGGACAAGGGGACGGGCAAGGAACAGAAAATCCGCATTGAGGCTTCCTCGGGCCTTACCGAAGCAGAGATCAAAAAAATGCGGGATGAGGCAAAGGCCAATGAAGAAGCCGACAAGAAGGAAAGGGAACGTGTCGATAAGATCAACGAAGCCGACAGTCTGATCTTCCAGACAGAGAAACAGCTCAAGGAGTATGGGGACAAATTGCCGGAAGACAAGAAGAATCCCATACAGGAAGCCCTGAATCAATTGAAAGAGGCACATAAATCACAGGATATTGCAGCCATAGACAGTGCTATGGAAAACCTCAATAAGGCATGGCATGCTGCCTCGGAAGAAATGTACAAAGCTTCCCAGGCTTCCGGTGAAGGCCAACAGCAGAGCCCCTTTGAAGGAGGCGCACCAGGCAATGGGACTGGCGCCACACAGGAAGAAGGAGAAGTCAAGGATGTAGATTTTGAAGAGGTCAAGTAATATGCAAGCAGACAAAAAGAAACATCAGGCCCAGGAGGGGCCTGATGTTCCTCATGTTGAGGAAAGAGATAATGTATCCGGAGCAAATGGTCAGGCACCCGCTCAGGAAGAACCGGGTACCGGGATAGCACAGGCGGAAGAGACACCCGACGTGAACAAGTTAAAGGAGCAACTGGACCAGACAAACGACAGACTGCTCAGGTTGCATGCGGAATTCGACAATTACCGCAAACGTACGGCAAAGGAACGCCTGGACCTGGTTCTGACAGCTTCCGAAGACGTTATAAAGGGCATGCTCCCGGTGCTGGATGATTGCCAGCGCGCACTCAGAACACTGGAAAAACTGGAGAACGCAGATCCTGTATCGGTGGAAGGTGTGAATTTGATATACAGCAAATTGCTGACCTATTTACAGGGAAGGGGACTGAAGATCATAGAGGCTAAAGGAAAACCGCTGGATACGGATTTTCATTGTGCTGTGGCAAAAACTCCCGTAAAAGAGAAAAAATTGAAAGGAAAGATAGTGGATGTTGTTATGGAGGGATATACTCTGAACGGAAAAGTAATCAGGTTCGCTAACGTGGTAGTGGGCGAATAAGATACAATATGGCAAAAAGAGACTTTTACGAAGTATTGGGCGTAGAGAAGAGCGCTTCTGCCGAAGAAATCAAGAAAGCTTACCGGAAAAAAGCACTCCAGTACCATCCGGACAAGAACCCGGGAAACAAGGAGGCAGAAGAAAAATTCAAGGAAGCAGCCGAAGCGTACGATGTGCTGAGCGATCAGGCCAAGAAGTCGCGATACGACCAGTTCGGCCATGCAGGTGTGGATGGAATGGGTGCCGGAGGGCCGGGAGGTTTTGCAGGCGGGTTCACCATGGACGATATCTTCTCCCGGTTTGGAGACATCTTCGGCGGGGCATTCGGAGGAAGTCCCTTTGGCAGTCCCTTTGGCAGTCAGGCCGGCACAAGACGCGGGGTGCGGCGTGGTTCGGATATCCGCATACGGGTGAAGCTGAACCTTGAAGAGATTGCCCACGGGGCCGACAAGGTTGTCAAGATCAACAAGCTCAAATCCTGCAGCCATTGTGGCGGAAAAGGCGCTGTATCCGAGTCTGACATGAGAAAATGTCCCACCTGTAACGGGTCAGGGGTATTTACCCGGGTCACGCATACTTTCCTGGGACAAATGCAGAACAGCAGTCCATGCCCTCAGTGCAACGGCGAGGGAAAGATAGTCACCAATCCCTGTAATGAATGCAAGGGAGAAGGTGTCGTAAAGCAAGCCGAGGAAATATCCTTTTCCATACCCAAAGGGGTGGAGGAGGGGATGCAGCTTACCATCTCGGGCAAGGGAAATGCTCCCAAACGTGGAGGTGTCAACGGAAACCTTCTGGTTGTCATAGAAGAAGAGCCCCATCCGCAATTGCAGCGTGACGGGCACGATCTGATCTACACGCTCTTTTTGTCAGTTGTGCAGGCTGCGCTGGGAGACGAAGTGGAAATCCCCACCGTAGACGGGAAGGCAAAGATCAAAATAGAACAGGGTATCCAGAGTGGCCGTATCTTGCGTTTGAGGGGCAAGGGATTGCCCGATGTAAACAGCTATGGCACAGGTGACCTGCTGGTATTTATACAGGTATGGACACCAAAAAAACTCTCCAGGCAGGAGAAGGAAATGTTGTCCAAACTTAAGGATTCTCCTAATTTTGCCCCGAATCCTGACAAAGAGGAAAGGAACTTCTTTGACAGGATGAAAAAAATGTTCTCATAATGAAGCTTCTTTCAAGACAATTGCCGGCACTGTTTACAGCGCTGGTTTCTGCTATTGGCAGCCTGCATGCCCAGACTCCCGTTTTATCCGGTTATTACGTCACTCCTGTTCGAGTTGAACCACTTTCCCTGAGCGGGAGCACCGGTGAGTTCAGGGCAGCTCATTTTCACACCGGCCTTGATTTCCGTGTGGGAGGTGTTTCCGGAGCCCCGGTGTATGCAGCAGCGGAAGGTTACATTTCCCGTATCACGGTCTCTGCGGGCGGCTACGGAAATTGCCTGCTGGTATCACACCCTAACGGGACCATCTCACTGTACGGGCATCTGGATGCTTTTTCCCCGAAGGTGGCAGCTTACGTGGAGCAGGAACAATACCGCAGGGAAAGTTTCCAGGTTTCCCTGGATTGTCCTCCTGAGATGTTCCCGGTACAAAAAGGCGAACAGATTGGAAAAGCAGGCAATACGGGCGATTCGGGCGGTCCCCACCTGCATTTTGAGATCCGCTACCAGGACTCACTTTATGACAATGGCATGGTTACAGCCAACCTGCTCAATCATGGCGTCTATAAGCTGGAAGATGCGTTGCCGCCCGAATTCAGGATGGTCCTTTTTTATGGATACAGCACTTCTGACGACGGCATACCTGTCACCCGTCTCATTACCGGTTTTGACGGAAACAATAAACAGGCGGCAGTCAATGTTCCGGACACCTTCTTTGTGGCGATAGATGCGATTGACCGGATGAACAACACGAATTTCAGACTCGGTGTTCAAACCTGGGAGGTATACCTGGACCAGGATCTGGTGTATCAGTTCAGCAACCTGGACCTGCCCTTGTCATGGACCCGTCATATACTATCCCTGATCCACTACCCTGAAAGGAGCCGTAACGGAAGGAGCCTTCTCAAAACCTGGGTCGAACCCGGCAACGTGCTTAAAGACAGGACATACGCACCCACACTGGGCTTATTTACTTTATCCGACACCCTTACTCATTCCCTGCGTATAGTGGTGCATGACGCGGCAGGGCACAGTACCCGCAGAACATATGCCATAAGGAAAAACAGCGGACTGGAGGCCCTGACCGACAGGCAGGAAAACGTCGTGAACACACCTACTGACGGGCTTCCGGCAGAAGAATACCAGCAGCATTTCTATTGGGACAGGGAGAATTCCTTTGCTGCCCGGGACATACGTATAACAGTACCATCCAAGGCGCTGTACAGCGACATGCTGTTCCAGGCTTCACGTTTGGGAATGCTGGAATGGCAACTACATACCCCCGATATTCCGCTCCATTTGCCGATGCAGGTAGAGCTCAGGATTCCGGATACCATACCGGCTGCCTTGCATGACAAGGTGGTGGTGATGCGGTTACAGGACAACGGAAGGGATCCCCACCGGCAGGCTGCAGATCCAAACCTGTGGAGGTCAGCCGGGGGTGAATCAACAGACAGCCTGGTCACCTTCAGGACCAATTCCTTTGGCCGGTTCCGGATGGATGTCGACACCATTCCGCCGGCCGTCATCGCTTCCTTTTCCCGGGGAGCAGATCTGCGTGGACGCAGTAGCGTGAAATTCACCATAAAGGATGCATGTTCCGGCATCGGGGACTATAAAGTCACCATAGACGGGAAGTGGATCCTGGGAGTTCATGATCCAAAACGCTCCAGGATTACCTGCATGCTTGAACCAGAAAGGATCACCAGGGGGGTAAGACACCAGGTGGTGATGCAGGTTACCGACCAGAAAAACAATATTACAACCTATAAAACGGAATTCTTATGGTAATAATGAAAAATAGCCCGGTGTACGATCCAGGTGAAGGGATCACCGCTTTAGGACTGATGTCTGGAACTTCCCTTGACGGGCTGGACCTGTGCCTGGCCCGTTTCACACTAAAGGATGGAAAATGGTCCTACTGCATAACACATGCGGATTCTGTCATTTATCCGGCGGAGCTGAAATATGCCCTGTCAACTGCCCAGACAATGACGGCCCTGGATTATGCCCGGTTACACTCCGATTACGGAATATACCTGGGTGAGCAGGTCCGTTTGTTTATGGAAAAGTATGGGGTCAGGCCGCAGCTGGTGGCGTCGCACGGTCACACCATTTTCCACCAGCCTTCCATAAGGCTTACAAGCCAGATAGGAAGCGGAGCAGGCATTGCCGCTGAAAGCGGAATCCCGGTTGTCTGTGATTTCAGGACCACCGATGTGGCACTTCACGGCCAGGGAGCCCCACTGGTACCTGTAGGTGACCGGAATCTTTTCGGCGATTATGATTATTGTCTGAACCTGGGGGGATTTTCAAACATATCTTCCGAAGCCCCTGACGGATCAAGAAAAGCGTATGACATCACAGCCGTCAATTACGTGCTGAATCATTATACCCGCCTGGAAGGAGAAGATTATGACAAAGACGGGCTTCGCGCCCGCCGGGGGAAAGTGCATAATACCGTTCTGGATGTATTGAACCTGCTCCCATTTTATAAGCAGGGAGGACCTAAATCCCTGGGCAGGGAGTGGGTGGAAGAAGAAGTATTTCCCCTGATAGATTCCTTTGGTCTGGGCACTGATGATGTGCTGGCCACCTTTTGTGAGCATGTGGCAGTACAGACAGCATCTCATGTAAGGCCCGGATCCAGGGTGCTGGTAACCGGCGGAGGGGCTTTCAACCGGTATTTGATGGAACGGATGGCCGCAAGGGCACCCAGGGTGGTTTATTTCATTCCCGATGCATTGACCGTCAATTTCAAGGAAGCGCTCATCTTTGCTTTTCTTGGTGTGCTTTATGTATGCGGTATTCCGTCCTGCCTTTCTTCCGTGACGGGGAGCCTGCATGATAATATTGGCGGAGCCCTTTATAAATGTTGATAAAAAGTTTGGGTAAAAGGAAAAAAACGCTACCTTTGCAAGCCCAAAATTAACACCACACGTACTGAGATGGACTTAATTAAAGTAGCAGAGCAAGCATTTAACGGAAACAGCAAGACTTTTCCGGAATTTAAATCGGGTGATACCATTACGGTAACCTATATTATTAAGGATGAGACCAAGGAACGTCTGCAGAAATTCCGCGGGGTTTGCATCCAGCGCAAAGGCTCCGGAGCAACGGAAACCTTTACAGTAAGAAAGATGTCAAACGGAGTGGGTGTTGAACGTATCTTTCCGTATAACTCACCATTCATTGATTCCATAGAAGTCAACAAATACGGGAAGGTCCGCCGCGCACGCATTTTCTACCTGCGCAACCTTACCGGTAAGAAGGCCCGCATCAAAGAAAGAAGGGTCGTTATTGAGAAACCTGCAGAGGCCTGACAATCATGGCCCCGTAGCTCAACTGAATAGAGCATTTGACTACGGATCAAAAGGTTACAGGTTTGAATCCTGTCGGGGTCGCTAAAGTGAGGATGACTGAAAAGGTCATCCTCATTTTTTTAAGCCGATGCGCAATCTTGTTTCAGGCAGCCGCTGCACTACAATGAACTGAGCGCTTTTTTGGTACGCCGAGGCGCTCAGTTCTTTGCAATGCAGCGAGCTTGCCGTTGAGCAGCATAGGAGGTTCCACCTCCTTTTTGTAGGGTTCAAAGCGAAGCAGGGCGTGTGGCAGTCTCCTCCGCAAGGCGTGTCCACCCCCGGACACGGGCAGGGGGAGGGGCCCAATGGATACAAGTGGTCGCAGACCACGCAGAAGACGTTGGGAGGGGCCGGAGCAAAGCAAGTTGATAAACTTGCGAAGCGGAGTCCTTCCGGGGGAGAGCTGCCACACGCTGCGAGGTTCGAACCTACTAAATGAAAGGAGCCGGCTAAAAATCACTTTTTAGTCGGCTCCATTTTTATTGAAGATTGCCTACCTTTGTTTTCATGAAACTGTACCTGCCTTCGGATGAAGAAATAACACTGTCTTCGGAAGAGGAAATGACACTGCCTTTGGTGGAAGGCGTGAAATGCGGATTTCCCTCACCTGCAGAGGATTTTTCCGATATGCGGCTCAATATCACCGAGGAGATCGTGAAGAATCCGGCTTCCACATTCTATGCGCGTGTGAGCGGGAACAGCATGATCAATTACGGGATAGGGGACGGGGATATTTTGGTGGTGGACAAATCGGTGGACCCATACGACGGTTGTATTGCCATCTGTTTTGTAGACGGCGAATTCACGCTCAAGCACGTTGAAAAGCATGATGATCATATCCTGCTGGTACCAGGGAATAAAAAGTATCAATCTATCCGGATAACCGCCGACAATCATTTTGTCATCTGGGGTGTGGTGCGGTATGTGATCAAAAAACTCTGACCATGTATGCGCTGGCCGACTGCAACAATTTCTTCGTCAGTTGTGAAAGGGTATTCAACCCGGACCTGAACGGACGTCCGGTCATCGTTTTGTCCAACAACGACGGGTGTGCCGTATCGCGCAGCAATGAAGCCAAGGCCCTGGGCATCACAATGGGTGTTCCCCTTTACCAGGTCAGGGATATTGTTGAAAAGCACAAGGTCGCCGTTTTTTCCTCCAATTTTTCCCTTTACGGGGATATGTCCAAACGCGTACACATGACGCTGCGGCAGCTGGCTCCTGCCATAGAGATTTATTCCATTGACGAAGCTTTCCTGGACCTGCGCGGCATGGAGCACACAGACCTGGATGCGTTTGCAAAGAAGGCCTCGGCCTTATGCCTCAAAAATACAGGGATCCCCGTATCCATTGGCGTTGCCTCCACCAAGACGCTGGCCAAGATCGCCTCCAAAGCATGCAAACACCGTCCGGAGTTGCAGGGAGGGTATTTCCTGCACAAACAGGAAGAGATTGACCGGATTCTGCCCACCGTTCCCGTGGAGGATATCTGGGGCATAGGGCGCCGGTTATCTAAAATGCTGCATTCCCACGGGGTACAGACGGCGGCCGGTTTTATACAATTGCCTGCAGAGTGGGTGCAGAAGCAGATGAGCATTACCGGATTGAGAACCTGGAAGGAATTGCAGGGAGAGTCCTGTATAGATTTCTCGGACCATGTACCACCCAAAAAACAGATCTGCATTTCCCGCAGTTTTGCCCGTGAGATAACAGATTACATGAAACTCTCCGAACAGGTTTCACTGTTTACTTCCATGGTATGCGAAAAACTTCGCAGGCAACACAGCGCTGCCTGTCAAGCCATTGTATTTGTCCTGACCAACCGCTTCAAGGCCAGTGTCCCGCAGCAGTATGAAAGCCGCCTGATCACCTTCCCGGTTGCAACATCCAGCACCCTTGAGATCAACCGTGCCGTACTGAAGGAACTATCTTTCCTTTTCCGCAAGGGCTACGCCTACAAGAAAGCCGGTGTCATCCTGACCGGCATCATTCCTGACAATGCGGTTCAATTGGATTTGTATGATACGACAGACCGGTTGAAACATGCACGCCTGATGAAGGTCATGGATGAGGTCAACACCCGGATAGGGCGTGGCACCCTGGCCATGGCCACCGAATCTGCAGAGGGCATAAAGATGAACCGTCAGCACCTCTCTCCGCAATATACAACCCGGTGGTCCGATATCCCGGTAGTAAAATCTTTATGATAAACTATAAAAAATAGTTGCATAACTAAAATATTTAGTTATATTTGCAGTGAAAACATCATTTTATCATGAAACTCACTGCAAAAGAAGAAGAAATCATGTCCTTTTTCTGGGACAAAGGACCTCTCTTTGTACGAGAGCTCCTGGATTGTTATAGTCAGCCGAGGCCGCATTTCAATACCTTGTCCACCATAGTGCGTAGCCTGGAGGAAAAAGGATTTCTGGACCACAAGGCCTTTGGCAATTCTTACCAGTATTTTCCTGTTGTAAGCCGTGAAGAGTTCAGTAAGTCTTCACTTAATGGAGTTATCCGGAAATATTACAGCAGTTCTGCCTTCAGCGCCGTGTCTTCCCTTATAGAGGAAGAGGCCATTTCGTTAAGCGATCTGAAGAAGCTTATAACCGAGGTGGAACGCAGAAACGGTTGACCATGGGAGCATTTGTCACATATGTATTGGAAACGGGTGTTTTCCTGTTATTTTTCTACCTGTTCAATCGGCTTTTTTTATCCGGGGAAACTTTTCACCGATTCAACCGCATAGTATGGCTGCTCATTATCCCGGTTTCCCTGATCCTCCCGTTCTGCATTCCGGGATCCTTTGATCCACTGGCCTGGTTTGGCCTGCAGGAAGCACAAGGGCAGGGGGCCATCCATCCGGAAGATATAACCCCGCTGGTGTCGGATCCGTCTGAACTTTCAGGTTCCGCCGTACGTTTGGTGCAATGGTTCTTTTTGATATACTTCATAGGTGTTTTGGTCAGTTTTATTTTCTACATCATTTCTTACATCAGGCTAACTTCTATCTTGAGGAAAAACAAAGGTAACGGAAGGGCTGCCGCTTACGGAAACCTCCTTGCACAATGCATTGAAATGACGGGTATACGCAGGAAAGTCAGGCTTATAGTCCATACATACGAGATAGCTCCCTTCAGCTGGATGCATTATATTGTGGTATCTGAACAGGATATGATCGAGGATGGGAGGGATATCCTTATCCATGAACTGTCCCACGTCCGTAAAGGACATTCGTGGGACCTGATACTGACAGACTTGCTCATTCTTTTCCAATGGTTCAATCCCGCTGCCTGGCTTCTGAAGCAATCCATGCAGCAGGTCCATGAATTCCAGGCCGATGACGCTGTTCTGAAAGCCGGTGTAAATGCAAAACAATACCAATTATTATTAATAAAGAAAGCTGTTGGCACAAGACGCTACTCCATGGTCAACAGCTTTAATCACAGCAAACTTAAAAAAAGAATCACTATGATGTGGAAAAAGAAATCAAGCAAATGGGCGTTTGCAAAGTGCATATACGCTCTGCCTCTCGCGTTCATAGCCGTAACGGCCTTTGCAACGCCTGAAATCTCCGGCACGTTGTCCGGGATTTCCTCTGTCAAAGATATAAAAATTTCTTTGCCGCAGGATATCAAACCCCAGGCCCTGCCCGTAACTGCACAGGTACCGCCCCCGCCCCCTGCACCCGCCGCCGCCATTCCCGCTAAGCAGGATTCTGTGTTTCCTTTGGCCCTGTTAGACACCAAGCCATTGTTTGCCAATGGCAAAGACGAGAATGAGTTTACCAAATGGGTTTTAAATAACATGAAATACCCGGAAGAAGCCAAGAAGAAAGGGATTCAGGGAAGGGTTATTGCCAGTTTTGAGCTGTCTGAAACAGGACAGGTGGTCAATGCTAAAATTCTCAGGGGAGTAGATCCTGAACTGGACAACGAAGTCTTACGCGTTCTGATGTCTTCTCCCGTTTGGGAACGTCCCGGACAGACTAAGGGGAAAACAGTAAGGGTCAGGTATAATTTTCCCGTAAACTTTCAACTACCCAAGAAAGAAGAATCTAAGGCTCCGGAAGGGACAAAGTAAGCTCAAAGATTCCTATCTTTGAGCATGAAAAAATGCCTCATATCACTGTTATTGCTGCTGGCTGTCGCTTGCAGCAATTTTTCTTCTATAGAGAAATACCGCATTGGAAAGCCCGGTGAGTCTGAAATGATCATGCCTCTATTCACCAACCAGATCCCGGAAGAGCTGCAGTTCCTGCGTCTGAAAGCAGGTCCGCTTAGCCGGAGAGACATGAAATCAAACCTGTATTCCACCCTTAAGTCCAGGATGATGGCCACGGTCCTGGATACGGCCAACACCGGGGTGGGGATTGCTGCCCCGCAGGTGGGTATTAGCAAGCAACTTATTGCCGTCCAACGTTTTGATAAGGAAGGAGAACCTTTTGAGTTTTATGTCAATCCCATAATCGAAAACTACAGCCAGGAGACCCAATGGGGATGGGAAGGTTGCCTTTCGGTTCCCGGAGAAAGAGATACCGTGCTGCGTTCTACCCAGGTGGTCATAACTTACCGGGACCAGGATACCTGGGAGATGGCCCGGGATACGGTCTCAGGCTTTACAGCGGTTATTTTCCAGCACGAGATCGATCACCTGAACGGGAAGCTATATATTGACTGATGTTATCTGCCATCATGGCAACCAGGCGCGTGCGCGCTTCTATCGAGGCCCAGGCTATGTGCGGCGTAAGGAACAGTTTTGACTTGTCCTTTACCCGATGGTAGCAATGATCGGCCGGAAGCGGCTCGGTACTGAAAACATCCATTCCTGCACCGGCCAGCCGGTTGTTGTTCAGCGCATCGACCAGTGCACATTCATCCACGATGGCTCCCCGCCCCAGGTTGAAAAGATAGGCCGAGGCCTTCATCTTATCCAGCCCGGCTTTCCCTATCAAACCGCGGGTCTTGTCATTGAGCGGAGCGTGGATGGTCACCAGGTCGCTTGTCCGCAGCAGTTCATCCAGGTCCAGGCGCCTGTACAGCCCGCCGGCGCGTTCCTGGCCGCTGGTGGAAAAATAAACCACTTCCATTCCGAAAGCCGAGGCAATGGCCGCCACTTTCCTTCCTATGGCCCCCAACCCGATGATACCCAGCCGTTTTCCGCTTAGCTCATGGAAATACCGGCCCCCGAAGTGGGTGGGCAGGCCGCTGGCCGGGTAAGCTTCCGAGTGGGCGTATTCGTTGAAATAGGGGCCCTGCTGGACACAACATAGGATATGCAGGAAGGCGGTCTGTGCCACACTGTCTGTGGAGTAGCCCGCAACGTTTTTTACCGGGATGCCTTTCTCCGCCGCGTAGTCCAGGTCTACGGGGTCCAGGCCCGTTGCTGCAACACAGATCAGCTTCAGGTTCCTGGCAGCCTGTATCTGCGCTTTGCCCAGTTTTACCTTATTCAGTAGTACAATATCTGCCTTTTCAATACGGGCAATGATTTCTTCCGGCCGCGTATTGTCGTATACCGTCAGCTCCCCGAATTGTCTGAGAGGGCCCAGGTCAATATCACCACCCATGGTGGCTGCATCTAAAAAAACGAGTCTCATCATACGGCAAAGTTAGGGAATCCCCGGGATTATCTGTTTCTGATGATTTACGGGCGGTTGGGTGTGTTCCACACATGGGTCTGCGTACAGCGGATCATCAGGCTCTGGTTACCAGCTCCAATCTTGAAATCGCCTTCTTCCAGCACCCATCTGCCATCAATGCCCACAAAGGCAAGATCGCTTGCCCTGATCTTCAGGGTAACGGTCTTTTGTTCTCCGGGTCTGAGGGATATCTTATCAAATGCCCTGAGGCGCCGGTTATCCGGCATCAGAGAGGCATACAAATCTGAGGAATAAAGTAGTACACTTTCTTTTCCTTCCACCTTGCCGGTATTTTTCACATCCACGGTAAAGACCAGCTCATCTACTGCCGTGAAGGTTGTCTTGTCTGCTTTCAGGTTGGAATATTCAAAGGTCGTGTAACTGAGTCCGTACCCGAAAGGCCACTGAATGTTCGTGTTGGCAAAGTAATCGTATGCGCCTTCTATGGTGGAACGCACTTCACATACTTTGTAATCGTAGGTTGTATACCCGTTGCAGCAACTGGGATAGGTATAGGAGAGCCTGCCGCTGAAGTTCACTTTTCCGGAAAGCAGACTGGCCAGGGCATCCCCGCCGTAATTGCCCGGAAGCATTACATTCACTATGCTTTTTGCCAGTGGCACCAGCTCGGCAACAACCCTGGGACGGCCCTGGTTCAGGATCATGATGACGGGTTTTCCGGTGGCAGCCAAAGCCTTTACCAGGTCTGCCTGGTTCTTTGAGATATGCAAGTCGTTAATATTGCCTGTGGTTTCGCAATAAGAATTTTCTCCAATGCAAACCACAATGTAATCTGCCCCTGCTACAGCGGCTACTGCTTTTTCAATTTCCGGTTTGTTTTCCATGGTCCAGTACCCGCTCTCGTTGTAAAGCACACCGGGCTCATACAGAATGTTATCAGGGCCGAATTCGTTTTTCATGGCTTCCAGGATGGTGTTGAATGGTTCTGTAAAGCGTTCAATGCCGCTGCCCTGCCAGGTATAGCTCCAGCCGCCATTCAGGCCGCGCATGGTATGGGCATTGGGTCCGGCGACCAGGATCTTTTTACCTTTGGGCAACGGGAGGGTCGCTTCTTCATTCTTCAGCAGTACCATGGACTCCCCGGCTGCTTCCAACGATAGTGCAGCAAAGGCGGGATCACCAAACCGGGAATAATCTTTCCGCACGGTATAAGGAGTATCAAACAATCCCAGGCGGAATTTCAGACGCAGGATGCGTCGTACGGCATCGTCTATGCGGCTCATGGGCACCTGGCCTTCTTCCACCAGTTCTTTCAGGTCTATGCAAAACTGCCAGCTGGAAGGCACCATGGCCATGTCAATGCCCGCGTTGATGGCCATTTTGACGGCTTCCTTGTACGACGAGGCAATCCTGTCGCGTTCATACAAACTGGTAATATCGGCCCAGTCTGTAACGATCATCCCGTCCCAGCTCAGGTCTTGCTTAACCCATTGGGTAAGCAGAACGGGATTGGCCACACCGTTCACGCCGTTGATGGTGGAAGAATTGGTCATGATGGACAGCGCACCGTTGCGCAGGGCTTCCAGAAAAGGGGCAAACTGCTTTTCGCGCATATCCTGTTCGTTGATGATTGCCGGGGTGCGGTCCAGGCCGTTGAAAGGCACTCCGTAGCCCATATAGTGTTTCAGGCAGGCCGAGATGTTTTCCCTGCCAATATGGTTGGGATCCGTTCCCTGCATGCCCATCACCACTTCCCGCCCGATTTCCGAGGCCAGGTAAGGATCTTCCCCGTAGCCTTCCCACTGCCGGGGCCATGCCGGTTGGCGGCCCATATCCAGGACCGGGTTGAATGACCAGGGTATCCCTGCCGCCCGTGTTTCATAGGCGGTGACCTCACCGGTACAGCGGGCCAGTTCCCTGTTAAAGGTAGCTGCCATGTTCACTCCCTGTGGAAACAGGGTGCCATCGGCTACATAGGTTGACCCATGGATCTGGTCCAGGCCGTACAGGCACGGGATCCCTATCGCTTCCAGGGATTTATCCTGAACGATCTTTATGAGCCGGTTCCATTCTTCCGAAGTCTGCGCCGTTGTAAAGGGAGTGTTCAGGATGGAGCCCACTTTGTATTTGACAAACACCGAGTCCATTTTTGCCGGATCAAACTGGAATCCTTTTGTAACCGTTATTTTCTGATAGAGTTTATAATATTCAAATCCCATCTCCATCCGTTTTTCCGGGTTGGTCATCACAGCGGCGTCAAACTCGCTTTCCAGCCCGTGCTCACTGATTAGTGCGGCCAGCTGCTCCTGTGGCATCATCATCAGTTTCATCATTTCTGCCCTCATGTCCATGCCCAGTACGTTGATCTCAAGCTGGGTCATCTGACCCACTTTTTCCACCAGGGTCATTTTGGAGATAATCTTGTCAATCTTTTTTTCAATGGCCGGGTCGCGCGGTATCACCGGGTTGATCTGGGCATATGCGACGGGTATATTCACGACAGCGCCGCATACAACCATAGCAAGGAAAAGGGTGTAAATTTTCTTCATGATTATTTATTTAAATAAAGTAAGCATTTTTTCAAAGCGCCAACGGAACATTTCAATTTCCTGTCCAGGTATGTTCAGGATCCTGGCCGTTTTCTCCCAATCCGAAAGCGCATAACCAACCTCGGCCATAATACCTGATGCCGTCTTTCGATCCAGCATATACTCAGAACAGGCATCCAGCAACAGTCGGGGATTTGCTTCATTCGTGGTCTGGGTCAGGAGCAGGCTTTGGGTTTCATCTAGTGTCGGATTCATATCATACGCAGGGGAGAGCGTCCACCCTTTTGGGGTAAGTAAAAATCCATGGTTCCGAAAATGATCGTCTGAATTTCCCACGCCAATATTAAATGCCACCCGCCTGAAGAGTTCTTCTAAATTAGAACGGACATCTGTGCATCCCCGCACAATAAAATCCACAATATCCAGGTAACCTTTTCCCGTAGTGGCATTGTCTCCATCTTTAAAGCCAAGCAAGGTCATGGCCGAGGCAAAGTGAATGCGCTTTTGCGCTTCGGTCCGGTCAAAACGCCGGGCCACAAATGTATGGTATTTATCACCAACATAAACAGCTTTGCTCTCCGTTGAACGAATACCGGACTTCTTCGCCAAAATATTGCACAATTGCTCCCACAATCCAACATCGTAAGTGTCTTTCAGAGAAGGGAATTTTGCTATACACAGCTTTTGGTTCTCATCCACGACACTGGCTTTTGGACGGGCACCACCCAGAGAGGCCCCGGGTCTTATCAACTGCATAATCCATTTTTTGTCCGGGAGCTTGTTCTCATAATCACTTTTCTCAATTTTCTGGCTCAAACGGATCAATTCAGGTAAATCAGTCAAAGGTGGAATTTGCAGAAAAGAGTCACTGTTTAAATAATCCCGGTCTTCATTCTCCTTAAACCTAAACCCTCCCATCCGGGAAAAATCATCGACTCCTGCAAGATAATCGAAAGAAGCTAATTTTCTGAGAGGCCGCTTTTCTTCAAGAGCAAGTATTTGTTCCAGTTTGTTAAGCAAAAATCGTCCCCACCTGTCTGGCATAACGTCTGAAAAACAACCGAAAATATCTTTGCCAGGAAGTGAAAACTGAGGTCCCGGATAGTTATTAACATCTGCACTTATTTGAATTGAAGCATGATTTCTTAACCACTCATTGTTGTACTCAAAGCCAAAACTGTCCTTTTCGCGAAGCCTCTCGTAGTTAAGCGTACCCAACAGTTTAATCTTGTCAAACCACTCAAAATCTGCGTATACTAACAACTTATGCATACAAATCTACCTTTTTGACGCCCGCTTGCGTGGCTCTAAACGAAGGTCCTGTAATGCTTTACCAATTTCATCGTTTGCGGCTAACAGTAAAACATCCTCCTCCAGTTGAAGTGCATACAACACCCTCAGGTATATACCAATCGATACTGTGGGCAGTCCTTTTTCAACCCGGGAAACCGATAAAGCAGATACAGTAGCCCGTTCGGCAACCTGTGCAACAGAAAGATCGCGCCGCAAACGGGCCATACGAATCTGCTCTCCTGCCACCTGCAGATTTTTTTGCAATTTTCTGGGTAACAAGGTCCCCGTTGTATTTTTAGCCATAAAGTAGATAATAATCTATCATATAATATGCAAATATAGCACTTTTTCTATATTATATGTTATGTTACATTAATTTCATGATATAGCCTTGACTAATTATTAACGGTAAGTATATTGAAGATGGCTGGCTGCCTGCAAGATCTTGTTTTTTAGCAGGGGTTCGTAGCTGGGGTGTTCCTGAAGGAAGGAAGCTACACTGTCAGCGGCAGCGCGGGAATTGTGCCCGCTTAGGCAGGCCGAGATCCAGGAGGTGGGGAAGAAGATGTCCCCGGTTTGTTGCACTTCCTCCAATTCGGCAAGGGCCGGACGGATATATTTCAGGGCGTGTTCCTGACGTAGGAAATGATTCAGGTAGCCCAGGGCCGGGATGACCCAGGCTTCAACGCTACGGTTTTCAACTTCAAGGAGCGACTGGAAAAAGGTATCCCGTACCGCAGGATCCGGATCTGTAGCCTGCACTATGAAAGCAAAGGCTTTCCGGCGGTCGGGGTTGGTTATGCGTTCCAGTTGTTTTTGCCGAATGTATGATGCTTCACCGGGCAGCCGGATCATCAGCTGATAGGCCAGCGAGGTCATTTCAGCTTCTCCGAAGGGTAGGCCTTCAAACGCTTTGCCATTATCCCAATGTTCAAACAACTGTCCGGTGATCAGGGAATCGGTGAAGAGCCCGGTCAGGGTACGGTACGCCAGCAGGCGGTATTCTTTGTCTTCCCGGGTGTCTGCTGCGGTTTTAAGTAAAAAAAATTCTGAAGAAGCGTCTTTTTCTGTGGGGTGACGCACGTATGCTTCTCCCAGGTATGAGAGGGCGGAATTCCGCACCAGGTTGTTTGTCTCGGCAGGAAGGTAAGAGATCAGGGCATTTATAAAAGAATCCGCACGGAGGTTCCCTGCCAGCATATTCTCGTACAAGGTCATCAACAGGGAAAGCCGTGTCTCTTCCGCTTCAAACCGGGCCAGGTTGTTCAGCATGTAATACAGGCTCAGACTGTCCGGAAGGAACATGCCGTAAGCCAGGCCGTCGGTGTTGGGAAGGATGTACTTCATGTCCGGGGGAATGGGAGCCTTTGTCCCGGCAAGTTTTATTGCAAGGTTAAGGGTTTCGGTTTGCTCCCCGTTTGTCAGGGAAAAAGTGATTTTTTGCGGCCACAGAAGGCCCCGGCTCAGCGGATCATACTGGGTAACCACTAATGAATCGTTTGAAATACGTGTTTGTATGTGCGGCAATCCTGCACTGTGTATCCATACCCGGCTCCAGCTTTCAAGGTCTTCCGGTGTTTCCCGGTCCAGGATGGATATCAGGTCTTCCCAGGTGGCGTTGCCGTAGGTGTACGTGTGCAGATATTCGCGCAAGCCTTTATGAAAAGCTTCTTGTCCCAGCTTCTCTACCAGCATGTTCATGACAATGGGGGCTTTGTCGTAGATGATATTTCCGTAGATCAGGCCGGCTTTATTCAGGTTGTCCAGGGGTTGTTTGATGGCGTTGGTGCCGGCAGTCCGGTCTACATCGTAGGCGGTAGCGTAAAAAGCTCGCAGGTCGTTCAGACGGTGGTTAATTTCCGGAAACTGCGGCCGGATCATTTGGGCAGCAAAGTAATTGGCAAACACTTCTTTGGTCCAGACATCGTCAAACCACGCCATGGTCACGTAGTCCCCAAACCACATATGCGCCGTTTCATGGGCAATCAGGGACATGCGGCTCAGTTGCTCCCCGGTGGTGGGGTGTTCTCCCAGGAACATGCGTTGGTCATTATATAAAGTGGCTCCGGTGTGTTCCATGCCCCCATACTGGAAACCGGGCAGGATAATGAAGTCGTATTTGGCAAACGGGTAGGGGATTCCGGTGTATTCTTCCATCCATTCCAGCGAAGAGTAAACCTGGTTAAAAATAATCCCGGTCTGCGCGATCTTCTGCGGGTCTGTTTCCCTGTGATAAAGCGATATACTTCGTCCGTTACGGTTTTCTGTCACCCGCTGGAATTTCCCGGCCACAAAAGAAAACAGATAGGTACTCAGGGGCTCTGTAGGACAGAAAGTAATTCTTTTACGTCCGGCTCCAGCTGGGGCGTTTTCTGCATCGGCACTTTGAGCAGTCTGTACGGCATCACCCTGCAGCATATCTTTTTCAGGAGACGTATTGGAGACGGCTTCCCAATGGGTGGGCAATTCAAGCGTCAGGGTGTAGGTGGCTTTCAGGTTGGGCTGGTCAAAACAGGGGAACAATGTCCGGGCCCTGTCCGGTACCAGCAGGGTATAAAGGAAATCATCGTTCCGGTTTAAGGATTGTTCCCCTGCGCGGAAATCAATGGTTATGGTGTTAGTGTCCTTTTTGAAGTACCTGCGTGGTATGACAATATGCTCATTTTTAAAGCGGTACTTTGCCTGTCTTCCGTTCACCTGCACCAATGCAACAGTGGCCGGATCTTCCTTGAAATCCAATATGATTTGCCGGGACCTTTCCAACTGAAAACCAATTGTCTGGGAAGCCTGAATGGGAGCCTTCGGATCTTCAGGCAGATTGAAAAAAAGACGGTACCCGAGTTCACAAATAGTTTCCCTGCGTTCCTGTGCCAGCTTAAAACTGACCCCCGCCTCCGGACCGGAACAGCCCATGAAGGCGAAAACCAGTATCAGCAGTGTTAATTTGCGCATATACAAAGGTAAGTAAAAATGGCAGGTTCACGTTGCTGTCACCGCAAACAACCGGAAGCTTTTATTTATGCCGGGGCAGCTCCGTGCTTCTGCTGCAGTGTGCCCCGCAGACTTGATTCGTTTGCCTCATAATCAGCTACATACACGTTTCATACCCCTGGGGGTATGAATTGCATAATGCTTTGAATACCAGCTAAAAGGACAATGTTTGCGGGGCACCCGTTTTGATTTCAACACTTTTTTACAGATTTTTGTGACGGGCCAGGGGATAAGATCCAAGTTATCTTTCTGGTCCCGGACACCGAACAAAACCACTGCTTGGAGGTGCGTAGGGAGGGGTGCAATTCCTAAATATTCTACATTATGGGAATTGATATCTATTCGCTTGCCCTGGATTATCCTGATACAATCATACAGGTTAAGGCAAGTGATCTGGTAGAGGCGGCTCGTGTATTCATGAAAGAGCTGGATCTGCTACCGGAACGCGAAACAAAAGGAAGTAAAAAAACAAACGAAACAGCTGAACCGGACAAGCCGAAAACCCTTTTGACAAAAAGGGAGGTGATGAAGTTGTTGGGAGTCGGTGAGACCACTCTCTGGAGGTGGGCTACAAAGTATGATTACCTCCACCCGGTGATGATTGGCGGAGAAAGGCGCTGGAGGTGGAAGGACATAGTGGCCATCATGGAAGGAAACGTGACGGATTATTACGGCAAGCCGGTCTGGGATTCAGAGAAAACCACCAAGACTGATCAGCGGTGAGTACCGCGTACTTTTGATGTATTAAGCTGTATAACAAATGATTAACAAAAGAGCTCCCCGGGAGAGCTCTTTTGTTATATTACTGATAATCATTTGAATGAATTAAAAGTACGCGGTACTCTGACTGCAAGGTCGCTGTCAGGCGACCGTCTGCAGGAAAGGTTGAAGCCTCGGCTTAAAGAAAATGCTTCCCGATCTTGTGGAGTAAGAGACCATTCTTTGCTTATCTTTGTTTTATGTCAAAATACGGAAGTATTATTTGGATTGGATTGCTGGCGCTGATTGCCGGTTTTCTGATTTATCCCCCTACACACAAAGTGTTTGTGGACGTTACGGCCCGGTTTCCTTATATCTCGGGATTTGTAAAATTTGCCATCCTTTCCATGATGGGCGAGTTCCTGGCTGCACGGCTGGTGCTTAAAAAATGGGTGATGGTAAAAGGGATGCTGCCCAAGATGCTGGTCTGGGGTATCTTGGGGATGCTGATCGTGCTAATGTTTGCGGTATTCTCCTCAGGGGTGGATGGTGCGGCTTCCCAGGGATTGCTCATCTCTGAGTGCAGCGATACCTGCCCTCCGGTGGTGCAGTTCATATCCAGGTTGCGCAGGGCGTTGATGATCTCGGCACTCATGAACCTAACTTTCGGGCCGGTGTTCATGGCGGCGCACCGGATTACCGATGTGTACATTGACAAGCGCTACTCTGGTGAAAAAGTGACCTTTGCCGGGGTCATTCCCAAGATTGACTGGGGACGTTTCATCAGGGAGATCGTGGGGGTGACCATCCCCGTGTTCTGGATCCCGGCGCATACCATAACCTTCCTGTTGCCAGGACAGTACAGGGTGCTGTTTGCCGCCTCGTTGTCCATAGTGCTGGGGCTGATCCTGTCGTTTGCCAAAATGCGAAATCTGAAAAGTTCAAACATAAAACAATAAATCATGCGCTACTTATTGTCAATCTTTTTAATTGCTACCCACCTGGGGCTTTTTGCTCAAAATGTCAATAAACAGTATGTTCCCGAAAGGAAGGCTGCCAACAGGGTGGAGATGGCTTTGCCCGAAGTTAACGGGTATACCGTCTTGCGATGCGACTTTCATTCCCACACGGTGTTTTCAGACGGCCTGGTATGGCCCACCTACCGCATTGGGGAAGCCTGGATACAGGGGCTGGATGTGCTGGCCATTACCGATCATATTGAATACCGTCCGTTCAAAGAATACATGGGCGGGGATTTCAACACATCCTACGAACTGGCGTTGCCTGTGGCCCGGGATTACGGCATCATGCTTATCAAAGGGACCGAGGTGACCCGCAAACAGGGAGTCATTGGTCATTTTAACGCTCTGTTCATTAAAGATGCGAATGCCATTGACAAGCCCGATCCGGAACAGGCGTTGCAGGCGGCTTTTGACCAGGGGGCATTCATCATGTTCAATCATCCGGGATGGGCAGTTGACACCTGCCTGCTTACGGAGTTTCAGCAGAAGATGTTGGATAAAGGCCTTGTCAGGGGGATAGAGGTCTTCAACCACCACGAGTTTTATCCCCGGGCGCTTTCCTGGAGCCGGGACCGGAAGCTGACTGTTTTTGCTTCTTCCGATATTCATGCGACCATCAATGATGTGATGGAAACCCACGTACAGCAGGGGGCGGTGAAAACGTTCCGTCCCATGACCCTGGTATTTGTGAAGGAAAAGAGTGAGGAGGGAGTTCGGGAAGCCTTGGATAACAGGCGCACGCTGGCCTATTTTTATGGCAACGTGGCGGGGGAGGAAAGATGGCTCAAATCGCTGTTCCTAGCCTCGGTCCAATGGGAAAAAGTATCTGAGAGAGGCAAGTCGATCTCTTATCGTGTGATGAACCTTTCAGGCATACAATATAAGTTTTCCATTGATGCTGCCGAATACATCCTGGATGGGGGGGCGTCCATTCAGATCTCCCTGCCTGCGGGTAAACGGGAAGTGTCGATGCTCGTTCTGAACATGCATTGCTACGAAGGCATGCACCCGGAGGTGAGTATGGTGCTGTAAACCTCTTCCACAGGGTGGCTGGCGGATTTATTCGACACGGAATTTCACTTTGATAATAACAGGGACTTCGTTTTCATAGGGGAATCCATTTGTCTGAATTACATATCGTTTTAATGGATCCAATTCTTCCTTAAGCAGTATTTCTCCGTAGTCTTCACAAATAAAGTAAACATATGTGTTATCTGCTGCCACTGCCTGCATTGGAGGAGCTAAATTACCTATTGATCTCCAACGTATGCCAGATGATCCGCCTTTAAAAAAATGCCATACTGACGATTCTTTACCATAAGCAGTAAAAAACATTCCACAATCCAGAAAATAAATATCTGACACTAACTTATAATAATCAAGGCTGAAAATTTCTTCAATTTTTTCCCACGGATTATTGACTCCACGGAATGCAAAACCAGCAGGTAATGTCTTATCTACAAAATCAAAATAGATTCTTTTCATCAATTCTCCATTTTCATATACAATACAGGATTCACTTGAGGATCCGGGAGCGAGAACATATCGGTTTCCTGACGACCGTGTTACAGGTTTGGAAAAAGCCGCTTCTATGTTAAAATCCTTCTGTTTCAACTTTTCTCCCTTGTAAAGACCATTCCGATCAAAAATTTTCAGGCAATAAAAATCCTTTTCGAAATTCGCAAGATCGTTATAATCAGGATTCGGCACATACAACATAAAACCGCCATTTTTCAATGGGATAATTCCGGCCGCGTTAAATGGCTCGATTTCAATCTCTTCTTTTAAAATTTGATTCACTAAGTCATATTTTTGTATTTTGGGTGGGAATGAATAACAAAGACACCAGACTTCCCCTTCCGAATTGTCGAGACAAATGTCGAAAACGGAAAGATATTCTCCAGGCCCTCGACCGCTTTCTCCATATTGCCTGACAGTTTTGCCGTCCTTAGTCAAAGAAAAAACAGAACCGCTTGCCAAAACAATGAAATTGTTTTCAGTTACGAGCATCTTCGATATTATATTCAAACTAACACCAGCATTATTTACAATGGGTATTATCTCCAGAGAATCTATGTATTGAGAAAGGTTATCAATCTCAACAGTGGAGTCGAGAGGCAAGATAGTCTCGCCGACTTTAGGTCCCTCTTTATTACGATCTGATCGACAGCTGGCAACAAGCAAGATCAGCAGTAAAAGAATACAAATTGAACGAAAATTGTTCATATTACTTCAGGATTACACAAAGTTCCAGCACTAAATATAATCACTATAGTTCGTTAAAAAATTAAAGGTTACCCCACGGCGCGAAGAAGGAAGTCGGACTTATCGGTATATTTCCGTAATGATTTTATTAATATGAAAATGACAGCAGGACCTGAGATTATTGTTCGTTGTTGTCAGTTCCGGATAATGATTCTTCAACCTGGTTGCGGTAATGTATCATCTTACCGAACCGTTCTGCGGGTAAATTAATATATAGTCCTTTGGATTCGGCATAAATAGTACCTGCCTCACCAGATATTTTTCCGCCAGACACAATCTTCCTGCCATTAACAGATATTACATTTGCCTCAACCAAAGTGACTGTTCCAAGGTGCAGCATTTTCCTGTAATCTACTGTTATTCTAGCGGAAACGGCCGTGAAGCCAATAAGCCATACCGCAGCTCCCATAGCCTCATCAAGAATGGATGCTATGCTTCCGCCATGTACAAATCCGGCAGGCCCTTCTGTTGCAGGTCCAAACCACACGCGGGCGACGAAAGACTTATCGCTCTGCTTTTGAAAATAGCGAACCATCAATCGGTCTGGTGTTTTATCTCCGGTAATAAAAGCACGTCCTTTCCCATAAGTGTCAGGTATTTTAAGTTCTGTCCATCCCTTTTCACCTGACAATTCATAAGGATTTATGATTTTATTATTCTTAACACTCATGAACTGATAAATGATTTTTAAGGAAAATACATTATTGTCAAAGAAATAATTAAAACACAAAATGCAGGTCTATTCTTTAGATTTATTCTTCAGGTTTCCTGCCATTTTAGGAAGATAAAACCTGTTAAGAAAAAGCCCTAGTATTGCAACTGCAAAAACAATAATTTTTACTTCAACAGGATGATTTGTGAATAATGCCGTTAGAGTGCTTATAGCGATGATCCCGAAAGGTGTCCAGTACGATCTGTCGGTTTTAATGCATGTATAAACTATGACCGGGGAAATAATTAATCCTGCCAGCAATTCGAGGGGGATAAAAAATAAGAATACACCCATGAGAGTTGCAGCAGCTCTGCCGCCCCTGAATCCGAAGTACAAAGGATGTCCGTGTCCGATAACCGCTCCGAATCCCAGGAAGCCAAGTGCTATTGGTGTGAGATGAAACACATAATTGCCTATAAGTAGAGGCACAAGTGATTTTAGAGCGTCGAGAACACCGGTGAGAATGCCCCAGAAGGGCCCGACGTTTTTAAAAGTATTTGCAGCGCCCGGGTTATTATTCCCGATGCCGCGAATATCAATACCCTTAACAAATCTTGTGATGATCTGTGCGTTCATAACAGAACCACAAAGGTAGCCTGCTATAAAGGTTATGAAATATAACAGAGATGGTTTCATTAATATCGAGTTTCTATAATTTATTTCATGCAGACTGTGATACCGTAACCTCCAGGCCCCATATAAATGGCTTCAACAAGGTGAAGTTTGCCTGTAACGAGTTTTTCAACCGGAACAGAACTTACAAATTCCTGCCTCAGACCGTTTATTGCTTCACTGTTGCTTTCATCACCAGAAATGATTGAAACTGTAATCTTATCTGCCTTTTGTTCATTCATTTTTTCCATGATAGAATTAATAATCAGGGAATTTGCCTGTTTATAAGTGCGTTCCTGCCCGATAGGAACGACTTCGCCTTCAGGATCATCGCCCATTAGTCCTACCACCGGGAGCACCCTTAAAACTGATCCGAGAAAAGCCTTTGCCTTTCCTATTCTGCCTCCCCTGTAAAGGTAGTTTAAATCGGGAGTTACATAATAGGAAAAAGTATTGACTACCAATTCCCTGGCACGATTTCTTATTTCTTCCTCCTTCTCATTCTCCTTTATTATATCAATCAGGCGCAGGAGAATTACCCCCACACCTCCGACAACCTGACGTGTATCAACATTAATAATATTGACCTTTCCTTTATATTTTTCCCGTACTTCTTCTGCAATATTGAAAGTGGCTGCCGACATATTACTCCCCATCACAATATGGATAATCAGGTCATAATTGTTTATATTTTTTTCAATCAGATCTGTCATTTCAGCCCTTGACAGAGAGCTGCTTTTTGCGGTGATCTTTTCTTTAATGAACCGTTCCAGCAGCCATGAGGCTGTGAAAGTCTCCGTTTCACGGTATTCTTTCTCCCCTACAAGAACCGGGTATTTTAAATATTCAAAGTGCTGATATGGTACCTGTTCGATACTAATTCCAAGGTTATCAGCAGAAATAATCAGAATGCGCATATTCATAACTGCCTCCTATTCTAATGTTAAATAATAAAGATATTGTGTCTGACCACCATAATATTCCTCGAATTCCAGTCCGGGAAATTTATTTTTCAGTCCGGCCGCCAGTTTATTTCCTTTTACATGTAACCCATTGTAAACAGTGATAATGGATTCATCATTAAGAAGTTTATTTATTGCTTTGGTGGCAACATCTTTTAATTCTCGGCCTGTCAGAATAATTTTATTGTCACAGATAACAAAAAAATCCCCCTTCTTTATAGGAATATCATCAATCGATGATTCTTTTGCGGCCTTCGATATCATGAAATGCTTAATATTGTTTATCCTGTCACGGGAAAGGAAGTTTGTATTATTTATTTTATTTGTCTTCCCCATGAGCAGGCTGATAAGTGAGATGGCGTCTTTTGATTCGACAATGAAGACATTTGCCTTGCAAAGTGAAGCCGCATATTTCAGCGTCATCAAAATATCCCTGTCATCAGGAGCTGCAATTACATTTTTTGATTTCAGACTGTTAAGAAGATCAACGAGCTTTTTGACCGAAGGTTTTCGTTTTCCGTAATCATATACATAATCAGCTCCCAGGTTTTGAAGGATTTTTTTAAAGCCTTCACCGGAAACGATACAGAAAACGCTTTGCTCATTTTCATATTCAATTGAGTCAAAACTTATAAAGTTCCGGTGTTGTTTTTTCATATCATCCACTTTCCTGGATATTATATTTCCGAAAAGAGAGATGTCTTTAATTACTGAATCAGGTTTATTTGTATGGATATGTATTTTAAATGTATTACCCCTGCCTGAAATTATAAGACTATCGCCATAGTTTATAATTTGTTCCTTAAGGGCCTGGCTGTCAATATCCTTATCGGAACTGACAGTCAGTTCGGTGCAATACCTGTACCTGATATCCGGATTCCATGAAGACTCAAATTCCTTCGTGTCTTTTATCAGGGCTTCTCTAGCTCGATATCTGTTATTATGACTATGCGTTCTGTTTTTAAGATATTGCTGAACATTATGAATTATTTTATGCAGCCTTGCATTTGTAATATTACCAGCTCCCAGATTCTGGACAAGAGTTCCGGTGTCGCTTCGCTTTTTATGTGAAAATCTTTTAACGAGAAGATTTTTAACCACACTGTTTATCCTCAAAGCAGCAAATAATGGCAGAGTTTCGGGAATTTTCCTTGAATTGAATTCTCTTTCGAGGCCTTCAAGAATTATTAAGAATCCGGCGCCTCCTGAGTCCACAACACCGGACTGCTTTAATATGGGAAGCATATCGGGTGTTTTATCAAGTACTTCCCTGAGATGCGGGATGCAATCTATGATTATTTCAAGAGGATTCTCCTTTGTCGTCATTATCTCAGAATATTTCTTTTTTAATTCTGACATGAGAGTTAGCATTGTCCCTTCCCTGGGATTGTCAGTTCCCTTGTAAGCAGTTATGCATCCCTTTTCAATAGCTCTAAGAATATTTTCCCTTGAGAAATCATTGTTTTCAAGAACTTCAGTTATGCCCTCAAAAAAAAGCGATAATATTACGCCGGAGCATCCGCGGCTGTTAAGCAGCATATTATCTGATATAAGCTTCAGGTATTCTCCAGCCAGTATAGTGTCTGGAAGATTTCCGGGGATGTTTGAAAGAGCTCCCTGAATTGTTAAGGCAATATTCAGTCCTGTATCACCATCTGGTACAGGAAAGACATTTAACCTGTTTACATATTCCTTATGACGCCAGAAATATTCTGAGATATTATCAAATAACTGCTTTATTTCTGAGATTTCCCGGCGCATAATAAAGTATAGTAAAGGTGGATTCTAAAAATTACTTTTTTCAATTTTTGATTTAAAAAAATCGCAGAACCCATTAACGAAATTTTTAAATCATCTCAAAAATACATTATTTTCAAAATATAGTATTCAAAATCATTTTTTGTTCGCAATTAAATAACTAGTACGCTGTAACATTTAAAAGTTCAATATAGGATATAGATGTTTAAGTTTTATGCGGGCATCGTCTGTAATGAATTGCCAGCAGACCCCTTTTGCCTAATTTTAATAAAGCCCCAAAGGCATCTGTTTTTGAATATATTGAATTCTGGTATAATCATAAAAGAAGGTTCTCAGCACTGAACAACTTAACCATTGATGAATTTTGGGAACAGTATAATGCTAAAAAAGAATCTATTAATAATGCAGCTTAACTTTTTGTCTCAAATTAGTTTGCAATTCCACAGATTAATAAATAGTAGAAAAATCCTTAATGAATGATACTACATGATTTAAATAATTGATTATCTTTGTTTCGCAAAGCAGACATATGAGGTCTGTTTTTGTGTGCAATTAAGCATCCTGGGACAAGATATCTTGAGATGCTTTTTTATTAAGTCGGGGATATGGTCGGGGATTTTTATAAGCAAAAAACCACAAGTAGCTGATTATGACTAACTTGTGGCCTAAAACGTGCCCAGGACAAGACTCGAACTTGCACACCGCAACCGGCACCACCCCCTCAAAGTGGCGTGTCTACCAATTCCACCACCTGGGCAATTTGCGCGGCAAATATAAGATAAATTTCCTTATTCTTCCTATATTTGTTGAGTAAAAATCAGATTATGGATACACAAAACACATTATTGAACAAGGTTTTGGCTACGGCTGCAAAACTACGGCAGGAAGGAGCAGATAAGCCGGCACCCGAGGAATCTTTCGGTCTGTTCAGACAAAAGGGGGAGATGATCTATCTGGTTGGAGAAGCCGGATCCAGGGAAGTCAACCTGGACAATGACTATAAGATCCAGAAAGTCATGTTGTCTGCCATGCGCAAAAACCTTGTATCATGTGTCCAGGAAGTTTCCGATGGCGGAATTTTTGAAGCATTGTTAAAGGCTGGGATGCCCGCCGGGCTTGGTTTCGATATAACTACCGATTCTGAAATCCCGGAGGAACAATTCCTTTTTGAAGATCCGGGTACGTGTGCTGTGGTAGCCGTACCCATTGAAAAAGACGAGGAATTGGTCCGGTTTCTTTTTGACAACAACGTGACTGTGATGACACTGGGCCACGTAACCAAGGGGGATATACGCATTGATGACCAATCCTACGGAAATATCCGCCAGATATGATCTGACCAACGAGATCTTCAACGCCATAGCCAAAAGGTACGACCGTACAAACACGCTGGTATCGCTTGGTCTTGACAGATTGTGGCAACGCAAACTGATCCGTGAAGTGCAGAAAGTTCCACATAGTACCATCCTGGACCTGGCCTGTGGCACCGGAACGCTCACCAGGAAACTGGGATGGCTGGACGGAGCACAGGTTACCGGTCTGGATCCTTCGGAGAGCATGCTCCGGGTCGCGAAGAGCAGGACCCCGGACGGACAGGATATCATTTTTCAGAAGGGATATGCCGAGTCACTTCCCCTGACTGACAATTCCTTCCAGGTAATTACCATCTCCTATGGGATCAGGAATTTTGCCGATAGGAATGCATCGTTCCGTCATGCACTGCGGGTGCTGGAACCGGGCGGGCAGCTATTCATCCTGGAATTCTCGGAAAAGACAGAAAAGGGAACAGGAATGGCCTTGCAGCGCTTCTACATCCGAAGGATTCTCCCTCTCCTGGGCTGGCTCAGCACAGGAGAAAAGGAAGCTTATGGCTACCTCAGGGATTCGATAGCATCATTCCCTCCTCCTCAATCCGTTTGCGGTGAACTGGAAAGGGCAGGGTTCTCCCGGGTTGCCTGCAGACGCTTATTCCCGGGTATTGCGGTTTTGTACACAGGTAAAAAGAACGGACATGACAAATTATAGTATCAGCTCGATAGCCAGCCTGCTACTCTATCTCTTTTACCTGGGGCTGGCCCTCTACTTCATTTATGACCTGGTATTCAAGAAGCACAATCCGGTAAAATCATTATCCTGGATAGTAGTGATGCTCCTTCTCCCGTATGTGGGACTGATCATATACCTTTATGTGGGAAGGGATTTCAGAAAGAATAAAATTTACAGCCGCAAAGGTCTTCATGACGAACGCCTGAAAAAAGAACTAACTGCCTTTCAACTGGAACAACTGAACCAGGAACAGAATGATTTGCCGGAAGATATCGCTTTACATAAGAAACTTGTATTTCTGGTACTAAACAACAGCAGGAGCATACTGACAGAGCACAACAGCACACAACTATACTATACAGGAAAAGAAGCCTTGGAAGCTATGTACGAAAGTGCGCTCAACGCAAGCCATCATATTCACCTGCAATCATTTATCATTGAAAATGATTCGGTCGGTACTCGATGGAAGAACCTGCTTATGGAAAAAGCTCTGAAGGGTGTGGATGTCTGTGTCATATATGATGATTTTGGCAGCTGGCATTTGCCGCGATCCTTCATCAGGGATATGCGAGACGCCGGTGTACATATAGAACCTTTCGGCAAGGTGGGATTTCCGGGCATAAGGGTTATGATTAATTACAGGAATCATCGTAAATTATTGATTGTAGATGGGGAGGAAGGTTTTTTGGGTGGTGTGAACATTGCAGACAGGTATTATGATGGGGGCTCCAGCATGGAATGGCGTGATACCCAAATCCGTATCAGGGGCGAAGCGGTCAAGCAGCTTGAATCGAGTTTTTTAATGGACTGGTACTTCATCACCCATAAAAACCTGCGCCGGAGAAGACATTACAGCTACCAGCTTTCCTATCTTCAGGAAGATAGTGTACCCGAAACATGTTACATGCAGATAGTCAGTTCCGGGCCCGACAGTGACTGGGCAGATATTATGCAATTGTATCTTACCATCATCACGGAAGCCCGTAACCGTATTAGCATAAACACACCGTATTTCATTCCCAATGAGAGCATTCTCAACGCACTCAGGACAGCAGCCCTGGGCGGGGTAGAGGTGCGTATCATGCTTCCCCTGGAATCCGATGCACGGTTTGTCCATTATGCGAGTCTTTCCTATGTGACTGAACTGCTCGACGCCGGTGTGAAAGTGTACCTGTACACCAAAGGCTTTATCCATTCCAAGACCATAAGCATTGACGGAAGGTGTTGTGTTATCGGATCAGCCAACCTGGATAACCGGAGCCTGGAACACCACTTCGAGGTGGGGGCAATCATCTACAATCCCGGTGTCAGCTCCCGGGTGGAAGATGAATTTGACAGATGCATCGGCGATTCCCGTCTTATTGTAAGCAGGACGTGGGATAAAAGACCTTTCCGTCATAAAGTGTACGAACAGCTTACCCGCTTGCTGAGCCCTCTGCTGTAAGCATCATACCCTGTATTCGTTACCGTACCTAATTTTTTGTCTTGTATTCATAAGATTCGTATATTTGTAATAGCATTTACTATATGATATGTTACTAAGTAAAAAAATGGGAGTATACCTGAATCAGGCACATTTTCTGTTCAAACAATGTTTCCTTACGGAATTGGTAAACAACAACGTGGATATTACCCCGGAACAATACCTGCTGATAGACCTGCTCTGGGACGAGGGCCCGCTTACGCAAAAGGAAATTGCAGTCAAGATGCAGAAAGATAAGAATTCCATAACCAAACTAATAGACGGATTGGAAAAGAAAGGTTATGTGCGCCGGGAAACAGACAGTGAAGACCGCCGCAAGAATGTGGTGGTCGTGACAGCGTTCGGACAGGCGCAAAAACAGGAAATCACGCACATAGCCATCAACGCTGCCGACAATATCCTGGGTGGCATTCCTGAAGATGAACTGGCAGCAGTTGTGGATGTGCTGAACAAGCTCAATAAAAACATGAAGAAACTCCTGAAAAAGAAATGAGTATGGATGCGAGATATGTATTGCAGAATTATGCAACGGGACGGGTTTTTGATGATTCAGGCTGGCTGCTCTCAGACCCCTTGTATACGGGCAATACCCTGATCAGGGCTATGTATCATAAGAAGCAACTGGATTACAGTGACCATGGCAAGGGATTCTACCGCTTTGCCGACTGGCTGCCCGTAAATAGGATCCTGCCCAATTCTGCAGCACCTGTGACCTACAAGAGTGAAGCGCTTGCCCGCCACATAGGGCTCCGGAACCTATACATCACATTCAGCGGATACTGGCCGGAAAGGGGAGCATTCATGAAAACGTGTTCTTTCAAGGAGACCGAGGCTTATTCTGTTTGTGCCCACATTCCTGAAGATGAAAAGCGCACCATGGTTGTGGCCTCGGCAGGAAACACCGCCCGTGCATTCGCAAAGGTATGCTCGGATAACAAGATCCCCCTGCTTCTTTTTGTGCCTTATGACAACCTGGATACCCTGTGGTTTGACAAACCGTTGGATCCTTGCGTGCAACTGGTCTGTTCTCCTCCCGGAACGGATTACTTTGATGCCATCGAGCTTAGCAACAAGGTTTGTGAAGATGAGAACCGTTATTTTGCCGAGGGTGGGGCAAAGAACATTGCCCGCAGGGATGGCATGGGAACCATCGTCCTTTCTGCCACGACCTTTATCGGTCGTATCCCCGATTATTACTTCCAGGCAGTGGGAAGCGGGACCGGAGTGATCGCTGCCTGGGAAGCGAATGTACGCCTGATAGGGGATGGTCGCTTCGGAAATCACTTAATGCGGCTTGTTGCTTCACAGAACGCTCCGTTTTTGCCTATCTATGAAGCCTGGGAAACCACCGGCCGTGACATGAAATTTATGAAACCCGAAGAAGCCAGGCGCAAATGTGCCTGCATCAAAGCCAGGGTTTTGTCCAACAGGAAACCACCTTACGGTATCGCTGGAGGCCTCTACGACGCATTGGTTGATACTGGCGGTTATATGGATTACGCCACTAACGAGGAGCTTGAGCGGGCCATGGATTTATTCAGGGAACTGGAAGGCATTGATATTCATCCTGCCGCCGGTGTGGCCACCGCCAGTTTGATGAAAAATGTAAAGCTGGAAAAAGTGGATGCCTCGGCAATTATCATGCTCAATATAACGGGAGGCGGGGAGGAAAGGTTCAAAAAAGAAAATAACCTCTGGTACCTCAAGCCGGAAGAGCAGGTTTCATTGTTTAGCGCCTGACAGGGGAGAGTCGGGTTCTTTGGCCATAACACGGTATTCCAGCCTGGACACAAACTGTGGAAAGAATTTTGATATCCATACGGTAGCTTTTCCAATTGTGGTAAGGATCACAAAATTTTTCCGTTTTCTGATACCCTTGAGCATATACAGGGCCACATCCCTGGCAGTCATCATTTTTTCTTCAGCCCTGGGGGTAGCCCCTTGCGGCGTTCCGTCAGCCGTGAGGGCAGCAACACGAACATTTGAAGATGTGAATCCCGGTGCGAACGTCATCACGTGCAACCCATCGTAAAGATGTTCGGTACGAAGAGTGTCCAGGAAACCATTCATGGCGAATTTCGAAGCCGAATACCCCGTGCGCCCCGGTAGTCCTCTGAAACCCGCAATGGATGTCACCCCGACGACAGAACCTTTACTTTCAAGCAGCCATGGCAAAGCGTATTTAGTACAATAAACGCATCCCCAGAAATTGACATCCATCAGCCTTTTCATGACTGACAGGTCCAGGTCTTTGAACAGGGCACGCATGGAAAGGCCGGCGTTGTTGACCAGGATGTCTATCCTGCCAAAACGGCTGATTGTATCTTCTACCAGGTGTTTGCAGTCAGATTCAACCGTCACATCAGTAACAACCGTCAACACAGGGTGGCCGTGCAATTCTTCTTCCAGGTCCTTAAGCTTGACGGCAGAACGCGCTGCCAATACCACAGAAGCTCCTTCACGGGAAAAAACACGGGCACATTCCAACCCTATGCCGGAAGAGGCGCCCGTAATGATTACAACTTTATCCTTAAGACAGCCAGCCATACTTATTTGATAGCCATATTTTTGATCTCATTGCCTTTATACAAGCCTTTCTGGAGTTTTTCCTGGATCTTACTAAAGGCGTTGAGGGTGTATGTCACATGTTCCAGGGAGTGCATGGCAGTGGGAATGAGCCGGTACATGATCACATCACGGGGAACTACCGGGTATACCACAACAGAGCAGAATATCCTGTAGTTTTCCCTCAGGTCTATAAGGATGTTCGTAGCCTCGGTAAGTTCACCCTTGAGGAAAACAGGAGTGACGCAGGCTTCGGCAGGACCAATGTCGAAGCCGTTCTTTTTTAAACCTTCCTGGAGTTTTGTCGTTATGAGCCAAAGTTTTTCGCGTAATTCAGGCATGGTCCGGATCATATCAAGGCGTTTGAGCAATCCTTCCACCATGGGCATGGGAAGGCTCTTGGCATAAATCTGGGAGCGCAGGTTGTATCTCAGGTAATTGATGATTTCTGCAGGCCCTGCTACAAATCCGCCAATCCCGGCCATGGCTTTGGCAAAAGCCCCGAAGTACAGGTCCACTTCATCCATCACGTTGAAATGCTCGGATGTACCCCGTCCGTTCTTTCCCATAACACCAAATCCGTGTGCGTCATCTATCAGGATGCGGAAATTGTATTTTTTCTTCAGTGATACAATTTTATCCAGAAAGCCAAGCGCACCGGTCATTCCATATACACCCTCGGTGATGAGCAGGATGCCTCCCCCGCTTTTTTCTGTAAGTCGAGTGGCCCGTTCCAGTGCTTTGTCGCACTTTTCCAGGTCGTTGTGGGGGTAGACTATACGCTGACCCATATGCAGGCGCATCCCGTCCATGATGCAGGCGTGAGCCTGGGAATCGTATACCACAACATCGCGCCGGTTAAGCAGTGCGTCTATGGTTGAAACCATTCCCTGGTATCCGAAATTGAACAGGTAGGCGTCCTCTTTCTTTTCAAAATCTGCCAGTTCACGCTCCAGACGCTCGTGCAGGGAGGTGTGCCCGCTCATCATCCTGGCCCCCATGGGGTATGCAAGACCCCACTTTGCTGCCGCCTCGGCATCGGCTTTCCTGACATCGGGATGGTTAGCCAGGCCCAGGTAGTTGTTGAATGTCCAGGCAAGAACCTGCTTCCCCTGGAATGTCATGTAAGGTTCAATGGGTCCTTCGAGTTTCGGGAACATGTAATATCCGTGAGCTTTCCTGCGGTATTGGCCCAGAGGCCCTCCTTCGTCCTTTCTGATTCTTTCAAAAATGTCCATGATTATGCGTCTATGTTAGCGTATTTGGCGTGTTGTTCAATGAATTCTCGTCTTGGCGGCACTTCATCGCCCATCAACATGGAGAATATACGGTCAGCCTCGGCGGCATTGTCAATGGTGACCTGTCTCAGGATCCTGTTTTCAGGATTCATGGTGGTGTCCCATAACTGTACTGCGTCCATCTCTCCAAGACCTTTGTACCGCTGGACGGTAACCGAACTCTCACGTCCTTTCCCGATTTCCTCTATGGCTTCCCGTCTTTGCTCTTCTGTCCAGCAATACCGTTCTTCTTTGCCTCTTTTTACCAGGTAGAGCGGTGGAGATGCTATGTATACATGGCCTCCGCGGATCAGATCGGGCATATGGCGGAAGAAGAAAGTAAGCAGCAGTGTGTCGATATGGCTGCCGTCCACATCGGCGTCTGTCATGATGATAACCCGGTGGTAGCGTAATTTACTCATGTTCAGGGCTTTGCTATCTTCTTCGGTGCCACGGGTAACTCCAAAGGCAGTGTATATGTTGCGTATTTCTTCGTTGTCAAAAACACGGTGTTCCTGGGCTTTTTCCACGTTCAGGATCTTGCCGCGCAGGGGAAGGATTGCCTGGAATGAACGGTCCCTGCCGCTTTTTGCCGTACCCCCTGCAGAGTCTCCTTCCACCAGGAATATCTCGCTTTGTTCGGGATCCCTGTTGGAGCAGTCTGCCAGTTTTCCGGGTAAACCTGCGCCGGACATCACGTTTTTGCGCTGGACCAGTTCACGGGCCTTACGGGCAGCGTGACGGGCAGTGGCGGCCACAATGACTTTCTCCACTATGGCTTTCGCATCTCTGGGATTTTCTTCCAGGTAGTTTTCCAGCGCAGTGCTTACAGCCTGCGAAACGGCTCCGGTCACCTCGCTGTTACCCAGCTTGGTCTTGGTCTGTCCCTCAAACTGGGGCTCATTGACTTTTACCGAGATGATGGCAGTCAATCCTTCCCTGAAATCGGCAGGATCGATGTCGAATTTCAATTTGCTGAGCATCCCGGTCTTATCGGCATAACTTTTGAGTGTGCTGGTCAGCCCCCTTCGAAATCCTGTCAGGTGGGTGCCCCCTTCTATGGTATTGATGTTATTGACATATGCATGAATGTTTTCCGAGAATCCCGTATTGTATTGCATGGCAATTTCAATGGGGATACTGGATTTGTTGTTCTCCAGGTATATAGGCTTCTGTGTCAGGGGTTCCCTGGTTTTGTCCAGAAACTCTACAAAATCAAGCAATCCTGCCTCGGAATAGAATTCGTTCCTGTGGACGTTATCGGAAGGAGGCATTTCTTCATCCATATCATCCTGGAAGGTGTCTTCCTGGCTGCTTTCCCTGTGGTCTTCTATGACCAGGCGAACACCTTTGTTCAGGAAAGCAAGTTCACGCAATCGTGTGGACAGGATTTCGTAGCTGTAGGGGATTCCAAGGGTGAAAATCCGCTTGTCAGGCATAAAATAGATCTCTGTTCCTGTAATATCTGTTTCTCCAATGATCTCCACCGGAGTTTGAGGAACTCCCCGCGAGTAGCTTTGCCTGAATATCTTGCCCTCCCGGTATATGGTGGCAACCAATTTGCTTGATAATGCATTGACACAAGAAAGGCCAACCCCATGCAGACCTCCTGAAACCTTATAGGAGTCCTTGGAAAATTTGCCCCCTGCATGCAATACGGTCAGGACAACTTCAAGAGCCGATTTTTTTTCTTTTTCATGCATGCCTGTCGGGATACCACGGCCATTGTCCGTAACGGTAATGCTGCCGTCGGCATTGATGACCACTTTGATAAAATCACAATAGCCGGCAAGCGCTTCGTCAATAGAATTATCTACTACCTCATAAACAAGATGGTGTAATCCCCTGGATGCGATGTCACCGATGTACATGGAGGGACGTTTTCTGACTGCTTCCAGACCTTCCAGCACCTGGATGCTTTCTGCAGAATACTGATTCTCTTTGCTCACTTTTTCAGTCTTTGAATAACATGCAAAGATACGAAAAAATCAATAAAAATCCTAATCAGAAACGTAAGGTTATTCCTCCCCCAAAAGTCAATCCTGGATTGGGATAGAGATAAAAATAAGCGATATCTGTGTTTAGTAGATTATTGCCAAAAACATACACCCCGAAAAACTTCTTTACTACGTATTCAACACGGGCTCCCAGATCAAAAAAACCTGGAACGGTTACGGAGGGATTTCCGGTCATCCAGTTGGGAGCCGCGCATGCATCACGCCAATAGCCCGTTGCCGAGACAATGATACGTTCTCTCCAGTTATAGCGTGCAAACGCCTTGATCTCCCAGGCAGGCTTGTGCCATGGAGGTGTTCCCGAACTGAGGGAATACTTGTGCCATTGTCCTGATAGGCTTGCCTGAAAAGGCCGAGAATGATAATCTATTGAACCTCCTGCCGTGTACCTGGTCTCATCTGAATAACCTAGTGTGAACAAACTTGGATAACCCTGTTGAACAGCCTGTGTCAGGTAGAAAAACTGGCTCTTTGTATACCGGTAGGCGCCAAACAGCCTGTAGTGGAGGCCATCAGCAATGGTGCCTTTGAATCCTGCCTCTACATCCCAGGGCACCGTTGCATCGAACAACTGATTGACAAATACCCATGAATTCTCTGTCATTCTCTCCTGGTAGGTATTCAGGGCATGGTATCCTTTGATTCCGGCAAAGATGGTCAACCAGTCATCGGCAAGGGTAAGGTGTGCGTCAAACCATGGGAAAAAGCCAAATTTGTTGCCATCGGGCCTTAACAGGTATTGAGCGCGAAGCCCGGCTCCTACCCTGAACCTGTCACCTTTCAGAATGACATGCGGAAATAAGCTTATCACGGCCCGGGAAGCCGAGTTTCCGTCCGTTGTCCACCGGTCGCTGGCAAAACGGGTTTCCGCATTCAGGTTAATTGAGAAACTCCCGGACAGGTTGTAGCCGGCCAATGCTTCGATATCCAGGATATTTTCACGAATTACCGGCAGATCGTCTCCAACACCGTGCATATTGTTCTTCGCATGAGTGTAAGCCGATTTCCAGTAATAAAGCCAGGTGCCTGCTGCCTGGTTAAGGGCATATGTTTCAACGGCTACTCCGGCATTGTAGTAGTTCTGGTATGAGGGGCTCAGGGAGGATAAGACATCCACCACAGCATAGTCGTTTTTCAGGTGTTCTCCCAGGGCGATTAACCGGAACGTGTTTTTCTTTCCCCTGTGTTCCAGCGTTAAACGTCCGTCCGTCCGCATCCTGTCTTCTTCACTGAACAGGGAACGATGACGGGCTTGAAGACCTGCATACCAGCCCGCACCCATGGGAGCCTGCAAGAGGATGTCTGCACGGGGTGTCCAGGGATACCCTAAGCCAAAGTCTATGGTCCCGTAGCGCTTTGGCGCCTGGCCGGAAGACCTGACAACTGCCGGTGGCAGGGGAATGAATTCAAACAGGTCCGCCAGGGGTTTGCCAACTATGCTGTATTGAAAGGAAGTATTGAATATACGCAGCGAATCAGGGACCTGTGTTTCCAGCATGGGTTTGGTTACCTCTATCAGATCGGCATCGTAGAGGCGTTCAACCTGTATCACGGGATTGATCTGGTTTTGCGCGTTCAACGAAAAACCTGACAGGCAGCATGCTATGAATAGCCATCTTTTCATGGTGCTTCTTCCTCACATTTTTTTATCCGCAGTGAGATTATCCGTTCAATATCATCTGGTTCGGAAGGTTTATACCCTTTCTGTACGCTTTCGTAGGTAGCCCTGGCCTGTGTCCATTCACCCCTTTCCGCATAAATATCCCCTAACAGGATATAAGCCCGTGCAATCCAGTATTCCTGAGGAGTATCCGTATCGGCAAAATTATATATCATGTTCTCGGCCTTGTCAAAATTCCCGGAATCGAAAGCATCCTTACATAACAGGTAGCTGGCCTCTGCGCCGATAGGCGTATGATTTTCAACGGAGAGCTCTTCCAGCAGCAGCAATGCTTCAGCTCTTTCACCCAGGGCAAGGTGGCTGAGTGCTTTTACATATTTGGCATCGGTATATACAGATTCATTGAAAGCTTTGTTTGCCAACACCTTATCAGATTGAACCACGGCATTCCGGTACTGTTTGTTTTTATAGAAAGCCCACGTCAGCCACTTTTGGGCATCCAGGCGGTTCTTCTCGATTTGCGCGATGTCGTAGAGGCTCATATAGGCATCCACGGCATTAGAGTATTGTTCAAGGTCGTACTGGATGGCTGCGTAATTTCTGGTCGCAAGTTCGGTGAATGATCCGGAGGGGCTTTTCATGACCTCCAGGTAGGCATCGGCAGCCTGTTGCATTTTGCCCAGCTTTGAGTGACATTCGCCCAGATAGAAATAAGCTGCCGGAATCTTTACACTTTTTGGGTATTTGCCGATAAATTTGTTCAGGGCGGTAACGGCTGCCGCTGGTGAATTATTCAGGAATAATTGCTCGGCCGAGGTAAAGGCCATTATTTCCTTTTCATCAGGGCTTTTTCCTGAATCAATCCCCAGGCTTTCCAAGTAGTTGAAGAATCCCTCCGAGTCGTTCCGGGACATGTATACATTTTCAATGCCGGCCAGTGCGTTGGCTGCATCGGGGGAATCGGGGTAACGGCGCAGCACTTCCTTGTAATAATCCAGGGCTGCGTCCGGGTTCTGCATGTTGATTCTGATAAGTCCCAGCTCTACCAGTGCTTTTGCGTGGATAGCCCGGTGTGAGTCAAATGAAAGTATGGTATTGAACCTTTCTTCTGCCTTTTCGTATTGGTTTGTCTGGACATAAGTCCTTCCCTGTTCGAACAGGGCCGATGAAAAAAACGGGGAAGTGGGGTATTCCTGCATCAGCCGGTCCAGTGTGATGATTTTCTCTGCCTCCAGGTTCAGGACACCCTGGGCCATGGCTATCTGAAACAACGCATAATCGGGAGCAGCCGTGTTGTAGTCCAGTGCGCGCTGATATTCTCCGGCTGCTTCCTGGTGCTTGTACTGCGCAAAAGCACAATCACCAAGCCTGAGGTAAGTATCTGCCACAAGGCTTCTGTTGCTCACACCCAGTCTGAGATACCTGTTGAACCAGTCTGCAGCGTTAGGGTAATCACGCATTTTGAAGTAGGCATAACCAATATTGTAATGGCTTGTCCGGTATTTTTCCGGATTGGAAAACGATCCGCTCTCTTTGATGAATTGCCTCCAAATGTTGATTGCATTGTTGAACTTATTGTCACGGTATAAGCATTCTGCTATCCAGTAGGGTTCCTGTGCCAGCGAAAAATACTTTTCAGCATCCCGGAAAGAACCGGTCTGGTATAGCTGTATGCCTCTCAGGAAAGCTGCCTTTTTCAGGTCCCTGCTGTTTTCAGCCGTGGGATTTTTCAACGCCTGCAGGGCTTCCACAGCCGAGGCATAATCCTGGTTCATAAAGAAATTAGCTGCAATATATGTCTGGATTTCATCCAGCTTTGGGGAATCCGGATATTCTTTCCTGTATGAGGACAATACCTGTATGTCTCCGTTCAGATCAAAAGAGAGTTTTGCGTAGTTATAAAAAGCATCTTCCCTTATGTCAGGGTCGTAAGGCATGACACTGGCCCTTTTGAAGGAAACCAGGGCATCTACCTTGTTCCGCAGCCGGATATACGATTCTCCCAGATGGTACAGGGCGTTCTGACCCAGACTGTCCTGCCTTTCTCCCACTATGGAGAGCTGTTCAGCGGCCTGCACGTAATCACCCAGTTTGAAATACAGGATTCCGGAAAAATACCTGTCTGTCAAAGTCAGGTTACTGATATCTTTCAGGTAATCGTCAAAGAAACTGCGTGCTTCAACTGTCCTGTCCAGGGCAAAATAGGCTTCTGACAAGGTCTTGGCCAGGGTGGTACGCAATGCCTTATCGGATTGCTGGTATATGGGAACACCCTTTTTGATAACCTGCCCGTATTGCTTAAGGTATAATAATGACTGAAGCAGGTAGGCCGTGGAGAGGGAAGCATACTGCGGCACTTCCATAAGCGGTTCAAGTAAAGGCACAGCTTCCTCAAAACGTCCTTCAGCATAATGGATGTATCCCCGGTAATACCTTGAGGCCCATTTGTAGGATTCGCCCACCGGGTAATTTTCTGCTTCCAGGAACAGCGCTACGGCTTGTTCCGTATCACCGCGCTGCATGGTGGCATATCCTTTCCTGAAAGTGTATGAAGCGCGTTCTTTTTCCGGAAGCCGGCGGACCTTGACTTTATCGTAACAGGTGATCGCTTCTTTGAACAGGTTACCGGAAGCATACAGGTTCCCTAATTTGAAATATACCAGGTTTTTTAAAGGAGCCGAGGGATGTTTTTGCTCCCACCAGGAAACACGGTCTGCAATGGCACGGTCTTCCATTGCGATTTCACACAAAAGCCTGTAAGAGGCTACAAGAGATTCCTTCCCCGGCATATCGTCCGTTTCCGGTCTGTTAAACAGCTCATAGGCACTCCAGTACTGCTCCTGCCTGAAGAGTTCAACTGCCCTGGCAAACAGGTCATCACCGGAGTGTTGCGGTGCCTGGCCGTAGAAGGTGCCTGAGGTCAGGAGTATAACAGTGAGAATAACAGTACGCAACCTGTATGTCATGTGTAATACGTGATTATTGAGCAAATATACTGTTTTTCAAGAATCATACCATAATTATGGCCTTGGATGGTGGCTTAGGACAGTATGCTGCCAATAAGCCGTATCCAGGTGCGTATAGATTTCTGTGGTAAGTATACTGCTGTGTCCGAGCATTTCCTGAACCACACGAAGATCTGCCCCGTTTTCAATAAGATGGGTGGCAAAAGAATGACGGAAGGTGTGGGGGGATATCTCCTTTTTCAGTCCGGCTTTCTCCGCCTGTTGACGTATTATAAGAAACACCATGTTACGGGTAAGCGGTCTGCCATAGCGGTTGAGAAACACAAAATCTTCATGCATTGGACGGATTTTCAGTGAATTCCTCCAGGGGTAGTACAATTCCAGGGCACGGAGTGCATGAGAACCTATGGGCACCAAACGTTGTTTGTCACCCTTGCCGATGACACGTATGAAACCCTGTTGTGGAAACATCTGCGTGAATTTCAGCCCCGTCAGTTCACTTACCCGTAATCCGCACCCGTAGAGAACCTCGATTATGGCTTTGTTCCGGTGTCCTTCCGGAATGCTCAGGTCAAAAGAGTCAAGCAACATTTCAATTTCCCGGACAGACAGTACAACCGGAAGGCGTCTGCCTGTTTTTGGCGTGTCAATTGATGAGCATGGATTGGTGGCTATGCGTTTTTCCATGGTCAGGAAGCGGAAAAAAGCATTCAAACCCGAAAGGATCCTGGCCTGGGTTACGGGAGATGATCCTGAATCGGTCACGTGAGTAAGGAAGGTTTCAATATGTTTTGTGGTGATACCTGAAGGTTGAGGAAATAGTTCCTGAGGTGGGGTACTTCTCTGCATATATTCCAGAAAACGCTTTATATCCTGAAGGTACGCCTTTCGTGTGTTTTCAGACAAGGATCGCTCCAGTCGCAGATACATCAAAAAATCATTGATTGCCTCGGTCCATTCCCGCCCTGTTCCGGGTATCGTTTTCATTGTGGATTTTGTTTTTTGTAGGTATCACACCAGGGAGAAAGACCACATGAAGAACATTTGGGCTTTTTTGCAGTGCAAACATACCTGCCGTGCAAGATCAGCCAATGGTGGGCCCTTGCCCTGAGTTCCAGTGGAAAATGATGGTTCAGATCGTTTTCCACAGCCAATGAGGTAGTTCCGTCTGACAATCCCAACCTGCGTGAAATCCGGTATACATGCGTATCCACGGCAATCACTTCCTTATCAAAGGCAACAGAAGCTACTACGTTGGCGGTTTTTCTGCCGACACCCGGCAGTTTCTTAAGCTCCCCGGGATCGGAAGGAATCTTGCCGTCAAAGCGCTCCATGATACTGCGCGCCATTCCGGCCAGGTGCTGTGCCTTGTTGTTGGGATAGGTAATGGAGCGGATATAAGGAAAGATATCTTCCGCTCTTGCGGCTGCCATATCTTTTACGGTAGGATAGCGCTCCAGCAGGGCAGGAGTGGTCATGTTCACACGTTGGTCCGTGCATTGCGCCGAGAGGATCACAGCTACCAAAAGGCTGTAAGGATCCTTGTATTGCAGTTCCGATCCGGGATCCTCCATATGGGTCAGGAACCATGAAATGATATGTTGTACTTCCTGCTTTTTTTTCATGATTCCATAAATCCTGACAAGTCTATTTCACGGCGGTCCGCAACCTGGCTGCATTTTCCTGCCTCGCATTTGAATATCCGGCCCGGGTAACGCTGCAGCAGGTTCAGATTGTGTGTGACCACCAACATGGCAGGTTGCTGTTTTTCATGAATTTCCATGAACAGCTGCATGATTTCCTGCTGAGTGTCACTGTCCAGGTTCCCGGTAGGTTCATCTGCCAGTATGATCTCCGGATTGTTGAGTATGGCGCGGCCAATAGCAACGCGCTGCTGTTCCCCGCCGGAGAGCTGGTGCGGCATCTTGTGTTTTTTATGCAGCATTCCCACGCTATCCAGAGCCTGTTCAATACGCTGCTGCATCTCCTTTTTATTTTTCCATCCGGTAGACCGGAGGACAAATTCCAGGTTGTCATAGGCAGAGCGGTCCTGTAACAGTTGGAAGTCCTGAAATACAACACCTATTTTTCTTCTTAGGTAGGGTATTTGTCTTCTTTTCAATTTCACCAGGTTGAAACCGGCCACTTCAGCTTCTCCCTTTTTCAGTGGGAATTCGCCTATCAGTGTTTTGATCAGGGATGTCTTTCCTGTTCCGACCCGTCCTACCAGGTAAATAAAGTCTCCTTTTTCAAGGGTCAGATCCACTCCCTGCAGGATCAGGTTGGTGTCCTTAATCACATCTACCCCTGAAAACCTTACAATAGACATATTTCTTATTTTATACAAATATAACAAAAGGGCACATTTGTTAAAAAAGTGACATAATTTTTGGAAAATAGAAAAAGGTGTTTACATTTGCAGTGTACTAATGAACTAAGACACTAAACAATGATTCAAATCAACAATCTATCCTTCAGTTATTCAAAGAATAACGTCTTCCGGAATCTATCCCTGTCATTGTCTAAAGGTAATATTTACGGCTTGTTGGGACAAAATGGCGTAGGCAAGACCACCTTGCTGAAATTATTGTCGGGTTTGCTCAGAAGCGAAGAGGAATCCTGTATGGTGAACGGTTATCATCCATACAAGCGGCAGCCGGAGTTCCTTAAGGATGTTTATTATCTACCCGAAGAACCTGCCTGCCCGCATGGCACGGTTGCCCGGTATGCAAAGAACAACGGGTCTTTCTACCCGTCTTTTGACAAAGACCTTTTTTATGAATTTCTGGAGCGTTTTGAGGTGCAACCGGAAAAAAGATTCAGAGACCTGTCTGCAGGGCAGCAGAAAAAAGCTTATGTTTCTTATGCATTGGCGCTCAATACCAAGATCCTGCTTTTGGACGAACCCAGCAATGGCATGGACATTCCTTCAAAGACGGTATTACGCAGTATCGTTGCAGGACAGATCAATGAAGAAAGGTTTATTATCATTTCAACGCACCAGGTCCGGGATCTTGAAAACCTGATAGATCCTATCATAATTCTCGACCGCAAGGATGTCCTGTTGCATGCATCCATTGAGGAAATTGCCCAAAAAGTATGTTTCATCAATGCTGCCACTAAGCAGGATGACGCGCTCTATAGTGAAGAAATCCCGATTGGTTATTCCCTGGTAAAGGCTAACACAACCGGCATTGACACAAAAGTCAATCTGGAGACTTTGTTTAATGCCGTTTTAATGCATAAAGAATGGTTTAAGGAACATTTTAACACGACAATATTATGAGCAACCTGTTTAATATAAAACGCTTTTACGCATTTGTCTGTAAGGAATTCCGGGAATTGCCGGGAAAATACGGATTGACCATTTTAAGTATGATAGGGGGGTATTTGGTTTTGCTTCTGCTGCTGATGATGCTCGGAATCTCTGTTTCACCTTTTACAAGGATGACCGTGATAATGGTATACGTTATGATAACCATCATTTTTGCCCCGTCCAAACTGTACGGAAACGTAAACCACGCAAGAAAAGGATTGTGTTATGCAATGCTGCCTGTTTCTGCCCTGGAGAAAACCATCAGCATGTTTGTCATTAATTTTCTCTGCACTTCAATACTAATTGTGGCTGGCCTTTTTGCAGCCGATATGCTCCTGTACCTTATTGTTCCTTCCCGTATGGAGGGATTTCTGCTGAACTATGAGACAGCGCGCCTTTTTGGAGAAGAGCTTATTGAGTTGTTCTTTTTACAATCGATTTTCATCCTTGGCAATATAGTTTTCAAAAGACAGAAAGTGACAAGAACGTTTATAAGCCTTATAGGGATTGGCTTCCTTCTTGGCCTGGTCATGCTTCTTGTTTTCCGCGCCATAGGGCTTGAAAACATTGAAAGGCTTGCCGACTCCATTCTGGCTGAGTTTCCCAAGGAAATTAACAACTGGAACATACTGAGCTATAGTACTTTCAATAGCACGTACAGGCATATTCCCCTTATCAGGAACATAATCATTATTGCCTATTCTGTTACTGGATTGATCACTGCCGCGTGCTGGGTAGGTGTTTATCGCCTTATTAAAACAACAAAATATTGATTCTTATGGAATTTAAAGAAAATCAGGCCATATATCTGCAAATTGCCGAATCTTTGTGCGAGAGAATCCTGAGCGGGAAGTGGAAGGCAGAGGACAGGTTGCCGTCGGTCAGGGAACTTGGAGCAACCCTGGGAGTTAATCCCAATACGGTCGCCAGAACCTATGACTATTTGCAGCAAAGGGAAATCATATACAACAAAAGAGGCATTGGCTATTTTGTTGCGCCGGGGGCGAAACAGGTGATCCTTACAACCCTCAGGGAACGTTTTTTGCTGGAAGAACTTCCATTGTTCTTTCGAAGGATTGATTTACTTTCCATACCTTTAACCGATATTCAGGACAATTACAACAAACAAAAAAAATGAAATATCTTTCAACGCTTCTGGTGTGTCTTATCTTGGGAACAGGAAATCTTTCTGCTGCCCGCAACACATCAGCTATCAGGGGGATTGTTGTTGACAAGGAAACACGCAGTCCGCTTTTCTATGCAACGCTGGCCGTCAGGGACAGCTCTAATTCAGTCATTACGGCTACGACAGCCGGATCGGACGGTACTTTTACGCTGGAAGGAATACCTTACGGAACATACCAGCTTATTGCTACTTTTATCGGATACAAGGAACAATCAAAAAAGATTGAGTTAACTTCCGAACAGACCGATGTTGGCGTCATAGAGATGGAAGAAGATGTGCAGACCCTTGAAACCGCCGTTATCACAGCAAGAGTTCCGGTCATTGAGCAAAAGATCGACAAGATTGTCATGAATGTGGCTGAAGCGGTTTCCACGGAAGGGAGCAATGCCCTTGAAGTATTGCGCAAGGCCCCTGGAGTGACCATTGACATGGACGGGAATGTGAAACTCAACGGCCAGGCGGTCAGTATCTGGATAGACGGACGTCCATCCTACCTGAGCGGGCTGGAACTCGAGGCACTCCTTCGTTCCACAGATGGCACCACCATTGATAAAATTGAGCTCATGGCCCACCCCTCGGCCCGATATGATGCGGAAGGAAGCGGAGGGATCATCAATATAAAGATGAAGAAAAACCTGCTCAAGGGATTCAGTGGATCGGCCAATGGTTACTATGGAGGGATGAAGCACAAGAGCTATGAGCAGGAAGCCGGTGGAGGGCTGAACATGAACCTGCGCACAGACAAGACCAACACCATGCTCAATTACAGCGGCCGATACGATAACATAGGAGTCCAGCTGGATACTCGCACCATCATTGGGAACGCGACTAGTTTTGAACAGATATCCCATTCCGATTTTCTGATAAGTTCACAAAGCCACACGGTGAAGCTGGCCAACGATTTTTTTCTGAACAAAAAGAACACGGTTGGTTTCATAGTCACCACCATGTTCCGTGACCAGTCACAGGATAATTTCGGGGATGACAACCTGACCATAACCAAACTCAACGGCAATCTGCTAAGCAGCATGAAAAGCATCATCAGGACGAATTCCGATTATGATAACATCACAACCAACGTCAATTATACCGGGGTTTTCAATGAGGATAAGGCACAGGAACTAACTTTCAACGCCGACTACGCCTATTATGATATCATGTCGGGCAATTTCCAGGACAACAGCATTGTTTCCGGCATAGGTATCAATGAGATGTTCCGCCAGAACAGCCAGCAATACATCAACCTTGTTTCAGGGCGTCTGGATTACCAGCAATCGTTCTGGAAAACCGGGATGCTCGAAGCCGGCCTTAAGTGGGCCATGACCCAGACAAACAATGACCTGTTCCGGGAAGATTCGCTGTCAGGCGGCTGGGTCCCCAATACCAGCATGTCCAATGAATTCATATATACAGAACATATTGCAGCAGCTTATGCATCGGTGGGCAGGATGCTGGGAAACAAATGGACGCTAAAGCTGGGATTACGGGGTGAATACACATATGCCCTGGGTGACTGGATAACGACAAAGAAGGTGACAACCAAGAATTATTTCAATCTATTTCCCACTGTTTTTGTCGGATACAACCCATCTGCAAATTGGCGCCTTAATCTCTCTTATACCAGCCGTATAGGCAGGCCTTCTTTCAGCCAGCTGAATCCTTTCCGCAACTATATCGATGCCAATTCGTATGTTGAAGGAAATCCCGACCTGGATTCCCAGTTGTCCAGGCAGATGGCACTGAGTGTCACATTCAAGAACCATTATAACCTGGCTCTTATCTATGCCCATACAAGGAACCTGATCATGCAGGATCCATATTACGATGAGACCGGTACCAAAATACTGCTATGGGAAAATTTCGGTAACCAGTATATGTTGGGCGGCTCATTGTCTGTGAGTGAATTGCCCGTGACCGAATGGTTATACTTCACCCTTAGCGGGGTTTGTGTCTATATGGGCAATACCTCTAATCCCACGAATGGACAGAACGAACAATATATTAACAATGGGGTACTGAGCAGTGTGCAGGGGCAACTGACATTCCTGTTGCCAAAAGACTGGAAGATAGAGCTTATGGGAGTATACCAGGGCAAGGTCCCCTATGGCTATTTCACAGTCAAGCCCATTTTTATGATGAACGGAGGAGTCAAGAAGAATTTCATGAACAACAAGGCAACGCTTAGCATCAATGTGAACGATATTTTTGGTACCTTTGATAGCAACCTGGTGTACAAATCGGAAGATAACGTTGACTACTCGATAGATCAGAGTATAAATCTTCAGAAAATCCGTTTGAGCCTGAGTATCCGGTTTGGACAGGGGAAAGCAGCCCGAGCCAGGAAAGTAGGGGACCTGGAAGAGGCCTCCCGTGTAGATACTTCAGGGGGAATATCTACCGGTACGACGGGAACATTGCCCTAATAGGATTGTAGATGAAAAAGATATATGAACTTGGAATAGCCTTTGGTGGTGGCGGCACCAGAGGCTATTATCATGCAGGGGTTCTCAAACGCCTGTTGGAATTGGGATACAAACCCCAAATTGTTTCAGGAACCAGCGTGGGATCCATTGTGGCGGCCATGTATGCCGCCGGTCTTTCCGTAGAAAGCATGCAGGCTGCGTTCAGTGCACTTGCATTGAAGGATTTTCTGGAACCCAGGCTACCCAAGCAATATCTGACCGATTCAAAACCCTTGAGGAAAATCCTGGAAAACACACTGAAGGCAAAGACATTTGAGGAACTGGAATGTCCGCTGAAAATCATTGCCACCTGCCTGGAATCGTCTAAAGAAGTAATTTTTGAAAAAGGCCCGCTCATAGATGCCATTATTGCCTCATGCAGCGTTCCCGTCGTTTTCCCCCCTGTAAAGATTGAAGGTAAACATTATGTGGACGGAGGAGTGATAAGGAATGTCCCTGTGTCTGTCATTAGGGAGGAGTGCAAACGGGTTTTTGCTGTAAACCTGATTCCTTCTTCCGGAAAAGACATGGCTTACAACGGATCTATGAAACACATAGCAGAGCGTTGCGTGACCATGATGTTCAACGCAGCGGCCATGTACGATCTGAATCTTGCAGACCTGGTGATAGAAGATGTAGAAATGGCAGGGTACAGCACCTATGACCTGAAACACAGGGATGAGATGTTCAATCTGGGGTACAATGCCAATGCATTTAAACTACTCGATAAAATGGGATAACCAGCGGTTGTAGGAACGGAAAAATTTATGGATAAGTTCCTCCATGGAACTATCGATAAGTTTTCCGTTTTTATCAAACAGGTTCCCTGCGCCGCCTATGTACATTTCGGGCTGGGCCATAACAGAGGCATTGACGCAGACAAGAGATTGCCTCAGGTGGTGATTGGCTCCAAATCCCCCTATTGCTCCCGGTGAAAGGGAAATAACTGCCGCAGGTTTGTTGTTCCAGACATTTTTCATATAAGGTCTTGATCCCACATCAATGGCATTTTTCAGCGCGGCCGATGTAGACCGGTTGTATTCAGGGGTGACCAGCAGCAGTCCGTCTGCTTTGATAATTTTTTCCCTGAAAGCCGTCCATTCTTCAGGCGGATCCTGGTCCAGGTCTTCGTTGTACAGGGGCAGGTTCCCTATTTCCACTATCTCAAGGTCAAGAGAGTCTGGGGCCAGTTCAATCAATACGCCAGCCAGTTTCCTGTTCAGGGATTCTTTCCTCAGGCTGCCTACGAGGACGGCTATGCTCTTTCTTGCTTTGATTTCCATAATATTGTTATAAAGTTGTGAGTCAATCTTTATACAAATATAATTTTTTCCCGTAAATAACCTTGCTGTCCCCGGGTGCATAGAAATCCGCCAATTCGGCCATCATCACATAATCATGTTTCTTATAAAAACCCCTGGTAGGGACGTAATCCTGTCTTCCCGAAGTTTCTATCCATATTTGGGTGCCTCCCTGCCTGGCAATCATATTTTCAATCCGGATCATCATTTCAGATCCCAATCCTTTTCCCTGAAGATCCTTGCTAACGGCCATCCAATAAATATCCCATCCGGAACGGGTGCACGGAGTGGGTCCGTAAACGGCATATCCCACACAATGGTTGTCATGCTCTGCGACCAGGCAGCAATATCCTGAAGCTTTGCCCCGTTCCAGGAACGCTCCAAGAACCTCCAGGGCCACCTGTATTTCATAGTCGTAAAACAATCCGGTAGATTCCATAATGAAGGTCAACTCCTCCAGGTCACCGGCGCGTAAGGCGTTTCTAAAAGTAAATGCCATACTATGTAATGCTAATTGAGGCAATTAATTATTTGCCGAATGATCTGTGCCTGGGAGAATCCTGCATGTAGTCCTGCTGCAATAAATCCGCTATCTGGTGCTATGCAGGGGTTGGCATTCACTTCCAATACAGACGGAACACCATCCTGGCCAACCCGAATATCTACCCTGAAATAGCCGGAAAGATTAAAAACCATTCCACAGGCAACTGCCGTATCCCTTAACCTGGCAGTTAGTTGGGGATCGTTTTCCAGGGTATCGAATTGCCGTGTCGTGTGCTTGTATTCGAAGGAGCCTTCCTCCCATTTGGAGCGGTATCCAAGTATCCTGGCCTTTCCTGGTGGATAATCCCTGAATATCATCTCGGGTATGGGGTAGAGAGTGTACCCTCCGGGCTTTCCGGTAATGCTCAGGTTAAACTCGCGTCCCTCGATATACTCTTCAATAAAGTGCCCGCGCGGATCAAAATTACCGAGCCAGCCCGGGATCCCGGGAAGTGATGCATCAAATACATGTTGTTCGTCAAGCCCTGCAGAACCTTCTTCAGCGATTGGCTTGACAATGTATTTTCTTTTCTTATCCAGCAGGCTTGCCCCGGCAGTGGAGAACCAGGCCGGTGTCCTTATACCGTGCTCCTGCATGATTTTTTTTGCCAGGGTTTTCCTCGTGGTCAGGTACAGGCCATCTTCTCCTACTCCTGTATAAGGTATCTTCCAGGCTTGCAAGATAGAGGGCACTATATGCAACAAACCGGTACACCCAAGCACCGATTCCACCAGGTTGAACACAAAAGCGGGCTTGATGTCAGCAAGCGGCAGAAGATCCTGGTACAGGTCTGTTCCCACATCGCGAACCAGGCACTTGTAACCCAAGGTTTCAAGTGCATTTCTGACCAGTTCCGCCTGGTCCATAACATCCTGTTCGTCAGGGGTTGGGCTTTCGGATAGCCGGTTATGCAGGATAATAGCTGTATTGCTCATCTTGCATCATAACTAGCTGTGCTTCGCTTCCGTAAATTCGTTTCATGGCAGCCTGCATAATGGCTCCTATCAACTGTGTGTAATTCATTCCGTTCATCCTGGCTATGATGGGAAGGTCTGAATCTTTGAAATTCAGGCCGGCCAGCGGGTTGATCTCCATGAATTCCGGTTCGCCCATCTCGTTCAGTTTCATATCTACCCGGCCGCTGTCACGGGAGCCTGTAGCTTCCCACACCCGCAGGGCAAGACGGGCACATTTCTCGGCAATCTCTCCTGTCTGATTTATGTATTCAATTGTTTCCCTGTAATTCTGCTTGTTTTCATAAGAGTAGATCTCCAATATGTCTTTCTTGAAGACTACTTCCATGACACCAATGACACGGGTGTCTTCCCCGTTGCCGCATATTCCCACTGTGAATTCCCTGCCCGGGAGGTATGTTTCAACCAGAACAGGTTGTTCATAACGTTTCAGAAGATGGCAGCACACAGCCTGGAATTCTTCTTCTGTCCATACCAGTGAATGTTCTCCTATCCCCTTGCCTGAGCCCTCCATGACGGGTTTAAGAAAAAGGGGAAAATCGGGTTTTTGCTTATCCAGCTCATTAATACTGCGAACCAGGCAAAAATCGGGAGTAGGTATTCCCGCATCTCTCACGACTCTTTTGCATAACGCCTTGTTCAATGACAGGGCCATAGTTGCAGCGCTCGAAAACACGTAGGGTATCTGCCAGTCATCCAGGATAGCCGGCACAAGCGATTCCCTGCCATCTCCGAAGATACCTTCGCAGATGTTAAAAACAAGATCCCATCTGTCTCCTTTGAATAGACGCATCATCAGCGACCTTGCATTTCCGATGCGTTCGGTTTCATAACCTAAAGAATGAAGGGCTGTTTCGATGCCCTCAATCGTCTCTGTTTTGTCTAGCTCTGCAGTGTCTTCTTCAGAGTACCCCAAAGATAGGTATTCAGACTGCAGGTCATATGTCAGACCAACTTTCATTTTGTCTGCTCCCGGGCTCTACGGGAATACCATAAATTTTCATAAATTTGTTATATAAAATAATGTGCGATATTAGCACTTTTATGAATCCGTTGTTCTTTTCAAATTATTTTTTTAAAAAGAATTTTCATGAAATGTGAAACGTCAAAAAGTGCTCCCGCCGGAGGGGCAGTTTACGGTATCGGCTTTGTCGGGGCAGTAATCTACTTTATTGTTCAGGCCAGTGGCTTCTGGGAAGGTGTCCTGGGTGTTCTCAAAGCTATTGTATGGCCGGCAATCATGGTTTTTGAAGTGTTAAAGTACATAGGTGCCTGAACCGGAAAACCACCCCATGCAACCATTCCTGCCAAGAGGGTCACGCATCCTTATGCTTGGCAGTTTTCCTCCTCCGAAGACCCGGTGGTCTATGGATTTTTATTATCCCAACTTCAGGAATGACATGTGGCGCATAGTAGGCCTGGTCTTCTTCAACCAGGCCGGTTATTTCATTCAGGGGAATGGATACAACAGGAAACTTATCGAGTCTTTCTGCAGGGAGAAAGGTCTGGCTCTTTATGATGCGGCGGTAAAGGTGATCCGCATGACAGGGAATGCGTCTGATAAATACCTGGAAGTTGTGGAATCCATTGACCTGGCAGGGATTCTGGACAATCTCCCTATGTGCAGCAATGTTGCTGTAACAGGACAAAAAGCGGCCCAGACGGTGCTTGAAGTGCTGGCTGGAACCGGTTTTCAACAGGTACTGCAGCTCCCAGCCATGGGATCTTTTGCAAATTTCCGATATGGGGAAAGACTGGTTAGATTGTACAGGATGCCCTCTACTTCAAGGGCTTATCCCATGCCTTTGGAGAAAAAGGTGTCGTATTACAGGAATTTATTCAAAAGCTTCCTGGGTCACTCCCATTCTATGGTTGCAGGGGGTTTGGAAGATATATCATAGACAACCCGGTTGACCCCCTTTACTTTATTGATGATATCGTTTGAAACTTTCATGAGGAAGTCGTAAGGCAGGTGTATCCAGTCAGCTGTCATACCATCTGTAGATTCAACCGCCCGTAAGGCAATGGTGTATTCATACGTGCGTTCATCACCCATGACACCCACACTCCTGACCGGTAACAGAATTGCTCCGGCCTGCCAGACCGTATCATACAGGTTTTCTTTCTTTAGCGACTGGATGAAAATATCGTCGGCTTGTCTGAGGATTTGTAGTTTTTCAAGGGTGATTTCACCTAAAAGCCTGATAGCCAGACCGGGACCGGGGAAGGGGTGGCGTTTGATCAACTCTTCCTTCACACCAAGGGCAAGTCCTATGCAGCGTACTTCATCTTTGAAGAGCAGGCGCAGGGGTTCTATAATTTTCAAGGGAACATGCTTGGGAAGGCCTCCCACATTGTGATGTGATTTAATGGCAGATGTATGACCGTGTAAAGAAACAGATTCAATGACATCCGGATAGATGGTCCCCTGGGCAAGCCATGTGGCATTCCGGACCTTTGAGGCTTCCCTGGTGAAAACCTCAATAAAGATCCGGCCTATCGTCTTGCGTTTGGTTTCAGGATCTGTTATTCCCTTCAGGGCCCCGAGGAAAGTCGAGGATGCATCCACACCGGTTATATTCAACCCCATATCCTGGTACGTTCTCATGACAGCAGTATACTCGTTCAGGCGTAACAAACCCGTATCCACAAATATGCAATGCAATTGTGTTCCTATGGCTTTGTGCAGCAAGGTTGCTGTCACGGTACTGTCCACGCCCCCGGATATGGCCATGATCACATGTTCATCACCAATCTTTTCGCGCATTCCGGCTATGGTTTCCTCTATAAAGCCGGAAGGGGTCCAGTCCCCTTTGCATTGGCAGATACCTAATGCGAAATTCTCCAGGATATTCCGGCCATGGACCGAGTGATACACTTCGGGATGAAACTGTACACCATAAGTGTCTTCCCCTTCAAAACGGAAAGACGCATATTGCACATTGTCTGTAGAGGCCAGGTTCACGGCTCCTACAGGAAGGGCATCAATGCTGTCCTGGTGTGACATCCATACGGCAGTAGGGGAGGGAACGTTACGGAACAAAGGGGACCCGGGTTCCAGGATATCCAGCATGGCCCTTCCGTATTCACGTGACAGCGAAGAATGAACGTCTCCTCCATACCGGGTGGCCAGGTACTGTGCCCCAAAGCAGATGCCCAGGAGCGGGATCTTTCCTTTAATCCCTGAAAGATCAATAACAGGAGCATCCTTGTCTTTCACAGAATACGGACTCCCTGACAGGATCATACCTTTGACAGAAGGATCAAGTTCGGGAAAATGATGATAAGGGAATATTTCACAGTATACCTTCAGTTCCCGTAACCGTCTACCGATCAATTGCGTAAGTTGTGAACCAAAGTCAATTATCAGGATTTTTTCATTCATAGGAAGTCCCGTAGTTATAGAGTAGCAAAAGTAAAACAAAACAACGATTATCTAAAATATTTGTTTATCTTTGTCGGCTCATTTCCGGCCATATGGAACAGATGGAAAACACAAGACTGAGGGTTGCGGTAAAGACACTTTCAAAAGGGACATATGACTATGCTTTCCGGTTGAACAGGGATTTTTTCTCGTCGTTTGAAAACGCAGATATACTGGACGCCGCTCTGGATACGGAAATAAAAATATGCAAGACAGACGAACAGGAATCCATTATAACTGTTAAGATTACAGGAACTCTGGTCGTTCTGTGTGACAGATGCCTTGACAAACTTACTGTTCCGGTTTCTTTCGAAAGCACATTAGAGGAAGAGGAGATCCTTGAATGCCTGAATGATTTTACCGGTCAGATGGATTTCACACAATATGTATACGACAACATTTGTCTTGCCATTCCAATCAAGCGTGTACATGAGTCAGAAAAAGACTGTGACCAGGAAATGCTCCGCATTTGGAAACAGGCATCTGTTCAGGAAAAAAACAGGATAACGAATCTTTTACCAGATTGACGGATTTGATGAAATAATAATTTTTTAAGTAAACGAGATATGGCACATCCAAAACACAAAACCTCAAAACAGAGAAGAGACAAGCGCAGAACACACGATAAGTTGAAAAGTCCCACCCTGGCAACCTGTTCCAACTGCGGAGCCGCCGTCATGTATCACAGGGTATGTCCCGAATGCGGGTATTACCGCGGACGTCAGATCATTCAGAAGACTGTTGTCTGATCATACCTGAAAAGATTGGCCCTATAGTTCAAGGGATAGAACGGAAGTTTCCTAAACTTCAAATCCAGGTTCGAGTCCTGGTGGGGCTACAATAATCATAAAGTCCCATTTTTAATCCTAGCATTATGAAATCATTAAAAGGAACTAAGACAGAAAAAAATCTCCTGGCAGCTTTCGCGGGAGAATCCCAGGCACGCAATCGTTATACTTATTTTGCCTCAGCAGCCAAAAAGGAAGGTTTCGAACAAATTGCCGGTGTATTTGAAGAAACTGCCAACCAGGAAAAGGAACACGCCAAACGTTTCTTCAAATTCCTTGAAGGGGGTATGGTAGAAATCACAGCAATGTATCCTGCCGGAGAGATTGGCACAACAGCCCAGAATCTTTTGGCTGCCGCTGAAGGAGAAAATGAGGAACATTCCCTGTTGTATCCCGAATTTGCAAAAGTAGCCGCGGAAGAAGGTTTCCCCAAAATCGCCGCTGCTTTTCTTGCTATAGCTACAGTGGAAGCAGAGCACGAGGCCCGTTACCGCAAGTTGCTGGATAGGGTAGAGAAAGGCAAGTATTTTGAAAGGGATGAGGAGATAGTATGGCAGTGCCGTAATTGTGGCTACATCACTAAAGGGAAGAAAGCTCCAGAAATTTGTCCTGCCTGCCAGCATGCCAAAGCTTACTTTGAAGAGAAAAAAGAGAATTACTAATAACCTACCAGGCAGCGAATTCACTGATAGGGACATGCGGCCGTCGTTGTACCGGTAGAATATCCCTGTAAAATAAATCTATGAAACACCTGTTTGTACTATCATTATTCATCTCCTGTTTTTTTATCACACATGCACAGGAACATACCGAACAACCGATCAGGCCTGATGCTGTTTTCATGGGAAATTCCATAACCCAGAACTGGAGGAATTTTCACCCGGATTTCTTTACAAGGAACAATTTTGTTGGAAAAGGCATAGGAGGAGAAGTCACCTTACAAATGCTGGCCCGTTTCAGGAGAGATGTCATAAGTTTGAATCCCAAAGTGTTGGTTATTCTGGCAGGTACCAATGATATAGCACAGAACCAGGGATATGTGACACACCGCCAGATCATGGATAATATCGCGTCTATGGTTGATTTGGCACATTTTAACAATATACGGGTTATTCTCTGTTCTGTTCTTCCGGCTTATTCATACAGATGGCGCCCTGACGAATTCAACCAGACAGTCCGTCCCGCGGAGGCTATACAGAGACTCAACGGTATGATACGCAAGTATGCCCTTGAGCATGATTGTGCATACGTGGATTTCTGGACTCCCATGTCCGATGACAAAGGTGGCATGAAAGACGGACTCTCGTCCGATGGGGTTCATCCTCATCCCGATGCCTATTTTTTTATGGAGGAATTGATTACTCCTGTCATTCAACAGCTTTGCATGCAATAAACAGCCCTCAGGATATGACGCTTTCTTCCTGTGCCGGGAAGCCTCTCAATTAAGAAACCCAGTTCACGTAAAGCATTTTTTACCATTCCCCTGCAACAGTAGGTTGTAAGGACTGCTGCTTTTTCAAGAGATGGAGTTATTCCGGCAAATACATTCCGGCTCCATAATTCAGGTTGCACCCCAGGTGAAAATGCATCATAATAGACAACGTGAATACCTTCCTGCGGTTGATAGTCAAGTATATTTCCCTTCTGTTTGAGCATGGTGAAACCTTCTGCTGCCTGAAAAGGTTCACCCCACTTGCCCCGGTGGATATTTCTGAAAAATTCCTTTTCCCGGGGCGAATCCGGATATAAGAGTTCATTGGTAATATTTTCCGGCAAAGGGAACATTTCTACTGTTTCATAATAAACAGGAGTGGCTTTGGGAAATATACACGAATTCATTGCCCGGTATGTCAAGAGGGCATTGAGCCCTGTCCCAAAACCCACTTCCAGTATGTGAATCGCATGGGGCAACCTTCCTTCGGACACTTGTGAATTGAGATAGTAAAGAAGTCCACTGATAATATAAACGTGTTGGGATTCCTGTATGGCTCCTGAAATGGAGTGATACGTCTCACCCCACGGGCCCATGAGGGTGTTTGAACCATCCTCAGTAGGCACCGGCTGTAAGGATATATCATCAAAAAAGCCGTCCTTGCGGGGACAGCTTTTTGTGAAATGCTGTGCTGTGTTATTTTTTACGATCGCCATAACGGCTTCTGAATTTGTCTACACGGCCTGCAGTGTCTACAAGTTTCATCTTCCCTGTATAGAAAGGATGTGACGTATTCGAGATTTCAAGTTTGTACAGTGGGTATTCAGTTCCTTCCAGTGTGACGGTCTCTTTCGTATTCACACAGGAACGGGTAATGAACACATGCTCGTTGGACATATCTTTGAAAGCGACAAGCCTGTAGGTTTCCGGGTGTATTCCTTGTTTCATGTTATGTATAATTTTATAATTTTCTGCAAACGGGCTGCAAAGTTACGCAATTTTTTGGCTCATCCAAATTATAATGAAAGCAAAGCAAGGATTTGAGAAGCCAAATCATCTGCGCCGGATTTATCAGGAGCCTCACTATATATCCGCAGGATTGGTTCCGTATTGGACTTGCGAAGGCTGACCCATTTTCTTTCGTTTTCAAAATCAAGCCGCAGTCCGTCTACCATGCTTATTGTCGCACCGGGAAATGCTTTACGCATCCTGTCACAGAGCACATCCATGTCCAACCCTTCTTTCATGTCAGCCCGGTTTTTACTCATTGAATAAGCCGGATAGGTACTTCTGAGCTGTGTCATGGATTGCTCACGTTCAGCCAGCAGTGACAGGAAGAGGGCAGTCCCAACGAGTGCGTCCCTGCCATAATGGAGTGAGGGCAGGATAACGCCGCCATTGCCTTCACCGCCAATCACGCTACCGGTACGTTTCATTTCTTCCACCACATTTACTTCTCCTACCGCAGCGGCAGAATAAGTGCCTCCAAACCACAGCGTTACATCTTTTAGGGCGCGGGTGGAGGAAAGATTGGATACCGTATGTATTTTTTTATCCGGATACTGTGTGGCAAATTTACCCAGCACGTGATCTGCACAGGCCACAAGGGTGTATTCCTCGCCAAACATGCTCCCGTCTTCACAAACAAGGGCCAGCCGGTCCACATCGGGGTCTACAGATATGCCCAGCGTTGCTTTTCTGGCAACAACTTCTGATGACAGGTCCAGCAGGTGATGGGGCAGGGGTTCCGGATTGTGTGCAAAATGGCCTGTTGGCTCACAGTGGATCTTGTGGCAGGTAACCCCCATGGCATCCAGGAGTCTTGGCATGATCACCCCACCGACCGAGTTGATGCCATCAACGACAGCACTGAAGCCTGAACGATAAATTGCTTCCACATTCACCAGCGGGTGGTTAAGAACGGCTTCTATGTGTTTGTCGGTAAAATCATTTGTTTCATATGCACCCAGGTCATCCACTCCGGAAAATTCGAAGTTGTTTTTCTGGATAATTTCCAGCATCCTTTCCCCCTGGTTTGCGTTGAGGAACTCTCCGTTGTGATCCAGTAGTTTGAGCGCATTCCACTCCCCTGGGTTGTGACTGGCTGTGAGAACGATTCCCCCGGACGCTTTTAAAAAAAGAACCGCCATTTCAGTCGTGGGGGTACTGGCCAGTCCTATATCCACTACGTCCATCCCGCAAGCTCGCAACGTCCCGCAAACCAGTTGTCTGACCATGTCTCCGGACAGGCGTGCATCGCGGCCCACAACAATGGTTTGGGACATTCCTCTCCTTTGCTCACCAATGAGCCTGGCATAGGCCGAGGTAAACCGGACAATGTCAAAAGGAGAAAGGGATACCCCCGGCAAACCGCCAATGGTACCCCTTATTCCCGAGATGGATTGTATCAGGCTCATGGTTTAGCTGGGCATTGCTAGGAAGCACGAGGCAAAGGCCAGGATGGCATAGAGTTCCGGGAACACGGCCAATACCAATGTTTTACTGAATACGTTATGCCCGTTGCTCATTTCAACAACCCCGTTGGCTGCGATCTGAGCTTGTTTGATGGCTGAAATAAGACCCACAACACCCATGGCCGTGCCAGCTGCCAAAACGGCCAATGCCTGGTTCATAGTGAGTACTCCGTTCAAACCATTAATGGCTCCAAGGTTCAGGAAGAAAGCAGCGAAACCGTAAAGACCCTGGGTCGAAGGCAGGGCGCTCAGTATCATTGAAGATCCGAAAATGTTGGGATTCTTTTTCATGGCTGCTACGGTGGCATTTCCTGCCAATACAGTCCCTACAGCACTTCCGACTCCGGAGGGGATCAACATAAGTGCAATGCCTACGTAGGCTAAAATTAATGGTAATGTGTTCATAATAAGTTGACTAATGTTAAAATATTGTATTGATTATTCTTTTATCTTCAACGGTTTGTATTCGCGCCCGCCACCTGTGAAACTTGCATTTTTATAAAATTCCACAAAAGTCAGACGCATTGGATGCACAAAAGCACCCAGGGCACTCAGACCCAGAACCAGGGCGTGTCCGAAAAGCAGAAGTACCAAAGTCAGTAGCCATCCCACATAGGGTATCCCTGAAAGGCTCATTGCCAGGGTGTTGATGACCATTCCTAAAATACCACCCGAGGTACCAAGACCAAAAAGACGTATATAGGAAAGCATATCCCCAAAGACACCGGTGATATCATACATGGCCCACAGGCCTTTTCCCAAACGCTTATATACGGGCCCTTCCGGTTTGGAGAAAAGTACGATAAGTGAAATGCTTACCACAAGCATGGTTGTTGAAACGGGTTTTGGCAAGTTCAGATTTTCCACCATGGTAGAAGCGTAGGCTATGGTAGCCCAGACAATGAGAATTGCCCAACCGAAGGGGGCCATCCCATGCTGCCACCCTTTTCTTTTGATGGAATCGATACCTGTCAGTACACGGGCAAAAACGATTTGGAATAAACCAAAGAGAATGGCAAACCAGAACATTTGCATGTCGTTGAACTGGAATAAAAAATCCTGGTTTTTTGTAACCGATGGGAAAAGATCCGTGACTTTCATTCCAAAGAAACTACCCGGCAGGGCAGCCATGACGACCGATCCGAGTCCCAGGAAAAAAACAAGGTTAAGGTATGCCTTCATTTTTGGAAGGAAAAATCTGCCTAACAATCCGGCTAGGATGAGTAAGAGTCCGTATCCCATGTCTCCCAGGCAAAAACCAAAGAAAAGCATGTAGAACGGAGGAAAGTACGGTGTAAGGTCCAGCTCGTCATAAACAGGCAGCATGTACATATTCCCGATGGGTTCGAAAAGGCTAGGGAACCAGGAGTTCTTCAATTTCACGGGCGGGTTGTCGCTGCTTTCTGCCGGTGAGCTTAAGTAATACAGGCTTTCCTTTTCAAGGAATGCTTCCAGTTCCTGTGCACTGTCAGTGGGAGCAAATCCCGTCAGCAAGTCAATATGGTCTTCCACCTGTTTTTCTGCTGAAACACCGGCCAGGTAGAGATCCAATTCTGACGAAAGTACGTTGGCATACGATTTAAGCAACGGGATATGGTCCGAGAGTATTTCCAGCCGGGCAATGCATTGCTGCATCTCGGCTTCTTTCTCACCAAGTTCTTCCTTGAGCATATTACAGGGAACAGGCGGAAATACAGCTTCATTTCCGGGGAACTCATAAGGTTCTCCCGGAACTTCCAGGACAATGAAGTTGATTTGCTTGTCCGTCCTTTCCATGACATACAGGGGATATTGTTTTTCCCATTCCGGATCGAAACTGCGTGCAGGCTGAACATAGGCATGGATGATATAACCCAGGTTCCGGATCTTTGCCACATCCTGCAGGGTAAAGGGTCCCCACGGCTCTGCTGCTTTCAGTTGATCGGCTAAAGAGAAGATCGTAGTTTTGAGGGATTCCTTTCTGGAGAACAACTCAGTCGCTTCCTTCAGCAGTGCAGCACCGTCTTCGTGATAAGGCTCCGTTCTCTTGTCTGTTTTTTCTTTGGCAACCATGCCGAGTTTCATAACAACTTGGTTGATATGCGAAAGTCTGTCTGAAAGATCCTTGGAATGCTGGTCCACCGCTTTTTCATGCCGGTTGATATCCACCATTCCCAGATCCTGCAACCTGTTTAAAAAGTCTGGTGTCTGCTCGCTAAGCAAAACAAAGGAATACTTGGTCATTCTGGTGATCATAGCTGCACCTCCTCGTTTTGTTGACGTGTTTTGACGATCTTCTGACTGGCTTTGGACAGTGTTTCCTCATCTTCCATAAACCGCTTGATCTTACGGATGGCTTCCTCGTACCCGGGAATTTGAACTTTTTCGTAAAGATTCACCTTTTGTGTGGTTTTCTTGCGTGCAAAATCCAGCAGGTTTTTCTTTTCCAGGTAAATTTCACTTTCTAGCCCGATCTGTGCCAGCTCTTTCAGGATCTGGACCCCCTGCGCATACCACTGGGGCTGTGAGAAAAGGGAGAAAGGTTTTACTTCAAAAATAACGCTCCTGAGGGCAGGGGTCTTGATCCCTGCAATTTTGACCGTTTCAAGTTCCACATCTTTTACGGCAATCAGTCCGGGGGTGAATTCGTTCCACAAGGCAGCCATATTCCTGTAGGAAGACAAGGATTTGTCCAGTTTTTCCAACAACTCGTCGGATCGCGCTTTGGCACGTTTTACCTCCATACGCAGGGCACTTTCCTTGTTTTTCAGCGTAGGAAGGGCTCTCTGCCTGATCTTGAGCTGTTTCCCAAGAGCAGTCAGAGACGTTTTGTTAAACTGGTATTTAATGGCCATGTTTTATTTCTTTATGCCTGGTTCGGCCAGTATTTCTCAATAAGGTCTTCACGTATGCTAACCTCTTCCCTGGTAAAATATTTGGCAAATAATTCCCAGGCACGTTCCAGCATCTGGGTCACATTAATATTAACATCGATTGAAAGCAACTTCAATGAGTATTCCTTGGCAAAATCCAGGGCACGCAGGTCATAATCGCTCAGGTCAAAGCCATTTTCCAGCTTTGTCTTGGCATCTGCAGCGTCTGCATACAGCCGGATGGCCGTATTCATAACCTGGTTGTGGTCTTCACGGGTCTGTTTCCCGATCACCAGCTGTTTCAGACGGGACAGGGAGCGGAACGGGTCCACGATAACCTTGCCCGTATCGGTATCATACCTAAGGAAAAGCTGGCCCTCGGTGATATAACCAGTATTGTCCGGAATGGCGTGTGTGATGTCACCGCCACTGAGCGTTGTCACTGCAATGATGGTGATGGAACCTCCTGTGGGGAGCAGAACGGCCTTTTCGTAGATTTTTGCCAGGTCCGAATACAGAGAACCGGGCATGGAATCCTTGGAAGGGATCTGATCCATACGGTTGCTAACAATACTCAGCGCGTCTGCATACAGGGTCATGTCGGTAAGCAGGACCAGCACCTTCTCGTTCTTTTCAACGGCAAAGTATTCCGCTGCTGTCAATGCCATATCCGGGATAAGCAGGCGTTCTACCGGGGGGTCGTCGGTGGTGTTTACAAAACTGATGATCTTGGAGAGTTTCCCTGCATTCTCGAATGATTTGCGGAAGAACAGGTAGTCATCGTTGGTGAGTCCCATGCCGGCCAGGATGATCTTATCCACATCGGCTCTCAGGGCGACTGTAGCCATTACCGGGTTGTAAGGCTGGTCAGGGTCTGCAAAAAAGGGTATTTTTTGTCCCGATACCAGTGTGTTGTTCAGGTCAATACCGGCAATTCCCGTGGGTATGAGCTGAGAAGGCTGCATCCTTTTGTAAGGATTGACTGAAGGGCCTCCAATCTCACGGTGTTCTCCTGCCACTTCGGGTCCTCCGTCTATGGGCAGCCCGTATGCATTGAAAAAGCGACCGGATAACTCATCACCCACATTGAGCGAAGGGGCTTCTCCCCAGAAAACGACTTCGGAATTGGTGGGAATACCTTCTGTGCCTCCAAAAACCTGCAAGGTCACACGGTCTCCGCTGATCTTGACTACCTGTGCCAGCCGTCCGTCCACGGTGGCCAGTTCATCGTTCATCACACGCTGGGCATTCAAAGCCACAGTAGCCTTGGTTATACCTTCCAGGCGGGTATATATGCGTTGAAAAGCTTGTGCCATATCTTTACTGTTAAGCCTGAACCTTTTGGCTCAGGAGTTCTTCAATTTCGGTTTCGTAACGTTTAAATTCATCGGAATGAAATTCCTGATAATTCATCTGCCGGAACAGGTTTATCAATTTTTTGTAAAACACCGAGCATTCTTCAAAATCCTCAAATGCAACCTGCATGCGGCATACATCTATAACTTTGGAATACATGTATACCTGGCGGTCCATGGGTGTGGAAGCGTCAATGTCGTCAAAGGCATCCTGCTGCAGGATGATGAAATCGATGAGCTCGGATTTCCAGTAACTGACGTGGTAATCCAGGGGAACGCCGTCGTCTCCCAGGATATTGATCTGTTCGTAAGCCTCCTTTCCACGCCTTACGTAGTTCTTACCTTCCAGGATCTTATCTATCCAGTCAGGTCCGACCTTTTCCGTATAGTACTTCATGATCTCGGGGTATTCCAGGTATTTGGAATAGCTGTCCATGGGGTCAATGGCAGGGTAACGCTTCCTGTCTGCCCGGTTCTGGGACAAGGCATAAAAACAGCGGGTAGCTTTTTGCGTCGATTCTGTTACCGGTTCCTTTAGGTTACCTCCGGCAGGGGATACGGTCCCTATGATGGTGACCGATCCGGTTTTTCCGTTGTTCAGTTTGACTATGCCTGCGCGTGAATAGAAATTGGATATGATGGCCGGAAGGTCCATGGGGAAAGCATCGCGCCCGGGCAATTCTTCCATACGGTTACTCATTTCGCGAAGGGCTTGTGCCCAGCGGGAAGTGGAGTCTGCCAGCAACAGGGCGCGGTGTCCCATGGCCCGGTAATATTCACATATGGTGATGGCTGTGTAAACAGAAGCTTCACGGGCAGCCACAGGCATGTTGGATGTATTGCAGATTATGGTCGTACGTTCCATCAGGTGACGTCCGGTACGGGCGTCAATGAGCCTGGGAAATTCCGTGAATATCTCAACCACCTCGTTTGCCCGCTCGCCGCAGGCCGCCATGACTATGATATCGGTCTCGGCCTGTTTTGCCAAAGCATGCTGCAAGACGGTCTTGCCACTTCCAAAGGGCCCCGGTATAAACCCGGTTCCTCCCTCTGCTATGGGATTGAAGGTGTCTATGGTGCGTACACCTGTTTCCATCACCCTGTCAGGTCTGGGTTTTTCCTTGTAAGCAGTAATAGCGCGCTTAACAGGCCATTTCTGGACCATGGTTACCTCGTGATTCCTTCCGTCTCCGTCTTTTAGTGTGGCTATCCTGTGGTCAACCGTGTAAGAGCCCTGTGATGCGATATCTGTTAAGGTATAAGTACCTGTCATCACAAAGGGAACCATGATACGATGGACCATCCATCCTTCCATCACCTGGCCAAGCCAGTCTCCAGCCGTCACGGTGTCACCTTTTTTAGCCAGAGGTTCAAAGTCCCATTTTTTCTCTCTGTCAATCGGTTCTGTGTATTCTCCCCTTTTCAGGAAGACGCCTTCCATGGTAGCCAGGTTATTTTGCAACCCATCATAATTGCTGGACAAGAGCCCGGGTCCCAGGTTGACTTCCAGCATATGGCCTTCAAAAGTCACGTTGTCTCCCACGCGGAGTCCGCGCGTACTTTCATAAACCTGGGCCGAGGCGTTATTTCCGGCAACCTTGATGACCTCTGCCATTAACCGCGTATCTCCCAGATGAATGAAACAAATCTCGTTTTGAGCAACCGGTCCGTCAACTTCAATGGTAACCAGATTGGCAATGATGCCTCTTACTTTACCGGTGGTTTGTGTCTGCATAACTATTTTTAATTGCTTTGTATGTGCCTTTAACTTCGTCTACCAGTTCCCTGAACATCCTTGAACCCGTCTCTTTGTCCAGACGGGCCCAGCGGGCAACCAGAGAAGCCTTGAGGAAGAAGGCGAGTATTACATGTATATCAAAATAATGAAATGTGCATAATTCCGATGCCTTTTCCCACCGGAGACTGTCAATTTTCTGTTCCCTTTCCAGGGGATCTTTCATTTGCATGATCCTGCCCAGGACTGCAGCATATTCCGAAATGAATTCCAGTTTGAAATCTTCTCCCCTGGATTGCATCAGCTGCCTGGTAATTTCGTTGTCTCCAACCAGGTGGTCACAGGGGTTGTTTCCATAAGCCCTGGCGTTGTAAGCAGCAATGATGTTTCGAATTTCCTGGTCAAAGGAAAAATAATCCCTGATGAAAGAATTGCCGCTATGTTCGACTGCCCGGTAAAAATGAACATTCATGAACTTGGCTTCAAGGCCCTTGCTAAGCCAGTCGAGCAAACGGTTGTCCTTTTTGCCCAACATGTTTCTCAGGGATCCGGTCAGTTCTTGAAGGTCAAAGCTACCCGATTGAAAATCCAGGGCAAGCTGTGGTAATCCTGCAATAATGAACTCGTAATTATTCATCATAGAGCAGCGACTGTGTTCCGGGACTTATGTATTTATTGAACAGTGCCATGAAATCCTTGTCCGAGAAACGGATCTGGTATCCACCACCGGCGGGGCCGATAGTGAATCCGTTTTCCATATCGGCACTAAAGGTAACCTTTATGCCCTTGTCAAACATTTCCGATATCCTGGATTTCAGGAACCCAGTAAATGATTCTTTACGGGACTGTGGCAATACCACTTCCAGGTCCATGGATCCGGCGTCTTCCGGTTTAAAGGCTTTCACCAGGGTTGTAATAATGTCCTTTACAAAGGCATCGTCATCCATTGCTTTCCTGGTAGGGCCTTCCAGTGTTTTGAATACAACCAGGTCCTGGATTTTCTTTTTCAATACCGAGATAGTGTGGCGCGAAGCCATCCTTATCTCATTCTCTACCTGCTCCTTATGTTCGGCAGCCTCTTTTTCAGCCCGTTCCACCATCCAGGTCGCCTCTTTCTTGGCTTCTTTGACAATAGCCTGGGCTTCCTCTCTGGCTTTTGCAATGATCGCATCTGCTTCTTCCCTGCCACGGGTCAGGCCTTCCTGGTAAAGCTTATTCGTAAGTTCTTGCAGTTTGTTTTCCATATAATTGAAACAGTCAATTTATTTATTGTTTATTTATGATAAGAAACCGAGTAAGATCCCTGCAGCGACAGCAGAACCGATCACTCCGGCCACATTGGGTCCCATGGCATGCATCAGCAAGTGGTTGGTGCGGTCGTAGGTTAGTCCTACAACCTCAGATACGCGGGCAGAGTCCGGAACAGCAGATACACCTGCATTTCCTATCAGGGGATTGATTTTGTTGCCAGGTTTGAGGAACAGATTGAGGATTTTCACAAAAAGAACCCCGCCTGCAGTAGCAATGATGAAAGAGAAAGCACCCAGAGCAAATATAAGGACAGAATCCAGTTGCAGGAATTTGTCAGCCTGTGTGGAGCAACCCACTGTCAGGCCAATGAGAATGGTAACCACATCAATCAGGGGGCCGCGGGCTGTTTCGGCAAGCCTCCTGGTAACACCGCTTTCTTTCAGAATGTTCCCGAAAAAGAGCATTCCCAGAAGAGGTAAACCCGAAGGAACGATAAAAGCGGTCAGCAATAAACCAACAACCGGGAAAATGATTTTCTCCATCTTTGTCACTACGCGGGGAGATTTCATCCGTATGAGCCGTTCCTTTTTTGTTGTTAACAAGCGCATGATAGGGGGTTGGATCAGGGGAACAAGAGCCATGTAGGAATAAGCCGAAACGGCTATGGCTCCTAGAAGGTCGGGGGCAAGCCTTGAGGACAGGAATATGGCTGTCGGGCCGTCGGCTCCGCCAATGATCCCGATGGCACCTGCAGCATTGGCTTCAAATCCCAGCAGTAGAGAGGCTGAATAAGCGGCAAAAATGCCTAATTGTGCGGCTGCCCCTATCAATAACAACTTAGGATTTGATATGAGTGAAGAAAAATCTGTCATGGCCCCAATACCCAAAAATATGAGTGGCGGATACCACCCGTTCTTGACGCCATGATACAGGATGTTCAGCACGGATCCTTCTTCGTAAATACCAACACTGAAACCGGGATAAAGCGGAATGTTGCCAATTATTATACCAAAACCTATGGGAACAAGCAGGAGCGGTTCCCACTCTTTGATAATGCCCATTGCCAGGAAACCAATACCTATACATATCATCAGGATGTGCTGGAAGGTAGCGTTGGCAAAACCGGTATATTCCCAGAACTGTTGAAGGTTATTGATGATTTGGTCCATATTAGTTCAAAATTATCAGTGGAGCTCCCTCCAGGACTGAGTCCCCTTTATTCACTTTGATAGATGCCACAACGCCATCACGGTCTGCTTCAATGTTGTTTTCCATTTTCATGGCTTCCAGGACTATCAGCTTTTGACCTGATTTGACAGTATCGCCTTCTTTTACACTTACCTCAAGGATAACTCCGGGAAGCGGGGAATTGACAGTGTAGGATCCACCTGCCGAGGGAGCTTTTCCGCTGACTGGCGAGGTTTTTGCTGCCGAAGGTGCAGCGGCGCGTGGTGCCCGTACCAACTGGACAGGTGCGCTTTTCTTTAGGGGTTTGTCAATCGTCACCTGGTAAGGAGTTCCATTGACTTCCACTTCGGCCAGTGTTTCCTCCAGCTCGTTGATTACCACACTGTAATTGTTCCCGTTGATTATCAAATTATATTCTTTCATAGTGCGTTGTATTATCAGTTTTATCTTTTTCTCGTCTCAGGCATCTTTCTCATGAACTGGTATTTGGAACTCCAGGGAGAGTAATTCTTTCTTACCTGCTCAATGGTAAGTATTGTGGTTTCAATGTCGTGTACTTCAGTCTCGTTGGCATAGAGATGCAAGGCCATAGCAATGGCTGCGAAAGTTTCTCCCGAAATATCTTCCACCGAAAAGTTTTTGGTTTTCTGATATGCATCAGCTTTTTTCTGAGACAACCGTATGGAGGTTCTTCCGGTACCCTTGAAAACAAAAGTTAATATCAGGAGCGATAAAAAGACCACCGACATGGCCAGAAGTGCCATGATCCAGCCATAGGGATCGGTTTCCTTCATCTTTGCAGCACGGGATTTACCATCCAGCGTATAATTATTGGTGCTGGGTGAGGTTCTTGCCAGGACATCCCAGCCTGTATTATCGGATCCCGGGCCATAGGATCCTTCCCCGTCTATTACCCTGCCGTATGATTGATTCGGTTCCATGTTCGTGGGCAAGGTCACCATATCCAGTATGGTTTTGCCGTCTGCGTTGGTGAGTATGAGAACCTTGGAATCCTCCAGGGAAAAATTCACATGGAAAGAACCCCTGTAAGGTTTGTTGTCAGCCCAAAAGAGAATATGCTGTCTTGGTTTGATCTTTGTCAGCACGTCCCCACGGGGAACGGGGTATTTTTTCAGGTCATTGGGGTCGTTGCTCAGATAACATCCTCCAATATCCACCGCTCCATATCCAATATTGAAAATTTCGAACCAGCTGCTGTGAACCCCGAAATCATCCTGAAAATCCTCTGTGTTGGTTATCAGCAACTCGTTGAACCGCAGGTCTATCACAGTCTGTCCGAAGAGCGATACCCGGAAGAACAGTAACAACCCGATGAGTATGTATTTAACTGATTGTTTCATAAAGGTCCGGTTTATAAAGGAAGGTTGTCGTGCTTTTTAGGAGGCAGGCTCTGTTTCTTGGTGGCAAGTAGTTGCAGGGAGCGGATGATCCTGAAACGAGTATTCCTGGGTTCAATGATATCGTCAATGTAGCCGTAGTGTGCTGCTGTGTAGGGGTTGGCAAATTTATCACGATATTCCTTCTCTTTTTCTTCCACGAAAGCGACAGGATTTTCTGCTTCGGCCAGCTCTTTTCCAAAGAGGACCTCAATGGCACCGGAAGGTCCCATGACGGCAATTTCTGCCGAAGGCCATGCATAGTTAAGGTCTCCTCCCAGGTGTTTTGAACTCATCACAATGTATGCTCCGCCATATGCTTTCCTAAGGATTACAGTTATTTTGGGAACAGTGGCTTCTCCGTATGCATACAGCAGTTTTGCCCCATGCAGGATCACTCCGCCGTATTCCTGTTGTGTGCCGGGCAGAAATCCCGGAACATCTACCAAAGTTACCAGGGGAATGTTGAAAGCATCACAGAAACGCACGAACCTGGCGGCCTTCCTTGATGCATTGATGTCCAGCACACCGGCCAGAACCCTGGGCTGGTTGGCAACCACACCGACAGAAGTGCCGTTGAAACGGGCAAAGCCGACTATGATGTTGGTGGCATAATCCTTATGGACTTCCAGGAATTTTCCGTCATCAACCAGGCTGTGGATGATCTCGTACATGTTATAGGGCTTGTTGGGACTGTCGGGAATGATATCGTTCAAAGAATCGTCCAGACGGTCAATCGGATCCAGGCACTCTACTTGGGGAGGTTCTTCCATATTGTTCTGGGGCAAGTAGCTGAGCAGATCGCGTATCAGTTCCACACCGTCCTCTTCAGTGTCTACCGCAAAATGGGCTACACCGCTCTTGCTGGCATGGACCGTTGCGCCTCCCAATTCTTCCTGTGTCACATCTTCTCCGGTCACGGTCTTGACCACTTTTGGGCCGGTCAGGAACATGTAACTGGAACCCCTCATCATGATGGTGAAGTCCGTCAGCGCAGGGGAGTAAACAGCCCCGCCGGCACAGGGACCAAATAGGGCCGAAATTTGCGGGATAACGCCGGACGCAATGATGTTGTTCTGGAAGATATCGCCATAACCGGCAAGCGCATTCACGCCTTCCTGGATACGGGCTCCGCCTGAGTCGTTTATTCCTATAAGGGGGGCTCCCACTTTCAAGGCCTGCTGCATGATCTTGCAGATCTTCATGGACATGGTCTCTGAAAGTGAACCGCCAAACACCGTGAAATCCTGTGCAAAAACATAAACAAGACGCCCTTCAATGGTGCCGTAACCTGTAACGACCCCGTCTCCCAGGATGGTTTTATCCTGCATCCCGAAATTACTGCTTCGGTGCGTCACAAACATGTCAAATTCTTCAAAGCTGCCTTCGTCAAGGAGCATCGTTATACGCTCACGAGCCGTACATTTACCTTTTTCGTGTTGTGCATCTATACGTTTCTGACCCCCTCCCAGGCGGGCTTTTTCACGGAGTTGAATCAACTCACGTATCTGTTCCAACTGATTGCTCATTTTATTATTAATTGTTTATTTTTTCGGATTTTCACACAATTCGGTTAGCACACCCAGGGTATCCTTCGGATGCAGAAAAGCGATATGCAGGCCTTCTGCCCCCTTGCGCGGACTTTTATCGATCAGGCGGATACCGTTTGCTGCCAGGTTGTCAAGGTTCTCCTGGAGCCCCTCTGTGGCAAAAGCTATGTGATGAACCCCTTCACCCCTGTTTTCAATGAATTTTCCTATGGGACCTTCAGGATCTGTACTCTCCAGTAATTCCACCTTGGTCTGACCAACTTTAAAAAATGCCGTTCTCACTTTTTGTTCCGGAACTTCTTCAATGGCATAACATGGCAGGCCAAGTTTTGTTTCATAAAAGGCAATGGATTGTTCCAGAGAGCGAACAGCAATGCCAATATGTTCTATGTGTTTAATATTCATAGATTGCTGGATTATGATACGCAGGTTTTAAAATTAATCCACAAAATTACGAAATTTATCTCTAATGAATAACAATTTGAACATTATTAGGACAGTTTATTTATTTTTGTGGCTATCTATGAAAAGCCCTTACAAGTACAAAAATCATACCGGTATTAAATACTTATTTACTCTTGCAGGCAGGCTTTCCATTGTGCTTATACTGTTGCTGTTGAGCAGGTTGGCCTTTTACCTGTATAACGGATACCTGTTCCCTGAAACAGGCTGGGAGACCATGCCACTGGTATACCGGGGAGGGATCCGTTTTGATCTTTCAGCCCTGTTCTATATGAATGGTTTATACCTGCTTCTTGCATTGTTGCCCCTTCCTTTTGTTTTTTCCAGACATTACCAGGTTTTTCTAAAGATCTTTTATCTGCTGGTAAACGCGGCTGGTTTCTTTTTCCAGCTATTTGATTTTGTCTATTTCCGCACGACACTCCGCAGGATTGATTTTTCTTTCTTCAGGGAATTTGCCAACGAACGAAACCTTGGCATGGTGCTTCTTAAGGCCCTGAAAGATTATCCTGCCTTTTTTCTGATATGGGCAGGAGTAATTTTTCTGTTATGGTTTTCTTACGGAAGATCAAACTTCCCGCTCCGACCACCATTTACCATTCGCTTTTTCTCCGCCAGGCTGGTGATCCTGCTCCTGGCAGCCGTTATCACGGTGGTGGCGATCCGGGGAGGAACAGACCGGACAACAAGGCCCATTACCCTGGGCAATGCAGCCGCCTATGTTACACGACCACTGGAAATGGGTCTGGTTCTGAATACTCCGTTTTGCATCATGCGCACTTTTGGGAAACCATCTGTGGAAAGGCTTGATTTCTTTCCCTCGGAAGAGGAACTGAACCGCGTGTACTCGCCCGAACACAGAAGGGATACAATATCTCCGGATGTCCGGGAACCCGAACCGGCCATGAATGTGGTGATCCTGATACTGGAAAGTTTTTCCAGGGAGTATTCCGGGTACCTAAATCCTGGCGCTTCCACGTCTTATATGCCTTTCCTGGATTCGTTGATGGCTCATTCACTGGTCTGTTCCAAAGCTTACGCAAACGGACGAAAATCAGTCGATGCCGTTCCCTCTGTGCTGGGAGGCATACCCAGCCTGGAACAATCATTTGCTCTGACCCCCTTTGCACTAAACCGGGTGGAAGGGCTGGGCAATGCGCTTAAAAAACGAGGGTACAACACTGCTTTTTTCCACGGAGCCCCTAACGGATCACTCGGCCTGGACGGGATGTCCCGCCATTTTGGATTCGACAGTTATTACGGGATGAAAGAATTTGCCGACAGATCCCTGTTTGACGGCTACTGGGGTATATGGGATGAACCCTTTCTGCAATTTTTTGCAGAGAAACTCCAAACTTTTGAGGAACCTTTTGCAGCCGTTGTCTTCACCTTGTCATCCCACCATCCTTTTATTGTACCTGAGGAATATGAAGGATTTTTTCCGGAAAGCAGCCTGCCACTTCACCAATGCATACAATACTCGGACAATGCACTAAGGCTCTTCTTTGAGAAGGCCCGCCTAAGCAGCTGGTATCAGAACACCCTTTTTGTGCTGGTTGCAGACCATGGGGCCTACTCACAGGTGAATCCCAGTTACCAGTCCGAAGTGGAAAGCATGGCAATCCCTGTCATATATCATGACCCATCAGGCATTGTAGTGCAAGGCGGACAGATCTACGATCAATACACACAACAAATAGACATCATGCCCACTGTGCTGGACATGCTGGACTATCCCCATAGTTTTTTTGCTTTTGGAAGAAGTATAAGGGATTCACTCATAACCCCCTTTGTAGTGAATTATCCGGCACTTTTTAACATCATGAGGCAGGAAAAAGAAAAAGAGCCCTCCAATGAGCTCTTTCTTAAAGCATTTCGTCAGCAGTACAATAACAGGCTGCTTGATGACAAATTGTACGTCGGGGATTAGGCCATGTTGGTGTAGACATTCTGTACGTCGTCATCTTCTTCTATCCGTTCCAACAGTTTTTCAACATCTGCTTTTTCTTCCTCGGTCAGTTGTTTCATTTCACCATTGACTATCCGGTCAAAACCGCCGCTTACCAGTTCCAGCCCCTTTTCCTCTATGAATTTCTGAAGCGAGCCATAAGATTCAAAACTACCGTATACAACAATGACTCCTTCTTCTTCATCCTGGAAAATTTCTTCTCCGCCATAATCGATCAGCTCAAGTTCGAATGTTTCCATGTCTGTAACCTGATCTGCCCTCACCTTAAAGACACTTATGTGGTCAAACATGAAATCCACGCTCCCGGACGTACCCAGGTTGCCTCCGAATTTATTGAAATAAGAACGGATATTTGCTACAGTCCTTGTGGTATTGTCGGTAGCCGTTTCGACTATGATGGCAACACCATGCGGACCAAATCCTTCGTAGACAACCTCGCGGTAATCTCCCTTGTCTTTCTCTTCCGCTCTTTTTATAGCCCTTTCAATATTCTCCTTGGGCATATTTTCGGAACGGGCTGTCTGTATTATCGCACGAAGCCGTGGATTATTTTCCGGATCTGTACCACCTTCTTTGGCGGCAATGGTCAGTTCTTTGCCCAGCCGGGTGAAAGTCCTGGACATATTCCCCCAACGTTTCAGCTTTCTGGCCTTCCTGTATTCAAAAGCCCTTCCCATAGCAAGAAATTATTGCTGCATCAGTATTTCCAGACGCGATATATATTTGTCAATATCATATGCCTCAATGGTTTGAGGATATTTGTCTTTAATGGTTTTGTACATTTCCAGGGCACCGCTGTAGTTGCTTTTCTCTTCCATCAGGATGCCTGCTTTTTTGTAATAGGTGGCTGCGTAAGCATTATCACTATACCCGGCAGCCTTCATATACCAGGAAATGGCATTGTCCAGTTCATCAAGCCCTGCATAGGCATCTGCTATATTACACCAGGCACGCGCCTGAATGATATCGTCGCCGGCTTTATATTTCTTAAGGTAGTCTATTGCCTGTTCGTAATTACCCAGTTGCAGCTCGCAAACTCCGGCATAGAAGTAAACCGCCTGACCCGTGATGGATTTGTACTCATCAATGATATCTTTAAAGCCGAGAACATTTCCATCTCCGTTCAGTGCCAGGTAGAACGAATCAACCCGGAAGTACTGCTCGGCAGGGAACAGCTGAGCCAGGGCTTCATTGCGGCGCGGCTCCCTTATCAGTTTCATGTAACCGAATACGAGAGCGAGCAGGATTACAATTCCGGCAACTGTATAAATAATGTGTTTCTTATACTTGTTCAGAAATTCTTCTGATTTACTGATAGCTTGTGCGACTTTTGCCTGTTCTTCTTTTTTCTGCGGAGACTTTGCGCTGGTTTTCTTTTTTGACATAGGTCTATGTTTTTAAGGCCGCAAATATACGTAAAATTTGCTATGTTTGCATACTTGTTGAAGGAATCTGTATGCATTTATCGCGTTTGTTGCTATCTCATTTTAAAAACATTGACAATGCTGAACTGGAATTCTCTCCCGGGATAAATGTTCTCTACGGCGATAACGGAGAAGGAAAAACCAACCTGCTGGACGGGATCTATTACCTGAGTGTCTGCAAAAGCTCGCTTTCTTTACAGGATAAAGACCTGATAGACCATGCAAGCCGTGAGGCTGCACTTTATGGTGAATATGTCGTGGATTCCGGCATGACAGAAAAGATCTCCTGTTCCATTACCAGACAGGGAGAAAAAATATTCAAAAGGAACGGGAAACGCTATGAGAAGCTTTCCCTCCATGTAGGTTTGATTCCTGTGGTTATGGTTTCCCCGCAGGACACCTCACTTGTTTTCGGCCCGGCCGAAGAACGACGGAAGTACATGAACTTCCTGCTATCCCAGACGGGGCCGGGTTATCTGCAAACCATACAGGAATACAACAAACTGCTTTTCCAGAGAAACCGGCTGCTCAAGTCGGAACACAGACCTACAGATGTACTGGATGCATTGGATGCATCCTTATCATCGAGAGGTGACAGGATTCACGATCACCGCATGGAACTCTGCAAGCTGCTGCATCCCCATGTGATTCATTATTACGAGCTTCTATCTGCAGGAAAAGAGCAGGTTGGTCTGAGCTATGAATCGGATCTGAACCAGGAAAGCATGGCTGTACAGTTAAGAAAGAACAGGCAGAAAGACATGATCCTGCAGTATACCGGCACAGGTGTTCAGCGTGATGATATCCATTTTACCTTAGGAGACCATCCTCTTAAGGTGTGCGGCTCACAGGGACAGCAAAAGACGTTCCTGCTGGCACTTAAGCTGGCCCAGTTCGCACTTATAAGCCAAATGAAGGAATTGGCACCCGTCCTGCTGCTTGACGATGTCTTTGACAAGCTGGATGCCCGAAGGGTAGCGCATCTTCTGCAACTAGTCACAAAAAATGGTTTTGGACAAATTTTCCTGACAGATAGCAATAAAGTACGGATCGAAGAAATCATTCATGCTTTGGGCGGGCCCCATTCCATATATCGTGTAAAAGGAGGAGTTTTTACCAATGAAAAGACAGCAGACCAGAACACTGAACGAAATTCTTGAACAGATCCTGAACGAGACGGAATTGGCAAATGGCCTGGAAATACTAAGGATCAATCATGCCTGGAATGAGCTTATCGGAGAGACAGCAGCCAGGGAATGTGGTGACCATACTTTCCGGGAAGGGGTTTATTCAGTCCGGGTTAAATCTTCCGTCCTGCGTTGCCAGCTGGATATGCAAAAAGTTTTTCTTGCAGGCAAACTCAACGCCATGCTGAAGAAGGACCTTGTCCGGGAAATTGTCATTCGTTGACCGTGGACGCAAGACCTCATATCATAGCAGATGAACAGGTGCCTTTTCTGGAAGGCATAACAGAAAAGCATGCCCGTATCACCAGGATGCCCGGAAACCTGATAGATAAGCAGGCCATCCGCAATGCCAACGCACTTCTGGTCAGGACACGGACTGTCTGTTCAGCCAGCCTGCTAGAGAACAGCAGGATCTCTTTCATCGGGTCACCAACCATAGGAACCGATCATATTGACATGGATTATTGTGCCTCTGCCGGTATCGTAGTGGCTAATGCCCCCGGATGCAATGCAGAGGCGGTAATGCAATATGTTTTCACGGCGCTTGTGGCATGGGCAGGAAGCCATATATGTGATTTGAGGAACAAAACGCTGGGAATCGTGGGGGTGGGTAATGTTGGTAAAAAAGTGGCAGCCCTGGCATCGCACCTGGGAATGCGCACCATCCTGAATGACCCGCCCAGGGCAGAAGCCGAAGGACCTGAAGGATTTTCCGATATCGGATTTCTGCTTGAACAGTCCGATATTGTGACCATGCACGTTCCGCTCACTGAGCTTACCCTCAACATGGCTGACAATCATTTTTTCTCGTCTATGAAGAAAGGGGCTTGTTTTATCAATACTTCCCGTGGGGCGGTGGCAGATGAGAAAGCCCTGTACAGGGCTGCACCGAACCTGGGAGGGATCATCCTTGATGTCTGGCAGGGAGAACCACACATCAATCCTGCCACATTGCAGGTGAGTAACATTGGCACTCCCCACATTGCGGGTTATTCGCTGGAAGGAAAGAGAAATGCATCTGAGCAGGTAGTCCGTGCCCTGGCCGGTCATTTTGGATGGAAAGAACTGGAGTCCTACACCGTTCCGTTGCCCGACGCAAGCCATGTTCCTGCTGATTTGCTTTTTACCCAATGTTTTCCTATATTTGAACAAGATAAACAGCTACGAAACGCACCCGAAAAGTTTGAACAAATCAGGAGCGCATATGTTTTTCGAAGAGAGTGGACCAGTGAACAATACAGGCAACTGACTTTATGTTTACCGAACAAGACATCCAGACAATAGAGCGTAAGGGACTGACCCTTAAAGACGCAGAAACTCATCTACATTATTTTTCCGCCGGTTTTCCTCCCCTGGATATTTCCGGGCCTGCCGTTCCCGGAAACGGAATCGTACAGCTGGATGGCCAGGAACAGGAGGAAATGATCAAAAGGTACGACGAGTGGAACGGATCAAGGATCAAATTTGTTCCGGCATCCGGTGCGGCCAGCCGCATGTTCAAGGACCTTTTCGAGGCAAGGGACCTTCTGAAAAAAGACAGGAATGCCCTAATGCCTGACCAGTTGAACGATTTTTTCGGAAGACTCCCCGAATTTGCTTTTTATCCCATTCTTTCAGGCCTCAAAGGATTTGATCCTAAGGATCGTTACGGGATTCTCTCGCTCATCCTGGACCGTGATGGTCTGAATTATGCATCCCTGCCCAAGGGATTGATCCCTTTTCACAAGTATTCAAATGGTCCGAGGACTCCTTTTGAAGAACACCTGGTGGAGGCAGCACTGAGTTCGGCTCAGCCCGATGGGACAGTAAGGCTCCATTTCACGGTTTCTGAAGAACACTTGCATTTGTTCAACGATTTATGGGAAAAGGTGCAAAAGGTATATGAGGAGCTGTTTCAAACCAGCTTTATTGTTGGTTTTTCAACACAGAGTCCTTCTACCGACACCCTCGCTGCAGATATCGAGAACCGACCTTTCCGGGACCAGAACGGATTGCTGGTTTTCCGTCCCGGAGGTCATGGTGCCCTTTTGGACAATCTGAATACACTGAAGGAGGACATGGTTATTATTCGCAATATTGACAATGTAGTACCGCAGGCGGCGCTGGGCCCTGTGATCCACTGGAGAAAGGTGCTTGCCGGCTACCTGCTGTTCTGCAGGAGAAAGATATATAAATATATAGGTGAACTGAAGAACCACGCAGATCCTATCTGCATGAAAGAGATTGCGCTCTTCCTGGAAAGTAACTTCGGCATCACTCATCCTCCCATGGAAGGGGAGGAATTCCGGTCCTATTTGTTCTCCAAACTGAACAGGCCGGTCAGGGTATGTGGTATGGTCCCTGCTACGGGAGAACCGGGAGGGGGACCTTTCCGTGTAGTGGACCGAGACGGGAGCGGTTCACTTCAGATACTGGAGAGCGTTCAATTGCAGGGCAAACGATATGCTTCCACACACTTTAATCCTGTCGATATCGTATGCTCCTTCAGAGCTTATGACGGAACCACTTACAAGCTTTCACAATTCCGTGATGACGATACAGGCTTCATTTCTCAAAAGAGTTT
>MWFB01000006.1 GCA_002071385.1 Bacteroidetes bacterium ADurb.Bin013
GAAAGAGAGACCTTTTTCTATAGCGTAATCCCTGATGGCCAGGCGTATGGCATTGGAAGGCTCTGCTTGAAGGTGGCATGTTTCAATGTCCAGGACCTTGTCAAACCGGCCTCGGACGTGAAAACCCAGGGCAGGAGCAGGTAGGGGCGGGAATTGGTCCTGGGGAAGAGGCACAGGCAACGGCAGATGGTCAACTTCCTGTTCCGTTGTGAATACAGGTCCCGGAACCGTATAAGCGGAAGTAGTAGCAGTAACAGTAGCAGTAGCAGTAGCAGTAGTAGTAGGAGTAGGAGTAGGAGCAGGAGAAGCAGTAGCTGGCACCCACCGGTTGTTGGAGAAGGTGAATTCCAGCTTGTTACGGTACTGTACCGTTTTTTCAGAACCCAAGATGGGGTGCACAGGAGGTAAGGTCAGTCTACCAATCCTGGTCAATTGGTCAATCACTTGTTGTTGTTTGAATTCCAGCTGCTTATCGTAGGGTATGGGTTGCCAGCGGCAGCCTCCGCAATCCCCGAAATGGCTGCAGAATGGCTCCAGGCGCATGGGTGAAGGCGTTACCAGTTTCAGTATGTTGCCTTCCATATAACTACGTCTCTTGTGAGTTACCTGTACATCAACAATGTCACCTGGCACGGCCATGGGCACAAAGAGTGCCTTGCCATTGACATGGGCCAGGGCATTGCCCTCGGCTGCTACTGATTCTATACAGATATTTTCCAGGATTTCCCTGTCTCTTTTTCCCATAAGGTTCATTTACAATTGGCAAAAATGCGAAAAAAAAAGCGTATTTTAGGAGAATTAATAAAACAGCCAGACCATGAAAACGTACATTATCTTAAAAAATGCATTCAAAATGCTGATAATGAGCATTTTGTTTGTATCTGGAGCTGTGTTTTCATTACAGGCCCAGGAGAATACGTTATATATCTCCGGAAAGGTAGTGGATTCAGAAACAAAACGTCCGATGGTTTTTGCATCGGTTAGTATACAGGATGTTGGCATAAGCATTGTCACGAACGGAGAAGGTTTCTTCACCCTGAAATTTTCCCGTGTATATGAAGACAAAAATGTAAATATCAGTTATTTAGGTTATCATACAAGTGTTATACCCGTCAAACAGTTCCTGGGCCAGGAAAAAACACCAATCATAGCCTTGATACAGGCTGCGTTGCCCATACCCATGACCACGGTAAGGCCGCAGGATCCCCTGGAACTGGTCCGGGAAGCTTTCCGCAGGATAAAGGACAATTTTCCGCAGGATAGAATGCAGATGACAGGTTTTTACCGTGAAATGATCCGCAAAGGCAATACGTATGTCACACTGTCGGAAGCCGTCGTGGACGTGTATAAACCACCGTATACACCCACATTTGCCGTCGACCAGGTGGGCATCTACAAGGGTCGTGGAAGTGTTGACTGGGCAAGGATTGACACGGTTTTCGTCAAATTCCAGGGCGGCATCCGCTCGGCTCTGGAACTGGATGTGGCCAGGAACCTCTTCATGGGTGTGAACCTGACAGAGGTGGATAAGTTTTACGATTTCAAGATTGAAAATCCCGTTCAGATGAACGACCGCATCAATTATGTGATCTCGTTTGACCAGAAACCCGGCCAGGAAGACATACTGTTCCGGGGCAAGATGTTCATTGATGTGGAAACCATGGCGATTTCCCGCGTTGAATTCAATATCAATGTCGAAAACCGGCCACAGGCGACGGCCATTTTCATTCGTAGGAAACCTGCAGGCTTGAGGGCGCAGGTGGAATACGCCGCCTATTTGGTACAATACCAGCAGATACCGGGAGGACAATGGGTATTCAATTATTCCAGGACGGATTTGAAGTTCAATGCCAAGTGGGACAGCAAACTGTTCAGGCAGAATTATACCATCACCTCGGAAATGGCCATGACCGAGTACAGCCGGGAATCTTACAAGATCCCGCAGGAGAGCCGGGTCAAGACGACAGACATCACATTGTACAGGGTTGCAGATTTTGAGGATGCTGAATTCTGGGAAGATTACAACATCATAGAACCAGAATCTTCCATCGAGAATGTGATATCCCGTATAATACGGCAACTAAAGCGCCGCCAGCGCTAAAAGCCTATAAGTACTATTATGCGAAGAATACCGCCGATAATTGTAAAATGCACACAATTTATATTATGTTAAATAGGTTTTTTACAATAAAAAAAAGAACTACATGCTGAACAGCAACATTCCCCTGGCTGAACGCATGCGCCCCTCCTCTTTCAGCCAGTTTGTGGGGCAGGAACACTTGGTGGCTCCGGATGCCGTATTGCGAAAAATGATCGAAAGCCGGAACCTTGCCTCATTTATCCTCTGGGGACCTCCTGGTGTCGGTAAAACGACGCTGGCACGCATCATAGCACAAGACCTGGAACGTACCTTCTACAGTCTGTCAGCAGTAAGTTCTGGAGTCAAGGACGTTCGCCAGATCATCGACCGTTCACGTTCAAATAAGATGTTCCAGAAAAACAGTCCCATCCTGTTCATCGACGAAATACATCGTTTCAGCAAATCACAGCAGGATGCCCTCCTGGGTGCCGTGGAAGACGGAACTGTTGTCCTTATTGGTGCCACTACCGAAAACCCTTCTTTTGAAGTGATCTCTCCCCTGCTTTCACGCTGCCAGGTTTACGTTCTTAAACCACTGGGCGTAAAAGATTTAGAAACTTTATTTGAACGGGCTCTGAAAGAAGATGAATACCTGAAAACGTTGAACATCCAGGTTGAAGAAACCGAAGCCATCTTCAGGCTTTCCGGCGGAGATGCACGTAAGTTGTTGAATATTATTGAAATAGTTGTTTCCAGCTACGATCAGGGTGAGACCATCGTCTTCAATGATGAAGAGGTGCAGAAGCGGTTGCAGAAAAATATCGTGCTTTACGACAAGAACGGAGAGCAGCACTACGATATCATCTCGGCTTTTATCAAAAGTATCCGGGGAAGCGATCCGAACGGGGCGGTTTACTGGCTGGCCAGGATGATTTCGGGCGGAGAAGATCCCCTTTTCATTGCGCGCAGAATGGTCATCCTTGCTTCTGAAGATATCGGTCTGGCGAATCCCAATGCCTTTCTCATGGCCAATGCCTGCTTCGACGCTGTTCACAAAATCGGAATGCCGGAAGGCCGCATTCCCCTCTCCCAGACTGCCATATATCTTGCCACGAGTGCCAAAAGCAACTCGGCCTATAGAGCCATTGAGGAAGCTTTTGAAAGCGTCATGAGACACGGAGATTTGAGTGTGCCGCTGCATTTACGCAATGCCCCCACCGAATTGATGAAAGAACTTGGGTATGCCAAAGATTATAAATATGCACACGATTTTGAACAGAATTTTGTGATACAGGAATTCCTTCCCGCAGAGATCAGTGGTACCTCTTTCTACCATCCACAGGACAATGCAAGGGAAAAAGAGATAAGCAGGTTCCTGGAGCGCTGGGGAAACAAATATTCAAAAGTGTAATAAAAAATATACTATCTTTGATGTTATGGATCTGGATAATTTTTTTCTAATAGCCGGCCCTTGTGTCGTGGAATCTGAAAAACTATGCATGGAAGTGGCCGAAAAGCTTTGCTTCCTGACTGCAAAGTACAACTTACGCCTGGTTTTCAAGGCTTCCTATCGTAAAGAAAACAGGACACGGGTAGATTCGTTTACCGGGATTGGAGACCACCGGGGACTGGAAATACTGCAAACAGTAAAGAATTATTTCAACCTTATTGTCACCACAGATGTGCATACACCCGATGAAGCCCTTATGGCTACAGAGTACGGGATTGACATAATCCAGATTCCCGCCTTTCTCTGCAGGCAGACATCATTGCTGAAAGCTGCAGCTCAGACTGGAAAGGCAGTGAATGTGAAAAAAGGCCAGTTTCTGTCTCCCACCCAGATGCAGTTTGTTGTAGAAAAACTGCTCCAATTTGGAGCCACTATGGAGCGGATCATCCTTACAGAAAGAGGCACCCAGTTTGGTTATTCAGACCTGATCTTTGATGTGCGCAGCATCCCCATCATGAAAAGACTGAATGTTCCCGTAGTCCTTGACGTAACCCATTCCCTTCAGATGCCAAACCAGGTCAATGGCGTAAGCTGCGGAGATCCATCACTTATATCAACTTTGGCGGCAGCTGGTGTGGCAGCCGGTGTGGACGGCCTGTTTGTCGAAACCCATCCCAGGCCGATGGATGCCCTTTCGGACGGGAACATCATGCTGCCGCTGGATCAGATGGAATCATTCATACGCAGGATCATAGCCTTTCGCAAAACGTACCTCAATATTGAAAAAGAATCCAATACTTGAAATAAATGACACACATCCAGGACCTCAACACACGTTATGAGAATCTGCCGGTTTTCATATATGATGACCAGGTAGAAGCTTCAACATACCTTGTTGACACCATACTGAACCTGTTAAGCCTTAAAGAATCCCAGGGAAAGAAACTCGTGCTGGGCCTGTCAGCGCGTACGGTCATGATTCCGTTATATGAGCTTTTTGCGCGCGCTTATGAGCATGGCAGGTCTTTCAAGAATGTAGTCATTTTCGGTATAAACGAATACTATCCTTTGTCTGAAAACGAGATACAGTCTCATTACCGTTTCCTGAGAGAATACCTTTTCGATGTGCTGGATATTCCTAAGAACCAAATACATTGTCTTAAAGGGGATATTCCCCGCTCCCAGGTATCACGTCATTGTGCCGATTTTGAAAAGAAGATCGCCTCATACGGAGGTATTGATGTATTGATAACTTCAGGGATGGGTTCCAATGAACCAGGTTCCCACTACAGCTCCCGAACGCGTTTGATCACCCTCAATACAAATACCCGCATAGCCGCTGGCAGTGAATTCTTTGGGGTGGATTTCGTTCCCAATTATTCGCTGACTATGGGAATTCAAACCATTCTGGAAAGTAAAACCATTTATTACCTGGCCTGGGGAGAAGGAGAATCCAAAGCAATCAAGGACCTGGTAGAGGGAAAGGTAGACGAATCCCATCCTTCCAGTTTCCTGCAAAATCACGCACAGACAGAGGTCATTATTGACAGGGCTGCGGCGGCCGACCTTACCCGCATTGCAACACCCTGGCTTACAGGGCCCTGTGTATGGACCGAAGAACTTACCCGCAAAGCTGTTTTCTGGCTCTGCCGCCTGTTGGACAAACCCATCCTGAAACTCACCGCCCGTGACTACAACGACAACGGTATGAGCGATCTGATCACCGAGCGCGGGCCTTTCAGCAAAATCAACATTGACACTTTCAACAGCCTCCAGCACACCATAACCGGCTGGCCGGGAGGAAAACCCAATGCAGACGATACCACCCGTCCCGAAAGGGCCCTGCCCTACCCTAAACGTGTGATTGTCTTCAGCCCCCACCCCGATGACGATGTGATTTCAATGGGTGGTACCGTGGCACGTCTTTCTCAGCAGGGTCATATCCTGCACCTGGCTTATCAGACTTCAGGAAATATTGCCGTATTTGACCATGAAGTGACACGGTTCCTGGATTTCCTGCAGGAAATATCTCCCGTTTACGGACTGGATCAGGAAAAGACACGTACGATCTTTGAACAGGCTTCCAGGGATTTGGAGAAAAAGAAACCGGGAGAAGCCGATACGCATGCCATCCGTAAAGTGAAAGAGCTCATCCGTCGGGGAGAGGCAAAATCGGCTGCACTGTACCTGGGCATCGCTCATGAGAACATTCATTTCCTGGAAATGCCCTTTTATGAAACCGGTGGTATCAAGAAAAAACCTTTATCCGATAAGGACATTGACATTGTCTGCAACCTGCTGGAAAAGATCCAGCCACACCAGATATTCGCAGCTGGCGATTTAAGCGATCCACACGGCACACACCGCGTTTGCTATACCTCCATTATCAAAGCATTGGAAAAGCTCCGTGACAGGCCGTGGACAAGCGATTGCCGCTTGTGGCTCTACCGCGGTGCCTGGCAGGAATGGGATGTTGCCGATGTTGATATGGCGGTTCCCCTGAGCCCCGAGGAAGTCATCATCAAGCGCAATGCCATCTTCCGCCACCAGAGCCAGAAAGATCCCGCCATGTTTCCCGGTAACGACCCGCGGGAATTCTGGAAAAGGGCTGAAGAGCGCAACCATAATACTGCTGTGCTCTATGACAAACTGGGCATGGCCGAATACCAGGCCATAGAAATGTTCAGGCTGTACAAAGAAGGGATGAAAATCTAAAAAGGGTATCCCACGCCAAACTGGAATGAGTAATTCTCCCGCTTCAGCCACCGGGAGGGCGGAACCCATGCCTGTTTTACCGGATCTCTCATTATCATGCCAAGGTCCAGCCGCAGGATGACAAAATCCAGGTTGACCCTGATGCCCAGTCCGGCGTCCATCGCAATGCTCCTGTAAAAGTCGCTGAAACGGAAAACACCCGCCGGAGCTGCGTTTCCCCGGGGCAGGGTCCAGATGTTCCCTGCATCGGCAAATAAGGCTCCTTCCAGTTTCCAGAAAAGAGGAAAACGGTATTCAAGGTTCAATTCAAGCCTTATATCGCCCGCCTGGTTCGGAATGCTGAAAGTCGAATCCAAGGGCATTGAGCCTGGTCCTATGGTTCTTGCCTGCCATGCCCTGAGGCTGTTGGCTCCTCCTGCATAAAACATTTGCTCCAGGGGCAGTGAGGCTGCATTCCCGTAAGGTACACCTACCCCGGCATAAAAGCGACCTGCCAGCTGATGGCGGTTCCTTATCAGGGTATAGCCTGAATTGATGTCTATTTTTATATACTGTGAATACGCAATCCCGGCTATCATATGGCTTCCTGTGCTATCTGCCTTCATCAGTGAATTGAAAGCGCTAAGCAGGTTTCCCGCAGCCTCAAGGCCCACCCTTACGTAGTGCCATGTTGTATTGTGCACAGGTGAATTGTCGCTGGTGTAATAGAAAATTGATGAAAGACCCAGGTCCAGGTGGTCCCTGTATGTGTCAATCAGAAACGGGTCATTGAGTGATTCCAGGAAACCCGGACTCATGTTGTACAGTTTGACCAGTTTCATTTTAACGGGATTCACCGTATAATGGAACTTGTCTCCCATGCTCCATGTATACCCGAAAGTGCCTGAAGCAATGTTCCTTGTATATTCTGGGCGGGACTGGTAGCTGTAACTTGCCGTGACTTCCGTGCGTGGTATCCTTCCTGAAAAGATCCTGTTGCTTACCGGAAAAAGCATTTTTGGAAAGGTCAGCGAAAGTGAGGCACCCAATTCAGTAGCCCGGATGGGATTCTTCAATTTGAACTGAAAATTTCCCATCAGTGCCAGGGTCAGCCACTCCCCACCCCGGAATATGTTTTTATGGTAATATGACAGTGCGGGCGAGATCCCTATAAGACCGTTCGAATTGCTGGATGCTTCCAGATTCACTTTGTAACCCTGGGAATTGCCAGGAATCATTCGTATGGTACAGTCAACTTCTGCCGTATCCTGCTGTCTCGAAGAAGATACCTCGTCAAAAAGCAGCGTAACACTGTTCATCAGCCTGATGCTTGACAGACGGTCATATGTTGTTTTCACTTTGGATTCGTCATACAATTCTCCCGGTCGGATAAAACTCATGTTACTGATGATACGCGGCCTTATCGTGGTCTTCCCGTTGTAATGGAATGTCATGCCTTCATAGTCCCGGGACTCCACGGATTTATAATATGCCGTGTCCATTACCGCCTGAATAGGATCAAAACCCGGGTAAACGTTGATTTTCCTTATCTTATAAGGTTTATGCTCCCCATTACCTGGCAATTGAACTTCCAGCGTGGCTGTGCCATTCTGCCTGAGTGTATCGGCCAGGAAAGAAACCAGGCTGCGGTTGAAACTGTAATACCCGTTATTTCTCATTACTGAATTGATGCGGGCGGCTTCCCTTTCCAGTGTCTGGGAAGAGAGTATGTGGCCCGGCCCTATCACAGCACGGTCCTGGTGCTGCAAATATAAAGCAGCCAGGTTGGTATCTGCCTTGCCCAGCCGGATGGTGTCTATGGTGTATGTTTTTCCTGGCATGATGGTGTAATGGACCGAGGCTTTCCTATTCCGGTAAGTAACCGTGTCGGTGATGGTGTTGAAATAAAAACCCAGAGAGGTCAGGTAATTGTCCAGGTTGAGCTTGCTGTAGGTTATCAGGGAAGGATCAAAGACAACGGGAGGCTCTCCCATATGGCGGAGAAAACGGCTCCAGCCGTTGTCTTTGTCAGGACTCAGGCTGTAGATATTCAAGAATGCTTTCCAGCCGAAAATAATGCTGGTATTTGGTTTTTGGCGAATGTATGATTGCAGGGATGAAGGGGATACGATCTTTTCAGGTACCACTTCTAATGTATTCTTGCGCAACAGGTATTCTCCCTGTGGAACGTATCGCGTGCCTGCACACCCGGACAGAAACAGGATCATCAGAAAAACACCTTTACGCATATTGCAAAAGTAAAAAAAAAGGTCAAATACGATATCACAAATAATTATTAACATATATTTGCAATCTGATTGACTTACATTGATTATTTTTTGATAAAGTAACTCACTTACATTACTTCAATGAAAAACAAGTACATTGACCTGATCCAACAGAGTTTCGATTTTCCGCAAGAGGAATTCAGGATTGAAGACGGTGAGCTTTTATTTCACGATATTCCTGTCATGGACCTTATCGATCAATACGGAACGCCCTTGAAATTCTATTATTTACCTTCCATCAGCAAACAGATCCAAAAAGCAAAAAGGTTGTTCAATGTTGCCATGGCCAAGGTTGACTATGAAGCGGACTACCATTACTGCTATTGTACCAAATCATCCCATTTTTCATTTGTACTGGAAGAAGCTCTCAAGAACGACATCCACATTGAGACTTCCTCTGCCTTTGACATTAACCTCATAGAAGCGCTCCATGAACAAAAGATCGTGGACAAGGACCTGTATGTCATCTGCAATGGTTACAAGAAGCAGCAATACATAGAGAATATTGCCAAACTCGTGAATTCAGGCTGGGAAAACACCATTTCCATACTGGACAATATGCCGGAAATTGAAGCGCTGGACAATGCCGTTCAGGGTGAGTGCAAGATAGGTATCCGCATAGCGGCAGAAGAAGAACCTAAATTTGAATTCTACACAAGCCGCCTGGGTATCCGCTACAGCGATGTTGTCCCTTATTACCATAAGTATATTAAGCGGAACAACAAGTTCAAATTGAAAATGCTTCACTTTTTCATCAACACGGGCATGCAGGACAATGCATACTACTGGAACGAACTTGCAAAATGTGTGAATGTGTATTGTGACCTTAAGAATTTCTGTCCTGAACTGGACTCCCTGAACCTGGGTGGAGGTTTCCCGGTAAGGAACTCCCTATCGTTCGATTACGATTATGAATACATGACAGAAGAGATAATTGCCCAGATAAAAAGTATCTGTACAAGCCGCAACGTCAAGGAACCGGACATTTTCACCGAGTTCGGATCTTTCACTGTTGGTGAAAGCGGCGCCAACATATACCAGGTATTAGGTGAAAAACAACAAAACGACCGCGAAAGATGGTACATGATCGACTCATCCTTCATGACTACATTGCCTGATACCTGGGGCATAAAAAGACGCTTCATACTGCTTCCAATCAATAAGTGGAACGAACCCTATCAGCGCGTATTCCTTGGAGGACTGACTTGTGACTCTCAGGATTACTACAACGCCGAGGCCCACGCCAATGCGGTTTTCCTGCCCAAAAACGAGAACAAGGATCCCTTGTACATTGGTTTTTTCAATACGGGCGCATACCAGGAATCCATTTCAGGTTTCGGGGGTGTCCAGCATTGCCTGATGCCGGCTCCCAAGATGGTCATAATAGGAGAAGAGAATGGCACGTATTACACCAAGCTTTTCTCCAAGGAACAGACTTATAAGTCCATGCTCAAACTTCTGGGCTATTGACAACATGTTGAGCAAAGCCAAGATACAATACATTAAAGCCCTGGAACAGAAGAAATTCCGTCAGGAACGACAGGAATTCATCCTGGAAGGCAGGAAAATGGTTCTGGAGCTGCTTAAAGCTCCTGGTCCTTTCCGCATTAAAGAGCTGTACCTGCAGGAAGATTTCCCCGAACCGGTTCAGTCCTCCGTGGCAGTATACATCTCGGCAAAGGAAATGGAAAGGATCTCCTTGCAGTCAACTCCCTCCGGTGCACTTGCCGTTGTGGAGATTCCAAAAGTACCACTGGCACCTCCCCGGAAAGACAACCTATATCTTGCCCTTGACGGGATTCGCGATCCGGGCAATTTTGGCACCATCCTGCGTCTGGCAGACTGGTTTGACTTAGCAGCCGTTTATGCATCACCAGACTGTGTGGAGCTGTACAATCCCAAAACCGTGCAATCCACCATGGGAGCCATTCTACGCGTTCCGGTCCATTACACACCCCTTGCCCCGCTTTTGAAAAATTGCACGCTTCCTGTCACCGGGTCCGTGCTTCAGGGGGGATCCAGCATCAACACCACTTTCCTGCCCTGCGATGGAATCATCGTCCTTGGCAACGAATCAAATGGGATCAGCCCGGAGCTGCTGGATCACATCCCGCTCAAATTGTACATTCCTCCTTACCGCGAGGGATCCGAATCATTGAATGTGGCTACCGCTGCTGCAATATTTTGCGCAGTTTTCCGTAGAAACCTTCCATCCCTGCCCAGATAGCCAGGTAAACAAGAATAATACCTGTATTGACTGCAAGTTTGGGAATCATGGACAGGTGTGCAAACATAAGGGAAAATAAGTAAAGTCCTACACCTGCCACCAGGTAGAAACCAATTTTAAGCCAGTTATAAGGTATGGGATAATGTTTGCGTCCCATCAGGGCACAGAGGACGGTCATTGACAGGTAACTGGCCAAGTGTCCCCAGGCTGCAGCCATATAGCCATAGCGTGGCATGAAAAGCAGATTTACCAACAGGGTGACAGCCAGTCCGGCTGATGTGATCAAAACAGCATTTCCGGTCTTTCCTGACAATTTGAACCAGATGCTGATATTGAAGTATATGCCCAGAAGCACGTAAGCCAGTGCCATTACGGGCACCACCACGATCCCCTCCCTGTAATTCTCACCTAAAATGAGTTCAAAAAGGTCCATATAAAGTAAAATACCCAGGTAAACCAGCATGCATATTGCTGTAAAGATATCCAGCACACGGGCATACGTCCTTGGTGCTTCTTTTTCGGCTGACTGTCCAAAGAAGAAAGGTTCCGCCGCGTACCGAAACATCTGGATGAAAAGGTTAATGAGTACGGCGAGCTTGATACCCGCCTGGTAAATCCCCATCTGCGCCCGCCAGGAGACATCTCCAGGAATCAGAAAACGGAAAAGCAGCCTGTCGCTGAAATCGTTCAGGATACCCGGCAATCCCGCTATCATCAGGGGAAGGGAATACATCATGAGCTTAGGCCAGAGTTTCCGGTCAAGGATGAAACTGCTTCTTTTCAGCAAATCAGGCAGGAAAAGCAATAAAGCCACGATGCAGGAGAGGAATATGGAAAAGAGAACGTAATTGTAATCAGGAACAGCCGTGATGAAACGGCCCAGGAATGCTTCGGGGTTTGCAGAAAGATAACGCGGGGCCCACAAAAAGAAAAGCAGGTTGAATCCCAGCTCGCAGCAAATCTTGATGGTTTTGAATACGGCAAAACGGAACGCCTTGTGCTCGTAACGCAAACGGGCAAACAATATAGCCGTAATGCTATCCAGTAAAAGTATCCCGGCTACATAAATAATGGATTGCGGGAATTCTGCATATCCCAGTTTCCCGGCGATCGGTTCCCGTAACATGACCACCACTGCAAAAAACAAACCGGCCAGCAGCGTTACGGTAGTGAGCGAAGTTGAAAACACCCTGGCAGCTCCGGCCTTGTCGTTTTTCTGTCCTGCCAGAGAAGCATAGCGGAAGCTGCCGGTCTCCAGACCCATGACCAGGACCACCTGCAACACGGCAATGTATGCCATGAATTCGGCCACCACTCCGTAAGCTGCCTGATCTGTCAGGATGCGGGTATACAAGGGTACAAGCAGGAAATTCAGAACCCTTGCAAGGATCGTGCTCATCCCGTATACGGCAGTCTCTCCTGCCAATTGCCTTATAGCTGATTTTTTTAAAGACATTGTCTTACTTTTTCAAACGTTGTCTGACCGCCTCGAAAAGCACGACTGCTGTTGCAGCCGATACGTTCAATGAGCCGATTTCCCCAAATTGGGGTATGGAAGCCAATTCATCGCACAGTTCCATGATCCCGCGCGATATGCCTTTTCCTTCGGCACCCATCACCAGCGCCAGCGGACGGCAAAAATCCGTTTCATAGATGGACTGACGCTGTCCGGCCGATGTTCCTATGACCACGTAACCCGATTCCCTGAGGTGAAAAACAGCCGTCCTCAGGTTGGGGACCTTGCATGAGGGAATGCGCAGCAGTGCTCCCGCAGAAGCCTTTATGGCATCCTGGTTCACGGCAGCCCCTCCTTTAGCTGGAAGTATCAGCGCACCTGCACCGGCGCATTCGCAAGTACGGGCAATGGCTCCGAAATTGCGGACATCACTTACCCCGTCCAGCAGGATTATGGTTGGAAAACCCGGTTTGGTCCCTGCAGCGGCCACGGCCTCATCCAGTGTTACATAATCAACCTGCGGCAGCATGGCAACCACCCCCTGGTGGTTCTTGTTTGCCGTCAGATGATTCAGTTTCTCCTGTGGTACGAACTGGACCGGCACGTCAAATTTTTTGGCCAGATCCATCATTTGTGCTGCCGTATTACTGTCCATACCCTGGCGGAGCAGGATTTTTTCAGGTTTCCTTTTTCCCAGGAGTGCTTCCCTGACAGGATGTGTGCCGTAAATGCGATCTTCACTCATTTTGTATGGTTTCTATGAATTTATCCAGTTCATCATGTGCTGATTCCCAGCTTTTCATGGCCTGTTCCAGCTCTCTTTTTTCTTTGTCGTACAACTGGTAAAACGCTGTGCCGAATCCACCGGGAGGCGTGTTCAGCATTTTTTCGTCCATCAGGGCAATCCCTTTTTCGTGCTGTTCAATCCTGTTTTCCCAATGCGTGACTTGTTGCTGCAGCTTGCGCAATGTTTTATCCCGTTCCTTTTTCAGGCGGTAAGGCTCCCCTGCCCTTGATTCTTTACCGGTATTTTCAGTTCTAACCTCTTCCCTGGCAGGATCGGCTTGTTCCAATTCTTTGAGCGTTTCGAGTTTCCTGCGTTCCATGAACTCGCGAATCCCGCCCAGGTGCTCTTTTACCTTTCCATCCCTGAATTCGTATATTTTATCAACAAGGCCGTCCAGGAATGTCCTGTCGTGAGAAACCACCACCAGGGTCCCGTTGTACTGTTTAAGGGCTTCTTTCATCACTTCCCTGGAAGGAATATCCATGTGATTGGTGGGTTCGTCCAGCAACAGAACATTATAGGGCTGCAGCATAAGCTTAGCCATGGCCAGGCGCGATCTTTCCCCACCGCTCAGCACTCCTGCTTTCTTATCCACGTCTTCCCCGCGAAAGAGGAATGAGGCCAGGATATCACGAAGTCGTGTACGGACGTCTCCCACCGCTATTCCATCCAATGTCTGGTATACAGTCAGGTTATTATCCAGCAATTCGTCCTGGTTTTGTGCATAATAGCCCGTCTGTACATTGTACCCTGTTTCAAAAACCCCTTTCATGACACTCTTCTGCCCGGTAAGCAATTTCAGCATGGTTGTTTTGCCTTCTCCGTTACGGCCAGCAAATGCAACCTTTTCACCACGTTCCACCACTAGGTTTGCCCCGGTAAAGATAGGCCCTTTATCGTAACCAACAGATACATCCCGGCAATTGAACACAACTTTCCCGCTTCTGCTGACTTCAGGAAAAGTGATTCGTATCCGGGAGTTATCCAAATGATCCACCTCTATCAGTTCCATCTTTTCCAGTTGTTTTATACGGCTTTGCACCTGGTTGGACTTGGTGGGCTTATAGCGGAAACGCTCAATGAATTCCTGTGTTTTTTCTATGGTACGTTGCTGGTTCTGGTATGCAGCCATCTGTTGTTCCAGGTATTCCCTGCGTAATTCCAGGAATTGGGAATACGGGGCTTTATAATCGTAAATCCTGGTGAGAGAAATTTCAATGGTCCTGGTAGTCACCGTATCCAGGAAGGTCCTGTCATGCGATATCACCAGCAGGGCCCCGGGAAAAGTTTCCAGGTACTGTTCCAGCCACCTGAGGCTTTCAATATCCAGATGGTTGGTGGGTTCATCCAATAACAATATGTCAGGCCGGGAAAGCAACAATTTTGCCAGTTCTATGCGCATATTCCACCCTTCGGAAAAAGTCCGGCTGGGGCGGTCCAGTTCGTCTTGTTTGAAGCCAAGACCGGTCAGGATTCTCTCGGCGTTCCCCCTGGGATTGTCTGAAGACAGGATACGAAGCCGGTCACTAACCTCATTCAGGTCAACCATTAATTTCTTGTAAGCTTCAGAATCATAATCCTCTCTTCCCGAAAGCTCTGCGGAGATATTATCCATGCGCCGGTGTAGTTCTTCCAGGTGGAAAAAAACCGTAAGCGCTTCTTCCAGCACGGTTTTGTCCTTTGCATGTTCCATTTGCTGGGGAAGATATCCTATCCGGCAGTCGGAAGAACGTACCACCCTGCCAGACGTTGGTTCCTGCAGACCTGCTATGATCCTGATCAATGTGGTTTTTCCGGCCCCGTTCTTTCCCACCAGGGCGATCCTGTCGCGCCGGTCAATGGTAAAAGAAACATCCCGGAAAAGCTCCCTGTAGGCAAAAGAAACGCAGATATTGGAAACAGATATCATTCCATTTTTCTCCCCAGCATGTCAATGGTAATGAGCTGACCTTGAAAAACTGCCTTTGCCATGCCATGCGAAAAGACAGACACCGAATCATATATGAATGGAATCATGGATTCACCCTTTTTGTTGATGAATCCCCACAATCCGTTGAATTTCACACCTGCCAGTCCATTTGAGAACATACGGTGGCCATCCTGGTATATGAATGGAATAATGGTATTGCCTTTTTTATCTATGAAGCCGAACTGTTTTTGTATGCGTGCTTCCATCATGTTAAAACGGGCTGCCAGGGCCAGCTCGTTATGAAAATCGTAGATTTCCACCAGGTTCAAGGAAAAAGGCAATGTGAAATTTCCATACCTGTCAATCACCCCATATTGTTGGTTCTGCATGACTATGGCAAGCCCGTTGCTATAATCCCGGATTAAATCGTAACCAGGCTGAACCACTACTTTTCCATCTGACGATAGTACTCCATATCCATTTTCATTGCGTACAACGGTCATTCCTTCCCTGACAGGACCAATAATGTCGTAAAAAAAGGCAGGATACTCCAGGTTCGTCGTATTACGAAGGGAATAACGGCCACTGTCCCCCGTTACGATCCACTCCGGACTGTGATGGAAATAAATGGTATCGTATACCGTTTCAATCAGGGAAACCGCATCATGGTCCAGGAGTCCGTAATGATCGTCCAGCAACACTCTGAAAGTAAGGGAGGTGCATTCATCCACTTTGTCATACATGACAGGTACAAGGGGTTCTTTACTTCCTTTGCTGTGAAGCCCCTCATAATTTCCTTTCCTAACTATGAAATAATTCCCGGCACGTTTCACTATCTGGTCGTAAATAAGTGGTACCTGCTCAAAGCCATCCCCGTCAAGCACGCCCCATAGACCGTCCCGGCAAATGAAAATATCGTCCTCTCTTAACTCAAGACTATCGTAAACAGGTATTTCACGTTCTTTCCCTTTATGGTCAATTAGGGTGAAGGATCCGTCAGAGCGCAGCGCCAGCAGAAAAGGCAACCGTTGTCCATGGTATTCATTGGTAATTGGACGTGTCTGCATGGGTATGATCATTTTACCACGCTTGTTGGACACACCGTACTCACTGCCCCTTTGCAGGACTGCAATTTCAGAAAATACAGCTATGGAGTCGTATGTAGGATCAACGATCACCCTGCCTTTCTGGTTGCGCAAGCCGTAATTGGATTCCCGGAAAATCTCCGGCCTATCACTTTTAAGCCACTGGAATACAGGAATTTCCCAGATATAAAACATCAGGACCAGCAGAATTGATAAAAGGAGGACTGCACCTGCCAGGATAATGACCGGTTTATACTGCGACTTTTTCATCTTCTGTGGCCCTCTTACTGAAACTTACCAATATACTGACCTCATATAACAGGTATAAAGGCAATGCTACCACCAACAAGGTAAAGGCGTCTCCGCTGGGTGTTATGATAGCTGCAAGAATGACAAGGATCACTACGGCATGTTTCCTGTGTTTTTTGAGCAATTCCTTGGAGACAACACCTAATTTGGATAAGACGCGCAACAGGATTGGCAGTTCGAAGACGATGCCCATGATGATGACCAGCCAGGTAAACATATGGATATAGGACTGGAGTGTAATCTGGTTATCCACCCATTCGCTAACCTGGTAACTTCCCAGGAAATTTATGGTCAGAGGAAAGACAAAAAAGTAACCGGTCAGGACACCAAGGAAGAATAACAGCGAGCACCACCCAAAAGCCCCCTTTACGGTTTTTTTTTCCTTTAGGTACAAAGCGGGCCGTATGAATATCCATAACTGGTACAATATGAACGGTGTGGCCAAGACAAAGGCTATGCTGAAAGAAACGCTAATATGGGTGAAAAACTGGGCTGAAAGTTCTATGTTTTGCAGTTGCAGGGTAAAAGGTTTCGGTGAAATGGAAGAAATTCCCACAAGGCCAGACAGAGCTGTCATCCACCTGTAGAGAATAAAATCAGAGCTTCTGGGAGCAAATATGACTGCATCAAAAACAAAGTTTTTATTCACAAAAACAACCACCATGAGTAGAATCAGGACAATTGCCGAGCGAAATATCACCTTGCGGAACTCTTCAAGATGCTCCCAAAAGGTCATCTCATTTTTATGCCCCGAAATATCTGCCACCGCTATTTTTTAATATCCTGATCGCTTTCTTTTTCATCTTCCTTTAAGTCATCTTCTATCCCCTTCACACCATCCCTGAAACTTCTGACGCCTTTTCCAATGCCTTTCATAAGTTCGGGAATCTTGCGCCCTCCAAAGAGAAGCAGTACAATTAGGGCAATAATGATGATCTCGGTGGCACCCAACGTGCCAAATAGCAATAATTTACACATTTTCCTGTTGTTTAGTTTTGTTCAAATTTAGGTATTTTTCCCATACTTCCGTAAGAAAACGGGGTGCCCTCACGGGAACACTGCGGGAAGCATCCACAAAGGCAAGGGTAACATATCCCGTGGCTAAAAGTACACTGGTATCGTTAAACACCTGGTAATGGTACGTGATCCTGGAACGGGGCATTTCTTTCACTGTCGTTATCACAGTCAGCACCTGGCCATAACGTGCCGGATGTATGTAGTCGCAATGAACCACGCGTACCGGCATAATGATTCCCTGCGATTCCGAAAAAGTGTAAGGAACACCAAAATGGGCCATCATTTCTTCGCGGGCTGTTTCAAAATAGCGGATGTAGTTGGAGTGGTGTACCACACCCATCTGATCCGTTTCGTAATACCTGACGGTAATTTGTGTAGTATGTTCCATCATGATTATTCCAGTATTATGGCCGTTGGCCCGGGAAGATAGTAAATTAATCTGAAATTGTCCACCGTGAGCTTGCTGCCATCGGCACCTTTGTATTCAGCTCCTTCCCAGGAAGACGACATGCGTACGACCAAGTGAGTCATTGGCAGGTTTTCCCTGCCCGGAACCGGATTGAAAACCAGCCGCTCATGCACCCATCCCTGGGTCCCCGTTGTGGCAATCTCATTTTCGGCAATCATGTCCTGTCTTTTGTTCAGATCATACTTCCAGGTTCCCGTCGTATTATGATGCAATTCTGCCGTAATGACGGCCTTATCGGGTCCGCTTACTTTCACCGGGTCCTTGAATGCAGGCATGTCAAACAAACCTATCTTCACTTTATAGGGCTCTGTAAAAACGCGTTGCCCACCAGGTTCATACAGGTAGTCAATTTCAAATCCCACGGGATTGGAACCGGGTGCAAACGAAATTCCAAAATCCGTCATGATGGAAGGATTCAACACCTTTTCAACGTCCATGCTGAAATTGAATTCTCCCAGGAAAAGCGCCCCAGCGGCCAGGCTGGTCACCTTCATCACCCACAGGTTAACGGTTTTCAACTGGGTGATCATCTGCACGGCATAGGGACTATTGTGCCCCTGGACCCTGAAAGAACCCGAAATTTGGTTATTGTTCCCGGTGGTCCATCCTTTGCCGTTGGAAGGCAGGATATTAAAAATATCACGGATAGTACCCCATTCTTCAAAACCGCTGTTGGGCACCTGGGGGGCAAAGATGAGCTGTATCTTCCAGGAGCGGACAGTTTCGTCTTCTGCCATAACCTGAAAAGAGAATGGCTCTGTGAAAGACAAATTCAGGGGTGCTCCGGATATTATGCCCAAAAGCCGTGCTCCCTGGCTGATGGAAATTTTTGGTTTGATTGTCAGCAGTAACTCTTCGGACGATTTTGATTTGACCAGCAACGTGATCAGGCCATCGTCCGGTTCCAGGAATTTCTGGTCAAATTCAAAGCCCGAGGAAGGGTTTCCGGTAATGAAGTCCGTCACCGCAGCATCTGAACGCCTTACCGGGGACCGGTCTTCCAGTTGTAAAGTCCAGCTGGTTGTATTGGTTCCGCTTTCGGAAGTAACAGAAAACCGGTACTTCTGGCCGGTTGAGTTGAAAACCACCCTGTGCTGCCTTGTGGTGATCTCCCCGCCGAGCACAGCGTTCTTTGATACGTTCAGCACCCCGTCCACGGTCAGGGGCATCTTTGAGGACCAGTCGCTGATAACCAGCGTCACCGTATGATTAAGCGAATCTACAACCCCCTCTTCCAGGAGCGAGATGTTGTGTTCTGTCTGGCTGGTGCCCTGGTAGCCTGTAATATGGTAATCCATCACCAGGGCTTCCAGGTTTTCAGTACGTTCATCTGCCAGTTGCAGCTTCCATTCTGTCACATCGCCGCTTTCAGCTACTATGGTCAAAGAGATAATATCATTGATGGCCGGGAATAGAATTCCCTCCGGGAATGTTTCCTGCAGGGTAGCTTTGGGCGATAATTCCATTGAAAAAGCGTTCAGAATCAATGGAAAATCATATCCTGACTTTAGCACCAGTGTTACGGTACGGGTGTCCGGATCTATGGTTGCAGTGTTGCTTTCCAGCTTAACCAGGTTTTCCCTGGAATTGTAACTATCCACCACAAACGAGAGTATCCGGGCCTCTGTTTCAAACCAGGGATCTAGCCTTATGATCCAGTCACGGCGGTTCCCCGATTGGGATGTTACGGAAAACGGTACCACGGTGCGGTAAGATTCAAAAGTCAATACCGGTGGCAAATCATAGGTGGCATCTTCGGATAATGTTACCTGGCGGGATGTAATCTGCAGCGGAAAATCATTGCCTTCAACCAAGGGAATCTCCACCAGGGAATTGAGCGTGTCTATCCGGGGTTCACCCAGCCGGATCTGGTTATTCTGTGAGGAATATTCCCCAATCACGAATGATTCCAACAGATTGGCCGGATTGAGCCACTGCTGCCACACCAGTTCCCAGGCCCGTGCCTGTCGTGAAAGTATATCAACCAGGTAAAAGGTTCTTTTATCTTCCCAGTTCTGGATTGTGAATTCTTCCAGGGTATCATGGTGAATTGGCACGACATAGGGATTCATCTTAAAACCCACCAGGGCTTTCCAGGGAAAAGGAATGCCGTTGTCCCGGACAGAAACCTTGTAACGGCTGGTTTGCAGATCGGCCGTTATTCCCACACATTCCACTTCACCCGGTTTAAATGCAATTTCCAAAGCTCCTCCAGGGGCCATGCGCTCCCAGGGTTCCCTGTCTGTCTGCGATGCATCTTCTGCCAATACAACCCCAATCAGGCGAATGTGCCACAATTCTTTCTTCCCGCTCTCGGCAACTACTGTGAAAGGGATAGACGTATCATAGGCATCTATGGTGAAGTTACCATTCTTGCCAGGTTTTTCCAGTGCGGCACCGGGACTCAGGTCCAGCTCCAGACCTATTGTAAGGGGCAAGGGAGCTCCCTTCAGGGCATAGATACCTATTTCATTCTCGACAATATCCACCACAACTTCCCCTGCCAGTGGAAATTCTGCGGGACTGTACGCTGTAAGCCGGGCAGCTGTAACTGCAGCCTGATCGCTCCGGGGTGCCACTTCAATACGTATGCTGTATGTGTGTACTACCCCGCTCTGGGCAATCAGATGGATCCTGCGCATGGTTTCGTGATCCTCAAATACCAGTGTATTGCCGGTGTCCATGCCCAGGATCTTGTCGATTGCCTGGGCTGTTTGTATATCGAGGGTGACTGTAACCGGAAATTCGTATTTTCCGTAATCCATTGGCAACACAATAGCATCCTCTTCAATAACCGGTTCATTGAAGACAACGGCTTCCGGAAACACATCTGTAATAAGGCAGGATGCCACAGATGCACGATCATCAAGACTGGACACTTTAACACAGCCGGCCAGATGTGAAAGAATGAGCAATGCAAGGATTAAACCCCTGTATTTCATTATAATAAATCTAATTGTTGCTTTAAGGCTGCAATCCTGCTCATAGCATCCGAACGTTTTTTACGTTCAATGGCAACAACATCCGCGGGAGCACGTTGAAGGAAACTTTCATTGGATAATTTCTTGTCTACAATAGCAAGAAATTTCCGGTGATATTCCAGTTCTGCGTTAAGTTTAGAACGTTCTTCCTCTTTATCCAGCAGGTTCCACAGCGGAATGAAAAAAACGGTCGTTCCCACCAGGAAGGCATAAACATTGCCTTCCTGCGGTGCTTCGGTTACCATTTGTACAGATTCCAGTCCACCCATGCGCCGGGCAATTCCATGCAGGATTTGTGGAAACTGTCCCTTGACATAGAGTTTCAAAAGTGTTTTTCCGGGAATCTGCCTGTTTTGCCTGAGGCCCCTGATGGACACAATCAGTTCCTGCAACCGGGAAAAATCCTCAAGTTCTGCTTGGTTGCAGGGTCCTGAAGCCGGTAAGGGGGACACCATGATACTGTCCCCTTCCTTACGTTTTGCCATATTTTGCCAAAGTTCCTCGGTTATAAACGGCATGAACGGATGCAGCAGGTGAAGCAGCAGGTCAAAAAATGCCAGCGTGCTGTCGTAAGTGGCTGCATCAATTCTCTTGCCTGCATTCCCGGCAGGTTTGATGATCTCCAGGTACCAGGAACAGAAATCGTCCCAGAAACGCTTGTATAGCAGCATCAGGACTTCTGAGAGCCTGTATTTGGAAAACAGGTCCTCGGCTTCATCCCTGGTTGCAGAGAGTAATTGGCCGAACCAGCGTACAGCCTGGCGCGATGTTTCTTCCTGCTCCAGGTGTTCATCGCGTTGCCAGGAACTCACCAGACGGAAGGCATTCCAGATCTTGTTGCAGAAGTTCCGGCCCTGTTCCATCTGAGTTTCATCAAACAAGATATCGTTTCCGGCAGAAGTACAGAGCATAAGGCCCATACGCACACCGTCTGCACCGTAAATATTCATCAATTCAATGGGATCCGGTGAGTTGCCCAGAGATTTGGACATCTTGCGGCCCATTTTGTCGCGGACCATCCCTGTGAGGTAAACATTGGAAAAGGGTTTCTGGCCGCAGAACAGATCCCCGGCCATGATCATCCTGGCTACCCAGAAGAAAAGGATATCCGGGGCAGTGACCAGGTCATCTGTGGGATAGTAATACGCCAACTCTTGGTTGGGTTCTTTTTCCGGGTGGCCCGGTTTTTCGGGATCAAAGACCGAGATGGGCCAGAGCCACGAGGAGAACCAGGTGTCCACCACATCGGGATCCTGCTTCAGATCCCCGGCTTTTAACGTGGAATCAATTTTCCGGGCCAGGACAAGCGCTTCTTCTTCAGACGAAGCGACCACCACTTCTCCGCCGGGCAGGTAGTAGGCCGGGATTTGCTGCCCCCACCACAATTGTCTTGAAATGCACCAGTCCCTGGCTGTCTCCATCCAGTGACGGTATGTGTTGCGGTATTTGTCAGGGATAAGCCTTACCTGTCCATCTTCCACATATTCTAAAGCCTTTTTGGCCAGTATGCTCAATTTAACAAACCATTGCTGCGAGAGCCGTGGTTCAATGACCGCATCTGTACGTTCAGAAAATCCAATCTGAGTGACATAGGATTCTTCTTTTTCCAGGCATCCTGCCTCTTCCAGCATAATGAGGATTTTTTTGCGTGCCACAAAGCGGTCTTCCCCTACCAGGATCCTGGCCTCCCCGTTCAGGGTGCCATCCAGGTTCAGAATATCTATCACAGGCAGTTTGTGCCGCAATCCTATTTCATAGTCATTGGGATCATGGGCCGGGGTGATCTTTAGGCACCCTGTTCCAAAATCCATGGTAACGTAGTCATCGGCAATAATGGGTATTTCCTTGTTTATGAGGGGTATTAGCACTTTTTCTCCTACAAGGTGTGCGTACCGTTCATCCCCGGGATTCACACAGAGCGCCACGTCGGCCATGATGGTTTCGGGCCTTGTGGTGGCGACAGAGAGGTATTGGGTGCTGCGTTGCCCGTTATGACTGAAATAATACTTAAGGTAGTAGAGTTTTTCGCTGACTTCACGGTGTATCACCTCTTCATCGCTAACCGCGGTGCCCCCCTGGGGATCCCAGTTCACCATGCGTACCCCGCGATAGATCAACCCCTTGTTATACAGATATATAAAGGTATCAAGCACGGCACGGCTCATGTCAGGGTTCATGGTAAAGTTGGTGCGCTCCCAGTCGCAGGAAGCACCCAGCCTCTTCAATTGTTCCAATATGATATTTCCGTGCTTTTCTTTCCATGCCCAGGCATGCTTAAGGAATTCGTCCCTTGTGATATCGGTTTTCTGGATCCCTTTATCCCGGAGCAATGCCACCACCTTGGCTTCAGTTGCAATGGAAGCATGGTCGGTCCCCGGAACCCAGCAGGTGTTTTTTCCCTGCATCCGGGCACGTCTTACCAATACGTCCTGTATGGTGTTGTTTAACATATGTCCCATATGCAGCACGCCGGTCACATTGGGCGGAGGTATGACCACACTGTATTTTGGTCTTTTATCGGGTGTTGAATGAAAAAAACGGTGTTTCAGCCAATAACTGTACCATTTGTTTTCGGTAACGGAGGGATCGTATATTGCAGGTAGTTCCATTAACTTAAGGGAATAAGACGCAAATATATAAAAAATACTACTTTTGTATGAATTAACAGCTTCAGCCATGGAACAAAACCCCAAGAAACAAATTAACATTGAACTGCCGGAAGATGTAGCCCAGGGATGTTATTCCAATCTTGCCATCATTACCCATTCCAGCAGTGAGTTTGTTTTTGACTTTATCCGCATGATGCCGGGTATACAAAAAGCCAAGGTGCAGAACCGGATCATCATGACGCCTGAACACGCCAAACGCTTTTTCAACGCCCTGGAGGACAACCTGAAGAAATACGAAGAACACTTCGGGAAAATCAACCTCTCCGGCAAGGGAATGCCCAATATTCCTTTACATTTTGGTGATGGAACGCCCGAAGCTTAAACTGGAACTGGTTTTCTTTCATTCTCCTTTACACGATTACATGGTATTGGAGGAATCAAGAAGATCTCTTCTGGAGTCGCTGGGAAAGCGCTTCAGTGTCACTGTGATATCTTACAAAAACATAACGGCAGAACGCTTGGCCGATCCGGAAAAAGTGTATATTCCCTTCATAGCATCGGGCGGCTGCGAAGAGACCTTTCAAAGCTACGGCTTTTCGCTTCCCCTGCCGTTGTTTTTTCTATATGACAATCAGAGCAATTCCCTGCCTGCCACCTTAGAACTTTCAACCTATGTAACACAGGGCAGGTTGAGTTTTCCAATTATTTTTTCTGAAGATGAAATTACAGAAGAACTGCTCAGCAGGATGCTGCGTATGCAGCAAACTTTCAGAAAGTTAAAGAGTACACGCATCGCGCTGTTCGGCGACGCATCGCCCTGGCTTTTATCTTCCAAAGTGGATACAAATGCCATCAGCCGTATGCTGAAAGTATGCTTTCAAAATATTGAAATACCCCATATCTGTAAACAGTACATGCACCTTACAGCGTTGAGCCGTGAAAACAAGGAATTGTACAACAATATTCTGAAAAAAAGCACCTGTCTTAAGAACTGCACAAAAGATGATCTGAGTGATGCCATACGGATGTACCAGGCCATGGATGAACTGATGGTTTACTATTCGTGCAATGCGTTAACCGTAAAATGTTTCGATCTGATAAAATCATGCCAAGTCACAGCCTGTCTGGCCATTTCCCTTTTTAACCAGGCAGGGATTCCGGCTGCCTGTGAAGGAGACATTCCCTCACTGCTAACCATGATCATGGCAGGTAATTTATCCCAGAGTCCCGTTTTTATGGCCAATCCCGTTGGTTACAACAGGGAACAGAATACCCTGGACATTGCACATTGTACAGTTCCTATGTCCATGACCTCGTCTTTCTGTTTGAATTCTCATTATGAAACGGGGGTCGGTATTGCCGTGGAAGGGACCCTGGAAAAGGATGTGCCGTATACAGCAGTCAAGTGGATTGGCAATACCCTGGAACGTTTTTTTGTATCTGAAGGCGTTGCAGTAGAATCAAAACATTCTGACAATCAGTGCCGCACACAGATGACCCTTCGACTGGACAGGCCGGTAGGTGATTTAATTCTCAATGCAATGGCCAACCACATACTGGTAGTCAAAGGCAGATACGCAGATATTCTGACTACCTGGAATGGTTTTCTTTCTTACCTCCGGTAAATCACATTCCGGCATTGAATATCTCTGAAATCTCGGGATCTGAAAGCACCCGGTTGTAAAACCTGAGGCAGGCCATATCGGCCGGCAGGAATGTATTGATCGTTGTGCTGTTGAGTGCATTAGCTCCTACCACAAAATCCTTCTGTACGCCAAATGTCATCTGCATGGACTGGGTGTAGAGATTTATTCCATCCAGGTATACTTTCATTGAGGTGCCGGTGGAAGCGATTGCCATCATATGCCAGCTGGTTCCCAGCATAGAGGAAATATCAATTCCGGCAAAGGCAGGCAGCGTGATAACATGGGTTTCCATGCCTGGCCCCATACAAAGTGTCAGGACCCAATCGGTCCCATTGTGACGGATTTCCACATAAAATCCTCCTTCAGATACCGACCCAAAGATAGGATAAACCAGCGATTTGTTCATAGTCTGCCGGAACCGGAGCCAGAAATTAATGGTTCCCCTGTCAATTCCAGAGATCGGATTCACACGGCTGCTCAACAGGTAACCGCTGCTGCCGTTGAATGAAATGGCTGCATTGGTTGCATTGGTTCCGGATGGTTTGTTATTTGTGTTGTATGTCACACCGTTTGATACCACCAGGTCGTAAGCCCTCCCCGTCCAGTCATAGGCTTTGGGTGTCTGGTCCGTGGTTATGTACATTATGAGACCGTCCTGCACTACCACCTGCTTATCTCTTCCGGTCGTAAACTCTTCTACCCTTCCGTAATAAACACCTTTTGAAGTTTTAACATAGGCACGGTAATAATATAATGTATTGATAAGCAATGCGGTAGCCCGTGACGTAAATTCACCGGTGTACTGAGGTGTTCCCAGGTCAGAATGACTATTCTCAATTGTTGGTTCTTCAGAGGTACTCCAGCAATGTCCGTATGAGAGAATATCCTCGGAGCCCTTAACCACAAGATTCCCTTTTAAAAGGGCCTCATAATAAGATACTTCACCTACTCCGCCCGTTTCAAGCTCCGGCTCTTCAATATTCACATACAATGAGCTTGTTCCGGACTGGTATAGCCCAAAGTCATTAATCGCATAACTGCGTATATAATATGTCACTCCCCTTTTCGGCTTGCTCAGGTTGTAAAAGAAATTGGATCCCGATGTTTTTTGACCCAGACTGATAAGGTTGTCCTTATCCATGGAAGGAGTATCTCCTGTCGTATTCCATACAAAACCATGGTCTGAAAAGGGCAGGCCTGATACCTCATTCACCCTGAGAGAAAGGGCTTCGGATGTTTCGTTAAAGGTAACTAAAGGATTTCCGAGCAAAGGGGGTACATATGTCAGGGTCATGGTCTGGCCATATGAAGTGCCCATTTCATTTACGGCATAGGAACGGAAGTACCAGGTTGTCCCGGTTTCAGGTAACGCATCGGGGTAGGATATAAAGGTACGGCCTTCCTCGATAGGCCCGAAATCGGAGAAATAGGCATTATCAGGATCTGGCTCGGGATTCGTTCCCCAGCAGTGTCCGTGCCGGGTCACCGAGCCTCCTCCGTTGCTGACCAGTTTTCCTTTAAGCCGGAGCCTGAAAGAGCCATCCAGCTCATACCCTTCTGTATTGACTTCTGCCGGAACAGCTGCCGTCGCGTAATTCACCTTGATGGAGAATTCCTGGTCGGGAGCAAGAACCTTGATCTGGCTTTCCGATGCACCAATAGGGATATTTTCACGGTCCAGCGTAACCACGATCCCTGCAGAGGGCATTTCTTTTGTTATTTCTCCCTGAGTGAGGGAAAGCTGCAGGTTTTCATCCTCGCACACCACCGTGAAAGGAACCGTATGTATGCCAGACAGGCGTTCGACAGTCAGGGTAAGCGCAGTGTTTTCAGTTCCAAAGTCCAGTGATTGAGGCGAAACCTTTATAAGGTCCTGTGTCCTGGTTATGGAAAAGAAGTATGTGGTGTCTCCTCCGTTGGAGAGCAGGTCAGTACTGAAAGTATGGGTGCCAAATTCTGAGCGGGACTGGTCGGCAATGATATTTACCGTAACTTCTTTCCCTGCGCCTATGGTGCCTTGTGCAGGATCCCATTCCAGCCAGGCAGGCAGTTTGTCTTTCAGGTTCCATTCAAGCGGTATGTTCCCCTGGTTAGCCAGGACTGTGATGGCAAGGGTATCTTCCTCCCCAAAATCAAAAGTTGTTCCCTGAACCTGCAACAACGCACCCTCTACCTGCAACCGAACCTGTACGTTCAGGGGTACTTCACCTCCAACCAATTGTACCTCTGATTTCTGTTCACCAATGGGTAGGCCGCTCCGGTCACAGGTAAAATCAATAGCCTGTGACGCTCCTATTTCCAGCTCGCCGCTCGATGGTTCAACTTTGAGCCAGTGGGGAAAATACATTTCCAGGAAACCCCACCTGAGGGTATCTCCGCCAGGATTTGACAGGGTAAGGGATACAGAGGTGTCAACCGCTCCAAAATCCACGCTCTGCGATGAAAGAACCGCTTTGGCAATGCGGGAACGGAGTTGCGCATCGATTGTATACAGGTTTTTCTTTTTAGGGGACAACGGCATGCTTAGGGTTTCCCAGCTTTCGTAACCGGGCTTGCTGAAGACAAGGTATACGTCTTCGGTGGTGCGCGGCAACACAATGGCGTACGTCCCTTCCTGGTCTGTTTCAACACCCAGGCTGAAAGGCATCACCGTTACGGCAACCCCTGGCAAAGCCTGCCCGGTCTCGGAATCGGTCACTTTTCCTGCAAATGTCGTAGTAGTGCCTGTCTGGTCACAAGACGCGGCAGAAAATCCAAAAAACAAGACCGTCAGAATTGCTGTAACGGTTCTCAGATAACCAAAAGTACGCATGCCATTACTGTTACATGTGCAAATATAATTAACTTTGCCGATGTTAAAACAGAGCTATGAGCAATTATAAAAGCAAACTTCACAATATCAAAGCTTTTGCATTTGATGTAGATGGCGTTCTAACAGATGGAGGTATAATTTCCCTGCCTGACGGGGATCTTTTCAGGACACATTATTCACGAGATGGTTATGCCATTCGTGTTGCCATAGAATATGGATACCCGGTGGCCATCATCACGGGGGGTGTGTCGCCTTCCGTTGAGGCACGATACAGGAATATAGGTGTAAAAGACATATTCTCAGGCGCCAGGGACAAATTGCCCGCATTTCGTGAATTTTGCAGAAGATACAACTTGTCTCCTTCTCAGGTCGCCTATGCCGGGGATGACATACCCGACATTCCGCCCATGAAAATATGCGGCCTGCCCTTCTGCCCATCCGATGCCGCCACAGAAGTACGCCATCAGGCACAGTACATATCCCCATTCCCGGGAGGACGCGGGTGTGTGCGTGATTTTGTTGAACAGGTAATGCGCCTGCAAGGCAAATGGTACCAGGAATCAAACGATATTCCGGATGATATGCTGGAAACATCTTCTGAGTAACCATGAATTCCATGTACAGGATAATTCTCGGCTCTGCCTCCCCAAGAAGGCAACAGCTCCTGGAAGGAACAGACCTTCCTTTCACCGTAGAACCGGTTAATGGATTGGATGAGAAACACCTTCCCCCGGAAACCAACCCGGATGAAATCCCTTTATTGCTGGCCCGCTCCAAATCCCTGGCCTTTCCAAGGCCTTTGGAAGTCGATGAGCTTTTGATAACAGCTGATACGCTTGTCTTTTCGAAAGTTCTTACCGAGACCCGAGGTTCAAACACACGCTGGACCGTGCTTGGAAAACCAGCCTCGGCAAGGGAAGCATACCTTATGCTGGAAAGGCTTTCCGGCAGCTGCCATAAAGTCATCACAGGAATATGCCTCCGCTTTGGAGATCAGAAAGCACATCCGGAACCCATCGTTTTTTCTGACTACTCTCTCGTCTGGTTCATGCCCCTGCTCCAGGAAGAAATCAGCTATTATGTGAACAAATACAAACCTTACGACAAAGCCGGTTCTTACGGAGTGCAGGAATGGATAGGATACATTGGTATTGAGCGTATTGAAGGCAGCTATTTCAATGTTATGGGATTCCCTGTCCACTTACTCTGGAAACATCTTAAAGAACTTCACGTAATATCATTTTCTTAAGCACATATTTTTTCTATAAATTTACCTCTTCTAATTAAGCTCAGATATGGAAAAACAACCTTCAGTAGCCATACTATGTGGTGGCGGGCCGGCTCCCGGAATCAACACGGTAGTATGTACAATAACTAAAACATTTATTACCAAAGGATACCGTATTATTGGCCTTCACGGAGGTTATACCGGACTGTTTTGCAAAGAGAAATGCCGGCAGGAGGACATGGATTTTGACAAGGCCGACATGCTTTTCAATCGCGGGGGATCTTACCTGCGCATGAGCCGTTTTAAACCTACCGACGAGGATTTTGAAAAACGCTTTAACCTGGATTTCTTCAAGGAAAACAACGTGAAGCTTTTGGTGACTGTAGGAGGGGACGATACGGCGTCCACGGCAAACCGCATCTCCAAATTTCTGGTTCAGAAACAGTACAACATAGCCAACATACACGTTCCCAAAACCATAGATAACGACCTTCCCCTTCCGGAAGGAATTCCCACGTTCGGATATCAGAGTGCCAAGGCACAGGGCACCGACCTTGGACGGACCGTATACGAAGATGCCCGCACCAGCGAAAACTGGTTTATCGTAACGGCTATGGGACGTTCGGCAGGCCACCTGGCTTTTGGGATCGGTTCTTCCTGTCATTTTCCCATGATCATCATTTCCGAGATGTTCTACAAAACCCAGATGACCATAGACAAGATAGTGAACCTGATCGTTTCTTCGATCATCAAACGCCAGATCCGTAACATTCCTTACGGTTGTATCATGATCTCGGAAGGCGTTTTCCAGTCCCTTTCGGAAGAAGACGTAAAGAATGCGGGCATTGCGTTTACTTACGATGCACACGGCCATCCGGAACTGGGTAAAATATCCAAATCCCATATCATAGACAACCTGGTGGAGAAAAAAATGAAAGAACTGGGTATCAATGTTAAGACACGGCCTGTGGAAGTGGGTTATGAAGTCCGTTGCATCACTCCAAAATCCTTTGACCTGGAGTATTGTTCCATGCTGGGCATGGGCGTATATGAATTGTATACCAAAGGTGTAAGTGGGTGCATGGTATGCCGGGACGGGAATGGCAAGATCATTCCGTTATTCCTGCAGGACCTGCAGGATCCGGCTACCGGAAAGATCCCTCCGCGCGTTGTAAATATGAATTCACACGAGGTCCAGTTCTACATGAAGCATATCATGGATTATATTACAGAAGAGGACTACGAGGCCGCCAAAGCCATCGTTCCGAATCCCGAGGAATTTGACTTTCACAAGATCTTGAAATTTTAAGGGTTCATTCAGTCGCTGCACAACAAAGAAAAGAGAGCTTTTTTGGTACGCCGGGGCTCTCTTTTCTTTGTTGTACTGCGTTATGGTACGCGGCACTATACCTGGGGACCTGAAGCCACCAGCTGGCGTGCAGCATCGTTGTCGCAATACTGTTCAAAGTTTTTGATGTACTTTGCTGCAAGAGAAAGCGCTTTCTTCTCCCATTCCTTTACGTCTGTGTAAGTGTCGCGCGGATCCAGGATACCTTCCGAAACCTTGGGCAATTTGACAGGAATGGTGAGATTCATGACGGGTATGTGCCTTGTGGAGGCTTTGTCAATGCTTCCGTCCAGGATGGCGTCGATAATGGCACGAGTATCTTTCAGGGAAATACGTTTGCCGGTACCGTTCCACCCTGTGTTCACCAGGTAGGCTTTGGCCCCGTTTTCTTTCATCTTTTTGACCAGGTTTTTGGCATAAATGGTCGGGTGCACGGTCAGGAAAGCCTCGCCGAAGGCTGCCGAGAATGAGGGTAATGGCTCGGTGATGCCGCGTTCGGTTCCTGCAAGTTTTGAAGTGTAACCGCACAGGAAGTGATACTGTGCCTGTTTCTCATCCAGGATTGAAACCGGGGGTAAAACGCCGTAGGCATCGGCAGAAAGATAAATGACTTTTTTAGCGTGACCGGCCTTGGAAGGAAGGACGATCTTGTTGATATGGTATATGGGATAGGAAACACGCGTGTTCTCCGTTACAGACCCGTCTGCATAATCGGGGGTGCCGTCCGGCAAAATGGTTACGTTCTCCAGCAGGGCATCACGACGGATGGCTTTCCAGATATCGGGTTCTTTTTCCTGGCTGAGGTCAATGCATTTGGCATAGCAGCCACCTTCATAATTGAATACGCCGTGGTCGTCCCAGCCATGTTCATCATCCCCAATCAGGTAGCGTTTAGGATCGGCAGACAAAGTGGTTTTGCCGGTTCCGGAAAGGCCAAAGAAAACAGCCACGTCACCCTCTTCTCCCACGTTGGCAGAACAGTGCATTGAGGCAATACCCCTCAAGGGAAGGTAATAGTTCATGATGGAGAAGATCCCTTTCTTCATTTCACCGCCGTACCAGCTGCCGCCAATCACTGCCATGCGTTCGGTCAGGTTGAATACAATGAACACGTCCGAATGAAGTCCCTGTTCTTTCCAATGGGGATTGGTGGTTTTAGAAGCGTTGACCAGGACAAAGTCGGGTTCTCCAAAATGCTCCAGTTCATAACCGGAAGGACGTATAAACATGTTTGTCACAAAGTGTGCCTGCCAGGCGACTTCCATTATAAAACGCACTTTCAGGCGGGTATCGGGGTTGGTGCCGCAAAATGCATCCACCACGTATAATTTCTTTTTGCCGCTAAGCTGATCCTTGGCAAGACTCTTGAGGGAATTCCATACATCCGTCGATATTGGCTTGTTGATAACACCATCCCACCAGATGGTGTTTTCTGTCGTTGCGTCTTTTACAATGTACTTGTCCTTGGGAGAGCGACCGGTGAAGATTCCTGTCCTTACATTAACTGCGCCCGTTTTTGTCAGTACGCCTTGCTCGAATCCTTCGTTTGCGGGGTCCATCTCTGCCTGGAACAAAGTTTCATAGGAAGGGTTGTAAACAATTTCATCAACATGGGAAATCCCATACATGGATAAGTCTATTTTACTCATTGTCAATTAATTAATTAAATGAAAATCTGAAAGAAACGTCTTATTTTTCTAACTTGCGAAGATACTCATTTTATTTATCTTTGCAACAGAAGGCATGACGGGCATGAAGCAACAAGAAATATTCCTGCAGACCCTGCTCCGGTATTGGGGTTACAATTCGTTCCGCGATACCCAGGAAGACATCATCTCTTCCATTTACCAGGGAACGGATACACTCGCTCTTATGCCCACCGGAGGCGGTAAATCCATTTGCTTCCAGGTCCCCGCCCTGCTCATGGACGGCATATGTATAGTGGTCACTCCGTTGATTGCCCTTATGAAGGATCAGGTTGAGAAGCTCAAGTCACTGGGTATCAAGGCGCTTTCTGTCCATTCCGGCATGAGTTCCTATGAAATTGACATAGCACTCGACAACGCCGTTTATGGCTCATACAAATTCCTGTACCTTTCGCCTGAACGGCTGGGTACAGAATTATTCAGGGTGCGCGTGCATAAAATGAATCCCGCCATGCTGGTGGTAGACGAAGCACACTGCATCTCCCAGTGGGGATATGACTTTCGACCCTCCTACCTGCGCATTGCCTCATTCCGGGAATTATTTCCCGATGTTCCTTTCATAGCACTTACCGCCACGGCAACCCCCCAGGTAGTGGAAGACATCAAGGAAAAGCTTCTCTTTCGCAAGGGAAGCAATGTTTTCCAAAGTTCTTTCGAGCGCCCCAACCTGGCTTATGTGGTCAGGAAAACCGAAGACAAACTGGGACAGCTCCTCCGTATCGCCAAAGGGGTGGAAGGAACCGGGCTGGTTTATGTAAGGGAGAGAAAAAAAGCCGAGGAGGTGGCCGAGTTCCTGATCTTCAATGAAATAAAAGCCGATGCCTACCACGCAGGGATGGATGCCCGCCTGAGATCCTCGAAACAGGAAGCATGGAAAAAGGGTGATACACGCATCATGGTGGCCACGAACGCCTTCGGCATGGGCATTGACAAACCCGACGTCCGTTTTGTCTGCCACTTCGACCCTACCGATTCTCCCGAGGCGTACTTTCAGGAAGCTGGCAGGGCCGGAAGGGATGGGAAAAAAGCCTATGCCGTGCTGCTTTTCAATCCATCAGATGCCAAACGGATGAAGCAGATCTTTTCTGTTTCGTTTCCTGACCCCGACCTCATCCGGGAAGCCTACCAGAATCTCTATTCCTTTCTCGGTCTGGCCTATGGAGAAGGAGCCGAGCAGCAATTTGATTTTAGGCTGGAAGATTTTGCAAAACGATGCAAAAAACACCCCTCCACCCTGTGGTACGCACTGCAATGCCTGGAACAGGAAGGATACATATCTCTGACAGAAGAAGTGGACAATCCTTCCCGCATCATGTTCCGGGTAAGTCGCGATGAACTGTACCGGATACAGATAGCCAACCCCCGGCTGGACACCTTCATAAAACTGCTTTTACGCACCTATACGGGACTTTTCAATGGTTTTGTATCAATAGATGAACAATACCTTGCCAATGTCAGCCGTAACGCTCCGGCTGTGATTACGGAATACCTTATGCAACTTTCCAGGCTGTCAGTCATATCCTTCATCCCCAAAAAGAAATCTCCCCAGGTCTTCCTGCATTCCGGCAGACTGGAACCGGGAAACGTTTACCTTAATCCTGCCACTTTCCTGCAGCGAAAGGACGCCTATGCAAGGCGCATGGAAGCGATGCTCCAATATGCACAATCAGATGCTCCATGCCGCAGCAAACAACTCCTTGCCTATTTCGGGGAAGGAATGAAACGAGATTGTGATATCTGTGACGTTTGCCTGGAACGCCAGGGAAAAGACAATCCGAACGAAACATTTGAACGTATTGCCGGCAAGATCACCCGTACACTACGTTCGGGTCCGGTCCGTATCCAGCAGCTGGACCTGCTCTTTTCAGAGTCTGCCGGTAAAGTGGTTGATGTGTTGCGTGCCATGGCCGAAAACGGAGAAGTACTCATCAAGGACGACACCATACAACTGAATGGCAACAACACATAATATCAAACAACTTCGTATCTTTACCGTATGAATCGCAGTCAGGCAGCCGCCAGGATCAGGGAGTTGAAAGACGCCATCAATGAGCATAACAGAAAGTACTACGTACTGAACACACCTGATATATCAGATTTTGAATTTGATTTACTGCTGCAGGAACTAACCGTTCTGGAAAAAAAGTATCCCGACCTTGCCGGTGACGACTCCCCCACCCGTCACGTTGGCAGCGACATTGCCCCGGAAAACAATGCATTCCTGCAGTTTCCACACAGATATCCAATGCTGTCACTAAGCAATACCTACAACAAGGAGGAATTGCTCGACTTCCACAACCGCATATCAAAAGTGTCGGATCAACCGGTGGAATATGTCTGCGAACTTAAATTGGACGGCACAGCCATCTGCCTAACCTACAAGGACGGACGCCTCTTCCGGGCACTCACACGCGGCGACGGGACCATAGGAGATGATGTGACCCGAAACGTACTCCGCATCAAATCCATACCTGAAAGATTGACACCAGCCGGCGACTTTCCCTATCCCCCCGAATTCGAAATACGGGGTGAAATAGTCATGCCATTCATCAGTTTCGGCGAATTGAACTCGGCAAAAGAAAAAAACGGTGAACCACTTTTTGCAAATCCTCGCAATGCCGCGGCAGGCACACTGAAACTGCTTTCGGCTGATGAAGTGGAACGACGGGGTCTGGATTGCTACCTGTACCATCTGATTGCAGATGTTCCGGGTATCAAAACCCATTGGCAGGCTTTGGAAACGGCTTCCCAATGGGGATTCCCGGTATCACAGTACCGCAGGCTCTGCCGCAATGTGGAAGAGATCATGGAATTTCTGGAATACTGGGACAAAGCCCGCGCAGACCTTCCCATTGCCACCGATGGTGTAGTGGTCAAGGTCAACAGTTTTTCATTGCAGAAAACACTGGGAATGACGGCCAAAAGTCCACGCTGGGCCACCGCCTATAAATTCAAGGCGGAACAGGCCGCCACACGCCTTTTGTCGGTCGATTTCCAGGTGGGAAGAACAGGAGCCATCACACCAGTAGCCAACCTGGAACCGGTCCTGCTTTCAGGAACAACCGTTAAACGGGCCTCTTTACACAACGCAGACCAGATAGCCCTTCATGATATCCGTCTGGGAGATATGGTTTATGTGGAAAAAGGAGGCGAGATCATACCTAAGGTCATAGGAGTGGAGCTTTCTTCCAGACCTGGAAATGCCCAGCCTTTCCATTACATCACGCATTGCCCTGAATGCGGGTCTCTCCTGGAAAGAGATCCGGGAGAAGCCAAACATTTCTGTCCCAACCGATGGGAGTGCCCGCCACAGATAAAAGGCAGGATAGAACATTTCATGAGCCGCAAAGCCATGAACATCCTGGGTGGAGAAGCCCTGGTTGAACAACTCTATGACAAGCAGATTGTAAAGGACCCGGCAGACTTGTACTACCTTGAACCCCCTATGCTGGAGGCACTGGAAAACTGGGGGGATAAATCCACCCAAAACCTGCTCAGCAGCATTGAAGCTTCTAAAAAAGTACCCTTTCACCGCTTTCTTTTTGCCCTGGGAATACCCTTTGTTGGAGAAACCACGGCCAAATACCTGGCTTCCCACTTCGGCTCACTCCAGGCCCTGAAGGATGCACCCATTGAAGATCTTACCGAAGCACCCGAAATTGGCATAAAAATAGCCTCTTCCATCCGGGACTTTTTCGAGAATCCCGTGATTGGCATCATGCTGGATAAACTCAAAGATGCAGGCCTGCCGTTAAGGCAGGATGTGACAGAAAAAGAACTTATGTCAGAATCACTGCAAGGGCTGCAGTTTGTCATATCAGGTACCTTTTCCCGTTCACGCGAAGACATGAAGAATCTTGTCCAATTGCATGGAGGCAAGGTTCTTTCGGGCGTTTCGGCCCATGTGGATTACCTGCTCTCGGGAGATAAGACGGGACCTTCAAAACTACAGAAAGCCTCTGCCATGGGAATAAGAATAATCGGTGAAAAGGATTTTCTTGCCCTTATTGGCGAATTGCCTTCTGAAGGCACACTTTTTGAAAATGAAAATAAAACCACATCGTTTTAATCATGACCGCTAGAATCCTCGACACCCTGCATTTCATAGGTACAAACGACAGGAATAAACCGTTGTTTGAAAGCAACTGGCCCCTGCCCTTCGGTATTTCTTACAACTCCTACCTTGTCACAGACAAACAAACGGCTTTGCTCGATACCATCGAATATGGAAGCGACCGCTCCTACTTTGAGGATCTTGAGCTTATCCTTAACGGACGCGACCTGAATTACCTGGTCATCCTGCATATGGAACCGGACCATGCCGGGATGATTGGAGAAGTGCTGCAGCGCTATCCCTTAGCGACAATTGTCACCAATGCCCGTGCTATCAAGTTACTGGATATATACTTTCCCAACATTGACAAAAGCAGGATCAGGGAGGTTAAAGAAGGTGACACCCTGGAGCTGGGACATCATCACCTGCAGTTTGTAATGACTCCCATGGTTCACTGGCCCGAATCCATGATGGCTTATTGCACAACAGAGAACATTCTTTTTTCACAGGATGCCTTCGGAACATTCGGAACCCTGGACGGAGGCATATTTGACGACGAGATTGACCCGGAATACTACAAGGATGAGATGCTCAGGTACTATACCAACATCATAGGACGCTTTTCAGCCCAGGTGGAAAAAACCCTTCAAAAGGCCGCTTCCCTGCCCATAAGGATCATCTGCCCGGTTCACGGTCCTGTCTGGCGTACCAATCCCCGTATTGTGTTCGACTGGTACAGCCAGTGGGCTGCCAGTAAAAGCCAGCCGGGAGTTGTCCTGGTCTACGCCACCATGTACGGCCATACGCAGAGGACAGCAGATTACATAGCCCGCAGGCTGGCTGAAAACGGCGTCCGCAACATCCGCGTATTTGATGTATCCAAAACCCACCCTTCCTTCATACTCAAAGAAATATGGAAATACAACGGCCTTGTTCTCGGGTCCTGTTCCTATAATACGGGCATGCACCCCAATATGCACCACCTGTGTCACGAAATTGAGATCATGCAGCCTGGAAGGAAAAAAGCATTCCTTTTTGGAGGGTACTCCTGGAGCGGAGGGGGCCTGAAAAACCTTCAGCTGTTTGTTCAAAAGATGACAGAACAACACAAATGGGAGCTCCCGGTTCCCGGAACGGAACTTGCCGGCTATCCGGCACTGAATGACTTGAAAAACCTGGACAAGGACCTTGCCACCTATGCAGCATCCCTGAATAACATAACAACCGTATAATTTGCAAAACCCTGACCAGATAGACCTGTACTTTGAACCGCTCAGGCAATCAAGCCTCGAACGTTGCGCCAGCGAAGAAGAATTCAAACTGGTACTCAAGGCTTACGACTTTGCCAAAGATGCGCACAAGAACCAGAAGCGCATCTCGGGTGATCCCATAATCCTCCACAACATTGACGTTGCCAGGATTGTGGTGGATGAGATAGGTCTGGGTTACAAATCCATCATCACGGCCCTCCTGCACCACATACTGACCGATACGGAATACACTTGGGAAGACATATCCGGCATGTTTGGCAGGAAAGTGGCAGAACTGGTGGTAGGTTTGGGAAAAATGGAACGCGTCTTTGCCGCACAGGACAAGACCCAGGAAGAAACCTTCAAACAGATGCTGCTTACGGTGAATAACGATATTCGTGTCCTGCTCATCAAACTCGCCGACAGGCTCCACAACCTGAGAAACCTGCAGGAATTGCCTGTTGAAAAAAGAGCCCGCAACCTGGGAGAGTCCATGTATGTTTTCGCTCCGCTGGCACACCAGATGGGGCTTTATACTATCAAATCCGAGATTGAAAACATATGGATGAAACACGCCATGCCCTCGGAATACAACGAGATCGAGGAAAAGGTAAAAGCCGAGATGGGGAGGCAGGGAACAGAGATCACCCAAACCTACCTGGGACCCATCCGGGACCTTCTGGAACATGAAGGCCTGGAATTCACTCTTTCCACCCGCATCAAGACACCATATTCCATCTGGTCCAAGATGAAAAAACGGAACGTTCCTTTTGAGGAAATCTATGACCTCTTTGCCCTGCGGATCGTTTTTGTACCCATGGTGACCGACATTGAACAGGAACACGAAATGTGTTATGAAATCGAGCAATGGCTCAACCAGCGCTGGGAACCTTACACGGAAAGAAGAAGGGACTGGCTTAAAACACCCAAGGAAACAGGATATGAGGCCCTTCACTCTACCTACCTTACACCATCGGGTAACTGGCTTGAAGTGCAGATCCGCAGCAAACGCATGGAAGAAATTGCAGAACAGGGAGTGGCGGCACACTGGAAATACAAAGGCATCTCGCCGGAGATTAGCGGTATTGAAAAGTGGCTGGCCAAGGCCCGTGAATCACTCGAGAATAAAGACGCGGCATCCCTCGAATTTTTTGACAATTTCCAGCCAGGGAACCTTATCTCGGTCATATATGTTTTCACCCCAAAGGGAGAAATGCGCATGTTGCCCAAAGGCGCCACCGCGCTGGATTTTGCATACTACATACATTCACATCTGGGAAACCGCGCCCTGGCGGCGAAGATCAATGAAAAACTGATGCTCCTCTCCACCCCGCTGCGCGGAGGGGACCAGGTGGAGATTATCACCACGGAAAAGAGCCAGGTCAGGATTGAATGGCTCGGGTACATAACCACATACAAAGCCAGGAACATGATCCTGGACACCCTTAAAAAAAACGGAACCGACCCTATCCGGGAAGGAAAGAAAATATTGGATTCCATGCTTTCAGACTTCGGGATCCAGCAAAGCACCAGGCTCATGAACAAACTGCTGGCAGCTTACAACGTCACCTCAAAGGAAGAATTTTATGGCAGGATAGGAGCCGGACTGGAAGATTTATCCAATTTACGAGAGGTATTACTGAAAGGTTCGCCTTCCCGCAAATTCGTTACCTGGATACCATCTCCCGACTGGAAACGGCGCAAGGATTTCAATGCCTACCATTTTGCCCCCTGTTGCCACCCCACAGCCGATGATAAACTCATAGGGTTTATTGATAGGTTGACATCAGACCTTTACATCCATACAGTCAATTGCTCCCGTGTGCCCGCCCTTAAAAGGCTTCACAGGAATGATAATGCCCAGGTTGGCGTGACCTGGAAAAAGCAATATACCTCATCCTCACTGGTTCGCCTTACCCTGCGTGGCAGCGACAGGCTTGGCATCATATACGACATCACCCAAACCATATCACTTACATTGTGTGTCAATATCCACAGTTTTTTCCTGGTTACGCACGACAACATCTTTGATGCCAGCCTGGAAATTTATGTTCAGAATCCCGTTGACATGAACAAACTGATTGAACAGCTGAAAATGATCAAGGGAATGGAAACGGTTACAAAAGCATAACTTATGAAAAGGCTTTTTCATCATGGTTTCATGGCAGCTGCAATCGTCCTGTTTGCCTTGTCACTGCTGACACCTCAAAGCTGTGCCAACACAACGGCAGCGCCTGCAGGCGGACCCAAGGACACCATCCCGCCCGTGCTAATAGCCACTTTACCGGATATTAACCAGACCCATGTGAGCACCTCGCTCAAAAAAGTGGAATTGCGGTTCAACGAATACGTGAAAATCACGGATGCCAATAAAAACATCATGCTTTCCCCTCCGCCGCAAAAAAATCCTACGGTCAGGACAAAGGGAAAAGGGATCGTGGTGGAACTGGAAGACGAACTCAAGCCAAATACAACGTACAGTCTATATTTCGGGAACTCCATACAGGATAACAACGAAGGCAATCCTTTTCCTGTATTTGCCCTGGGTTTTTCAACCGGTGAACAGGTAGATTCCCTGATGTATTCCGGGCTTGTACTGGATGCCTCTACCCTGCTCCCGGTGGAAAACACAACCGTAGTCCTTCACATCAATCCTGTTGATACGACCATAAGCAGGACACTTCCCGTAGCAGCCACACGCACAGATGCTTATGGGTACTTTGTGTTAAGGAACCTGAAAGACACCCTTTATTCTCTGTTCGCCATGACGGACCAGAACAACAATTACCGTTACAGCCAGACAGAAGGCGAACAGATAGGTTTTCTAGACACGCTTATCCGCCCTCACAAAAGAATGTTCACCTATGCTCCCGAAATACAACCTTATTATCTTACAGATACGGCCGGGTTGCTACGCAGACCGGTAGAAGGGAATGTGTTTCTTTTCAAGGAAGTGAGCGCACGCCAATCCCTTAGGGATTATAAACGAATCCAGCCCCGTGCTCTGGAACTGAAGTTCGGAGCGCCCTTCCCGACCATTATAAGTGCGCAGATCCCGGGAATTGATTCCACTCAGATCATTCGTCAGCACAACTACTACCGTGACAGCCTTGTCTGGTGGCTGGCAGCGCCTTCGGTCCCCGACACGGTGCTCTTGCACCTGACATATATGGCTACTGTCGATTCCCTGAACAAGCTGCTCCCGCGCACCGATACCCTGCGCTTTACCCCTTATGTAGACGAAAAGGCTGCAAACCGGGAAAAAGATATGGCCGCCACGGGCAGAGGCCGTGGAGAAAAACAACAGGCACCTCCATCGGTCAAACCGGGAAGGGAAGTCATGAGCATTAATGTCAGTGCAGTACCGGAAAGAATACCAGACCAGGGTATTGTCGTACGGTTCAAAAGTCTGCCCATAGGACCGGATTTTTCCCTGGCACAACTGGTTCGTATAACCGCCAAGGAAGATACGGTAACTGTTCCTTTCACGGTAGAGCCTGATTCACTGGACCTTTGCCTGTACAGGATAATCCCCGCCACCTATATGGAATCCACCCAGTATCTTTTTTCGATCCCTTCAGATGCCTTCAGGGACGTCTACGGCTTACCCAACGATTCGCTGCAAACTTCATTCAAGACACTGCTCAGGGATGACTTCGGGGCTTTGAACCTGCAGCTGGAGAATGTGCCAAACCCTCTGATCGTAGACCTGATGAACGAGGGCCGGAACCAGGTACTGCGTACCAGCCGGATTGCTTCTGACTCAACAATCACTTATCCTTACCTGAAAGCCGGTAAATACACGGTCAGGATAACAGAGGACATGAACGGGAACGGCTACTGGGACACGGGCAATATCATGGAAAGGAAACAGGCAGAACGCGTCAGGATGTTCCGTTTACCTTCCGGAAATCCCGTCATAGATCTTGCCGAAAAAATGGAGCTGACACAAATTATTGATATTGAACAACTTTTGAACCAACATGTTTCACTATCTGTTCCGGTTAAAAGAAGGTAAACGGCCATTCCTCTGCATGGTATTGCTTCTGTTGGTGATTCCGGCCGGAGCCCAGACCGTTTCCCATAAACAGCACTTGCTGGGGATTCGTGGAGGGTATGCATTCAATGGGGTGTCTTTCAATCCCGACAGGAAGCAAAAAATGGTACCTTCTTTTTACAATGCATCCATACTCTATACCTATTATCACGACTTATGGGGTACCATGCCCTACTTTGGCCTTCAGACAGGATTGACCTATACGCAGCAAGGGTATGAAACTCCCGATGTGAAAAGGGTTTACGATGTGCTCCGTATACCACTGACCTCTCAGTTCCACATCGATTTCTGGAAAATGCGACTGTTGATAAACCTGGGATGTTTTGGAAGTTACCGCATGCGAGCCTTCGACTATACTGCAGAAAAACCCGATGGATCCCAAGTGGTGTTCGACTGCAATCATCTATATTTGGATTACGGTATCCAGGGCGGACTGGGCCTGGCACTTGTCCTGAAGCCTTTTGAATTCCACATAGAGGCGAATTATCTCTATTCACTTTCCATGATAGAGAATCCGGCTCTGTACAGCAACGAATATTACACATACGGTTATCCCAACCAATTGCTTTTCACGCTGGGGATTTTCATACATTTATAACCATGAGCTCGCACGTCGTATACGCCGGAAAATTGGCCATCGGAGGCGGACACCCCGTTTCTGTCCAGACCATGTGCAACACGGACACACTGGATGTGGATGCATCCATAGCCCAATGCCTGGCCGTTGCTCGGGAAGGCGCCCAGATGGTAAGGCTTACCACACAGGGCCCCCGACAGGTTAAAGCACTGGCCGTCATCAGGGAAAAGCTCAGGGATCAGGGAGTGGATATTCCCCTGGTCGCCGACGTCCATTTCTCGGCTCACACCGCTATGGAAGCGGCCCGGGTGGCCGATAAGGTTCGCATCAATCCCGGTAATTTTTCACGTGACCGCTCCAGGGTCAGGGAATTGTTGGCAGAGCTCTTCGAAATTTGCCGCCGGCATGATACTGCCCTTCGAATTGGCGTGAACCACGGCTCTCTCCCCCTGCACATCCTGGAAACTTACGGGAACTCTCCTGAAGGCATGTGTCAGGCTGCCATGGAATACCTGACCATTTGCCAGGAAATGGATTTTCCCCGTGTTGTGGTCTCTCTCAAATCGAGCAATACCCGCATCATTGTACAGGCCAACCGGCTGCTCGTTCAAAACATGAAAGCCCTGGGTATGGACTACCCGCTGCACCTGGGTGTGACAGAATCTGGCAACGACCGGCAGGGACGCCTTAAATCCGCTGTGGGTATCATTACCCTGCTTAAAGAAGGCATTGGAGACACCTTCAGGGTTTCCCTCACCGAGGCCCCCGGGGCGGAAATCCGCTTTGGCAAGCTGTTCCTGCCTGTAGCCAAAGACCGCAGCCAGCCTGCATCATGGGATGAGCTCATTGTCAGTGCCGCTTACAAGTGGGCTCCCGGCCTGCTGGACGGGACCATTGACTGGAAGACATTGCCCATGCCATTTATAGAGGCACCCTTTGCTTCAAAAGAAGAACTGAAAGAATTCTGCATGGACCTGCTGCAGGCTACCCGTTGTGTCTTTTCAAGCCCCGAGTACATTTCCTGTCCCGGTTGTGGTCGTACAAAATTCAACCTGGAAGAAACAGTCCGCCAAGTCAAGAAGGCCACATCACACCTTAAAGGATGCACCATTGCCGTCATGGGTTGCATTGTGAACGGGCCCGGAGAAATGGCCGATGCCCAGTACGGATATGTTGGGGAAGGCAATGGGAAGGTAACCCTATATAAAGGGAAAATCCCCGTCATGCGGGGGATTCCACAGGAAGAAGCGGTACAGCGTTTGCTGGAACTTATAGAGTCTCAACAAAAATAGCACCGCTTTCTATCCGTACCACTTTAACCGGAGTACCTTTGGGAATGTATCCTATAGCCGCACGGGCTTCCACCCACCTGCCTGCAATGGTCACTTTTCCGGAAGGCCGAAGGTCAGTAAAGGTCACCCCTTCCTGGCCTATGACAATATCATGGAGGGTCGGTACCCCAACAAATCCATCTTCTGTTTCCAGGTTCGTCCTCAGGGCTATGCGGTTGAACACCCTGGTGGGAAACAACATATGCACGGAAAAAAGAATAAAAGACAGGGCCAGCAGACCGGTGACACTCACCGTGGCAACAGGCACCAGTATATCTTTCCAGGGGAAAGGCCCTTTGAAATCAAACACCCGGTTGTCTATCATGGTAAGAGTCAAACCGGCGCCTATAGCAACAAGGCCAAGGATGCCCAACACCCCGAAACCCGGAGTGACAAATATTTCAACAGCCAGAAGTATCAAGCCTGCAATAATGATAATGATCTCCCAGTATTGCACCAATCCTTCCAGGAAAAGCGGGGAAAAATAGCCAATGGCACAAAAGACCGCCACCCCCAGCGGGAAACCTATGCCCGGGCTTTGCAGTTCAAAATAAATGCCTCCTATCATGCCCATGAGCATCAGGGCCTGGACCAGCGGCAGTAGAAAGAATCCTATCACCTTGTCCAGCCAGGTCTCTTCGTATTCCTTGATGACATGATTCTCATAACCAAGCAATGCCACTGCTTCCTCCACACTGGAGGCCTGTCCCTGGCTCAATCCCGCTTCAATGGCTTCCCTTGTCGTCAGATTCACTATCGTGTCTCCGCTGACCATTTGTTCCGCCAGTCTGGGATCACGCCCCGTTTCTTCGGCCGTGGCACGCATCAGGGAACGCATGTAAGACTGGTATTTCTCGGGCATTGGTTCTCCAGTCTGATTCACGACACTGGCAGAGCCGATGGTGGATCCGGGGGCCATATAAATGGTATCACACGCAATGGAGATCAGTGCACCTGCCGAGGCTGCCTGGTGGTCAATAAAGGAAACCGTGGTGAAAGGAGCTTCCAGCAGGGCTGTCCTCATTTTTTCAGCCGCATCCAATGCACCGCCAAAAGTATTGAGACGCATTACAAATGCCATGGCATTCTGTTCTTTTGCCTCTTGCAGCGCCTTGTCAAGCATTCTGGCCGACTTGGCATGGATCTCACTGTCAATGTTCAACACAAATACCAGGCTTGAATCAGCTCCTTTTGCCAGCAGGGGCAAAAAGAGCAAAAGCAGGAGAAAATAACGTTTCATTCCATCTATCTTGATTCTAAAATTGTACCGTTGTCCTTGACTACGGCTTCTTTCCATTTTTGTGTCTGACCTCCGGATATGGGGGATTTGGGAATTCGTACGCTGTTCCCGTTGTTGGTGAATGACCCGTCCGGGTTCTGGTGCTTGATGTTTCCGTCAATATACTTAACCATCAGATATTTATCAAGTTCCACCCATTTATCAAACAACTCCTGGGCCGCATTCACCGAAAAATCAGTCAGAAATTCACGGGCCAGAGCAGGGTCCTGTTTGTACAAAGTCAAAGCAATCTGATCGATATGGGCAGTTTTTTCCACCATCTCATTTTCCCAGGCATCCACAACGTTCCGGACTTCAGCCCCGGTCTGGTTATAGCGAAGGTATGCAAACTGGGCTACCCTGTTCACTATCCAGAAGAGCGATGTTTCAGAGTACTCCAGCATGCTCCCGTTCCCCTCTTCTATGCATCGGGGAACACGCTGAGAAACGCTGTAAAACGGTATCAGGGCCGAAGTACCGGCATCGTCCACCCCAAACCAGTACAAGCCCCCAAGGTCCCTTGGAAGATCACTCCTGCATTGTCCTACAAACCACCATCCTGTCTGTTGCGTTGATATGGCCCGCTCGTTGACGTAGGTCTTTCCATCCACCTCGAATGACATGGGCCTCCAGCGGTATGGCAATGCGTTGCTTCCGGCGCCGATATCGCACGTCATGTCCATAGGGGTTCCTTCAAAATGGTCACGCATCATTCCGGCAACATCCCTGAAGGACAATTTAACATTTGGCTTTACATACAAGGGCATACGGTTGGTCAGATTATGACCCATGGCATAATCCAGGTATTTATCCATGCCGTCTGCAAAACGGTTGAAATAAGCCCATATGCGCGCATCACAGGCACGGGCGGCTCCAAAATCCACCGGTGCATATACGTCGGAAAAGCTAAAATCCTTGTCCTTGCCGCTAAAAATCCCCATCTCCCGGGCATGGGAAATCACATCGGGACTATATAGACAATTATCAGGATCGTCAAAATCAAGGTTTGTGATGCGGGCCTGGTTGGCATGACCGCTGATGTATCCGTCGGGAATGTGCCTGGCTGCCCATACGGCCCCTTTGTTCACATTGACCCCTTCCACCATCCTGGGAGCCTTGGCCATTATTTCCATGATCCATACTTCATCGGGATCGGCAATGGAAAATGATTCCCCGCTGGAGGCATATCCATATGTCTGCATTAGATTATCAATCAATAAGATGGCCTCACGTGCGGTTTTGCAGCGCTGTAAAGCCAGGTAGATCAGGGACCCGTAATCCATCATCGCGGTCGGATCATTGAACTCACTCCTGCCCCCAAAGGTGGTCTCCCCTATCAACAGCTGGTATTCATTCATGTTTCCGGTCACAGAATAGGTCCGGCGTGCCTGGGGGATTTCCCCCATGTACTTACCTGTATCCCATTCATAGATTTTCAATATGGTTCCCTCGGCCCATTCAGCTGCAGGCCAGAAGTACAACTCACCGAATAACTGGTGTGAATCGGCGGAATAACTGACAATCACGGATCCGTCTTTTGACGCACCTTTGGTTACAATCAAATTCGTACAGGGCATGGCTGTACCGGCACCCACAAAAAAAGCGACAAGGCTCAGGAAGATCTTTCTGGTAATCATTGGCATATATTTTTAATAATGTCTATTTTGTAAAAATACAAAAAAGACAAACACCGAGCGTTTTTTTACTATCTTTGTTTTCTTTGAACATTACTCATTCATAGAATAACCAATCAAATCATGAAGAAATTTTTAACCACTTTTCTAGTTCTGCTATTGGCAGGAATCTACGGCTATTCACAAATGGCCAATCCACAGGAGCCCTTGAAGATCGATCCTGCAGTTCGTATAGGTAAACTTGACAACGGACTTACCTACTACATAAGGCATAACACAAAGCCTGAAAACCGTGCCGAATTTTACCTTTTCACGAATGTGGGAGCCATACAGGAAACCAAAGCCCAGGCGGGTCTGGCACACTTCCTTGAGCACATGGCACTCAACGGCACCAGGAATCTTCCTGGCAAGATGCTCATCAGTTACCTGGAAAGCATAGGTTGCAGTTTTGGCAGGAACATCAATGCGGGTACAGGGGTTGAACAAACCATGTACATGCTCAACAATATTCCCATGCTCCGGGAAGGAGTCTTGGATACCTGCCTGCTGATCATGCACGATTATGCCGCTTTTGTGACAAACGACCCCCAAGAAATTGACAAGGAAAGGGGTGTGATCATAGAAGAATTGCGTACACGCAGAACAGCCCAGTGGCGTATGTTCGAAGCCTCGCTGCCCTATCTGTACAAAGGTTCAAAATATGCCGAATGCAACCTGATAGGTACCATAGAAGGACTTCAGACATTCCCCGCATCGGAACTGCATGACTTTTACAAGACCTGGTACCGCCCCGATCATCAGGCTGTCATTGTAGTGGGAGATGTTGATGTGGACCAGGTTGAAAGCAAGCTCAAAGCGCTTTTCCAGGACATACCGGCCCCTACCACCCCCAGCCCCAAGAAAGTGATCCCGGTACCGGAAAACGACGATCCCATAGTCGGAATCATTACAGACCCTGAAGCACAAAACACAGGGATAGAATTCATTATCAAATCCGAACCTATTCCCTACACCATGCGTTCTTTAGGAATGATATACATGGTAGATATGTTCAAATCGTTCGTTTCCAGAATGATGAACGACCGTTTTCAGGAAATCGCACAACAACCCGATGCTCCTTTCCTGGGTGCGGGCATGAGCTTTTCCTCCATAACCACCTCTGCAGATGCTACCATGTTCACTGTACAAAGCAGGGATGGTGAAGGTGCCCGGGCATTTGAAGCCCTTATGACCGAGGTGGAGAAAATGAAACGGTATGGATTCACAGATGGCGAACTGGAACGTGCCAAAACCAATTTCCTGCGCCGCCTGGAACGTGCAGCAGAGAATGCGGCGGACAGGATGAACAGTGAGTTCATCAACACCATGATGAGCCATTATGCTTTCAATGAGCCCATCCTGGACCCCGCATATGAACTGGAAGTTGCGAAAGGATACCTTCCTTTCATTACTCTTGACCAGCTCAACCAGCTGGCACAGCAATTCATAACGGAAGAAAACCGTATTCTGCTTGTAAGCGGTCCGGAGCGCGAAGGCCTGCAGATCCCCTCCGAGCAGGAACTCCTGGATATCATCAGGAAGGTGAAAGATATGGAAATTCAAGCTTATGCAGAAGAAGTATCCGACGAACCTCTTGTCAACGTGGACGCCATAGTGCCAGGAAAGATAATCAGCCAACAGGAAGGTGCTTTTGAAAGTGTGGTATGGACCCTCTCCAATGGCATCAAGGTGGTTATAAAACCCACTGCGCACAAAAAGGACGAAGTATTATTCTCCCTGCAGAACGACGGAGGACTCTCCATAGTTCCTGAAGACCTGTTGCCTTCGCTGGAAAGTAACGTTTTCACCCTCTGGTCGCAAAGCAACGGGGTAGGCAATTTCAACGCCACATCGCTCAAACGCAAGCTTACCGGTAAGATTGCCAACGCCTCTCCCTTCATTAGTAGTTACGACCAGGGCATTAGAGGAAGCGCTTCGCCTCAGGATATTCAGACCCTGCTGGAGCTGGTATATGCCCACATTGTCACACCACGCTTTGTGGAAAGTGAATTTGAAGCCCCCATGGCCCAGCTCAAAGCCATAGTCCCCAATATGGAGAAAACACCCAATTTCGTTCTTCAGAAGGAACTTATGAAAACCGTTTTCAACAACAACCCACGCAGCCAACTGGTTTCGAGTGAATTGCTGGAAAAAGTGTCTCTGGCGAACCTGGAAAAAGCATACAGATTGTGCTTTGCCAATAACAACGGGGCAGTAGTCACCATAGTTGGTAATGTTGATCCGGAAGCTTTGAAACCCCTGGTGGAACTTTACCTGGGTTCATTACCATCTGCTACAAAGCCTGCCGTGTGGGTAAAAGACAATAACCGCATCCGCAAAGGAATGGTGGAAAATCATTTCAATGTCGTGATGGAAACGCCCAAAACAAGCATCGTGAATGTCTATTCGGCGGACATGGAATACAACCTGAACAACGATATATACCTGGATGCCGTTCAGTCCATTCTCAATATGACCTATACCAAGACCCTCAGGGAAGATGAAGGCGGGACCTATGGAGCATCGGTTCAGAAAATAAGCTCGAGTCAGCCCGAAGAGTACGGAGGCATTATCATTGTTTTTGATACCGATCCGGAAAGACAGGAAAGAATGAGCCAGGTGGTCAGGAACGATTTCCTTAATCTTGGCCAGAACGGTCCATCAGATGAGTATGTAACCAAAACCAGGGAGAACTTCCTTAAAAACCGCCAGGAAAACGTTATCAGGAACAGTTTCTGGCAGCAGTCACTCATCAGCTTCTATACAGAGGAGCTGGATATTGTAACAGGTTACGAAGAGATTGTCAAAGGGATTACTCCTTCCAGTGTACAGGAATTCATCAAGAATTTCCTGAAACAGAATAATTACATTGACATCAAAATGAATCCTGCCCAGTAATATCCCACAAAACATGAATCCAGACAGGGCTCCTTGAGGGCCCTGTCTTGTTTTGTATGAACTCCAGGCCTTTGGCAAAAAGACATGCCAGTCGTGCAGGAAAAGACAAACGTGGTTTTTCCAGGTGTTTTCCGCAATTGATGCAGGGTTCCTCCTGCTGGTAAGAACCGTAGGGAAATCCAAAACGTTCATATACCGCGTAGGATAAACGGTTTGTCTTATATACACCTCTGCCGGGGTACTCGGTTCTTGAGAAGGGCATGTTGCCGAAGAGAGACATAAGCTGCTGCAGGTCAAAAGAGTTGACATGACCCGTGGTAGGATTGATGCTTCCGCAGTGAATGCAGCGGGTAGCGTGAACTCTCAGGTCTTGCCTGAAAGGCACCCCGATGAGAAGATACCTTCTGGTAACACGCAGCAATTCCGCACAAGCCTTTTCCAGCTTCTGAGGCGGGATATGTTCCAGTACCTCTGTACAGATGACCAGGTCAAAAGATTTGTCCGGGAAATCAAGTGCTTTGATGTCACCCTGCACACAAGCTACGCGGGGGTGGACAATACCGGGCATGTTCAGGTCCAGGGCGGTGACAGAAGGATAAATTCCTGCCAGTTTCAGTGTGATGTACCCTTCGCGGCATCCTGCCTCCAGCACCTGTTCGGCATGGGAAGGGAGCATACGCATTATGGAATCCACGCGTTGCAATTCCACTTCTTTACGACGGTATTGTGCTGTATCGAACCTCATATTTTCTTGCTCACTCTTTGGAATAACTGGAAATAGGGAAACAACGGAAATGGCAAACGCCGGTGCAGGCAAAACAGCAGCCGTAAGGACTTGAACGTACCAAAGGAATTTATTGAACAGTACTTCAGAAAACGCAGCAAGATCTCATTGGCCAAAATATAAGGCCTGACCATAAGGCTCTTTTCGTTCGTTTTATAAAGACTTTCACACCATGACAGTATGTCCCTGTAATGTTCCTGTTCCCTTTCAGGCCGGATATCCATTCCGGTCAGCCTCAGGTGAGCAGACAGCTCTTCGGCTGCAGGCCGATAGCCCATCTTCTTCAACAATGAGCTGTATACACGGGATGCATGTTTCATTTGCGCTTCGGAATGTTCCGAGGATATCTGCCCCGGACTGCGGCGGTAATACGTAAGGTAACGGGGAAGCAGGTGGAAATCACCGGCAAAGACTGCCCTGCTCCACAATTCAAAATCATGCGAAAAAGAAAAGGATTCATCATACCGGAGGTTCTGCTCTACCAGGAAAGAGCGCCTAACCATCACGGAGGAATGGACCAGGGAACAGCGGAATAATGTGGAGCATCTGATTTGTCCCGGATATAAAGGGAAACGTACTGCCTTGACCGGGTGCCCCGTATGGTCTGTTTCGTAAACATACGTTCCCAGGCCGGCGGCAGCAGGATGCTTTTCCATATATTCAACCTGTTTTTCCAGCTTTTGAGGGGCCCAGAAATCATCAGCATCCAGGACGGCCATATACTTACCTGAAGCTTCAGCAATAGCCCTGTTCCTTGAAAAAGCGGCTCCGCTGCGTGTCTCGTTCCTGAAAACCCTAAGGCAGGGGTCTTTGCGGTTTTCCAGTATATGGCCGGTACCGTCGGTAGAAGCATCATCCACAACCACTATCTCAAAGTCCCTGAAAGTTTGGGCAAAGACGCTGTCCAGTGCCGCTTCTATGTAAGCCTGCGCGTTGAACGCAGCCATAATTACTGAAACCATACGCAAATATAAAAAAACCGGATGTATTCCCTCAGAAAACATCCGGTTTTACATGGAAAGGACTGCTTATTTGACAGTAGCCATGTGCTGGATCATATCCACAATCTTGCAGGAATAACCCCATTCGTTGTCGTACCAGGAAACTACTTTTACAAAATTGGGATTGAGTGAGATCCCGGCTCCTGCGTCAAATATGGAAGTACGTGAATCGTGCAGGAAATCAGAAGAAACCACGGCATCCTCAGTATAACCCAGGACACCTTTCATTTCACCTTCCGAAGCTTCTTTCATGGCGGCCTTGATTTCATCGTAGCTGGCCGGCTTTTCAATACGACAGGTCAGATCCACAACAGAAACGTTAACGGTTGGAACGCGGAATGACATACCGGTTAGCTTGCCGTTCAGCTGGGGGATCACTTTGCCCACCGCTTTGGCGGCGCCTGTGGAAGAGGGAATGATGTTGGCAGCAGCAGCGCGTCCGCCCCTCCAATCCTTGGCAGAAGGTCCGTCTACTGTTTTCTGGGTGGCTGTGGTGGCGTGAACAGTTGTCATAAGCCCTTCCACTATCCCGAATTTATCGTTCAACACCTTGGCTAAGGGGGCAAGGCAGTTTGTCGTACAGGAAGCATTGGAAATAATTTGCTCGCCTTTGTATAATTTATGGTTGACTCCGAAGACGAACATGGGGGTGTCATCCTTGGAGGGTGCAGACATGATAACACGTTTTGCTCCGGCAGCCAGGTGTCCCTGTGCTTTTTCCTTTGTAAGGAAAAGACCTGTGGATTCCACTACATATTCTGCGCCTATCTCGTTCCATTTAAGGTTGATAGGATCTTTCTCTGCCGTAACGCGGATGGATTTTCCATTGACAACCAGTTTGTTGTCCCTGACTTCTATAGAACCCTGGAATTGTCCGTGAACTGTATCATACCTTAGCATGTAAGCTATATAGTCAACGTCTATCAGGTCGTTAATACCAACTATTTCAATGTTTCCAAAATCCTGGGCAGCACGGAAAACCAACCGTCCAATCCGGCCAAAGCCGTTAATTCCAACTTTAATCTTATTCATATTATTGTTTTGTTTGTTAAATCAACAGCAAAGTTAATACATGGAGCGATAAGCTCAAAAAAATTCATTAAATTCGCAAATTATGCATATACTGATTACTAACGACGACGGGTATACCTCAAAAGGGCTCCAGGCACTCATAGAAATGGCCCGCCAGTTTGGCGATATTACCGTAGTGGCACCCCAGTATCCGCAAAGTGCCATGTCCAACGCCGTTAGTATTGGAAAACTGTTGCGGATGGTCCCTGTGGGAAGTCCAGATGGTTTGCCGGAAAATGGCGTACAGCGGTATTACTGTTCGGGGACCCCTGTTGATTGTGTGAAAATGGCCCTGAACTTGCTCTTTGACTCACGTCGTCCCGACCTGTTACTATCGGGCATCAACCACGGATTCAACGGCTCTTCTGCAGTTCTCTATTCCGGAACGCTGGCAGCCACGCGTGAAGGTGCCCTATACAAAATCCCTTCCCTGGCCTTCAGCCTGAACGACCACCAGACCAATGCGGATTTTTCTGCCAGTATATTTTACGGAAAACAGATCATCGAAACATTCATTGCATCTCCCCCGGCTCCCTTTACTTATGTAAATGTGAACATACCCCAGGGCAGCATTGACGAGATAAACGGGATCCGCCTGTGCCGCTTTGGCATGGGAGCCTGGATCAAGGAAATTGAAACCCGTACGGACCCCTATGGTCACCCCTATTACTGGATGGTTGGCGAATATGAAAACCTTGAGCCCAATGAACCCGATTGTGACCATAACCTTCTTGAACAGCATTATGTAACCATAGTCCCGCATAAAATAGACAATACAAACTATCCCGAGCTGGAACGTTTGAAGGATGCGTGGAAAGATCTGACCTGGGAAAAGAAAAAGTAACAGATCATGCGTTATTTCATCATATCTGGCGAAGTGTCCGGTGATCTTTACGCCAAACAGCTAATGCAGGCTCTGGCGGAAGCAGATCCGCTGGCAGAGTTCAAATACAGGGGACCAGGCAGCAGGTCGGCCGTGATGGGATTTGCGGAGGTGGCCAGACAGCTGGGTTCCCACATAAAGGAATTGCGCCGGTGTCGGAAAGATGTCCTTGAATATGCTCCCGATGTGCTAATCCTGGTGGATTACCCCGGGTTCAACCTTCACATGGCCCGTTTCGCTTCACGTAAGGGCATCAAGACATTTTACTATATAGCGCCAAAAGTATGGGCTTCTCGCGAATACCGTCTGCGGACCATCCGGAAATACGTCACGCAGCTTTATGTCATATTCCCCTTTGAAGTAGACTACTTTACTTCCAAAAGGATCAATGCAGTATACCTGGGTAATCCCGTTCTGGACAACCTTGCAGATACACTGGAAAAATCTGACCCGCCCGAAGTTTTCGCACGAAAATATAAAATAGGGGCAGATCCTGTGTTGGCCATTCTGCCTGGAAGCCGCCTGAACGAGATCAATTTCCTGCTACCTCGGGTAAAGGATATCATCAACAAATTCAACGATTACCAGTGGATCGTCGCAGCCACTCCCTCCATCCCCATAGCCGTTTACGATAACATCCTCAAAGACCTTCCGGTGCGCGTGATCTACGGACATACACACGAGATCCTGCAACAAGCCGAGGCAGCACTCATCACCAGCGGCACTGCCACGCTCGAGGCAGCCCTGCTGAATTGTCCCCAGGTGGTATGCTACGGAGGCAATCCTCTCTCGGTGGCCATTGCCCGTCTGATAATCAAAGTGAAGCACATATCCCTGCCAAACCTGATCCTGGAGAAAAACTCGGTCCGGGAACTCATTCAAAAGGAATGCAATCCTGTCCGGATGGAAGAAGAATTGCGCCTTTTGCTCAAAGGACGGCAGAGGAGAAGGAGCGTCCTTGCAGATTACAAACGGCTGGCAAGGATCCTGGGAATGGACGGGGCCACGGAGCGCATTGCCCGCCATATGTATACCCTCCTTACAGGAGGCCACAAGGTACCCCGGTACAGGGTGTACACCACTACCCCGCTTGGCAACTTTCAATTCTCGGCAAATGAATACGAAGAAATCACGGCCTGTGAATTCGAGGACAATTATAACCTGAAAGGTTTTTATAAAAGTGGGGAACTCATGGACCCCGAAGAGCCAAAACCGCCCATCCTGTTGCTGGCTCTTGAACAGCTGGACGAATACTTCAAGGGAACGCGCCGTACATTCAATTTGCCCTTAAAGATAGAAGGCACAGATTTTCAAAAGACCGTATGGGAAAACCTAAAAAATATACCTTACGGCACAACGCTTTCATACGCAGAACTTGCCGCCAGGTCAGGCAATCCCAAAGCTGCACGTGCTGTAGGCCAGGCAAGCAACGCCAATCCCTTTGCCATAGTCATTCCATGCCACCGTATTATTGGAGCAGACGGTTCGCTTGTGGGATACGCTTCGGGACTGGGACGCAAGCAGAAGCTTCTGGCCATGGAAAAATCCTATGCGCCTGAATCTTCCAACGCACTTTTTTAGTATATTTGTAAGATAAATTATTAACCTATGAAATTTGTTGTATCAAGCTCAGAATTGTTGGGAAGACTACAATCCGTAAGCAGGGTTATCGCTTCCAAGAACACATTGCCCATACTGGACAATTTCCTGTTTGACCTGACCGGGGATTCACTCACCATTACGGCCTCAGACCTGGAAACCACCTTACATACCACCATGCCCATTGACAACGTGGTAGAAAAAGGCAGTATTGCCATTCCGGCCCGTATCCTGACAGATTCACTCAAGGAATTTCCGGAGCAACCCCTGACATTTGCTTTCAACAAAGAACAGAATATAATAGAATTCACCTGGACGACCGGTAAATTCCAGGTTCCCGCATTTCCGGCAGAAGATTACCCTGTAGCCAAAGAACCCAATGACAACCTGTCCATCACATTCTCCCCGGACGTCTTGCTGGAAGGTATAAACCGCACCCTTTATGCAACAGGTGACGAGGAGTTGCGCCCTGTGATGAACGGCATTTTCTTTGACCTGAAAACCAACGGTGCCAACCTGGTGGCCTCGGATTCCTACAAACTGGTTTGCTACACTAGATCCGATGTCAAATCCTCCGAAGATGCCTCTTTCATCCTCCCCAAAAAACCGGCCAACATACTCAGGAACCTTCTTGTCAAGATGGAAGACGATGTCACCATATCCTTCGATAAAACCAACGCCTTCTTCAACTTCGGTTCCTACCGCATGACATGCCGCCTGGTGGAAGGAAACTACCCTGCATACAGGAGTGTCATTCCCCAGAACAATCCCAACAACATCATCGCGGACCGGATAGAACTGATGAACGCGGTACGTCGCATAAGCGTATGCGCCAACCAGGCAACCAACCTCATCAGACTGCTCTTTTCTGCCAACCAGATATTCGTCTCGGCCCAGGATGTCGAATTCCGCATTGCCGCCCAGGAACGCATCTCCTGCCAGTACGACGGTCCAGCCATTGAGATGGGATTCAAATCTGTGTTTCTGGCGGAGATCCTGGCCAACCTTCCGGGTACCGAGGTTAACATTGCCCTGAGCGACCCCTCACGCGTAGGCCTCATCACCCCCATTTACACAGAACCGGAAAACGAGGAACTCTGCGCCCTGCTCATGCCTATGATGATCACCCAGTAGAGTGCCGCGCACTTTTGATACATTGACCTATATAACAGATAGTTAACAAAAGAGCTCCCCCAGAGAGCTCTTTTGTTATATCACTGTAAGCCAATCTCATACATCAAAAGTGCGCGGCACTATTTTCCCGTCCTTGGCAAGGAGAAACTCCATTAATTTTTGTACTTTTGTGACTCATAAAGCCCAAATCAACATGAAACTCAACCTTAAAAGACCCATCCTGTTCCTGGACCTGGAAACGACCGGCCTGAATGTGGCAACTGACAGGATCATTGAAATTTGCGTTCTAAAACTGAGTCCCGACGGAACACGCGAGATCAAGACGCGCCGGATCAATCCAACCATACCCATATCGCCTGAAGCACAGGCAATACATGGTATCTCGAACGAAGATGTTGCCAATGAACCCACGTTCAAGGAAATTGCCAAATCACTGGCCAAATGGATGGAAGGCTGCGACATAGCGGGCTATAATTCTACCAAATTCGATGTGCCCATGTTGTCTGAAGAGTTCCTGCGGGCGGGAATCGACTTCGATTTCCGCAAACGCAAACTAATTGACGTACAGAATATTTTCCATAAGCTCGAGCAAAGAACGCTGAAAGCAGCTTACCAATTCTACTGCGATAAGAATCTGGATAATGCTCACAGTGCCGAAGGCGATACCATTGCAACCATGGAAATCCTTGAAGCCCAGTTGGACAGATATCCCGATGATCTTAAGAACGAAATAGGCTTCCTGTCTGAATTCTCTACCAGAAACCGCAACCTGGATTATGCCGGCCGCATAGTGCTCGATGACAAGGAACAACCGGTTTTCAACTTCGGCAAGCACAAAGGCCGTAGCGTAAAAGAGGTACTGCATACAGAACCCTCCTACTACGACTGGATGATGAAAGGAGATTTTACCCTTGATACCAAGAAAGTCCTGACTGAAATCAAATTGAGTCTATAGGTTGTCCCGATCCCGTTCGCACTCACCTCTGGCGCATATGAGGTGGAACTTCCCGCGCCATTTTTAACTCTAAATATTAATAAAACCTTGTTTTACTGTTAAATAGAAATTTTATTGCTGATTTTTGGCGCATGAGGTTCCACCTCCTGCCAGCCTGCCCGTAGCAAACGCTATTTGCAGGTTATACCCGCCACTATCTGCATCAAGATCCAGCACCTCACCTGCAAACGACAGGTTTTCAACCAGTTTTGAACGCATCGTACGTATATCCACTTCTTTCATAGAGATACCACCAGCCGTCACAACAGCCCGTGCCCAGTCTCCGTAAGAAGCTATGGGAAAGACCCATTTTGTCATGGCATCCACAGGATGCAAGCCGCTCACAGTCTGATATTTTATAAAAGGGGTTATCAATGTTTCCGGCATATATGCCCTAAGCCGCTTTAGCAGATCAGCTTCAGATCCATTCCCCGGACCAACAGAATTCTTTCCCGGGCTCCCATTCCCGGCCCCAACCGAATTCCTTGCCGACATCCCAGACCCAGGCACAGACACAGAACCAGAACCGACAAGAGAATTTTCCCGTTCCCGTTTCCACCGGGCCATCAGCTGTTCACGTGTGAGTGCAGGCTTCAGGTTTAGATGCAGGGACACGCGCTGCCCTTTGTTCAGAGCCACCACTGCCTGCCTGCTCACGCGAAACCCAATAGGACCTTCAATCCCCAGGTTACTGAAAAGCAGTTCTCCCTCCTCGGATCGTCGCAGCACTTCCTCTATGTACAGATCCAGCCGGACATTGCGCAACTCCACCCCCTCAAGCCGCCGGTCGTAATCCACTGGCATCAGCGCGGTTAGCGTAGGAAAGAGTGGCTCAATGGTGTGGCCGAGCGCCGAGGCCAGTGCATAGCCGTCCCCTGTCGAACCGGTACCGGGATAAGTCTTACCGCCGGTGGCCAGAATAAAATGGTCCGCAGTCAGCAGCCTTTCTTCACCCCGCGAATTCCTGACTCTCACCGCTTTGATCCGTGTGGGTGTACCTGCTTTTTTTGTATTGATCGGGGCACTTGCCGAGGCTTTTATTTCCAGAGCTCCGGAAGTGGGTGCTGCACTGCTTGCGGTAGCATTGCTGACAGGAAAGTTTGCACAGGAAGTTGTTTCCTGGTCTCCGGAAGTTGGTGCCGCTTCCGTCAGGAATTCCAGCACCTGGCAACCGCAGATCATGCGGACACCCAACCGCTCAAGCCAGGATTTGAGAGCATCTATCACATCAAATGCCCTTTGAGAAGCGGGGTACACCCTTGTTCCTCGCTCCAATACCGTTGGCAATCCAATATTATTAAAGAAAGTCACCGTATCCTCGCTGGTGAAATTATAAAATGCCGGCTTGAAATAACGGTTCACCGGGTGTACGTGCGGGCTGAAGTCTTCCCAGTTCTTGAGGTTGGTGATATTGCAGCGGCCCTTTCCCGTTATGGCCAGTTTGCGTCCCGGTTTCTCCATCTTTTCAAGCAGAACCACATTAGCACCTTTTTCTGCCGCCGTACCGGCAGCCAGCATACCTGCGGGTCCCGCCCCAATTACAATCACTTCCTTCATACTGCAAAAGTTACTATGTGCCGTTCACACTTTTCCGCCGGACGATTCATGAACACTTCCTCCACACTGAAAAAAAAGCTATGTACTGTTTATACTTCACTGCAGGATAATTCATGATCACTTCCTTCATACTGCAAAGATAGAACTAAGCGTTGATATAAGTGAATTGCCGGGACTGATAAAAATCCTTACATTTGTATGTAATAATTCGCGTCGAACAAATCATTATCTGTAATGAAAAAAAATATGTTCATGCCTGCAGCCTCTAACTTGCATGCGCTTGCCGGTGTTATTGATCCTGCAACTAAGAAACGTTCGCCTTCAGAGGTACGTTTGTCTTCTGGAAAACGGATGTCTTCAGGAATCATGTTGTTTTCGGGGAAACGGATGTCCTTGTTGTCTTCTTGTAGAGAGCTGTCTTCGGGGATCCTTCTATTTACGTGCTTTCTGTTGCTATTTACTGCGTGCAACAGGCAGGAGCGGCTGCCCAGGATAGCGATAGCCGGGATTGCCATAGAATGCAGTACGTTTTCCCCTGCAAAGACAGTTGAAGAGGATTTCAGCATCAGCAAGGCAGAAGAGGTGTTCAGCCGGTACGATTTCATGGCCCCTGACTCTGTTTTACGCCAGAAAGCACACTGGCTACCGGCCATGTATTCCAGGGCCACTCCCGGCGGGATCGTAACCAGGAAAACATATGAATCGCTTGTAAACCAGACACTTGAGGAACTCAGGAAGAACCTTCCCTACGATGCCCTGTACTTTGACATCCATGGAGCCATGAGCGTAGAAGGACTGGATGACCCGGAAGGAGACCTGATTCTGAGGATCAAGGAAGTAATTGGCAACAAGCCTATCATATCCACCTGTATGGACCTGCACGGGAACGTATCCCAAAGACTGGCAGAAAACACAGACCTGATTACCTGCTACCGCATGGCTCCGCACGAAGACGCCATGGAATCCAAAAGGCGGGCAGTGGCCAACCTGCTGGAACGGCTGGAAACCGGCAAAGGAAGGCCTGCCTGCAAAGCCTGGGTGAAAGTTCCTATCCTGTTGCCCGGTGAAAAGACAAGCACACGCGTAGAACCGGCAAAATCCCTTTACGCAAAGGTGGCTCCTGCAGCAGCTCGTGAAGGCGTCATAGATGCAGCCATCTGGATTGGATACGCCTGGGCCGATGAACCCCGCAACCACGCTGTGGTCATGGTTACCGGTGATGACGAAAACGCGGTTGAAACAACGGCCGCAGAACTTGCCCGGGCCTTCTGGAATGTCAGACATGAGTTCGATTTCATTGCTCCTACCGCCTCGCTCGACGAATGCCTGGAAAAAGCACTGGCAAGTGACAAGAAGCCCTTTATGATCAGCGACATGGGAGACAATCCCACCGCCGGAGGTGCTGGTGACGTCACCTGGACTCTTGCCCGGCTTTTGGAAAGACCCGAGTTCCGCTCTTCCGGAGGCATGAGCACGTCCCAAAGTGCAAGCTCGTCCCCGGATCTTATATATGCCTCCATCCCCGGACCAAAAATGGTGGAAAAAGCATTGGCGGCAGGTGTTGGCGCCAAAGTGGAAGAAACTGTGGGAGCCATGGTGGATGACCGTTACCAGCCGCCGGTGCTGCTGAGCGGAACGGTTGAATTTATAAGGGAAAGCGACACCAATACAGAGGTGGTGATCAAAACCGGCAGCATGCATGTGATCGTGACCCAAAAGCGCAAACCCTACCACTACGAGAGCGATTTCGAAAACCTCGGCTTTAAACCACGCGAGACCGACATCATCGTGATCAAGGTCGGTTACCTGCCTGAAAGTGTTTACAATATGCGGGGTGATTGGATGATGGCACTTACGCGGGGCGGCGTGGACCAGAACCTGCTGGAACTCCCCTACCAGCGCATAGAAAGGCCCATGTATCCGCTCGACCCGGACATGGCCGATCCTCCGCTGGATGTGAAGATGTGGAAATTAAAATTTTAATTTATCTTTGCAGCCCATTGCCTTCTTAGCTCAGCTGGTAGAGCAGCTCATTCGTAATGAGCAGGTCGCGGGTTCGAGTCCCGTGGAAGGCTCAAAAACAACAAATTGTGGTTAAACCAAGAATGATTAGGGGGAGCCTGATTGGCACCTGTGTGTTGCTTTGCACACTTGCTTTTCAGTCATGCCCCACAAACAGAAGCAAGTCTTTTCGTAAACATCCGCTGGAAGAATACGGTCTGTCAGAAGGAGACATTGACTACATCTACAAACCACGGTATGCAAACAATTTTTATATTGTCAGGGAAGAAGGAGAGAAAGTTCTCTATCTGACCGACCCGGTTACATATAACACGACACGTCACGTTGTCAACAAGGTACGTAATGTCGTATGCCTTTCCTCCACACACATCGCTTACCTGGATGCAATCAATGAAACAAGCTCCATCGTGGGCGTTTCGGGTGCGCAATACATATACAACAAGAATATCCGCAAGGCTGTAGACCTGGGATACGAATCGGCTATAGATTACGAAGCCCTGCTGCAACTTAAACCCGATATTGTCTTTGCGTATGCCATTCACGGTGAATCTGCAGACTACATAGAAAAAATAAAACAGCTGGGGCTAAATGTTGTTCAAATCCCAGAATACCTTGAAAATCACCCTCTTGGAAAAGCCGAGTTCCTGGTGGCGTTTGCTTCTTTCTTTGACAAGGAACTCATGGCAATCGAACAATTCAGTAAGATAAGCCATACTTACCTGGAATATTGCAAGCTGGCAAAAGAAACCGTCACAACGCAAAATCCTGCAGAATCTGCCAACGGCGGTTTTGAACCGGTCAAAGTCCTGGTAAACGCACCCTTCAAAGACGTGTGGTACGTACCGGGAACCGACAGCCACCTTCAAATCCTGGTCAAAGATGCCGGAGGCATGATCCTGGGCTCGAAACCCGGCGTCAAAACAACAGCCATGAGCGTTGAACAGGCATACCTGTACGCCCAACAGGCCGATTTCTGGATCAACACCAACCAATACGAGGACCTTGCTTCCCTCGCCCGGTTGGATCCCCGCTTTGCCGAGGCTCCCGCCTTCCGCAACGGGAACGTCTGGAACAACAACCTGCGCAGCACGCCGGAAGGCGGGAGCGATTATTTCGAATCCGGAGCCGTCAACCCGCACCTGATCCTGGCCGATCTGATAGCCATCTTTTACCCCCAGGCGCTGCCAAAACACATGTTCAACTACTACAGGAAGGTCGGAAGCTCTGAGGTGGAACCTTAGTGCGCCAAATTCAGTGGTATTTTTCTATTTAGGTGATTTTCTGCTGGTTATGAAGACTATCAGCTTTTTGGCGCACTAAGGTTCCACCTCCGGACGCTCAACAGCTTCGTAAATCCCCAAATAATAAGCATATAGATAAGCGCCACCATGACAAGGGGGAAGAAGGCGTCAAATGTGCGGCTGCGGATGATGTCGCCTGCTTTGGTCAGGTCCTGGACGGCAATATACCCTACGATTGCCGTCATCTTTATCAGTGATATGATCTCTCCCTTATATACGGGAAATGCAATACGGGCTGCCTGTGGCAGGAGGATATACCTAAAGGTCTGATACTTGTTGAATCCCATGGCATAGCCTGCCTGACGCTGTCCCAAAGGTATCGCTTCCAAAGATGTACGAAAGAGCTCCGATGAATACGAAGCAAAGATCAGGGAAAAGGTCAGTACAGAAACAAAAATCCCGCTGATCCGGGCCGTGGCAAATACCACATAAAACATCACCATCAGGATAACCACCTGCGGGATCGCACGAAAGAGGGTGATATAGCTTTTGGCAAAAGCGCGTAAAACCGTATGGCGAGACATCCTCAGGGCACAAACTCCTGCCCCTGCAATGGAACCAAAGATCACAGACATCACAGCAATCAGAATGGTGACCCACAACCCGTCCAGAATCAGCATGTACCTCTTTTCATGCAACAAATTACGGTACAGCGAATCAGTGAATTTTTCCCAGAAACTTTGCCCGGAACTCCTTGCTGCAGTAGCCTCGGCTCCCACAGGATTCCATTCAACAAGTACCTGAGGATTAACATAATATACAGCTGAAAAATCAACCTGTTTCTTGCGCTCTGCCGTTGCCGTCATATTGGATGCCACCGCATCTACCTTTCCCGATTGTAAAGCGGCAATAAGGGCCGCATACTTCATGTCCACGAATACCACCTCTCTGCCTAAAGCCTGCCCAATGCGCATCATTAATTCCCAGTCAAGGCCCGAGATGGTGTTGTTGCGCACAAAGCACATGGGTTCCCGGTTTGCAGAGGTTCCCACGCGCAAAGGCGGCAATGCGCCTGCCCCGGATGATGTGCCCTTGTTGTCAAACTCTGTGACCACATATTCAGAACCATCATGCCGTATCCAGTTTCCGATGATCTTATCCAGTGTGCCGTCCTGCCTGAATCCCGCAAGGACAGAGTCAATCTGCCGGAGCAGACCTGTGGAATTGTCCTTTGCCACGGCCACACCGGCTCCTTCGTTGGTCAGATGGTAAGGCAGTATCCTGTAGGAGGGATTAGACCGTGAAACGACATAAGCCGTGGTGTATGCAGTCATCAGATAACTGACTTTCCCGGCATGCAAGGCAGCAAATCCATCCATGATATCATCAAAACACTGGATGATCACCTCTGGATACCCTTCGCTGAGCATGATCTCGCCCAGCGACCCGGTCATCACGGCAACTTTATTGCCCGCCAGCAAGCTGTCTGCCACCACATCCAACACAGAACGCTCCTCATGTACCGGCTCCTGGACCTGCGGAACGCCTTGTTCCTTCGGCTGCCCCTGCAGAACCTGCTGTGCTACGAGCGGCTCCTGAACCTGCGGAGCGCCCTGTTCCTTCGGCTGCCCCTGCAGAACCTGCTGTGCTACGAGCGGCTCCTGAGCCTGCAGCCCCTGCAGAACCTGCTGTGCTACGAGCGGCTCCTGAGCCTGCGGCCCCTGCAGAACCTGCTGTGCTCCCGAGGGCTTGGGGGCCTGCTGCACCTGAGCCGGCCGTTGTTGGGAGGCCGCGGGCAAAGCCCCGGCCTGCAGTAAAAGAAGGATTATCAGCTGCAACAAACGTTTCATCCCTCAAAGATAATTATTAACTTTGAGCCTATTCAACAAAAACCGGATATGAAAGGAATAATTCTGGCCGGGGGTTCAGGCACACGCCTGTATCCCATCACAAAAGGAGTTTCCAAGCAATTGCTTCCCGTTTACGATAAACCCATGATCTACTATCCGTTGTCTGTCCTGATGCTGGCCGGGATCCGGGATATCCTGATCATATCCACACCGCAGGACCTGCCCTCCTTCGAGCGCCTGCTGGGCACGGGTGAAGCCTTTGGGGTACGCTTCCAATATGCGCCGCAACCCCGGCCCGAAGGACTGGCTCAGGCACTGATCATTGGCAGGGATTTCACAGGCAACGACAACGTGTGCCTGGTCCTGGGCGACAACATCTTCTACGGGCAGGGCTTCCGGGCCATGCTCCAAAGGGCCGTCGCCTCGGCAAATAACGGATTTGCGCATGTTTTTGGATACCCCATTAAAGACCCGCATCGCTACGGGGTGGTAGAACTCGGCCCGGCAGGAATTCCGGTTTCCATCCAGGAAAAACCACAAAAGCCAAGGTCAAACCTGGCCGTCACCGGTATGTACTTTTACCCCAACAACGTGCTGGATGTGGCTGCAGCTGTAAAACCATCGGCACGCGGAGAACTGGAAATCACCACGGTAAACGAACATTACCTTAACCTGCGACATCTGCACGTCACCACCCTGGGCCGGGGCTTCGCCTGGCTGGATACCGGGACCCACAGTTCTCTTGCCGAGGCCTCTAACTTTGTGGAAACCATCCAGGCACGACAAGGCCTAAAGATCGCCTGCCTGGAGGAAATCGCCCTTCGCAACGGCTGGCGCACCCCGGAACAGATCCACACCGATGCACTTCCCATGCAACACAACGAATACGGCCAATACATCCTGGAACTCGCCGCGGCAGCACAGCAGACAGGCTTGCTGGCACAGCAAGATGATGAAGCCGGAGCAAGCGGAGTAACTTTAGCGCAAGATATAGCCGTGCCTGCACAAACCGGGAGCAGCAAGACGTCCGGAGAAAACTGAGAGCCCTGCAACAATAAGGCAAGACATATGAAAGATAATAAAAACAATATTTTGAAAGGTTCCGGGAACTTCACGGTTCTCATCACCGGTGGCTGCGGATTCATTGGCTCGCACGTGGTCAGGCGTTTTGTCAAACAATACCCGCAGTACCTTGTCATCAATGTGGACAAGCTCACCTATGCAGCCAACCCGGAATACCTCAGGGATATCGACAGGGAGCCCAACTACCGTTTCATTCAGGCCGATGTCTGCGACCATGCCAAAATGGAGGAGATCTTCCGGCAATACAGTATAGACGCAGTCATCCACCTGGCCGCCGAAAGCCACGTGGACCGCAGCATCACCGATCCGTTTGCCTTTGCCCGTTCCAACGTCATGGGCACGCTCACCCTGCTGCAAACGGCCAAAACACACTGGAAAAAGGAAGACTACCACAGGCACCTGTTTTACCAGGTATCCACAGACGAAGTCTACGGTCAACTGAACCCCGGAGAGGAACCGTTTCGTGAAACCACCCCCTACGACCCCCGCTCCCCCTACTCGGCATCAAAAGCCTCGGCAGACCACTTTGTAAGGGCATTTCACCACACCTATGGGCTGCCTGTCAGGATTTCCAATTGTTCCAACAATTACGGACCCTGCCAGTACCCCGAAAAACTTATCCCCGTAATCATCCATAACATAGTGAACCGCAAGCCCCTGCCCGTCTACGGCAAAGGAGAAAACATCCGGGACTGGCTTTACGTGGAAGACCATGCCCGGGCCATAGACCTGGTATTTCATGAAGGACGCGACGGAGAAACCTACAACATAGGCGGCAACAACGAATGGCAGAACATAGAGCTGGTACGCCTGCTCATAGAAATCACCGACCGCCTGCTGGACCGTCCTGCGGGCGATTCCCTGCCCCTCATCTCCTTTGTGACTGACCGTCCCGGTCACGACCTGCGCTACGCCATAGATGCCGCCAAGATCAAAACCGAACTGGGCTGGCAACAAGAAATGTCCTTTCGCCAGGGATTGGAAAAGACCGTGGCATGGTATCTGGACCAGGAAAATCTGCGGGATGCTTCTGCCCCTTCACCCAAAACAAAAATCGTATGAATATTGTTATTGTAGGAACCGGGTACGTAGGACTTGTTTCCGGTACCTGTTTCGCAGAAATGGGAGCCCATGTAACCTGTGTAGACATTGACCGGCAAAAAATTGAACATCTGAAGAAAGAAATCCTACCCATCTATGAGCCGGGACTGGAATCCATGGTACAACGGAATGTCCAGGCCGGAAGGCTGCATTTCACAACAGATATCACAAAGTGCCTGGACCAGGCGGAAATCGTTTTCAGCGCCGTGGGTACGCCCCCTAACGAAGACGGAAGCGCCGATATCCATTACGTGCTGGATGTAGCGCGGACTGTTGGAAAGCATATGACCGGCTACCTGGTCTTCACCACCAAAAGCACAGTCCCTGTGGGAACGGCCGCCAAAGTGAAACAGGCCATCCAGCAGGAACTGGACAAACGAAACGCCAACATCCCCTTTGACATTGCCTCCAACCCCGAATTCCTGAAAGAAGGCGATGCCATCCGCGATTTCATGAGCCCGGATCGCGTGGTGGTGGGCGTGGAAAGTGAAAAGGCAAGAAAGATCATGGAAAACCTCTACCGGCCTTTCCTGCTCAAGAATTTCAGGGTACTCTTCATGGACATTCCTTCGGCCGAGATGACCAAATACGCCGCCAATGCCATGCTGGCCACCCGCATCTCGTTCATGAACCAGGTGGCCAACCTGTGTGAACGCGTGGGCGCCAACGTGAACAGCGTACGAACGGGTATCGGTTCGGACAGCCGTATAGGCAATAAATTCCTGTACCCCGGGGCAGGCTACGGAGGCAGCTGCTTTCCCAAAGACGTCAAAGCCATGATCCGGATGGGACGCGAAACGGGCTATCCACTGGAACTCATAGAATCAGTCGACCAGGTTAATGAAGAACAGAAAAAAATGTTATTCCATAAGTTGCAAAAACACTTCAAAGGGGAACTCAAGGGCAAGACCATTGCAGTGTGGGGTCTTTCCTTCAAACCGCAGACAGACGACATCCGTCAGGCACCCTCCCTGGTACTCATAAACAGTTTGCTGCAAGCAGGCTGCCACGTGCAGGCTTACGACCCGGTGGCCATAGAACAGGCCAGGCACCTGCTGGGTAATTCCATCCATTTTGCTGACGACATGTACCAGGCAGCCAACGAGGCCGATGCCCTGGTGCTGGTGACCGAATGGAAGGAATTCCGCATGCCCGCATGGGACGTACTGCACAAGATCATGCACACTCCCCTGGTGCTGGACGGACGCAATATTTACAATCCGCAGGAAGTCAGGGAGAAAGGCTTTGAATACATAGGTATCGGACTGGGTGCCTAAGAAGTCGCATACAGCATATGACAGAACTTGAGCATAAAAGACTCATAGCCAAGAACACCGCTGCCCTTTACGTGCGCATGCTGGTGCGCCTGGCCATAACGCTTTACACCTCGCGCATTGTCCTGGACATCCTGGGTGTGGACGATTTTGCCCTTTACGGCATAGTCGGAGGCATCGTCACCCTGCTCACATTCCTGCAAACCGCCCTGAACGCTTCCACCCAACGCTTCATGAGCATTGAGCTCGGACGCGGGGACACTGCTGCCCTGAAGCGCGTATTTGACGGGAGCATGACGCTTTACCTGCTGGTGGCACTTGTCATTGTTATCCTTGCCGAGACAGCCGGCCTGTGGTTCCTTAACACCCGCCTGGTCATCCCGCCCGACCGCCTGAACGCGGTTAACTGGGTCTTCCAGTTCTCCATCCTGGTCACCTGTGTGAACATCATCCAAACCCCTTACAATGCCAGTATCATTGCCCATGAAAAAATGTCCTTTTATGCCTGGATTAGCATTGCCGATGTGGTGTTGAAACTGGGTGTTGTCTTCGTGCTGATGCTTTCACCGGTCGACAAGCTGGTGTCTTACGCCGCCTTATTGTTTGCAGTTTCACTCGTCATTTTTTTCATCACCCGGGGCTACGCCCTGCGCCAATTCAACGTCTGCCGCTTCAAACCTTCCTGGGACAAACAACTATTGAAAAAAATGGCCGCCTTTTCGGGCTGGACGCTATGCGATTCCGGAGCCCAGCTGGCTGTCACACAAGGGCGTGTATTTTTGCTCAACATATTCACACCGCTGGTGACCAATGCCGCTATGAGCATAGCCACCCAGGTCAGCACAGCCATATACAATTTCGTCTACTACTTCCAGTCCTCATTCAACCCCCAGATCACCAAAGCCTCGGCCCAGGGCAACCAGGGCTATTTGCAGGACCTGGTCAACCAGACCTCCAAATTCTCCTATTACTTGATCTTTGCACTCACCCTGCCCATCTTGCTCAATATGGAATTCATCCTGGGGATATGGCTAAAGGGAGTGCCCCAATACACGGCCGTCTTCTGCAGCATAACCCTGTTGTACTACCTGGTGGAATCCCTGAGCGGCCCGTTGTGGATAACCACCTGGGCAGCCGGGAATATACGCCGCTACCAGGTGACCATTTCCCTGCTCCGCATAACCACCCTGCCGGCCACCTGGCTCCTGCTCAAGTACGGCATGGAACCTTGGACGGTACTGGCAGTCTGGGTGCTTGTCAACGGGTTTTGTTATATTTACAGACTGATGTACGTTAGGCGGAATTCAGGGATCCCTTTGAACCCCTACGTCCGCGAAGTTATCATACCCACATTCCTGATAACGCTCCTTGCCGTACCCCTGCCCCTGCTGGCCCATTATCGCCTGGCAGGATGGACAGACCTGGTAATTACAACATTGGTTTCCCTGCTGATTACCGGAATGCTTATCTGGCTCATCGGGCTAAAACCCACGGAAAAAAAGCATATCAAAGAATTTGTAAAGAAACGTTTGCCATGAAAGTATCAATCATCATTCCCGTATACAATGCGGCACCCACCATGGAACGATGCCTCTATTCGGTCCTCAGGCAAAGCTATCCGGACCTGGAGATCATACTGGTGGACGACCACGGGACGGATAACAGCATGGTACTGGCCACACGCCTGCTGGAAATCCCTGCCGGCGAAAACGCCCAGCCACTTGCTACTCCCGGAGATCACGCTGCAGAGGCACCGGTCCGGTCTGTGATAATATTGCACCACAATGAAAACCGGGGTCTTTCCGCAGCCCGGAACACAGGGCTTGAGGCCGCCACCGGTGACTATGTGTTCTTTCTGGACAGTGACGACGAAATCCCCATACGTGCCATAGAAAACCTAATCCATACGGCTGACCTCTACAGCCATCCGCACCTGGTATGCGGAGAGGTTGATGTTAAACCCGACAGCAAAACCGTACTGAAAATCAGTAACAAACTACCCGCCTACATAGAAGGCAACAAAGCCTCATCCCGGGCAATCCTCCGCAGGGAGATCCCCATTATGGCCTGCAATAAGCTGTTAAGGCGCGATTTCCTGCTCTCCAACAAATTGTATTTCAAGGAAGGACTCCTACACGAGGACAACCTGTGGAGTTTCCAGCTCTCGGGATTTGTTCACAATATTGCCGTCACAAGACAGGTAACCTATATATACCACATTAATAAAAAGGGGCTTACCATGGAACGTGTGACCCCCCAGCGCCTGAACAGTATCAAGACCATCATCACCATGCAGATAGAAAGCCTGTCAAAGGAACGCCCGCTGCTGACATTGCAGGAAGCGTTCATCTTTTTCACGGCGGCCTGGTTCCTGGACCTGCTCTACGAACAGTCCCACCAGGATTACTACAGCATGAGACAATGGACCCGCCATGCATTGCGTCCTTTCAGTTCCGTCATGCATTACCACTCCCTGACCAACCACATGCTTTACAGGGCCATTTATTTGCCCCCTGCAGTGCTGCGTGCTGGAAAAAAACTTCGGTAAAATGCATCCCAACCACGATAATATCACCCAATAAACAGTGAATCAATATGTTCAAGAATTTTTTCCGCACTTGCTTTTTCTTTCTGGTGCTGCTCTCCCAGGCACTTCCCATTCGTGCCGATGAAGGCATGTGGCTTCCCATGCTCATTCATCAAAAAATCCCGCAAATGAAGGAACTCGGTTCCCGTCTTGCGGCAGAGGACATTTACAGCATGAACCGAGCCTGTCTTAAAGATGCGATCGTGCATTTCGGAGGCGGATGCACCGGGGAGGTCATCTCGGCAGAGGGATTGCTCATAACAAACCACCATTGCGGTTACGGACAGATACAGTCCCACAGCACGGTGGAACATGATTACCTGAAAGACGGTTTCTGGGCCCGTACCAGGCAGGAGGAACTGCCCAACAAAACCCTCACAGTCACATTCCTGCGTAAAATGGAAGATGTGACGCAACAAGTGCTCGAAGGGGTGACCGCCCAAATGAGCGAAGTGGAACGCCAGGGTCTGATAGATGCCAACATCAAAACCATCAGCGAACAAACACTCCAGGGCCTGGACCGCAAATTCTACTCGGTCCGGATTACTCCCGCCTATTACGGAAACCAATATTTCCTGTACCTTAACGAGACATTCCGCGACGTGCGCCTGGTGGGTGCCCCGCCCTCTTCCATAGGCAAATTCGGCGGCGACACAGACAATTGGATGTGGCCGCGCCATACGGGCGATTTTTCACTGTTCCGCATTTATGCAGGTCCCGACAACCAGCCGGCGGATTACAGTCCCGACAACGTGCCTTACCGTCCGCGCCACCACCTGACCATTTCGGCTAAAGGCGTGCAACCGGGCGATTTCACCATGGTTTACGGCTATCCCGGACGCACACAGCAATACGTGCTCTCTCCCGCTGTTGACTACCTGGTCAACCACTCCAACCCGCAAAAGATCCGCCTGCGCACCCTTCGTCTGGATGTCATGAACAGAGAACAGGCCAAAGATCCCGCGGTCCGCATCCAGTATTCCAGTAAAAATGCAGGGGTATCCAATTCCTGGAAAAAGTGGCAGGGCGAAACCCGGGGTATCATCAATGCCGGCACCATAGCCAAAAAACAGGACTTTGAACGTCGTTTCCAGCAGTGGGCAGTGGACTCGGGCCGTCAGGAATACATCAACCTGATCCCCGCCATGAAAGAACTTTATTGCCAGCTGGAACCTTATATGTTTGCTTCCGAGATGTATACCGAGGCGGTCATGGCCGTGGAACTGCTGCGTTTTGCCAGCAACCTGGAAAGCACCCTTGTGCGCAACGGAACCGCCCGCGCAGCCGAAGTCGCCCGTGATTTCTTCAAGGATTACTTCCTGCCAATAGACCGGGAAATCTTTGAGCTGCTATTCACCGAATTCTACCGCCTCATGGAACCCATCGCCCACCTGCTTCCCGGCGATGCACCTGAAGGCCAGCCTCTTGCTGCTGCCGGGGACTTCGACCAGCTGACCACTGCCACAGACTTCGCACAGCTGGCTGCCAGCCTGTACAACACCTCGGCTTTGACCGACCGTCAAAAAACCATGGAGCTGCTGGCCAAAGACTCTGCACAAGCCCTGAGCCTGATCCGCGAGGATCCTGCCTTCCGCCTGGTCAGCCCCTTTGTGGAAAAGAACCGTACTGCCATCCAGCCGCAGATCACTGAGATCAACCGTGAGCTGAACCTTCTGTATCGTACCTGGATTCAGGCCATCATGGAATTTGACAGCGACCGGATCTTCTACCCCGATGCCAATTCCACCCTTCGTGTCACGTATGGAACGGTGCAGGGATACAGTCCCGCAGACGCCGTCATGTATCTGCCTGTCAGCACCATAGATGGGATCATGCAAAAAGACGACCCAAACATCTTCGACTACGACATTCCTCAATCCCTGCGGGACATATATACTGTACGGGATTTTGGACACTGGTCCTCAAACGGAACCGTTACTGTATGTTTCATAGCTACAAACCACACCAGTGGCGGAAATTCCGGTTCGCCTGTCCTCAATGCGGACGGGCACCTGCTGGGTCTGAATTTTGACCGTGTATGGGAGGGTACCATGAGCGACATTGAATTTGACCCGTCTGTTTGCCGCAATATATCTGTAGATATCCGTTATGTGCTTTTTGTGATGGAAAAGATCGGAAAAGCGGAATATTTGTTCAAAGAGTTGGATATTTGCAAAGAATAGTTAATTTTGTTCCGTAATTAACACCTTAGTACTATGGATCAAATTATTGAAATCATCACCAACCTCTTTGCTCAAATTGCAGAGTGGTTCCAGGCTTTCATCCAATGGATCATGAGCATTTTTACCGTATAATTACATTATCGATTCGAATGTTATTTTCCTTAAAAAGCCATCCTTCGGGATGGCTTTTTTTATCAGAGTATGCAGCTATTGTATTTTTTTTTGTATCTTTACATTAAATCACACTAACACTACAATAGAATTTTTATTATGGACTTTGGTGAAGTAATCATGTGGCTGTCGCTGGTCATATCAATCCTGACAGCAATCCTGGGAATACTCCAGTTGTTTGTTCCCGCTACTTAAAAAAAAAGCTGACTTTAAGGTCAGCTTTTTTTACAACTTCAGAGATATAGCTATATTTCCTGGGGCGGGGTAGCTGCAGGACGTTCATTGGCAACTGCCACATTTATGGTTCTGCCCATATGTTCAGTACCATTCAACGCTTTTATAGCTGCAAGAGCTTCTTCATCATTGGCCATCTCAACAAAGCCATAACCACGGGAACGACGGGTCTCCTTGTTAAGGATAATGCGGGCTGATACAACTTCTCCAAAAGGACCGAAAAGTTCAATCAGGTCTTCTTTTTTTGCCTTGAAACTAAGGCTGGAAACAAAAATGTTCATGGAATAAGGGATGATTTGTTAGGTTAAATGTAATTCAAATATAACATTATTTTCATTTCCCGCAACCTGACCCGTCAAAACAGTACGTACATAATTTTTCCTTGGGCAAGCCAATAGAAGTAATCATGTTGTTTATACTGTTGAATCTCAACGATGTAAAGTTCATTTCCCGGCGGATTCCTTCTACCATTGCCACATGCTCCGGTGTTTCCGGATCAATGTAAGGATTCAGATTGTCAGACTTCTGAGCCAAAATGATACGACGTGTTATCAGTTCCGTATCGGAACGGGCAGACGTGAAATGCAGGTACGGACACCTAAAGAGGAGTGGCGGACACGAGATCCGTACATGGATCTCCTTCACCCCGTTGCGAAGAAAGACACCCACATTGTTTTTCAATTGTGTACCCCTGACAATGGAGTCGTCACAGCAAACAAGCCGCGTACCGCGAATGACATCGGCATTGGGCAATAATTTCATCCTGGCCACCAGGGCCCGTCGCTCCTTATCGGCCGGCATAAAACTCCGGGGCCATGTGGGGGTATATTTCGCGACAGCCTGCCTGTAAGGCACTCCCTTCCCCACTGCGTAACCCATGGCCATCCCCGTACCGCTATCCGGAATGCTGCAAACCGAGTCCACCTGGTATTCTTCCTCCTTTCCCATCAGCTCGCCGTTACGGAAACGCACTTCCTCCACATTGATCCCTTCATAGGCCGAGGTGGGAAATCCGTAATACACCCAGAGAAAAGTGCAGATCTGCAACTTTTCGCGGGGCGGAAGCAGCTGCTTCAGTGAAAGAGAAGAGTTCAAGTCAGTTTCTTCCAGAGAACCGGCCTGCGCCATGACGGCTTCACCGGGCCCCAGGAACCTCTCCAGCTGCAGGTCCAGGTTCGGAAAACTGCAGCTTTCACTGGCAAAGGCAATGGCAGTGCCCTCCTGGCCACAGCGGACTCCAACGACAACAGGAGTGCGCCCGTAACGGTCCCTTGCGGCAATGATCCCATCCTGTGTCATGAGCAGCAAGCTGCAACTTCCGCGCACCTTATCCTGCACATGACGGATCCCGTCGGCAAAAGACTGTTCCAGGGTTATCAGGTGTCCCACCACCTCGGTGGGATTGATCTGACCAGAACTGAGTTCAGAAAAATTAATACCCCTGGAAAGCAACTCGTTGCCCAATTCTTCCAGGTTGTTTATTTTTCCGACGGTAACAATGGCAAATGTTCCAAGATGAGAGCGCAATACTATGGGCTGGGGATCGTTATCGCTTATGACACCAATTCCTTTGTTGCCCGAAAATTCTCCTAATTCGTCTTCAAACTTGTTCCTGAAATAACTGTTCTCAATCCTGTGGATGCTCCGCTTGATGATGCCCTGCTCGTTCATGGTTGCAAGTCCCGCCCTCTTTGTACCCATATGGGAATGGTAATCAGTACCATAAAAAAGAGTGTTAGCGCAAGGCGATTTAGATATGATTCCAAAAAAACCTCCCATGACTGCAAAGATAAACAAATCTGGTTCACCCCTTCAATTCTTCCCTTTCACGCAGGAAAAAATACAGGTAACCCGTACACCATAGCATCAGGAACTGTTCAATGAAATCGGGCTGGTAACGTATGGGGGTATACGGAAGACCGGAGAAAAGCGATACGGCCTTATCCAGTATCCCGGCCAGGTAGTGCAACAGAAGGTTCACCGTTTTCAGAACGTTTTCCAAAGTCAGAACGGGCAATCCCCACAATCCGGCCACGGCATGCACACCCATGGCCACCAGGTACAATAAAAAGCCGTACAGGATCACTGCACTGAAAGGAACGACAAAAAAATTACAAAGCAAGCCGTATAGCGGAATCACGCCAAAGGTACCTGCCACCAGCCAGGTCGTGCCCAGCTGCACTGAAAGCGAACAACAGAACAATTCCCACAAATATTTCCATATCGCATTACGCACACTCAACAGGTTACGGAACAAAGGAAAAAACAACATCAGGCTCAGAACGGCGATAAAGGAAAGCTGAAAGCCGACGTCATAAAGGTTCATTGGCTTTGCTATCACCAGGATCAAGGCAGCCAATGAAAGAACGTTCAGTCCGTGTGTCCTGGTCCCGAGCACCCTGCCTGCACCATAGATGGTCAACATCAGGGCAGCGCGCATCACGCTGGCACTAAATCCCACCACGGCAGCATACGACCAGATCAGAAGCAAGGCTACCACGTGCGCCCAGGCGCCCCCGGAAAGCGAATACGTTTTCAGGATTTGCGATCGTGCGGCAGCTATCTGCCCGTATTCCGGAACCGCAGACACCGTTATCCTTCGCCTTCTTTTGTACCGTCGTTCCTCCCTGATCCTGCCGGGCAAGCCTAGCACAAAGACCAAACTCCCATAGAGTGCTCCCACGTGCAAACCACTGACGGCCAGAATATGGCTGGCACCCGCCACATTGAACCGTTCGCGTACATCCTTGCCCAGTCCTGACTTATCCCCAAGGCATATCCCCGACAAGATAGCACCCGCCTCACCTTCCCAATGAGCGGTAAGCGGGACACGCAACCTCCTGAGCCTTTCATATAAGGTCAGTTCTGATTGGATCCTGCGATAGTCATATACATACGTCCTGCAATAAAATCCTCTGCGCGCCATATACCGTGGATAATCAAAAGACGAGGCAGCAGAAGCAGATGCGCCGGCCGGTGAATCACCTGCAAAAGAAAACGTCCGGCTTCTTGTCATGAATACGTCTCCGGGCAACAATCCTGTGGGCTTTGCGGCCATGGTGTCCTGCCGGTAACCTTTGCGCATGTTGTCAACAGCAACATAGACCAGCATGTTTTCATTACCCTGGATTTGCCTTCTTCCATCGGGCGAATATATGACAAGGCGGCACTCCATGCGTTCGTAATGCCTTCCCGAGGCAGTAACTACAGGAACAGGAAATTCCTTTACCCTGAGGCATAAAATGTTCCTTTCACCCGCTTTTACCCGTCCTGGAGCAGGTCCTATGGTTGCATACTGGAACAAGCCATTCCAGAAAGCACAGCAGCACAATACCACCAGACCTGCATAGTACACGATAAGGCCGTACCGGTACCGCAGCTGGCTCTGGGAAATATATGGGGAACCAAACCGTTTGTGCACATGCCCCGGCCGTCTTCTGAAAATACGTAATGAGACCAGGAAAACCAACAGCAGCGCAAGTGTTGTATACAAAAGGACCAGCGCCCCTCTGTCAAACCTGACAAGCTCTCTTTCCCCCAAAAATAAGCCGCCCAGTGTGCCGGTAATGACGGCCAATGCGGGCGGCAACATCACACTATTTTTCCTCCTCCTCACCCTTGCAAGTCACATATAGTTTCCGTAATTTTGTAAATTCTATTACAATCTATTACAGATAGTTCAAATATAATAAAAAACCTTACCAAAACCAATCATGATCATTCTTGTTTTAAACTGCGGAAGTTCTTCCATCAAGTACAAAGTTCTTGACATGAAGACAGAAAAGGATTATACCATTCTGGCACAGGGCATAGTGGAACGCATAGGGCTGGAAATGGGGATTGTAACGCATAAGAGGCTCATAGGAGACAAAGAGAAATACAAGAAAGATCTACCTGTTCCCAACCATACAGTAGGTATAAAAATAATCCTGGACCTGCTCACAGATGGCAAATGGGGTGTACTTGAATCACTTACCCAGATTCAGTCCGTAGGACACCGCGTGGCACAGGGAGGTAAATATTACAAGGAAAGTGTATTGATTAACGATAGTGTCAAGAATAACATCAGGAAGCTGGCCGAGCTGGCCCCGCTGCACAACCCAGCCCACCTGCTGGGTATAGATGCTGTTGAAAAACTGCTGCCCCATGCCTACCAGGTGGCTGTTTTCGATACCGCCTTCCACCAGACCATGCCGGAACATGCCTACATGTACGCCATACCTGTAGAGCTATATGAAAAATACGATATCCGCCGCTACGGGTTCCACGGAACAAGTCATAAATTTGTGGCCCGCAAAGGTTGTGAACTCACCGGACTGGACTTCAACAAGGCAAAAGTCATCACCTGTCACCTGGGTAACGGTTCTTCCATAACCGCCGTTGACGGGGGCAAATCAATAGACACCTCCATGGGTTTCACCCCTCTGGAAGGCTTGATCATGGGCACCCGAACTGGCGATATCGACCCCTCCATCGTCACCTTCCTGCAGGAAAAAGAGGGCTGGACTGCGGCCCAGACAAATGATTTCCTGAACAAGAAATGCGGCCTCCTCGGCCTGTTTGGAGAAAGCTCGGATTGCAGAGATATAGACGAAGCGGTACTAAAGGGTAACAAACGGGCGATCCTGGCACAGAATGCCTTTGCCTACAGGGTGCTAAAATACATCGGAGCATATACGGCTGCCATGAACGGAGCGGATCTGATTGTATTCACTGGCGGAATCGGCGAGAATGACAGTATGATCCGCCATTTCATAGGCACACGACTCGGCTTCCTGGGTGTTTCCTTTGACCAGGAAAAAAACAAAACTGTTCGTGGGCAAAACGCCATACTTTCCACTAACGGGACAAAAACCCAGGTTGTTGTCATCAGCACAGACGAGGAACTGGTCATCGCAACAGATACCCTGAATCTGACAAATAAAAAATAAACACCCATGAAATCCTTTGAAGAAATATTCGAGCAGCTGCGCTCACAGAAAAAGAAAAGACTGGTTGCCGCCTGGGCAGTGGACGACCACACAATAACCGCTGTTTATAAAGCCATAGAAAAAGGCATAGTGGACGGTATCCTGGTAGGCAAGGAATCACAGATCCATGCCATCTGTCATGAAGAAGGCATTGACCCCAAAGCCTTCACCATAGTCAATGTTGAACAGGAACTCCCGGCCATAGCCCGTGCCGTGGAAATGGTACGCAACGGACAGGGCGACATCCTCATGAAAGGCCAGTGCAGCACAGACAAATACATGCGTGCCATCCTGAACAAGGAAACCGGCCTGCTGCCTCCAAAGGCCGTACTGAGCCACGTTTCGGTACTTACACACCCCAGCTACCCCAAATTCCTGATCATTGGGGACATGGCAGTTATCCCAGCACCGGACCTGAACCAGAAAGTAGCCATTGCAAAGTACCTGGTCAACACCGCCCACGCCCTGGGCATTGCCAAACCCAAACTGGCCTTCCTGGCGGCTACCGAACAGATGCTTCCCGGCATGCCCGCCTGCGTGGATGCTGCAATTCTCTCAAAAATGGCCGACCGCAACCAGATCTCCGGCTGCATAGCTGACGGCCCCCTGGCCCTGGATGTTTGCCTTAGCCCCGAGGCTGTCGCCATCAAGAAACTGCAGAGCCCTGTGGCAGGTGATGCGGACTGCATCCTCTTCCCCAACATTGAAAGCGCCAACGTGATGTACAAAAGCCTCACCCAGCTGAGCCCAGGGTCAAAACAAGCCGCCATTGTGGCCGGCGCCTCGGCTCCCTGCGTCCTTTCAAGCCGCGCCGATTCCATAGATACCAAGCTCAACTCCATCGCCCTGGCTGCAGTAACTGCTAAGTAAAAGCAAGCTGCTCCAATGCTCCGGCCACGGTTAATGTAAAACGGCACTGGTTACGACATATTGCAGATGTTCACAATAAAGATAAAGTTATGAAAGAACAAATCCTGGTTATCAATCCCGGCTCTACATCGACAAAAATTGCCGTTTTTGAGGGCAGGAAAGAGGTGTTTGGAAAAACCATATACCATACCCCCCAGGACCTGGCTCCTTATCCCAGGATTTGCCAGCAGTATGAGTTCCGGAAAGCGAACATCTTCAATGAGTTGAAGAACAATAATATCCAAACCGACCATTTCGCTGCTGTTATCGGCCGGGGTGGCCTGGTCCATCCGATTCCATCAGGGACTTATCGCGTGAACGAGCTGATGCTCAATCACCTGGCCGAGGGTATTGGCGGAGAGCATGCCTCCAACCTGGGAGGTTTGCTGGCCCACAGCATAGCTTCGGAAATTCCAGGATGCCAGGCCTTCATATCCGATCCGGTGGTGGTGGATGAGCTGCAGGATGTGGCTCGTGTTACCGGAGTTCCCCAAATTGAAAGGGTTTCGATCTTCCACGCCCTGAACCAGAAGGCCATCGCCAAGCGTCATGCCAGCATCATGGGAAAATCCTATGAAGATCTTAACCTGATAGTGGTGCACCTGGGCGGAGGCATATCGGTAGGCGCTCATCGCAAAGGCCGGGTTATTGACGTGAACAACACCCTGAACGGAGACGGTCCCATCGCACCCGAACGTGCCGGCAGCGTTCCTGCCTTGCAATTGGCAGAGCTTTGCTTCTCGGGAAAATACACCCTTCAGGAGGTCAAAAGGATGCTTACCGGAAAAGGAGGCATGGTGGCCCACCTGGGCACCAACTCCTTTATGGAACTATGTGACAAGGTGCAGGCCGGTGATCCAAAAGCTACCCGACTGTACCAGGCCATGGCCTATACCATATCAAAACAGATAGGCGCAACGGCTGTTGTCCTGTGCGGTAAAATTGACGCAATCCTCTTTACCGGAGGCATTGCCCACAACAAACGCTTCATAGACCTGATTACTGAACAGGTGGGATTCCTGGCGCCCTGCTTCACATACGCCGGAGAAGACGAAATGGTTGCCCTGGCCAATAATGCCTACAACGTGCTAACAGGAGAAGAAATCGCCCAGGTTTATGCGGGGTGACTGCCTCGCACTCTTGATTTATTGATCTGTATACCATATAATTAACAAAAGAGCTCCTCCAGGGAGCTCTTTTGTTATAGTGCTGATAGCCAGCCTAATGAATCAAGAGTGCGCGGCACTCACTCCCCTTGCAGCAGCTTATTGTATTTCTCGTAGGATGCTTCGTACTCGGGACTCTTGGTGCGCAGGCGGAAGTAGATGTTCTTCAGGTATTCAACCACCACCTGGCGGATTTCCTCATCCTGGATCAGTTCAAAACTCTTTTCAAAGGGAGGAATGGCTTTTTCAAGCATCAGGTCCAGCTCTTCCACCATTTTCATATACTTGGTGTCGTCCAGCTCGTCAGAAGCAGCTGTTTGGATATCAACAGCCTTGTCATAGTAAGCCTGGCCCATCTGGAAATATCCGAAGAAGAAATTTGGATCTGTATCAATGGATTTTTGGTACAGGCGGATAGCTTCTTCAAATTTGCCCAAACCTTTTAGCACGTTGCCTTCTGCATAGTACAGACTGGGATTGTTGGGCTCGTTTTCCTGTGCACGCTGGATAAAGGTAAGCACCTTGTTAGGGTCATCATTGCTCTCCAGGTATACGTTAATCAAAGCGACAAGAACGCTCTGGCTGTTGGGATATTTTGTAAACCCGCTGGAAAGAAGCTCTTTGCTTTTCTCAACATCACCCAGTTGTTTATACGCTTCTGCCAGGTTTGCATACGTGTCGCCGGCAGATTCAAAGTCCATTTCCAGGCACTTTTCGAAGAATTTCACGGCACGGTTGTAATCCCGATCCATCAAAGCCGTCAAAGCCACATAATACACAATGGTCGTATCAATTACATTCAAAGCCGGATGCGATGCCGCGTTAAATGATTTTTCGAATTTCACAGAAGCATCTGCATAATTGCCCAGCGTGTAGGATGCCATGGCATCGTTGATGAAGTTGTTGGCAATCAAGGTCAATCCTTCCTGGATTTCAGATTTGCTGCCACCCTTTGTGTCCAGTTCGGCAGCCTTGGTATAGGCTTCGTATGCCTCGGTCAGCATGTTCACATCCTTGAGCAGCGGATTGGTAATGATCCAGAAGGACAGTCTGCCTTCGGGATTGTAATAGAGGTCTTTGTCCTGGTATTTTACCACTTCATACTGTTCTCCCTGTATGGTCATGTACTCTGTCGAAAGGGCACGCTGGTCCTTCAGCACGACCTTTGACTCCAGCGAGGAGAGACCTATCCACAGGTTGTTGGTCGGAAAAGAATACACGTCGGTCAGTGTTTGTGCATACTTTATCCAGGTTGCGGGTTTGGTGTTGCGCTTTACATCCAGGGTTTGCTCTTTTGCCTTGTTGAAGTTTTTAAGGAGGATGTCCGCCTCTTTAGATTGTGCGCCCAATTGCATTGCCATCAACAACATCAGGGCAGCTGTCAGAAATTTTTTCATGATGTATTATGTGTTTGTGCTGTTAAAAAATTATTTCAAATTATTCAAATATTACAAATCCTCTACTGCTTCCTTAGGCAGGGGATCGCTTTTGGGTACGCAGCAGACGGCAGCTATGGCATCTCCTTCACGCAGGTTGATCAACCGTACTCCTTGTGTGGCCCGGCCCGCCAGGCGGATATCGGCCACCGCCAAACGGATGGTAATACCCGAGCGGGTGATGATCATAAGGTCACTGTCGTCAGTCACCGCCTTGAGGGCAATGAGCTTGCCGGTTTTTTCCGTAATGTTCAGGGTTTTCACTCCCTTGCCACCCCGGTTGACCTTTCTGTAATCTTCTATCAAGGAACGTTTGCCGTATCCGTTCTCACTCACTACCAACACATGAGGACAGGCTTCTACAGATGTATTCACACATATCATGCCAACTACCTTATCGTACTCTTCTATGGATATTCCGCGTACGCCGGCAGCCGTACGGCCTATGGGGCGCGCATTCTTTTCATCAAAGCGGACACACTTTCCTTCACGCGCTCCCAGCAACAATTCGCAGGAGCCATTGGTCAGGCAGGCTTCCAGGAGGTTGTCGTTCTCGCTTATGGTAATGGCATTCACCCCTTTGGAACGTGGATTGGAATAAGCTTTCAACCTGGTCTTCTTGACCGTTCCACGTTCTGTGCACAATACAATGTAATTGTTGTTCAGATAGTTTTCATCTGTCAGGTTATCCACGTTTATGTAGGCACAAACGCTGTCACCCGGCTCAATGTTGATAACATTCTGAATGGCGCGTCCCTTGGATATCTTGTTGCCTTCCGGGATTTCGTATACCTTGAGCCAGAAACACTTCCCGTGCTGGGTAAAGAACAGCATGGTGCTGTGCATGTTGGCTGTATAGATGTGTTCAATGAAATCCTCTTCCCGGGTATTGCTTCCCTTTGAACCAATCCCTCCCCTGCCCTGCAGCCGGTATTCATTCAGGTTGGTCCGTTTTATATATCCCATGTGTGAAATGGTGATGACCACATCCTCGTCGGGATAGAAATCTTCAGGGTTAAAATCCCCTGCAGCGCACTCAATGACTGTCCTGCGGGGATCATTGAAGCGGGCCTTGATGTCCAGCATCTCGTCTTTGATGAGCTTCATCTGCAGCTGCTCGCTTGCCAGAAGATCATCCAGGTTGCGGATAAGTTCCATCAGCTGGCTATACTCGGCCTGCAGCTTGGAGCGTTCCAGCCCGGTAAGCTGGCGAAGCTTCATTTCCACAATGGCCGAGGCCTGCTCTTCGCTGAATCCGAATTCCCGCTGCAACCCTGAGCGTGCCTCTTCCACAGTCTGCGAAGCGCGTATCAGGGCGATCACTTCGTCCAGGATATCCAGGGCCTTGAGCAGCCCTTCCAGGATGTGGGCGCGTTTGGCAGCCTGGTCACGTTCAAAATGGGCACGGCGGACCACCACCTGGTGGCGGTGACGCACGAAATACTTGATCAGCTGTTTCAGGTTCAGGAGCCTGGGACGACCGTCCACCAACGCTATGTTGTTTACAGAGAATGAACTCTGCAGGGCTGTATATTTGAAAAGGCTGTTGAGCACCACATTGGCCACCACCCCAATCTTGAGTTTGATGACAATGCGCATGCCGTTACGGTCGCTCTCGTCGTTTATGAAGGCAATCCCGTCCAGTTTCTTCTTTTCCACCAGGTCGGCGATCTTCTCTATCAGCTCGCGCTTGTTGATCATGTAGGGGATCTCGGTCACCACAATGGTTTCACGGCCGCTCGGCGCCACCTCTATGTCGGTTTTGGCACGCACCACAATACGGCCGCGGCCTGTTTCATAGGCTTCGCGGATGCCCGAGGTGCCGTAAATGATACCACCTGTCGGGAAATCGGGGCCTTTAACGTATTTGAGTAACTCGTCCACACTGATGTTGTCGGAATCTATGTAGGCACAAACAGCATCCACTATTTCGCCAAGGTTGTGGGGCGGCATGTTGGTGGCCATTCCCACGGCTATCCCGCTGGCGCCGTTCAACAGCAACAGGGGGACCTTGGCCGGCAAGACAGAGGGTTCCTGCAATGAATCGTCAAAGTTGTTCTTGAAATCCACGGTGTCCTTGTCCATGTCGGCCAGAACCTCCTCGGCAACGCGGCGCAGGCGTGCCTCGGTATAACGCATGGCAGCGGCGGAATCCCCGTCTACTGAACCAAAATTACCCTGACCTTCCACCAGCATGTAACGCATGCTCCAGTCCTGTGCCATGCGCACCATAGCCTCGTAAACACTGGAATCGCCGTGCGGGTGGTACTTACCCAGCACCTCCCCTACTATGCGGGCCGATTTCTTGGTTGGTTTGTTGCTGGCAAGCCCCAGTTCGGACATGCCAAAAAGCACCCTGCGGTGAACGGGTTTCAAGCCGTCGCGAACATCGGGAAGGGCGCGGGAAACGATTACGGACATAGAATAATCTATGTACGCACTCTTCATTTCGTCCTCGATGTTTATCTTCTGAATTCTATCCTCCATACGGTTCAAAATAATCCTTCAAAAATACAAATAATTCCGTTAAATGACAACGGTATTGGTACCTTCCGGATTCAGGTCAACATGCAGTTCGGAACCGGTGGTGTTCTCCATGCGGATGATGGCCTCTGAAAGAGGATCCTCCAGGTATCGCTGTATGGCGCGCTTCAGGGGACGGGCACCATATTGCGGGTCGAATCCCTGTGAAGCCACAAAATCCTTCGCCTTTTGAGAAATGATAACCCTGAAGCCTGCATGTTGTATGCGTTCGTAGAGGTCAGCGAGTTCAATCTCTATGATCTTGTAAATATCTTCCTTGTCCAGTGCGTTGAAAAGGATCTGCTCATCCACCCGGTTCAGGAACTCGGGGGTGAACATCTTGCCCAGGCTCTTTTCTATGATATGACGGCGGCGGTTCTCGGCCGCTTCGGCAGCCCCGGATGAAACGGTTGCAAAACCAACCCCTGTGCCGAATTCCTTCAATTCACGGCTGCCAATGTTGGAGGTCATGATGATGATGGTGTTGCGGAAATCCACATGACGTCCGTTGCTGTCGGTCAGGCGTCCCTCATCAAAGACCTGCAACAGCAGGTTGAAAATATCGGGATGTGCCTTCTCTATCTCGTCCAGAAGGACCACGGTATACGGTTTGCGTCTTATGCGCTCTGTCAGCTGTCCCCCCTCGTCGTATCCCACGTATCCCGGAGGCGCGCCAATGAGCCTGCTGACGGCATATTTTTCCATGTATTCGCTCATGTCAATGCGCACCAGGCTGTCTGGAGAATCAAACATATAGGTGGCCAGCAGTTTTGCCAGGTGCGTCTTGCCCACCCCGGTGGGTCCCAGGAAAATGAACGTGCCGATGGGCTTGTTGGGATCCTTCAATCCGGCGCGGTTGCGGTGGATGGCCCGTACCATGGCTTCCACGGCATCGTCCTGCCCAACGAGCTTCTGTTTGAGTATGGTAGACATGTTGAGCAAACGCTGTGTTTCCGATTCCGAGACACGGCTTACGGGTACCGAGGTGATCATGGAAACCACTTCGGCCACTGTGTCGGCATTCACCTCTTTCTTGTTGGCCTTTTGTTCCGAATACCATGTATCCCTTGCCTGGCGCAGTGCTTCCATTACCTTCTTTTCCCGCTCCCGCAGGGCCGTCGCCGTCTTGTAATCCTTCTTGTCAACGGCTTCCCGCTTTTGCATCATCAGTGAATCCATCTCCTCTTCCATGACTACCAGTTCTTTGGGCAATTGCAGGTGGGCTATGTGCACATGCGATCCGGCTTCGTCCATCACATCAATGGCCTTGTCGGGCAGGCAGCGGTCGGTTATGTAACGCTCGGAAAGGCGCACGCAGGCCTCCAGTGCCTGGGGCGTATAGCTCACCATATGGTGTTCTTCGTATTTGGGACGTATGCTGCGCAGGATTTCCAGTGTATCGTCGTATTTGGTGGGTTCCACGATGACTTTCTGGAACCGCCGCTCCAGGGCACCGTCTTTTTCAATGTACTCCCGGTATTCATCCATGGTGCTGGCCCCGATGCACTGGATCTCTCCCCGTGCCAGGGCCGGTTTGAGCATGTTGGCGGCATCCAGCGAGCCACCGCTCCCCCCCGTGGCGCCTGCCCCTATCAGGGTATGGATCTCGTCAATGAAAAGGATGATATCGGGATTCTTCTTTATCTCGGCAAGGAGCGTTTTCATGCGTTCCTCGAATTGCCCGCGGTATTTGGTGCCGGCCACCACCGAGCCGATGTCCAGCGAGAGGATTTTCTTGCCTTGCAGCGTTGGTGAGCCTTTGCGCCGGGCAATGCGGTTGGCCAGGCCTTCCACAATGGCCGATTTACCCACTCCGGGCTCGCCAATGAGCACCGGGTTGTTCTTCTTGCGCCGACCCAGGATCTGTGCCAGGCGGTCAATCTCCTTATCACGCCGCACCACCGGGTCCAGCTGCCCGGCACGTGCTTCCTCGGTCAGGTCCAGCGCGTACATGTCCAGCATGGGTGTTGCCGAGGTATCCTTTTGCTGCCCGGTCTTGCTGCCGGTTTGTTTTTTAGCTGCCTGCAAAGCCATGTCCATCTGTTCATCTATGTTCTTGATGGACTCTTTCCGCTCCAGTGCACGCTTGCGCTGGGAACCTTTCACCACAAGGGGCAATTCACCCTTCAGGTAGGCACGCAGCGTCTGATCCGTCACTCCCTTGGTGCGCAACCAGTAAACGCCAATTCCGTTGTCTATGGCAAGCAACGCAAGCAGCAGGTGCAGGGAATTCGGGGTCGCCTGCCCCAGCTTGCTTGCCTCCAGGTACATGGCCTTCAGGCACTTCTCTGCATGCTCGGAAAGCGACAGCTTGTCGGACTGATCGGGAGGAATCATGGTACGACCCATCTCCTTGCTTTCTATGAGGTTTTTCATTTGCCAGAGCAGCAAATCAAGCATGGTAAGAATGCCATAGGCCTGGTTTTCCTGGTGGCGGATAATGGCCAGAAAAAGGTGGTCTCCCGTAACCGTGTAACTCCCCAGACGCATGGCCTCTTCCCGTGCGAATGAGAGTATCTGGTTCAGTTCTTCGGGTAGTTTAAGATTCATTCCACAAAGGTAATAAAACCCTTTGAAATAAGAGTTTCCTGTTATATTATCGCAAGGTTCAGCGCTATGCGGCCTGCAATTATAATGCTTCTTGCGCTTCTGGTGCTTATGGCGTTTTTGGCGCTTATGGCGCTTCTGGCGTTTTTGGCGCTTTTGGCGCTTATGGCGCCTTTAATGCTTCTGTCTGTCGTCTTTATTTTATCGTTAGCTTACCTGATTTCCGGCCGAACTGGTTGCATTTGGCTTCGACCGTGATCACATTGCCTTTAGACAGCCCGGGAAGCGTTATCTCATAAGTTTCCGATTCCTTTGTGGATTGTTTGGTCAGCTCCTTTTTCTCAATCTCCTTATCCCCAACCAATACGGTTATCTCTGAGATGAAGTGTTTTTCCGTATCCATGACAGGGTGCACAATGGTTACTGATAACTTGGCCGTTTCTGCATCGTAAACCAAGGTCACCTTATGGGCGGGATTTGCATTCATGACTATTGGCAAAACCATCAGCAGCAATAAGGTGAAAAGTGATTTTTTCATAGGTGTATTTGTTAATCTGTTTATCATAATGTTTAATGGTTGTCCTGTGTTCCAATGCTTACCGGCCTCCTGCTGCAATCAGCCGTGTCACTTCGTGCCGGTCAACTGCCGGTCCCAGGGGTGCCACTGCTTTCATCAGTGCCACTGTTTTCGGGGGTAACACTGCTCTTGGGCTGGGCACCGACCATCACCTCGGCAAATTTCTTGATATTCCTGTGCGAAACAAGATCCTGATCACCTTTCTTGCCTGTGATCTTTGCGAGGATCAGGCGTTCCACAAAATTCATCTTCTTCCACTGCAACGCGCCACCCAGGAATGCCACATGATGGGCCACACTGCGCAGGTTTTCAGGAAAGGCAGCTTCCATCTCCTGCTGTTGCTTCTCAGGCAATCTTTCCATGCCGCAGACAAACAGGAAAAGCGGTTTCTTCTCCAGTTCAGAGGCATACCTGTCACAAAACCGCTGCATATTCCTGAGTGGCTTGCCCGCATAAACTGGCACCCCAAGCACATACCGCTCCGCTTTATTGAACCCATCATCCGTAACAGGCCACTGCTTGCAGTCAGCAACATCCAGGAGTGTCACCTGATCGTGCGTAGAGAGTAATTCTCCGATCTCTTGTGCTATCAACCTGGTAGTGCCATATTTAGAAGCGTAAAAAATCGTAGTTCTCATTTTTTAACAGATTTGCGTTTGTATTTCAAAGGTAATCAACACAATTGAAAAAAACATACTATATTTAACATATAAAAATAATTGTTTTTCAACTATGCGTAAAGCGAGTATTCTAAATATAATCCTTTTGCTTTCCTGCTTAGCCATCCTGAACAACTGTTCATGGGGAACGCACGATGCGCCTGCCAACCTCAGGCCATACAACCTAGATAACCTGAATTACGACGTCCAGCCGGCAGCCGGATCGTATGGTTTTCTTTTTTATTCATCTGCAGACTGGAGCGCCATCATCACATGCGAAACCGGAGAGGAGGAAATTCCAGAAATGCCCACTGTCAATCCTTCATCGGGCCGAGGCTCCTCATCCCTGCAATCTTTGAATTTCAGAGTCTCCGAGAATAATACGGAATTTTCCAGAACTTATAATCTTACGATTATATCTGGAGACAAAACTCTTGTCGTGGTCATCTGGCAAAGATCAGACCTCGGGCCGTTGCGTGTAAGTTCCACTGAAATCATACTTCCTTCATTGGGAGGCGATGGTGTGATCAATGTGGAATCCAATACAGCCTGGAATGCACAGGTTACGGATAATTGGTTTACGGTATCACCAGATTCAGGAATTGGCAATGAAAGCGTCAATATTGTGGTAAATGCCGGACAGAACAGTACTATTTTCAGGACCTCCACTTTCCAGGTCATTTCCGATACCGTAACACGGATTGTCCATGTTTCCCAACACGCATTCAATGTGACACCACCATCCAATACAACCGTCACGTTCGACGGTACTCATGTACTCGATTTCTCGGTTCTGAGCAGCCTTCCCTGGGAAGTGTCCGGCGATGAAGGCACCTGGTATTCTTTTTTAACATCATCGGGCCAGGCATCAGATGCTCCCGCCGCAAATCAGATAACCATACAACCAAATCCCGGAAGTACCCGGACAGCAAAGATCACGGTGACAAATTCGCAGGATGAAAAGCAGTCATTCACTATTACACAGAGAGGAGATGTGGGTGCCTTATTGAATACCAACTGGTCCGGAACAGCCACTGTCAGTGCACTTGCAATTTCCAGGACCGGATCCATGACACTGACCATAGTGGATGAAGACAATGTACTAGTGCGAGGATATCCCGGCACGATTTCTTACCTGAGCAGCGAGTCCATTAGTTTTAGTGTCTATATCAGTGAATTGACCTATGAAGGTTTCACTGCGACCAACATCACAGCAAACTTCACAGGCACTTTTTCTGCCGACAAATCAAGTATCTCCGGAACCCTCTCCGGCAGCGGCCGGTTACTTGGGCTGCCCATCCCGGCAAGCGGCAGCTGGCAGGTAGCACTGCAATAGACTGTCGCGCACTCTTCATTCATCTTGCTGACTATCTGCAATATAACAAAATAGCTCCCTAGAGGAGCTATTTTGTTAACTATTTGTTATACAGGGTAATGCATCAAGAGTGCGCGGCACTCAATGCTCCCCGGCTTCCTTGAAGAAGCGATACTGCAGCTCCAGGGTGCCAGTCTCGGCTTTGAGCATGCCAATGACCTTTTGCAGTTGCGCGACGGAGGAGTCCAGGCTCAGGCGGCCGATCTCTGGGTCGGAACCGGTGGCGTCCCCGGCGTAATGGTTGGGATAGCGGGCGTACCACCAGATGCCGGTATACGTACCGGGCAGAGGCAGGCGTGCCTGGTCCCGGCCCGATTCAAGAGCAACCCGGTCCATGTGTACCAGGTCAGGCCGGATGACGCGCATGACAGCGGTTTCCTCTTCATCGGCATGTCCCCCAATCGTGCTTTTGCGGAGCTCGGTAATCTTGCGATCGGTTTCCTTGTCCCCTGTGGGGGTGAAGAGAAAGACGGCATAATTCCGCTCCCCTTCCAGCTGCGTCTGGCAGAAATACTGAAGAAAATTGGTGTTGCCTCCGTGGCCGTTCACTATAATGATCTTGTCAAATCCATTGCGCGCGATCTCGCGGCACGTTTCGTCCAGCAAGTCGTAAAGCATGCGGCTGCTATACGCAATTGTCCCGGGCTGGTGCCGGGCCTCGAAGATCTGGCCGGCGAAATAAAACGGGAAGACCACTGCATACTCGCCTTTGGCCGCCGTGAGCGCAATGTGGCGCGCGGCATAGACATCGGTGCCCAGGGGCAAATGCTGCGCGTGCTTTTCAATCACCCCAATGGGGATAATGCAAACGCCCTGGGCCAGCCCGGTGGCCTTTTTAAAATCTGCCGAGGTAAGTTCTTCCCAGGCCACAGCCAGTTCCTGAGCCTGAGGCTGCGGCTGAGCTGCTTGAAGGGACTGCGGCTGGGTCTGCGGCTGCGGCTGAAGCCGCGACTGCGGTTGGGTCTGAAATGCATGCGGTTGTGCTTCGTGAAGGGGCTGAGCCTGTGGCTGGGCCTGCAGGCTGGACAGAGAAAACATCAGCAGGGGCAGTAATAGTGATGTGAGGATTAGTTTTTTCATAGATATTTCATTTAGTATTGTTTCGACTTCATTATTTGATTCTCAAAGATACAAAATCGGATTATGTGCGTTGCAAACATTGTTCTTTTGCCTGGATACTACATAGTTACGTGATTCATACCCCTGGGGGTATGAATCACGTAAGTAGCTGATTATGAGCTAAACGAATAATGTTTGCGATGCACTCAGCGATGCCGGGCTCACAAAGCAGCAAGCAACTAAATGGAGAAGCGCTCAGAGGTGCTTCGCACCAAACGGTGCTGCGAAGCAGCATTTTATAGGCGCCAAATGTCTTTGGCGCACCGCCTAAGACTGCCGCGCACTCTTCATTCATCTTGCTGACTTTCTGCAAGTTAACAAAATAGCTCTCTGGGGGAGCTATTTTGTTAACTATCTGTTATATAAGGCAATACATCAAAAGTGCGCGGCACTCCTGCTGGCGGGCGGTGCGAGGTGAGCCCGGCCGGCGGCTCAGCGGGCAGCGCGTCCCTTACTTCATCTTGGCAGCGTCTTCCAGGAATTTGGCGAGGCCTTTTTCGGTCAGGGGGTGGTTCAGCAGGCCCAGAATGGGTTGCAGCGGGCAGGTGACCACGTGGGCGCCTGCCTCCATGCAATCAATGATGTGGCGCGTGTGGCGGATCGATGCGGCCAGCACCTGCGTCTGGTACCCGTAGATGTCAAAAATGCGCACGATCTGGGCCACAAGCGCCACCCCATCTTCACTCGCATCGTCCAGGCGGCCCACAAAAGGCGAGACGTACCGCGCACCGGCTTTGGCGGCCAGAACCGCCTGCCCCGCATTGAAGACCAGCGTGCAGTTGGTGGGGATCTTCCGTGCCGAGAGGGCTTTGATGGCCTTGATGCCCTCTGTCGTGCAAGGCACCTTCACCACAATATTCTTGTGGATGGCCGAGAGTTCATGCGCCTCGGCAAGCATCCCATCCAGGTCCGTGGAGAAAACCTCGGCACTCACATCACCGTCCACCATTTCACAAATTTGCCGGTAATGCGCCATGATGGCCGCGTGGCCGTGGATGTTCTCGTGCGCCATAAGCGAAGGGTTGGTGGTCACCCCGTCCAGGATCCCCAGGTCACGCGCCTGGCGTATCTGCTCCAGATTGGCTGTGTCTATGAAAAATCTCATAATATTTTTAATTTTGTCTACCCAAAGATACGCACAAAAATGACTGCCGCGCACTTTTGATGTATCCCGCTGGATTACAACGTAATAACAAAACAGCTCCCCGGAAGGGCTCTTTTTATATGCAATTCACTATCAGAGCAATACATCAAAAGTGCGCGGCACTCAAGCTCCTTCTTTTCATAACTTTCCTTGCCTTAGCCATTGTTTCTTGTTCCAGGGAAGAACCCGAGGACATTTTAAGCGACAAGGCGGACCTGATCTCGTTCGTCCTGTCAAAGGCCGAGAACCCCTCCCTGAGCACTGACCTGCAGGGAATTCGCAACAGGAACGTGTTTTACATGACCGTGCCCGAGGGTGTGGACCTGACCAACCTGAAGCCCAGCCTGTTGGTGTCGCCGGGCGCAACGGTGAGGATCAACAACGTGCCAGTCACAAGCAGTGGAAGCAATCCTACAGCTAGCGACAGTGGCAGCGATCCCCTGGCAAGCAGTGGAAGCAACCCTACGGCTAGCGACAGTGGCAGCAATCCCCTGGCAAGCAGTGGAAGCAATCCTACAGCTAGCGATAGTGGCAGCGATCCCCTGGCAAGCAGTGGAAGCAATCCTACGGCTAGCGACAGTGGCAGCGATCCCCTGGCAAGCAGTGGAAGCAACCCTACGGCTAGCGACAGTGGCAGCGATCCCCTGGCAAGCAGTAGCCACTACTATCCCCCGGCAACCAGGAGCATGCCTGCAGTGGATTTTTCGGGAGTGGTGACGGTAGAGGTTACTGCGGAAAACGGGAAAGCCCTGCAGTACAAGCTGCTGGTGAAAAATGGCAGGCAGGAATTTGACAACCTCATCTACCAATGCATGGCCAAGTACGATATCCCGGGGATTTCCTTTGCCTTCTCTAAAAACGAAGAGATAGCCTATTGCAGCGGGCTGGGTTTTGCCATCACGGAAACCGAAGAAAGAACCACGCCCGGCCACCTTTTCAGGCTGGCAAGCATCTCTAAGCAATTCACCACATTATGCATTCTGAAACTGTACGAGGCAGGAAAACTGACCCTTGACGACAGGGTTTTCGGGACCGGAGGCATCCTGGAGCAGGAATATGGCAACGTTACACCTCGTGCCGCAGCGGTCACTATCAGGCATTTGCTGCAACACACCAGCGGCTGGGGCAGCGACCCCGACCCCATGTTCTCCTCGGCCTTCACCGGCCAGACGCTTGATCAAAGGATACGGTACATGCTGGGCACCACCCAGGCCGAGCCGGGCACCGTGTTTACATATAGCAATATGGGTTTCGGGATTTTGGGAGAGGTCATCAAGAAAGTTTCCGGACAACCCTACGAAGAATACCTGAAAGCGGTCTTATCAGAGGCGGGCATTACCGACATCCATGTAGGAAAAGACCGCGCGGGCAGAAGGCCGAACGAAGTGGTTTACTACTCCCAGAATGGGTACAACGGCTATGCAAATCCCATGGATGTGATTGCCGCGGCTGGCGGTGTCATCGCCTCGACCGAACAAATGCTGCAACTGCTCTTTCACATAGACGGGCGCCCCATCGTGCCCGATATCATACAACCCGCCACGCGTATCCAGATGCTCACCCCTTCTGCGATCTATCCCCGGTATGCCCTGGGCTGGAGAAGAGGCCACAAATTCTTCCCCGACGCCGCCTACCACTCCGGGAACCTGGCTGGAACCGCTACCATGTGGGTGATGGGCAGTTCCGAGACAGCCGCCGGCTCCGGTGTAAATTGCGTGGTGCTCTGCAACTCAAGATCTTATATGACCGACCCGGATGGCACTACTTTTGACGATGGCTTGTACATCCTCATGGGCGAACTCTACAACCTGGCGCTGTGAGTGCCGCGCACTCTTGATGCATCACGCTGGCTTTTAGCATACTAACAAAATAGCTCCCCTGGAGAGCTATTTTGTTAATCAATTGTGATATAGAGCAATACATCAAGAGTACGCGGTACTCATTTGGGCAAGAGGAAGTACCGTTATACCGTTGCTTCTGTCTTGTCTTTCGTCTCCCGCATAAATTACCCATCCTTTTTTCATGCCAGATATCTTTAGCCAGGAGGAGATTGATTTAAAGTAATCTTCTGTTATGGTTTGTCCTGATTTTATTTCTATCGGCAACAAAGTGTCAGATTCTTCAGCTATCAGATCAACTTCAGTTCCCAGGCTGTCCCGCCAAAAATAAAGATTATTGGTTTTCCCTCTGTTATAACGGCTTTTCAAAAAATCAACAATCACCATATTTTCAAACAAACTGCCGCGAAAAGGATGTAAGGCCATCTGTGCTGCATTCTCAATCCCCAGCAATGCAGATGCCACCCCGGTATCGTAAAAATACAGCTTCGGCATTTTTACTATACGCTTATTAAAGTTCTTATGATACGGCTGCAGACGAAAAACCACAAAGCTGGCCTCCAATACCGATAACCACGCTCCTATGGTTTTATTGTCAACTCCGGTTTCTACAGCCAGATTATTCATGTTGAGCAGCTGACCAATACGCCCGGCACACAATCGAAGAAATCTTTCAAAAGTATATAAATCGGTAACGTTTCGTATCATCCTGACGTCCCGTTCTGTGTATGTGCGTATGTAATTTGTATAATACTTACCTACATCAATTTGTTCTTCTTCCCGATAAAGAGATGGATAAAATCCTTTGTGCATAAGCTCATTGGCCGATAACCTCTTACC
>MWFB01000007.1 GCA_002071385.1 Bacteroidetes bacterium ADurb.Bin013
GTACATCAGGGCCATTGTGCCAATGTCATTGTTGTTATTGGCTTTGAAAATATCACCAATTTCCTGGGTGAATTTCGGAGTCCAGACGCTATCGAAGTATCCTTCTTCATCTTCTCCCTGATAATTTTTGATCTCGTCCATAAGCTCGTTATACCTGGTGATCAGACCTCCAAGGGCATCATTAAGAGGAGTTCCGGTACCCACTGAAACCTCACCGGGAAGTTTCATTTCAATTGCGATATCGCCTTTTTCCAGGATCAGCTGACCACGGGTACGATCACTTTTTATCATGCACAGTGCCGGTTCTTTAACCTGGCCGGTAAAGAAGGCTTTGTTTTCTGCTATGACCACACTGTCCAGAACGCTGCCGTCGCTGGAAGCTGTGAGCATGGCTACCTGCCCGTTGAAGGAATCATCAGGAAAGGTTGCTGTAATATTATATGTATTGATATTGCAGGAACCCAGCAGGAAAATCCCTAAAAGGGAAACCAAGGTGTAAATGGATTTTTTCATAAACAAACAGTATTAAATTATTTCGCAAAGATAATGGAAAAACATTAATGAACATCTAGTTCCATGCGCATGTAAACCATATGTTTCAAACTGCGTGATATGACGGAAAAATACTCTTTCACGGCATTCACGCTGCCGGGCAGTGCAAAGACAAGTGTATTTTCCGAAACACCCGCCAGCGAAGCACTCAGCAGGGCATGCGGATTGTCTTTGCCACAGGAAATCCTTATGTATTCCATGATGCCAGGGATCTCCCTCTGAAGGAGCCGTCTGACAACCCCTATGGTTATATCCGAGGGCCCTATCCCCGTACCCCCGCTAGTAAAGACCATATCGTACCCTGCACGGATGAATTTCCTGAGCTCGTTATGCAGTTTTGCCGCGTCATCGGGCAACAATACACCGGAAATTTCACAAGGCCAGTCGTTTTGACTGCAGAAATCCGCTATGAGTTCAATCAGTACCGGACCGCTACGGTCTGTGTAAAAGCCGTTATAAGCCCTGGTGCTGAGCGTGATGACCGCAATATGGTATTTTTTGGGATCGTATGTAAGGTTATCACCCGGTCTGAGAATGCCCCCCGAAAGCACACGAGTGAAAATTCCCTCCTTTGGCATGACGCACCGGCCGCTTTTTTCATAGATCGCACAACCGGGCCCATGGCATTCTTTTCCTATCTGTGTGACCTCCAGCAAAACATCTCCGCAATTGAACCTGTCCCCGGGGCGGCAGGATTTCAGATCCGGGATATCGGGCCCGGGGGCTCCCTCTGTGGTTATGTTCTCGGCAAACGACCCATAGGGAAATGCTTCAGGATCCAGTTCCATCATCCGGTAGGCCTCTTCTCCAAGCAGGCTTACCTGCCTGTGCCATGGACCGGCATGGGCATCCCCGCACACACCCGATTTGTCAAGCGTAACGGACTCCATAGCTTTTTTTACTGTTCCTTTTGCTTCGGAAAGATTAACAGACAGGATTTTCATCACAATACAGTAAGCTTGTTTTTGTTTTCTTAAGTAATTTTATCTCCTTGATCTCCATGCTCTTGTCGACTGCCTTGCACATGTCGTATATGGTAAGGAGCGCTATGCTTACGGCCGTTAAAGCTTCCATTTCAACCCCGGTGGGCCCGACGCAGCGGACTTCGGAAAAAGCTTCAATGCGATCCGGATGCATCGTAAAAGTCACATCTGCCTTTGCAAGGGGGATGTTGTGGCACAGGGGAATCAGGTTGCTGCATTGTTTAGCTGCCGAAATGCCCGCCAGGGCAGCAGTGGTGAGCACAGATCCCTTTTTTACCTGGTCTTCCTTTATCAACTGTATCGTGTCGGAAGACAGGGCAATGGAGCCGCATGCCTTTGCCTCCCTCAGGCTGTTTTCCTTGGACGAAGTATCTACCATATGCACACGGCCGTCCTTCCGGGTATGGCTTAGTTCCTGTTTCATAGATTCAGATTTTTTCATCCTCCCAGATAATTGAATGTTTCACAGCTGTTGAAAGTTCCGGCCCCGGGTTTTTCAAGCAGGGCCGTATCCAGGGCTTTTGCTGCACCCAGTTTGCGGATATCGTAACCCGTATTGCTGAACAGGCAGGGTTTCAGCATTCCTGTTGAAGTGAGCCGCAGGCGGTTGCAACGGGGGCAGTCCCCGCCATCCCCGCCATCTACCCTTGTAAAAGACCCGTTTTTCAGGTCCATGTATTGTATCAGTCTCAGCTTCAGTCCTTCTTCCCGGGCAAAATCACGCAACCTGGCCAGTTCATCTTCCCCGGTTTCAGGCAGCAGGACGCAGTTCAGTTTGAGTGGGGAACCTGCCCCTCCAAAACCGGCTTTTTTGGCTGTCCTGATACCCTGCAGGACCTTGTTCACGTCCCCGCCACGGGTAAGCTGCCTGTATTTTTCAGGATCCAGGGTGTCAAGGCTTATGTTGAGCCGGTGCAGGCCGGCCTCTTTCAGTTCCACCGCCATGGCTGTAAGCAGGATACCATTGGTGGTCATGGCCAGGTCTTTGATGCCTTCCATGCCAGCCAGGGAACGTACCAGTCCGGTTATGCCTTTGCGCACCAGCGGTTCCCCGCCGGTCAGGCGGACCTTGCTGATTCCCCGGCTGACAGCATACCGGGTAAAAGCCAGGATTTCCTCATAGGAGAGTAACTGTTCATGCGCCACGGGAGGTACGCCTTCTGCAGGCATGCAGTAGATGCATCTGAGATTGCAACGGTCTGTAACCGATATGCGCAGGTAATTGATTTGCCTTCCAAAGGAGTCTGTCATGGGCCGGTCAGTAATTATCAGTGTACACGTACTAAAAAAACAGCACCTGTATTTGTTCTCCATCCCGGATGGATTGTATCCCCACAGGGATACGGCCAAGTCCGTGTGCCGTGGAAAGGGATGCCAGGTGTGCAGACCCGTTGTAGCGAATGGGAGAACAAGTTCCGTCCGGATTGATGCGTATGGGAATGTGCGCCATGCGTTCGCTCCTGTGTCGTCTATATGCACCTTTCAGGGGCATAAGTGTGGTTACCGGTTCCAGGCGCGCACCCTGCATGGCGGCGATAAAAGGATGTACCATGAGCCGGCACAGGACAAAGGAGGAAACAGGATTGCCTGGCAATCCGAAGATGAATTTTCCTGTGGAAGGTGAAATGGCAAAAGTGGTGGGTTTTCCCGGCTGAATCCGGACCCGGTCAAAAAGGATTTCAAAACCCAGTTCCCGGATCACTCCGGGTACCTTATCGTAATCGCCTTCGGAAACGCCACCGGTCAGGATCACTACCTGGTTTGCTTCCAGTGCGGTTTGCAGGAGACGGCTGGTTTCTACGGCGCTGTCCGCAGCAATGCCGTAATAGGCAGGAACGGCACCCATCTGATGCATCATGGCCATCAGCTGCCAGGAATTGGTGTTATAGATCTTCCCCGGCAAGGGAGGACTTCCCGGTTCCACAAGCTCATCCCCGGTAGAGAGGATGCCCACCGTGATTTTCCGGCTTACAGCGACTTTTGTCATGCCGCATGAAGCTATCAATGATACATGTTGCGGTTGCATCAACGTCCCGGCATGCAGGACCGGATCACCTGCCTTCAGGTCTTCTCCCTGACGGATAATGTTGTCCGATGCCGGTCGCGGACCGAATACCCGTCCGTCACGCACCTTGGCGTTTTCCAGGATCAACACGGCATTGGCGCCTTCAGGCATGATGGCCCCGGTCATGATCTTGCTGCACATGCCTGGAATGATCTCATGAACAGGCAATTTGCCGGCGGTAATCACTTCCAGGACAGCCATCCCGTTTTCTGTATCTTCCTTGCGGCAGGCATATCCGTCCATTGCCGATTTTGAAAAGGGAGGCATATCGGCAGGGGCCTTTATATCCAGGGAAAGGATACGTCCACAGGCATCTTCAAGTGATATCATTTCAGTGCCGGCAGGGGTGGCGTGGCCCATCACAATTTGCAAAGCATCATGGAAATCTATCATAGAAACAAAGATACAATGGATTTTTTTATATTTGCTTTGTAAAGAAAGATGATGTTCCTCAGGCTCAATAATACGACCACACGCCTGGTCTTTTTATTTTTATCCGGTATCCTGCTGCTGTTCATTGTTGCACCGCTGCTGGGGCTTTTCTTATCCACATCCCTGCCGGATCTGTTTGAGACAATCAAGGACACGGATGTTCAGCGAAGCATTGGCCTCACGCTGGGCGTCTCGGCGCTTTTTACCCTTCTGGCTGGTTTTTTCGCCCTTCCGCTGGCCTATATCATGGCTCGGAAAGAATTCAGGGGAAAAGCCTTCATCCAGGGATTGATCGACATACCCATCGTACTGCCGCACTCTGCGGCCGGGATAGCTGTTCTGGGGTTTATTTCAAGGGACTCTGCCCTTGGCAGGTTGGCAGATATCATGGGACTGAACCTGGTGGGCAGTCCCTTCGCCATCGGGGTAGCCATGGCTTTTGTAAGTGTTCCTTTTCTCATCAATGCGGCCAGGGATGGATTTGAGGCCGTACCGGAACGCCTGGAACAGGCTGCCCGGTCCCTGGGAGCTTCACCTTTCAGGGTTTTCTGGCAGATATCCCTTCCGCTGGCCAAACCATCTGTGATTACAGGGCTTGTGCTTATGTTCGCCAGGGGAATGAGTGAGTTCGGCGCCGTGGTCATAGTTGCTTACCATCCCATGACCACCCCCGTGCTGATATTTGACCGGTTCAATTCCTTCGGGCTTGATTATGCCCGGCCGGTTGCTGTGCTTTTTATTATCATATGCATCCTGGTGTTCATGGCGCTTCGCCTGTTGGGCCGAAACAAAAAAAAGAAGTGATATGTTGTTGTGCAGGGACCTGGAATATAAAGTGGGCACTTTTCACCTGGAGGGATTCTCTCTGGTGCTTCAACAGGGCGATTACTGTGCCCTGTTGGGCCCGTCCGGATCTGGCAAGACAATCATCCTGGAGTTGATAGCCGGATTGAGAACCCTGAAAAAAGGCTCGATAATCATTGATGGCAAGGATTGTACCCTCCTTCCCCCGCAACGCAGACCGGTGGGGATCCTCTTCCAGGACTACGCGCTCTTTCCGCACATGAGCGTCTTTGAAAACATCGCCTGGCCCCTGGAGATCAGGAAAATGAAAAAGAATGAGATCAAAAGGACGGTGGTCAGCTTTGCCTCTGACCTGGATATTGATAGGCACATGGACAGGATGCCCGGGTCGCTCTCCGGAGGGGAGAAACAGCGGGTTGCCCTAGCCCGTACGCTGGTCGTTCATCCCAAAGTGCTTTTACTGGACGAGCCCTTGTCCGCGCTGGATGCCCCGCTAAGGGACCAATCGGTCCTTCTACTGAAAAAGGTGTCGCAGACTGGCATCACCATCCTTCACGTCACGCATGACCAGGCCGAGGTGAGATTCCTGGCCAACCGCCAGATCACCATAGGATCATAACACTCCGGCTTTTTGCTCCGGGGTACCATTCTTTTGCTGCCTGCTGCGGCCGCTGACATCACACGAACGGGAAGCTTATTCATTAAGCCGAGGCTCTACGTTCCAAGGGGTGGCAGTGAAAGAAGCAGGCAGCATATGCAGGAAAGCTTCGGCATAAAGTAAAAGTGCTCTGTTCCATGTAGTCTCAGCGAGCATTACAGGTACCAACAGAATAAGTGAAGCTTATCGGTGTATAATTAAGGTACGTTACTGTCCCATGGAGCGCAGTATCTTCTGTCCTCCGTCGGGATCTGTCAGGAAATCTGCGAATTTTTTCGCCAGTTCAGGATTCCGGGCATTGTGGGGGATGGTGAAACTGTAAGTAATGGGGGTTCCTCTTACCAGGACGGAGTCCCCGGGGCTGCCACCCCTGATTTTCAACTGTGCCGAGGCATAGAGGTTTGCCATAGTGCTGTCACCCAGGTTGATTTCCGGGGGCAATTCCAGGAACCGCAGGCCGTGTTGCATGGCAACTGATTTATAGATGAACATATAGTCTATGGCCTGGCTTCCCAGCAATGCCAGCAGGTCCACTTCCTTGGGGCGGATGAAACGGTGGTCTTTTCCTGTAAAGTCACTTACCCGGAAAGGGACCTTGCTGCCGGATCCGGCATAATGACGTTCTGCCAGCTGCAAGGTGAACATGGTACGGTATCCGCAGGGGTCTGCATTTGGATCTGATCTACCATAGAACACATCAGGGGAAAGCAATACCCGGTACCAGTTCTCCGAATTAATCTCGTCCGATTTGCGCGATTTGTCCGTGAAGGCAATGACTATGCTGTTCACGGCAAAGGGTTGGTTCATGGATGCATATTCAGGTATCAGCAACTGGTCAATGACCATGTAATCTGCCGAAGCCATGATGTCACAGGATCGTCCCAGCTCTGTGATCTTGCGGGCGCAATCCACGCTCCCGGCGGCTTCCATGAGAAATTCAGTTCCGGGATGTATGGTGGCAAAACTGTCAGCCAGGGCTTTCATGGGGAGTGACAGGCTGCCTGCGTGAAAGACAACCAGTTGCTTGTCAGATTTTTGGCTGCAACCGGAAAATGATATGCCCAGAAGCGGCAAGAGCAGCAATTTTGACGACAGAAGTAATCGTCTCAAAGTCAGCAAAGGCAACTTACGAATTTGTTTTTTCATATCACTCTTCCGGGTCAATCAACCGGATTTCACTCAGTCCTTTGATGCATCTGTCTGCAAAAGCATCGGGGGCTGTATACAGGGAAAAAGATTTTCCCCTTTGCATAAGGAGGATTTCCCGGTTGTCGTTCCGGTTGACCACCTCGGCCAGGGAAAAAGCCGCCCGGAAACCATCCACACCGGCAATGCTCAGCATTCCTGTCTGCACCGTTTTGTAATCGTCAGAGGGGAACCATGGCTGGATCATCCTGCTGAGCATTTGTCCTGAAAATTCGCGGACTCCCTTGTAACCTGTGCTGTTACCGTAAAAAAGCACAGGATAGGTAATCACAGGAAGTTCGCTGTCCGGCCGGGTGATAACGGCCAGCGTATCCTCCAGGGAAGTCTGTATGCCAATCCGTCCCGGGTCGTTTTCAAGAACCAGGGAGTCCCGGTTGACTACGTAATTACCTTTCAAGGATCGGATGGTTATGTGTGTCGGATTCTTTATGTTCCTGACAGAGACCAGGTCTGTTTCCGATACCACTTTCATTGTTGAGGGAAGTTTCCACAGTTCACCCGTTTTACCGGGGATCACGCGGGTTACCCTTTTGGCAATAACAATGCCGTACATATTTGCCGAGTAGAAGATCTCACCCCAGGAAAACACGGTCATTTCTCCCGCATCGTTCCTAACTTCAATATACACGTCAATGGGTGGCCAAAGGTCTTCCTTACTGGCTTTATCAACCTTGAGCGTACTGAGGATATCGCACAGGGCATAACCGTCATAGCGGAAGGTTCCCAGAAAGGCAATTGAATCACCCTCTTCGCACCAGACAGCCTCTTTTACGGTTACGGTCCGCAAAGGATAACGGGAGAGTCTGATCTCAGTGGTTTGTTCGACCTCACCATCAATGAACAGTCTGTTGGGGCCCTGAAGGGTGGTGTAGGCTTCCCGGTTGAAATAATTGTTGGATCCCGAATTCCATACCAGGGTAGATCCGCTGATCGCGTCCAGATCAAGGGAAATGCACGAAGGGGCAAGGAAAGCCGTTGCTATCAGTATCAGTCCTGCAAGGTGGTAAAATAAGGTTGTTTTCATAAATTTTCGTGATATGTCATCTTCAGCCCCCGCTGATGAGATGGATGATATCCAGACGGTCACCGTTTTCTACCAGGGTTGAGGCAAACGCTTCTTTGGATATGATGTTTCCATTCAGCTTTACTATCAGCATTTTGAAATGGAAGGATTTTTCTTCCATGACCCGGGCAATGGTCATGGGACCGCCAGGGAACGTTTCTTTTCTGTTGTTCAAGGTGATGGTCATTGGGATGGTGCTTTTGTTGTCAATAAGATCTCCAGTACAATATCTGCCTGCATCATGGCAACCAGGCCAACACGAGGGGCCATCAGGGGCACTTCCGTTTCATGGGTATCCAGCTGATGTCCGCAAACATACAAATTACCGGAACGCTGCACCCGGAGCTTATCCGAATGACCCCACCCGGCTATGCCCGAACCCATGACAAGGGGGATGTGGGAAAGGTTTTCTGTCATCCAGGTAGCAAACCATTCTTTTTCAGCCGCCATGTCAAAGGCTTCAACCACAACATGACAACACGAAAACAGCTCTCTGGCATTGCGGGCGGTCACACTTCCGTAAAACAAGGTAAGCCTGGTACCGGAACTTATGCGCTGCAGATTATCCTGCAAAGCATAGACTTTGGGACGTCCCTCCTGGTCTGCAAAAAAGAATTGCCGGTCCAGGTTTTCCCGGGAAACAGTATCATGATCTGCAATCACCAGGTGTCCCAAACCGCTTCGCACCAGGGCAGAGGCAACATTCGAACCCAGTCCGCCTGCTCCTGCAATGCCTACACATTTTTTAGCCAACAGGGCCCTTATGTTTTCTTTTACCTTCAATTTCTTTATTTTTGCATGACAAATATACAATAAAACACCTTTTATGCATGCGATGATAACAAACCGTGAAGTCCTGGCAAGGATCCCTTATACATGGAAACCGCTGGACAAAGGATACTCGGATCAAAGCCTCTATGTAAATCTGAGTACGTTCAGCGCAGAAGTCCGTCCCATAGCGCCGGAGGTGAAAGAAAAGTTCATAGGCGGCAAGGGCTATGGTCTTCGCCTGTTGTGGGATGCAGTCACACCACGGACAAAATGGAGTGATCCCGAGAACGAGATCGTGATATCGGGAGGTCCCGTATGCGGTATCACCCAGTATTCAGGCACGGGCAAGAGTATTTGCGTGGGACTGTCTCCATTGACCGAAGGGGTGGTGGATTCCAATGTCGGGGGACATTTTGGCCCGCATTTGAAATTTGCGGGATTTGATGCCCTGGAGGTACAGGGAATTGCTCCCCGGGAGATCATCCTCTATATCAACGGTGTAGATCATGAGATAGAATTTTTTGTTCCTCCTGCTGGCATGCACGTTGATTCCCACCTGCTTGCAGAGGAGCTTCACCATATGTTTGCCGACAGCGAAAGCGACAAATTGAACATATCCGTGGTATCGACCGGGCAGGCTGCCGACCATTCCCTTATTGGCATGCTCAATTTCTCTTTTTATGATGTGAAGCGTAAAAAGATAAGGTTGAAACAGGCCGGCAGGGGCGGGCTCGGCACGCTGATGCGGCACAAGAACGTGCGCGCCATCGTGGCCAGGATACCCAAGGTATCGGGAACACTGAACAACGTGGTGGACATGCCGGCCGTCCTGGAGCGTGGCAGGCGTTTTACACGCGAAATGAATGAACTGGACGATCAACAGTGTCAGATGAGAAAGGTGGGGACTGCTCACCTGATGGGTGTCATGGAAAAGTACGACCTGCTCCCGGTTATGAATTTCAAATATGGGGATCATAAGGACTGCCATAAAATTGATATGGAAGTCTGGAAAAAACACTTTACCCAGGGGGTGCCCGATGGATGCTGGCTGGGGTGTACCATGATGTGTGCCAAGGGCGTGGATGATTTTGAGTTGAGAACCGGACCCTATAAGGGAAGCAGGGTGCTTGTGGACGGACCGGAGTACGAAACGGCTGCAGCCCTGGGTTCCAACATGGCCGTTTTTGATCCGCTCTATGTCATAGAACAGAATTTCTATTGTGATACATACGGTATCTGTACCATATCCTGGGGAAATATCATGGCCTTCATAATGGAATGCTGGGAAGCAGGGGTCCTTGACAAAGAAAGGACGGGAGGTTTGGATTTCACCTGGGGAAATGCAAAGGATGCGCTGGAATGCATGCACCAGCTGGCCCGGGGAGAGGGTTTCGGCCTGATAGCCGGACTGGGAGTAAGGAAAATGAAGGAAATGTTCATTGAAAAAGGGTGGGGCGATGCCTCTTTCCTTAATGATATTGCCATGGAAAACAAGGGTATGGAATATTCCATGTACATTTCCAAAGAGTCTCTTGCCCAGCAGGGAGGCTATGCTATGACCAATAAGGGTCCCCAGCACGACGAGGCATGGCTGATCTTCATGGACATGGTCAATAACCAGATCCCCACCTTTGAAGACAAGGCAGAGGCTCTGCACTATTTTCCCATGTTCAGGACATGGTTCGGACTGGCTGGTTTTTGCAAGCTGTGCTGGAATGACGTGGAACCTGCTGATAATGCCAAAACCGCAGAACCTGCCAAGGTCCCCGAACATGTGGACAACTATGTGACCGTTTTCAATGCAGTGACCGGCAGCAACATAGATCAACACTCGCTGATCCGTATGTCGGAGAGGGTATACAATTTTCAGAGGGTGTTCAACATCCGCATGGGCAAAGGATTACGCATGCATGATGCACAGCCTTACAGGGCCTGTGGACCTGTGACCGTGGAAGAATACCTGTCAAGACAGGAAAGATACGACAAGCAGCTTAGGGAAGAAGCTGGCATTGATCCCTCCGGTATGACGTTGACAGAAAAACGCAATGCATTGCGCCGCTACAGGGAAGACCGTTACGAGAAACTCCTGGATGCTGTGTACAAGCGCCGTGGCTGGAATAACAACGGGGTACCCAGGGTGGAATTCCTGAAAGAGATTGGAATGGACCTGCCTGAATTACTGGAAGTAGTTGCCCCGCTTCAGTAGTAAAGGTTCATTAGTTGTAAAAAGGTGTTGACACCATCATTGGATGATGTCAACACTTCTTTTTATAAACGTGCTGAGGGCTTCTCCCTTTAGCAGGTTATTGGCCAGCAGGGCCAGGTCGCAGATCTGGCTTACCAGGTTCCTGTCTTTTGTTTCTCGTATCCTTTGCACCAGGGGATGCTCAAAATTCACCACCAGGTTATAAGATTCGGGCATGGTTCCCATGAAGTTCATGCCTCCGCCCAATGCCGACATTTCCCGGTAACGTCTCATCCATTCTCCCCTGGTAATGACCACAGGCAGCTGTTGTGAGCCCATGTTCTCAAATGCCACTGTAAAAGTGGCTTCTTTGGGCAGTACTTCCTGGAAAAGTTCACGCAGGGCTTTTTCTTCGTCTTCGCTGATATCCGGTTTGGCAATATCTTCCTTTGGAATCAGTTTTTCAGGAGTATCCGAGTCAATACGTACAAAGCGGACGTCTTTCATTTTTGATTCCAGCAGGTTCACAAAGTGGGCGCAAAGAGGTGAATCCAGCAGCAACACATCGTATCCCTTGTCTTTGGCCACCCCAATGTAGGCAAACTGCTCTTCCGTGTTTGTAGCGTACAGGTATACAAGCTTTTTGTCTTTGTCTTTTTGGTTGGATTCGATAAGGGTTGCGTATTCCTCGAAACTAAGGTATTTCCCATCGGTGTTTTTAAGCAGGGCAAACTTAAGGGCCCGGTCGTAGAATTTTTCTTCCGTAAGCATTCCATATTCAATGAAGAGCTTAAGGTTGTCCCATTTTTCCTCCAGAGAGGGCCTGTCGTTTTTAAAGATCTCTTCAAGCCGGTCTGCGACCTTGCGTGTGATATGGGCAGAGATTTTCTTCACGTTGGAATCGCTCTGCAGGTAACTCCTGGAGACATTGAGCGGGATATCCGGTGAATCAATCACACCGTGCAGAAGGGTAAGAAAATCAGGTACAATGCTTTCCACGTTATCTGTGACGAAAACCTGGTTGCAATAAAGCCGGATCTTATTGCGTGTAACTTCCAGCTTGTCTTTTATCCTGGGAAAATACAGCACCCCGGTCAGTTTGAATGGATAATCCACATTCAGGTGTATCCAGAACAGGGGCTCTTCCGCCAGGGGGTATAGTTTTTCGTAAAAAGCCTTATAGTCCTCATCTTTCAGGTCTACCGGCTTCCTGGTCCAGAGGGGGGTCACGTCATTGATGATCCGGTCTTTGTCCAGGACTACCTCTTTGCCGTCTTTCCACTCCTTTTCTTTCCCGAAGGCAATCTCTACCGGAAGGAAACTGCAGTATTTGTTGAGTAATTCATTGATTTTACTTTCCTGAGCATACGACTGATACTCCGCGTAGAGGTGCAGGATGATGTCCGTTCCCCTGTCTTGCTTATCGGCCGGTTCCATGGTGTATTCGGGAGTTCCCTTACAGGTCCAGCGGACTGCCTGTGCTCCCTCTTTCCAGCTCTTTGTGACAATTTCGACTTTTTTTGCCACCATGAAACTGGAATAAAAACCCAATCCAAAATGTCCTATAATGTTGTTTTCCTGATCTTTGTATTTTTCCAAAAATTCACCTGCACTAGAAAAAGCGATCTGGTTGATATACTTTTCCACTTCTTCTTCCGTCATACCTATACCACGGTCAGACACGGTAATCATAGACTTGTCCTTGTCTGAGCTCACCCTGATGGTAAGGTCACCCATTTCGCCTTTGAAATCACCTTTTGCTGCCAGTGCCTTAAGTTTTTGAGTGGCATCTACTGCGTTGGAAATCAACTCTCTGAGAAAAATTTCGTGGTCTGAATAGAGAAATTTTTTGATAACCGGAAAAATATCCCCGGTTGTAACACCAATGGTTCCTTTATTTTTCATAATTGTCCTGTTGTTGAAGATTATGACCCCAGGAAGTCAAAAATCGTTCCAATGACAGAAATGATGACTATTTGTCAGTATTGAAGAAATCCATGCATTCTTTTACCAGGCGTTCCTGCTGCTCTTCTGTTTCCAGGGTTTCCAGCGGGAACCCCAGGGTAACAATACGGTAATCACCACGGTAGGCAACACCTGCGCTCAGCCGGTTGTCCCTGTAGCGAAATATCGTAAACGCACCTTCATCTGCCGGCTCAAGGGCATCTGGAGATTCCACCGGATATATGTAGGGATTCAGGCCTGTACGGAAAGAGTAAGTCGTGTTTCCCAAAGTAGTTCCCCTGTAAAAGGCTGTGATCGGGGAGGGGGCGACCATGATCTCTCCGGTTTTTGACCCGAAGCCGGAGCGAAAACGGAATTTCAGGGTCTCCATGGCAAAACGGCGTGACAGGGTGTCTTTTCCGGTTTCATCCCAAAGTTCTCTTGCCACGTAAGCCCCGGTAATGATCATGTTGCCTCCTCGTTGGGCATACTCAGTGAGTTTACGCTGCAAGGCCTGTGGAAATGCCTTGAAAGCGTGCGTTCCGTTATCTGTCCCTCCGCGATGCACCTGCTTTTGTTTTCCCAAGATCAGGTCCAGTGCGAAAAAATCCGTGGCATCATATGCAGGGTAATCCTCAGTAAATGCCCGGAGGCTTGAAGAAACGTAACTGTATCCCGCACGGGCAAAGGACTTGCCGTGTATGATGGGGTAGTCAAAAGTATTACCCGGAATCACTTTGGTTTCCCAATCGGCATGACTTGCGCCGAATCCGGGGGCATCGTCGTCCGCCCATCTGTTTTTGCGGCGGAACTCATATTGGGAACCCGTGTAGGAAATGTCCGCCAGGTATGGAACACCATGATCCGAATAGTCCTGGAAACCGGCAAATAGTGAATCGTCCGAAGCAAAACTATCTGGAGCCGATACGCGGGTGAATCCATTGATTATCAATATTTTACCCTTTTCCTCCCCTGCAGGGGCCTTGTACAGGCTCACCGTTTCAGAAGGGAAGCTTTCTCCGCCCCGGTTTACGGCCGTGACACGGAAACTGTAATGTATCCCTTCGCGTAACGTGATTTCGGCCTTATTCTCCAAAACGAAAACTCCCTGATCAAAGGACTCTTTTTCATCTCCTGTCCGGGTATAGACCACATACCCCAGGGGTTCGGCGGTAGGTTCCAGCGGATCTGTAGTGGGTTTCCATGTCAGCAATGCCTGCCCGCTTTCAGAAAAATCCACTGCCATGCTTTGGACAGGAAGGGGTTGGACCACGTATTCAAATCCCAGGGTGCTGCTCAGATAACGCAGCATTCCCTTGTAAATGGCACGGCTTACGGTAAAGCGGAACATAGGGTCCAGCCCGTAACGCATATCGGCCAGGTTCTGGTGGGAAAGCAGTTCCAGGAGCATGGCAGGGACCTGTGCCATACGGCTTTCAGCATAGGAACGGTTCCAGATGCCCCTTCTTGTCCAGTCGGGATTCCACAGGGCACGGATGTCATTGACTATCTGGGTTTGCACTATGTCTGTATAATCCCTGGAAGTGAGACGGCTTTGACCCGTTGGCAACAATTCTGTTCCATCACTATCGCGGGTATATATGGCCAAAGTCCCAATTATGCTGTCGTTCAAGGTGACACCGGCATCGGTGTGAAAAGCAAGGGAAAGGTCAATAGGTATCTTCAAGCCTGGATTGTCAGGGTGCTTTTCCGATCCGCCGGCCAGGGCATTCACCCAGCGCCCCCTGGAAGAATAGTCATCTATGTAATCATGTTCACCTTCATAATAGGTATAAACCGAGTCGGCAAATCCTGCCCACTGCAGCCAGTAACGAGCACCTTCGGTAAACCTGGGGTAATTGCTCACCTGGGGAGGGATCTCAATATTGCCGTATGAAGCAAGGATGGCAGTGTCCTGGATAAACCGTCCGATATTTCCTGTTCCTCCGCCAAATTTTACAGCATCGGCAGTGATGATGGCATTGACTTCACCGCTAAGATTGGATAGTGTAACCCGGCCCCCGAGGTTCCTGCCTTTGTCAAAAGCAAAAGTCCCCAGGTAGACCCAGGTCCCGCCACCCATCTGCTGGTTAACACGGAACACTTCGCTGCCTCCCTTATGGTGAACTGTATAACGCGCATCGCGGGCGCTGATTGGAAGGCTGGCATAAGACACATAAACGGCGTACCTTCCTGTTTCAGGAATATTCGGTATCCATGCAGCAGAAGAAGGCTGCATGACAACCTTTTTATTCAAATCGGGATTGTACGTGACGATCCTGCGATAGGTACCCATACGGAAAGGATTGTCAAAATAGGTGTATACATCCTTTTTATGGGCAAAACCCTGGCCGTTCTCCTCATCGGTACGCCACAGGTATGTTCCGGCCTGTTCGTTGTAGCCGCTTTCCGGGTTATCGTTGTCCACAATGACCTCATGGATCTGGGTGTCCCTTTCACGTGGTAACAATACTGTTGCTCCGGCGTTTTCCAGCATGGGAGTAAGGAAAGGAAGCACATAAGACATGGTGTACAAATCTTCAACAGTCTGGAACAGCCTGGCTCGCTGCCATTCCCAACGGGCCAGTTTCTGGTCGTAGTACAATCCATGACTGTGCCATAGTGCGATATGCCTGTTTTGCAATCCATTGGTGATTTCAAACGGACGGTTCTCCTTGTAAACAAGGGGTGTCGGGCCCAGATCCGGCCACTGGTGCCTGTTGTGTTTCCTGGTGTCTTTTTTCAATGCAGAGATGGCTTCCAGCTTTTCCAGATTATTGGAGGCCCGCCGTTTTTCCAGTTTGTACTGCAAGGCGATTTCCTGGGGTGTCCCTTTCTTCGGCTGGATCTTTGCCGGTGCTTTTCTGCTTATTTCGGTGGCAGCCTGGTACTCTTTTTTGTTTTTTTCTACCTGTTTTTTGTCAGTGATTCTACGTTCGGGATCATAATAGGCAGGGATGAGTTCTTCCAGGTCCTTGTTGTCTGTCAGGACCCTGATGTTGTAATTGTTATATTGCGGAGGCAGGAAATGGAGTATGGTCTGAAAAACCCTTGCTGCATTCTCCTTCCTTATTGGAAATTCGGCCATACCTGTTGTAAAGTTGCATGTGATGTGCTGGTGCCTCTCATCCAGGACGACACTTCCCAAACGTATACCGGATATGCGCATCACTCCGTCAGAGAGGATGGTTTTGAGCGAATCGGCAAGTTTTAAGGTAGCTGTGCTGTCAAGGAGCGGAGGAAAGGAATGATTTTGTGCTTTGGCCCCGACATAGAAAAGAATTATGATGGCAGCCGTCAGAATGGTCCTTTTTCTCATGGTCTTTTAATAATGAAAGGACAAATATAATAACTTTGTCTATATGAAACTTCGGATACCGTTACTTGTTCTGGCCCTATCCCTGGTGCTTCTGATCTTGTTCAGGCTGTTTCCTTCCTTTATGGACACGATATATTCCAGTTTTTTGTATGTGGTTATAGCACAGGGAGTTTCATTCATTACTGCGTTGATCCCCTTTTCACTTGCCGAGATTCTCATATACCTTCTTTTCCTCATCGTCGTCTTTTTCCTGGTCCGGGGGATCCTGCTTCCGGCTTTCAAACCATTTGCCGAGGTGAAGGTTATCTGGAAAAAAAACCTCCATGATGCAGCGTACCTGGCACTGTGGGGAACCTCCTTTTTTCTTCTTGGCAGCGGGCTTCATTACCACCGGCTTCCCCTGGAAGACCACCTTGGTTATCCGCAACAACAGGTACACCCGTCAGATCTGGTCAATCTGGCTGAAGCGCTTGCCGGTGAAGTCAACCGGGCAGCTTCGTTTACAAGGCGTAACGCGGAAGGAGACATGATCCCTGAACACACCTTTGACCGGTATAAGAAAGATATAGCCCTTGCCTATGACTCTCTTGCCTTCACTTCGGGACTCAGGGTGGGAGGTTGGTATCCTGCAACCAAGACCGTTCTCGCTTCCAGGGGCATGTCCTATGCCTACGTGAGTGGATTCTTCTTCCCCTGGACGCTCGAAGCCAATGTGAACAAAGATGTGCCTGTATTCTCTTTACCGGCCGTCATGACTCACGAGCAAGCTCATGCACGCGGTTTCATGCGCGAGAATGAGGCTAATTTCCTAACCTATCTTATTGCACGCCACACTCTTAGTGGCGATTTAAAGTATTCCTGCCTGCTGCATTCCCTGGGTTATGTATTGAATGCCGTATACAGCACCTCCCCTGAAGAATATTTCGCGTTGCTTTCAGGCCTGTCTCCCCGGGTTCTGTACGACCTGAAAAAGAAACATGCTTACTGGGAGCAATTCAGTTCTTCGTTTGGAGAAATATCCCAAAAAGTCAACGATGCTTACCTCAAGGCAAATGCGCAAGCCGGAGGAGTTGCAACCTACGGGAAAGTGGTGGACCTTATGGTTGCAGATTTTAAAATTAATAAAGAACAGGTGCAACAAAATCCTGAAAGATCCGTTTATATTGGTGAAGGCACCCATTAGCGGATGAATATGAACCAGACAGCCCTATACAGGGAATATCACAAGCCGATTTACCACACATGTTTGCGTATTTTACGCTCTCCCATGGATGCCGAGGAATGCATGCAGGATGCCTTTGTGAAATTGTTCACCGGTGGGAAAATGCGTTTTATCAACAACAGGGCCTGCTATTCCTGGTTACGCAAGGTGGCTGTCAGGGGAGCGATTGACCGCCTTCGTTCTTTGGATTTTCAATTTTCCAGGGATGCAGAACCAATTGACAGCACCCTGTTGAAAGGTACGGCCTCTGATCAGGAAGCGAACCTTTTCCGGCTACAGGAAGAAGAACATGACAAGGAAACCCTTGTTCGGATCATAAGGGAACAAATGGATGCCCTTCCATCGGGTTACCGCACCATTCTGAGCTTATATCTTTTTGAAGGATATGATTTTGAAGAAATTGCAGAAATAACAGGACTGCAGCCTGTTTCAGTAAGAAGCCAATACAGCCGTGGCAGGATAAAACTACAGTCAGCAATAAACAAGGTATGGACAAATTAAAGTCTTTCATTCAGGATAACAAGACACTTTTCGAAACGGAAAGTCTTTCGCAGGAACATGAAAAAAGGTTCATGGAACGCCTGGCAAAAAGCCAAAGCATTAAAAAGTTCCGAACTTATAAGTATTTAATTTACATATCTTCTGCAGCATTACTTATAGTAGTGCTTGCAATAGGATTACGCTTCCTGAAAGAGGATCCGCTGGCTGTTTTTCCTTCCGACCCGTGCAGAGACGGATCCCACATCTGTTATTACAACCAGATCCGGAAGCTTTCCAGTCGGATTGAGTACGACTCCAGGAACCTGCCTGAATATAAACGGCAGGAGATAATCATGAATATACAATCCCTGGTGCCATCATCTGCCCATGAATTTTCGGATATGCTTCCAGCAGACATATCTGATAAAGAGGCAGACCGCTTGAACATAGAGTATTATAAACAGTTATATGAAGGAATGAAAGAGATTGCCTCATTGACAAATCAAACGTAAAAAACATGAAAAGAATTGCATTAATCACATGTGCACTGGTATCGTGCACTTTCCTTTTTGGACAAAACACTGTTAAAAAAGATTACCGGCTTGAAAGTTTTAATTCCATTGACGCTTCTTTCATTTATGAGATTGAAGTTTTCAAGGGCAGAGACCACACGGTGAAACTGGAAGTACCCGAAGAACTGGTAGATCACATCCAGGTATATGTTTCAAAGAACACACTTTACCTGGGAGTGACGAAAGAGTGGTGGCGTACCGCAAAACACGTCCTGGGCGACAGGCAGAAAATCAAAGCCGCTGTCATAATGAACGATCTGGAAGGATTCCAGTTGTCAAATTCAGCAAGTCTTGTTACGAAGGAGGGATTTTCGCCTGCCAATTTCATGGCAAAATTGACAGGTGCATCAAAAGCTGAAATATCTATCATAACACATGCTGCCAACCTTGATATAAGCGGGGCATCTGAACTAGAGATCAGTGGTTTGGCAACAAAAACAAAAGCCTATGTCAGCGGTGCATCCATCATGAGGTACAACCAGGAGACTGATCAGATCGAATTGAAGGCGTCAGGCGCCTCTACGGTTGTGATGAATGGAAGTTCAACAAGCGCCAGTCTGACGGTTTCGGGCGCAAGCCATCTGAAAGCCCTTGACTTTGAAACGAAAGAGACGGATATTAAATGTTCCGGAGCTTCTTCCGCAAAAGTCCATGTGACTAAAGAGATCGGTGTATCTGCTACCGGAGCATCTGCTGTACACATAAAAGGCAATCCGAAATTTACCCGGTCGGTATCCAGCGGAGCTTCTTCTATCAATACTTATTGATATATAGTATTAATTTAGATAAATAAAATAAAATGCTATGAAAAAAATAGTTACAATTATTATAATATCGCTTTTTTCCACGATGACATGGGCCCAGCAGGGGTCCCTGGAAAAAAGGAATTTCCAGGTAGGAGCTTTTTCGGGGATAGAAGTTTCCGGTGTAGTAAAGGTTAACGTGGCTAAAAGTCCTGTTCACTCCCTGTCAGTGGAAACATATGATGATGTTTTTCAGTACCTGGACATAGAAGTGCGTGACGGGAACTTGCATATAGGGATTGTCAACGGAGGTATTCCCAAACAGGTTCAGCGTAAATACAAGGGCCTGGATATTGAATGCGAAGTGACACTCCCTGAACTCAGGAGCATAGAAATGAGCGGCGTGACGAAGATGTATGTTAGGGATCCTTTTGCAACCGGCGTAATGAAGATAGAGCTGTCCGGAGTCACCTATGCAGAACTTAAGCAGATAACATGCGACAACCTGGATATCGAGATCTCTGGTGTATCTGAGATTCAGCTTCATGGCATCACAGACCAGCTGGACCTTGAAATAAGCGGGGCTTCCAAGGGTTATTTCGGTTTGGAGGGAAAAACCATTACCTTTGCCGAGATTGAAATAAGTGGAAGCGGAAATGCCAGGATGCAGGGTAAAGCCATACGTTCTTCGATTGATATAAGCGGGACCGGGGCTTTTGAGGGAAAGGAATTCGAAGTTGAAGTTATGAAAGCCGTTTTAAGCGGCGTGGCAAAAGCCCAGGTAAAGGTTTTGGGCTCGCTTGAGCCGAAGATATCAGGAGCTGCCAAACTGCATTACAACAAGAATGTATCCCTGCGGAACGTTAACACCAGCGGCGCTGCCCAAATGACATCTTATTAAATCCTTATATATGACAGCCAAAGAGATCCATGAAAAAATACTGGTACTGGATTCACATTGCGATACACCCATAATGCTCAGGAGGCATGGCCTGGATATAGGTTACAGATCCGAAACAGGCCACGTGGATCTTGTAAGGATGAAAGAAGGAAGCGTTGACGCGTCCTTCTTTGCTATTTATGTATCCAATAAATGGGATCCGTTCGAATGTACCTTCAAGGCACTTGAAGCACTTGCCTCTGTTTACGACATGCTGGAACGCCATCCCGACAAAGTGGCCCTGGCAACAGACGCCCGGACGGCCAGGGAATTGAAAAAGCAGGGCAGGATAGCCATTTTCCTGGGTATGGAAAACGCCGGTCCCATTCACAAGGATCTTTCCTTACTGCGCCTGTTCCACAGGATGGGTGTGCGCTACATAACCCTGACACATGCGGGTAACAACGAAGTATGTGACAGTTGTGCCACCAAAGAAAAGCACTGGAACGGGGTAAGTCCTTTTGGCAGGGAATTGATTGCCGAGATGAACCGTCTGGGAATCCTGGTGGATGTCGCGCATATTTCTGATGATGCTTTTTATGATGTTCTCAAGTACTCCACCCGTCCGGTTGTATCCACCCATTCTTGTTGCAGAGCTTTATGTGATGTGCCCAGAAACCTTACAGATCAGATGATTAAAGATCTTGCAGCACAGGGTGGGGTGGTCCAGATCAACTTCAACCCTCCTTTTCTTGACAAGGCCTTTTCGCTGGCTGTTGCCCCATTACTGGACGCCTATGAAGAAGCCGAGGAAGCATACAAGGATAATCCCTCCGATAACGAAAAACGCATGCAGGAGGCAAAAAAAGCCCTTTTTGCACTTCCCCGACCATCCTATAAAAGGGTGGTCGACCATATTGATCATGTCGTCTCCCTGGTAGGTCCGGATCATGTAGGCATTGGTTCTGACTTTGACGGCATAGAGGTTTGTCCGGCCGGTCTGGAGGATATTTCACGCCTGCCTGTTATTACGGAAGAATTGCATGCCAGGGGTTATTCCTTGACGGATATAGAAAAGATCATGGGGGGCAATTTCCTGCGGCTTTTATAACCAGCCGGCTTCGGCCAGGATGCCTTCCACCTTTTCCACTGTCTCTTCCCGTTCAAAATCCCTGGTCGAGAATATCAGCAGCAGGGTTTCTGACTGCGGACACCTGCCGGCATAGATCTTAAAACCTCCGTTGTCCCCGGTATGGAAGATCTTAGGTGCTCCGTTTATACTGGAAATAAACCAGCCGTAACCGTAACCGGTATCAGGGATATCGGTGGCAATGCGGGAAGTGTGGGCTTCAAGGGTCATTTCCTGTCCAAGTATCGTGTTGTTTCTCAGGGCGTATTCCCACAGGACAAACTCTTCTGCCGACGTATAAAGAGCCCCGTCAGCCTTGGATGCAAAAAAACTTGCTTCGCCGTAGTCGTATTCTTCCCAATTCCCTTTTTCGCTATTGAAACGATACCCGTGGGCCATTGAAGGGATATCCCTGCCGGACTCAAAATATTGCGTGTTTGACATGCCTGCAGGCAGGAATATTTCATCCCTCATGTATTCCTCGAAGGGAACCCCCGAGGCTTTTTCAATTACCGTATACAACAGCTGATACGTGGGATTCATGTATTCGTAGGAAGATCCGGGAGGAAAATTCAAAAAACTCAGGGTATCCAGGTAGGAATATGATTCTACATCCGTGGAATGGTAAACGTAAAGGCTGTCGGTACGAGGTCTGACATCTGGAATCCCTGAAGTGTGGGAAAGAAGCTGTGACAGTTTTATGTCGCTGAAAAAGGGAGCCTTGAACTGAGGAAAATAGTGAGAGACAGGATCATCCAGGGATAATTTACCTTCCTGGGCCAGCTTCAGTATGGCAACAGCCGCAAATTGCTTGGATACAGATGCTATGCAAAAATTGACTGAAGGTGTAGCGGGTGTTTCCGGATCGATGGTAGCCAGCCCATATCCTTTGGTGAAAACCACCTTGTTCTTATGCAAAACAAGCACAACACCCCCCGGTTCACCGGATGGCCACATGTCTGTGAACAATTCATCAATTACACGGATAGCGTTATCCTTTTTGTTGTTGCACGAAACAAGCAGCACTACCATTACCGTAAGTGTGAACAGTATTAAAAGCCCTTTTTTTATCATAAAGCAAGAGTTTAAGTAATTACTGCTAACTAATATATTTCAGTATTTTACGCGCAAAACAGGGGCCTTCATATATGAAACCAGTATAGACCTGGACAAGGGAAGCTCCCGCATCCAGCATATCTTTGGCATCCTGTGGAGTCATGATTCCTCCCACCCCGATGATGGGCAGGTTCCCTTCGGTTTTTTCATGAATATACCTGATCACAGACAGAACTTTTTCCTTGAGTGGAGCCCCGCTCAGGCCTCCTTCCCCGATAGCGTCCAGTTTTTCTTTTCCGGTCATGAGTCCTTCCCTGGAAACTGTTGTGTTACAGGCCACCACGCCGTCCAGTCCCGATAGCAGGATCAATTCAATTACCTGGTCCAGCACATCGGTTGACAGGTCTGGGGACACCTTAAGCAGAATGGGGCGGTATACGTCGCTGTACCTTCGGATCTCTGTCAGGTGCCTGGTTATTCCCGTTAGGTTATCAACCGTCTGCAGGCTGCGCAGGTCTTTGACATTGGGACAACTTACATTGACGACAAAATAATCCACATAGTCGTACATCTGGGCAAAGGCTTTTTCAAGGTCCTTGTATGCCTGATCATTGGGGGTTGAAGTGTTTTTTGTAATATTCCCGCCAATTATGACACGGGGCTTGTTTTGCTGGATATTGCGCACTATTTGCTTGACTCCCGGGTTGTTTATTCCCATCCTGTTTATTAAAGCCCTGTCTTTTACCAGGCGGAAACTTCTAGGTTTGGGATTTCCTTCCTGGGGAGCGACCGTGACAGAGCCAATTTCGACAAAACCAAAACCAAGAGCACCCATTTCATTGTATACCTCTGCTTTTTTATCCAGACCGGCAGCCAGTCCCACCGGATTCGGAAAATCAATTCCCATTACCTGTCTTTGCAGGGATGGGGAGTTATACGAGAACAATGACCGGAGAATCCTGGTTCCCAGGGGAATGTATTTTACTATTGCCAAGGCCTTGAATGCCAGATTATGAGCAGTCTCGGGAGGAAATAAGAATAATAGGGGCCTGATGATACGATACATTTGTTTTTAGTTTATGAAACAAATATACAGGATAAATTGCACCGGGCAATCTTTATAGAGATGCATCGGCAGGATTATGCTCTGTAAATGTATTGTCATCATAGAACAACAACACTTTAATCAGCTTATGTCCTGCTTCAGGTAATATGTTGTAAGTGTCTGCAAATAAGTTTTTTGTTTCCTGAATTGGTGGTTCTTCTGGTAAGAGTTCAGGTTCTTTTTCCCTGGTTTCTCTATACATCTTTCCTTTTCCTGTGATTAGCCATTCAGCGTTGAGAGACGGGTAGGTAAGCAGCATTTTCTCAATAAAGTCAAATCCGGGTTTATTTCTTCCAGCCAATATGTGGGACAAACCGGAACGCTGGATCCCGATCTGATCTGCAAAACGCGAAGGAGAGATGTTTTCTGCCGTTAAAAATTGTTGCAAACGCGTTCTCATAATTGTAAACTTAGTTTTTACAAATGTAATACAAATATAGTTTACAATTGTAACTACTATAGAAAATACATTTGTAAACACTTATTTTCATAAACATATTTCAAACCACTAACAATCAATCAATTTATAAAGATTAGCAGTCATAGGTCATATCATCTACCAGAACTTTATATAATCAATATATATAACTGGTAAACAGTGACATAAACAATCATTTAATCTGATTTCAATTAAAAACATGTCAAAAAACACAGTTGACACGATATGTTGTTCACATAAAGATATAGATATAACTTATAAAATACTGGTTATCAAATATTAAATACGTATATTTGTAAGTGTTTAAATATGTAAACCAATGTATTTTTCGTATCTTAGGAAAAAAGAGAAACAAAAACCCAAAAAAGAGACATTTGTATTATACGAAATTACATAAGTAAATTACAAATGTAAAACATGTGTTAAAGTAAAACTTTAGATATAAAATCAACTCATTTTACCATACCTTTGATGTTACTTATGACAACATTCCATATTCCTATCCCCGGTGTACGCATAAGGGACTATTCTTATGAATTGCCGGATAACAAGATTGCAAAATATCCGCTTCCGGTTCGTCATGATTCAAAATTACTCCTCTACCGTGACGGGAGGGTTTCTGACCATGTTTTTGTTGACCTTCCTTCTCTTTTACCACAAGAAAGCCTCCTGGTATTCAATAATTCCAAAGTAGTTCCTGCGCGCTTGTTTTTCCGGAAAGAAACAGGAGCTGTCATTGAAGTATTCTGCCTTGAGCCCGCCTCTCCCAGGGAGTATATCCTTGCCTTTAGCCAGCACACTTCCTGCACGTGGTATTGTGCTGTTGGCAATGCAAAAAAATGGAAAACCGGAAACCTTCCTCTCTATAATCCGCAAAACGATCCCAAACTATCCGCACTCGGACTGTCTGCAAGCCTTATCGGTCAGGAAGCCGACAGGTATCTGGTCCGTTTCAGCTGGACTGCAAACATGCCTTTCTCTTCATTGCTTGAGGCTACGGGAAGGGTTCCCCTCCCCCCATATTTGAAAAGAGAATCGGAGGCGTTGGACCTGGAGCGTTACCAGACTATTTATGCACGGAAGAGGGGTTCGGTTGCTGCGCCTACTGCAGGACTTCATTTCTCGGAGAAAGTACTCTCCGACCTCCAAAAAAGAGGTATGGGAATAGCTGAATTGACTTTACATGTGGGCTCAGGTACTTTCAGACCGGTAAAAACACCTTACATCAGGGATCACATCATGCATAGTGAACCCTTCAGTGTAACCAGGGAGTTCCTTGAGCAGTTGACCGCGCACAGGGGACCTGTGGTTTCTGTTGGAACCACTTCATGCCGTTGCCTGGAGAGCCTCTATTACCTGGGGCTGCAGGCAGCAGGGGGCAAGACACCCTCTTTTGTGGGTCAGTGGGAGCCGTATGTAACTTCCTCCGGGATGCCTTACAGGGAATCACTGGGGTATTTGCGTGCCTATATGGACAGGGTGCAAAAAGATATTTTGGATGCATCAACGCAGATAATAATTGCTCCTTCCTACAGGTTCCTGACAACCGATATTCTTATCACAAATTACCACCAGCCGAACTCTACTTTGCTCTTGCTGGTGGCAGCCCTGACAGGGGAGGATTGGAGGGTGATCTATGACCATGCACTGGCCGGAAACTACCGTTTTCTTAGTTATGGAGACTCGAGTGTGCTATTTAATCCAGAACACAGAATATCAAATAAATAAGGCGACATATAACAAACGTGTTATACTATATAACATATTTGTTATATATATCAGATATCTGAATCCATACCTAGTTTTCCGTATGTTTCCCTTAATGCCTTCTCATCATCTGAAATAATGAGCAGTTTATCCCCGATATGAATCTCTGTTCCACCCCTGGGAATGAAAAAAGAATCACCTCTTTTAACCATTACAACCAGGGTTTTGTCGGGTAGCGGAATGTCCGTCATCCTGCTCCCGAAACGCAGGCTTTCCTGGGTGACGACAACCTCGCTCATGGCAGATTTTATGTCCTCGGAAAACTCCATTTCGAACTCGGATCTGCGGGCGATTTTCTGCGGGATGGATACATGAAGTTTTTTAGCAATCCAGGGTATGGAAGTACCCTGGACCAGAAGGGAAAGTATGGTTATGAAAAAGACTATGTTGAAAAGGATGCTTGCCTCGGCAATCCCGCTTACCAGTGGATAAGTGGCGAAAATTATGGGCACTGCGCCCCTGAGTCCTACCCAGCTTGTAAAAATCCTTGAGTTGGTAGTCATCATGCGAAACGGGAAAAGCGATAACAAAACGGCAATGGGGCGGGCCAGCACGATCATGAAGATACCAATTAGCAAACCCACACCTGCTATGGGCCAAAGTTCTGAAGGATTGACCAGCAATCCCAGGGCCAGGAACATGATGATCTGAGAGAGCCAGGATAGACCGTCAAAGAAGTTCATGACGTTTCTCTTCTGCAGGAAACGCGAATTGCCAATCACAAGTCCTCCTATGTAAACGGCAAGGAAGCCGTTTCCCTTTATCAGGTCTGCAAAGGCAAAGATAAAGAAACAGAAGGCCAGTATTAGAATGGGGTAGAGGGAGTCGTTTCCGATGTTGAATTTTCTCATCAGGTAAGCACATAGCTTCCCCAGCAGGTAGCCTGCAAGACCTCCTGTGATCATCTGGTAGAAAAACAACAATACAACTTGCCAGATCCTGAGACCTTCCGTGGTCATGATCACCTGGATCATAGTGATGGTAAGCATATAGGCCATGGGATCGTTGCTCCCGCTTTCCAGTTCAAGAAGAGGCCTGAGGTTGTGTTTGAGTTTCAGTCCTTTTGACCTCAATATGGCAAATACCGAGGCGGAATCGGTAGAGGACATGATGCTTCCCAGAAGCAGACATACTGGAAATGACAGGTTGAAGCCCGGGATGAGTAACGTAAGTCCGTAAATGAACAAACTGGTCAGGATGGCTGTGAGCAACACTCCAAAAGTGGCAAGAATGATTCCTTGTCTTGCTATGGGTTTGATCTCCTGGTATTTGGTATCCATACCTCCCGAAAACAGAATGATACTCAATGCCACAACGCCTATGAACTGTGCAGTTTTCGGATTGGAAAACTGGAGTCCCAGGCCTTCACTTCCAAATATCATTCCCACTACCAGGAACAATAAAAGGGTGGGGACCCCGAATCTGTAGCCGGTTTTTCCCGCCAGTAAACTAAAGAATAGTAATAAGGATCCTATCAGAAGAAAGTTCTCGACAGTTATTATCATTATGGAGGTTTTGCTTACAAAAATAAGACATTTTTGTCAAGAAATTCGTAATTTATCGTTATATTTGCCGATTCAATTTTAATTTTTCAATCTGTTATGAGCAAACAAATTTCCTTGCAGGAAGCTGTATCTTTCATAAAATCCGGCATGACCATCATGGTTGGCGGTTTTCTTGGTTTGGGCAGTCCTCAGCGCATACTGGACGCTCTCCTGGAAACAGACGTTAAAGACCTGACTATCATTACCAACGACACAGGATTTCCAGACAAGGGTCCGGGAAAACTGATAGCCCGACACAGGGTATCAAAGGTCATAACCAGCCATATAGGAACAAATCCTGCTACCGGGGAACAATACCATTCCGGTGAACTGCAGGTCATTTTTGTGCCACAGGGAACGCTTATTGAACAGATACGCTGCGCAGGTGCAGGGCTGGGAGGGATTCTTACCCCTACAGGACTTGGTACCATAGTGGCAGAAGGAAAAGACATAATCAACGTGGATGGGAAAGATTACCTGCTGGAAAAACCCCTTAAGGCCGACATAGCCCTCATAGGCGCCAGCATGGCCGATGAAGAGGGAAACCTTTATTTCAGAGGCACTTCAAGGAATTTCAATGTAATGATGGCCATGGCTGCCGATCTTGTAATTGCAGACCCCAAGGAAATTGTCAAAACAGGAGATATCCTGCCTGAAAATGTGCATACACAATCCATATTTGTGAACTATATCGTAGGTAAATAATCATAACATATAAATCAGATCATCATGTCAAAAAAACTGAAGCTGGAGATTTCCGATAATATGTATCAGAAAGCCCTAAAGATCATTCCCGGTGCTATAGCCGGAATCCGTCGTCCTTATAACTTCGTGCCTGGTGAATATCCCATATATTTCGATCATGCAAAAGGAGGAAGGGTTACCGACGTTGACGGAAACGAATACATAGACATGCTTTGTGCCTATGGTCCCATTATTATAGGACACCGTGAAGAAGAGATAGACAATGCAGTTATTGAGCAAATACAGAACAAAGGTTTCTGTTTTTCCCTCACACAACCTATACAAAACAAATTGGCAGAAAAGCTCATTGAACTGATACCTTCGGCCGAGATGGCATCTTTTGTGAAAACCGGATCGGACGCAACATCGGTTGCCATCAGGGTTGCACGGGCAAGCACGGAAAGAGTAAAGGTGATCCGCTGTGGTTATCATGGCTGGCACGACTGGTGTGTGGAAGTCAAGGGAGGTATACCCAGGAAACTATGGGAAGATGTCTATGAATTCCATTACAACGAGCTGGACGAGCTGGAGGATCTGATGAAGCAGCATGGAGACGAAACGGCCGCTATCATCATCACACCGGTTGGGCACCCTATGGCCGAGAAGGTTCAAATGCCCAAACCCGGTTTTCTGGAGGGCGTGCGTGCGCTGGCCGACAAATACGGCACCGTGCTTGTGTTTGACGAAATCCGTAGCGGTTTCCGCTATGATCTGGGTGGCGCCCAGAAATTGTTCGGTGTCACCCCCGACCTTTCAGTCTTTGGCAAGGCCATGGCAAACGGATATCCCATTGGAGCTGTCGTTGGAAAGGAAAAGTACATGAAAGTGCTGGCAGATAAGGTGTTCCTTTCATCCACATTCTTTCCTAACAGCCTGGAACAGGTGGCAGCCCTCAAGACAATAGAGATCCTTGAAAGGGATAACATCCTGGATAAAGTGAAAGCAAAGGGAGAGTTGTTCGGTAAGCGGCTACAAGAGATCGTCAGGGATGTGCCTTATGATGTGGAAGTGTCCGGGATACCCCTGATGCCCTTCATCACATTTAAAAAGGATGCCGACAACCTGTACAAGAAACTCCGTCCCGGCTTCTATACGGAACTTATCAGGCGCGGTGTATTCCTGCAGCCTTACCACCACGGATATGTAGCATACCGTCATACCGATGAAGACATTATTTACGCAGCGGACATGGTTGCAGAATCATTCGCTGAGCTGAAAAAATACATCTAGCAAAATATCGACCTGTCATGGAAAAATTGATCATTACCGCCGCAATATGTGGCGCCGAAGTCCTAAAGGAACACAATCCCGCAGTCCCATACACTGTCGAGGAATGCGTCCGGGAAGCCCTTACGGCCTACCAGGCCGGTGCGAGCATGATCCATCTGCACGTCCGTTACGATGACGGTACGCCCACTCAGGACAAGGAACGTTTTCGTGTGGTGATGGAGGCCATTGCAAAAGCATGTCCCGGAGTGATCATCCAGCCTTCCACGGGAGGAGCAGTGGGCATGACCAATGATGAACGGTTGCAGGCCACTGAACTGAACCCTGAAATGGCAACACTGGATTGCGGAACGCTCAATTTCGGCGGGGATGAGATTTTTCAAAACACAGAAAATACGATCAAGTACTTCGGTCAACGCATGATTGAGCGGGGGATCAAACCCGAGCTGGAAGTATTTGACAAGAGCATGATTGAAATGGCACTGCGTCTTCACAAAAAGGGCTATATCCTGAGCCCCATGCATTTTGACTTTGTCATGGGAGTCAACGGGGGAATAGGCGGTTCCCTAAGAGACTTTTTATTCCTGCGCGGAAGCATACCTTCAGACGCCACATACACGGTAGCCGGGCTGGGTCGCTTTGAAATGCCCCTGGCAGCGGCTGCCATCATTGACGGGGGCCACGTAAGGGTGGGTTTTGAGGATAACGTTTTCCTGTCCAAAGGCGTTCTGGCCAAATCCAACGGGGAGCTGGTGGCCAAGGTCGTACGTATGGCCGTGGAACTGGGAAGGGAAATCGCAACACCATCTGAAGCACGTCAGATTCTTGGCCTGCCAAAAAGAAAATGAGCTAAGAATATCATTAATTTATCACCATCATATCTATGAAAAAAGGAAACAAATATGGTCTCCACAGGGTAATTGAGCCCAAAGGCGTCCTTCCACAGCCGGCAAACAAGCTGGACAACAATATGGACGAGATCTACGACAATGAGATCCTGATAGATGTCAGGACCCTTAATGTTGACTCGGCAAGTTTTACCCAGATTGAGGAGCAGGCCGGAGGCGACAAGGCCGAAATTGCCCGGATCATGCTCGATATTGTTGCCAAACAAGGCAAGCACAGGAATCCGGTAACCGGATCGGGGGGAATGTTGCTGGGAGTGGTGGAGAAAATCGGAGAAGCGCTGGAGGGTAAAATCGACCTGAAAGTGGGGGATAAGATCGCCACATTGGTTTCTCTTTCCCTTACCCCGCTCCGTATTGATAAGATAAAAGACATCCGTCCCGACATAGATCAGGTGGATATCGACGGGAAAGCCATTCTTTTCGAGAGCGGCATATATGCCAAGATACCGGATGATATGCCCGAGACACTTGCGCTTTCTGCCCTTGATGTGGCAGGAGCTCCTGCGCAGACAGCCAAACTGGTGAAGCCTGGTGATACAGTGCTCATTATAGGGGCAGGCGGGAAATCGGGCATGCTATGCAGCTATGAAGCCAGGAAAAGGGCAGGGGTTACGGGTAAAGTGATTGGCCTCTGCCACAGTGAACGCTCTACCAAACGTATGCAGGACCTGGGTTTTTGCGATCACGTGTTTTCAGCCGATGCCACGCAGCCGGTAGCCGTTCTGGAAAAGATCCAGGAGCTTACAAAAGGGCAGTTATGTGATATAACCATCAACAATGTGAACATTCCCGATACCGAGATGACTTCCATCCTCTGTACCAAAGATACCGGGATTGTTTACTTTTTCTCCATGGCGACCAGTTTCACGAAAGCGGCGCTTGGGGCAGAAGGAGTCGGTTCCGATGTCACCATGATTGTAGGAAACGGTTATACGAAAGGTCACGCAGAGATCACCCTGCAGTTGCTCAGGGAAAGTGAAAAGCTCCGCAAGATCTTTACAGAACTTTACGCATCATAATTTTACGCAGATGAAAGAATCAAGAAGAAAACAGCTGTTTCCCGATGTTACGGACCAGGAATGGGATGACTGGAAGTGGCAGGTCCGAAACCGTATAGTCAACCTTGAACAGCTCAGGAAATATATCAGCCTGACCCCGGAAGAGGAAGAAGGTGTCCAGGAGTCCCTGAAAATGCTCCGCATGGCTATAACGCCTTATTACCTGAGCCTGATTGATCCTGATGATCCTGATTGTCCCATAAGGAAGCAGGCCATTCCTACAAAAAAGGAAACATACCGTTCCCCTGCAGACCTGCTGGATCCGCTGCATGAAGACGAAGATTCACCGGTACCCGGCCTGACACACAGGTATCCCGACAGGGTCCTGTTCCTGGTCACCGACCAGTGTTCCATGTATTGCCGTCATTGCACAAGACGTCGCTTTGCCGGACAGAAGGATCACGAAGCATCCGGTGACAGGATCCAGGAGTGCATCAATTATATTGCGCGTACACCCCAGGTAAGGGATGTCCTGCTCTCCGGAGGGGATCCGCTGACCATGAGCGATGGCCGTCTTGAATCTATCATTGCCCGCTTAAGGGAGATCCCGCATGTGGAGATCATTCGGATTGGCACACGAACACCGGTCGTTTGCCCGCAAAGGATCACTCCGGAGCTGATGGCAATGCTCCGCAAATACCATCCTATTTGGATCAATACGCATTTCAACCATCCCAACGAGATAACCGAAAAATCCAGGGCTGCCTGCGAGATGATGGCAGATGCCGGTATACCAGTTGGGAACCAGAGTGTCTTGCTGCGTGGAGTGAATGATTGCGTTCATATTATGAAAGAACTGGTTCACAAGCTGGTACTCATCCGTGTCCGTCCTTACTATATTTACCAGTGTGACTTGTCCATGGGTCTGGAACATTTCAGAACCCCGGTTTCCAAGGGGATAGAGATAATTGAGGGATTACGCGGACATACTTCCGGCTATGCGGTTCCGACTTTTGTGGTGGATGCTCCGGGAGGAGGAGGAAAGATCCCGGTAATGCCAACGTATGTGATCAGTCATGCTCCGGGTCGTATGGTGCTGCGCAATTACGAGGGTGTTATCACTACATACACAGAACCATCTGACTATAAGAACTATTGCGATTGCATTAAATGCAGGGAAAAAGAGAGCCTGGAAGGGGTCTCGGGTATACTGCAAGGTCAGAAGCTATCCCTTGAACCGTCTAATCTTGCAAGAAAAGAACGAAATCACAAGAAATGATTAAATGCCTTTTGTAGATCAGATAGTCCGTTACGGCAGCCTTTCGGTCGTGGGTTTGGGGAAAAATACCGGAAAGACAGAATGTCTCAGGTATGTATTGAGACGGTTATCTGAAATGCAGAAAGTGGTGGCTGTCACATCCATAGGTGTTGATGGAGAGAGGATCGACCAGGTCACTAATACGGCCAAGCCTGAAATATGCCTGGAAAAGGGTATGTACTTCACTACCGCTGCTTCCTATTACCTGAACAAACGCTTTACGGCAGAGATCTGCCAGGTGGAAGAATTCCAGACTGTATTGGGCAAGATGGTCACAGCCAGGGCGCTGGAAAGGGGGAAAATGATCCTGGCAGGTCCTTCCGACACTGGTTCCCTGCAGGAATGGGTCAGGAAGATGCCTGAAAGATTCCCTGTTGATGTGTGTCTTGTCGACGGGGCCATATCACGTCTGAGCCCGGCATCCCCCGTTGTAACCGGGTCAATGGTTTTGGCCACAGGAGCGGCTTATTCGCATGATATGAAAGCCCTTGCAGAAAGGACACGTTATGTGTATGATACCATATGCCTGCCTGCCGCACCCCTGGACATAGTACACAAACTGGCACATGTCACCAACGGGATAAGGGCAATTACTCCCGGGGGAGAAGTGACCAATCCGGATGTGGGACAGGCTTTGCTTCCGGAGCAGATCAGACAGGTGATTGAAAAGTGCGGTAACAGGCTGTATGTTCCGGGGGTAGTAAGCAATTTGCTGCTGAAAGCCCTGGGAGAAAAAAAGGATGTAAGCAGCATAGAATTGTATATCAGGGATTTTTCCCGGATTTTTGCAGAACCGCGTGTTTATTACACGTTTCTCCGGAAAGGAGGGCGGATCTTCCAGCTTTTCACTACCCATTTGCTGGCTGTCTGCGTGAATCCTGTCTCCCCTGAAGGATACCGGTTTCATTCTGAGGATCTTGTTGACAGGATACAGCAGGCAATTGGGGTGCCCGTTTACGATATAAAAAAGATTGAAACATGACTTTTGCGCATTTTTCGGAACGAATTGAAGGCCTTAAGTACCTGACTGATAGAATGGAACTATCCGGCTCGCGTGTTCGCCGTTACCTGATGCGGGAGTCGTTTTGCACCCATGAAAATGTTCTTGCATTACACTTCGATATATTACAGAAGGCGCTTGATATAGTGAAAGACCGCTCTGCCATGACTGGTGTGATGCAGCTACGCCATCTCTTCACACAGGTTCATGATATCAGGGCAACCCTGGATGCCCTGCGCGAACTACGTGTGCTTGACGAGGTGGAGTTGTTTGAAGTCAAGTATTTCTCAGCGTTGTGCAGGGATTTCAGCATACTTTGCAACACACTTGGTTTTCCATATGAAACCCTGCAGTCCCTTCAGGAGGCATTTGAGCTGCTGGATCCCGGCGGGAGCGGAACCGTATCGTTCCATCTGTACGATTCCTACAGCCAGTCCTTGTCAGACGCCCGTAAACTTGCTGCTTCCATCGATCCGGAGAAGGAGCCGGACAAGTGGAACGCCCTTTGCGATCTGATTACTGAGGAAGAGCTGCTGGTCAGGCAGAAGCTCTCCCATGCCTTGCATCTGATGCATGATGTGATGCAGGAGAATTTTGACCGTATAGCCCGCCTGGAGATATGGTTTGCCAAAGCCACCCTGGCAAAACGCTACAACATGGTCAGACCACAGATAGTGCCTGCCTCTGCTCCCTGTGTCTTAAGCATAGAGGGCATGGTGAACCCTGTCATAGCAGATACACTGGAACCGGTCAATAAAAACTTTCAACCCGTATCCATAATGCTCTGCAGCGGCCCCTGCCTTCTGACCGGCGCTAACATGTCCGGCAAGACGGTGGTTTTAAAGACTCTGGCCTTGCTGCAGGCACTCACGCAGTTTTCTTTCTTTGTACCAGCCCGGAATGCATCAATTCCCCTTGTAAAGGAAGTTTTTCTTGTCATAGGCGACAAACAGGACCAATACCGGGGATTATCATCATTTGCGGCAGAAATGCTCGAATTGGACCGGATAATGGCTAAAGTGAGAAAAGGAACAAAAGTGCTTGTTTTAGCCGATGAACCCGCCAGGACCACCAACCCTGCCGAAGGAGCTGCCATTTTGTGTGCCCTGGTTGAATTTCTGGACCGTTACCATACCATGTCCCTTATCAGTACCCATTACGGGGACCTGGGCCTGTCCTGCCGTAAATTGCGCGTAAGCGGCTTTGACAGCAAACAGGTAAAAGGCCGCCTGGACCCGTTGATGATGAATGAACATATGAATTACAGCCTGATTGAGGAAAAAGGCGATTCAGTACCTATGGAAGCATTGCACATAGCGCGTCTGCTGGGCGTGGATGAGACTTTTATACGATCTGCACAACAATATGTGAAAAACAAAGAAAAATGAGAGAATCGAAATTAGGTCTTGATTTTGCCAAAGTAAAAGGTGCCCGGAGTCTTGCTGCTGAAATAGCCGCCCAGGTACAACACTTTGTGGAAAATTACACCACGGTGGCAGTAGAAAGGACGCTGTGCCGGTTGATGGGAATTGACGGTGTTGACAGCGATGGGGTACCTTTACCCAACATCGTGGTGGATGCGGTCCGGGAAAAGGGAATGTTGGGCGAGGGGGTGCTCCGTTTCCTGGGCAATGCCATTGCCGTAACGGGCAAGACTCCACTGCAGACAGCCGAATCGATTGCCAGGGGAAAATTCGATTTTTCACTCCTGGATACCAGCAAGAACGTGAACGTTTCCGAGGCTCTCAATCCGTACATAGAGCAAAGTATTGCAAGGATAAGGAACAAGAGGCTGGCCAGGGAAGAAGCCATAAAAAAGCACGGGGAAGGAGCCCGTCCTTATCTTTATGTGATCGTAGCCACCGGGAATATCTATGAAGATGCCATCCAGGCACAGGCCGCTGCCCGCCAGGGAGCCGACGTTGTGGCGGTTATCCGCACCACAGGCCAGTCTCTTCTTGATTACGTCCCTTATGGGCCCACTACCGAAGGTTTTGGCGGAACCTATGCCACCCAGGAGAATTTCCGTATCATGCGCAAGGCGCTGGACGAGGTCATTCCGGAAACGGGCCGTTATGTCAGGTTGTGCAATTACTGCTCTGGTTTGTGTATGCCCGAGATTGCCGTCATGGGAGCCTTTGAAGGACTGGATGTGATGCTGAACGATGCGCTATACGGCATTCTTTTCCGTGACATCAACATGCAAAGGACATTGGTGGACCAGTATTTTTCCCGGATAATCAATGGATTTGCAGGGGTGATAATCAATACCGGAGAGGACAATTACCTAACGACAGCCGATGCGTTTGAAGAAGCACATACGGTCCTTGCCTCGGATTTCATCAATGAGCAACTGGCGCTGATAGCAGGGATCCCAGAAGAACAGATGGGCCTGGGACATGCCTTTGAAATGGATCCCGAGCTGGAAAATGCCTTCCTTTATGAACTGGCTCAGGCACAAATGACCCGGGAAATATTTCCACGGGCACCCCTGAAATACATGCCGCCAACAAAATTCATGACCGGCAACATATTCAAAGGACATATCCAGGACGCCCTGTTCAACATGGCCGGCATCTGGACCGGACAGGGTATTCAGCTCCTGGGAATGCCCACAGAGGCCATCCACACTCCATTCATGAGTGACAGGTACCTGGCCATTGAGAACGCCAGGTATATATTCAAAAGTTTCAAGGACATAGGAAAAGAAGTCGAATTCGCACAAGGGGGCATCATACGCCGGCGTGCAGGGGACGTGTTGGACAATGCTTATCAATTGCTTGAAAACGTGAAGGAAGAAGGACTCTTTACCGCTTTGGAAAAAGGCATCTTTGCCGGAGTAAGAAGACCCAGGGAAGGGGGGAAAGGACTTGACGGGGTGACCCGGAAATCTTCGGGTTATGTGAATCCATTTATTGAATTGCTAAAAGGAAAAAGATAATCATGAGCGGAGGTTTGTATTTAACAGAAATGCAGGATTTTGATAAGACTCTGGATTTCAAGAGGGTGAAACCCTATGGAGATACCATGAACGATGGCAAGGTCCAGCTAAGTTTCACATTACCTGTACCAGCTGGGCCGGAAGCGATAGAGGCGGCCAAACAATTGATCCGCAGTATGGGAATGGATAACCCCCAGGTGGTGTTTTCCAAGGAACTGACCCCGGGTTTCACCTTCTTCAACTGTTACGGAAGTCTCCGTCATACAGTTAATTATACTACCATCCGCGTACCTAAGGTGGATAGCAGGGTCATGGATATGTACCAGGTGGATGAATACATCAGGGAACACATAGGGCGTAAACTGGTCATGGTGGGAGCCAGCACCGGAACGGATGCCCATACCGTGGGAATAGATGCCATCATGAACATGAAAGGATATGCTGGCCATTATGGTTTGGAACGGTACGCAATGATAGAAGCACATAACCTTGGTTCACAGGTTTCTAACGAAGAGCTCATTGCTAAGGCGATCCAGCTTGAGGCAGATGCCGTGCTGGTATCACAGACAGTCACCCAGAAAGACATTCATATAAAAAACTGTACGGAACTCATAGAAATGGCAGAGGCCGAAGGGATAAGGGAACGCATGATTTTAGTATGCGGAGGACCCAGGATCTCTCATGAACTGGCCAAGGAGCTGGGCTTTGATGCCGGCTTTGGAGTCAACACCTATGCCGATGATGTGGCTTCTTTTGTAGTCCAGGAATTTGTAAACAGAAAACAAAGAAAATAAAAGAATAATAAAAGCAGAAAATCATGGACAAGAATCAAATCAGGGAAACCATTGCACGTCGCGCATCCTTTGAATTGAAAGACGGAGACGTTGTAAACCTGGGCATTGGATTGCCCACACAGGTCTTGAAATACCTGTCGCCAAAAGTGAAAGTGATCATCCAATCAGAGAACGGGTGCCTGGGTATGGGAAATCCGCCGGAACCCGGAAGGGAAAATCCTGATCTGATAGATGCCGGTGGAGGAGCTATCACCTTGCAACCGGGAGCTTCCTGTTTTGATTCTTCCCTTTCCTTTGCGATCATCCGTGGCGGGCATGTCGACATTACCATACTGGGTTCACTGCAGGTGGATGAAAAAGGGAACATCGCCAATTGGTCGATACCCGGGATAAAGACACCGGGCATCGGAGGAGCCATGGACCTGATAACCGGAGCGAAAAAGGTGATCGTGACCATGGAACATACAGCAAAAGGGGAGCATAAGATTCTAGAAAACTGTACACTGCCTCTCACGGCTGCCGGCCAGGTTGATCGTATCATTACGGAAATGGGCGTTATGGATGTGACTCCGGAAGGTTTGGTCCTCAGGGAGATCAATAGCGAGTTCACACTGGAGGAAGTGCAGAAGGCTACCGGTTGCCGGCTGATCATTCCTAAAGACCTGAAAAACATGTAATCATTATCAAACCAGATTTATGGAAAAAGTATTCATTGTAGCAGCAAAACGCACAGCCATCGGAAAAATGATGGGGTCATTAAGCGGTATCAACCCTGCCGATATGGCAGCCAAAGTAATCCGAAATATACTGGAAGAAACAAAACTGGACCCATCTGTAATAGATGAAGTCATTGTTGGGAACATCCTCATGGCAGGACAAAAACAGGGAATTGCTCGGCAGGCTTCTGTCAAGGCAGGGATTCCACACCATGTTCCGGCATACAGTGTCAATATGATCTGTGGCAGCGGTATGAAATCCATAATGAACGGATGCAATTCCATACTTGCAGGGCAGGCATCGGTTGTGCTGGCCGGAGGGGTTGAAAACATGTCTGCATCCGGATTTGTAATGCAGGGAATCAGGGAAGGAATCAAGATGGGAGATTTCAAAGCCGTTGACCATATGGTATGTGACGGTCTGACCGATGCATTTGGCAATTATCATATGGGCGTGACCGCAGAGAACATTGCAGAAAGATACAACATCACACGTGAGCAGCAGGATGCCTTTTCTTTCCAATCGCAGCAGAAGGCCATACGGGCCATAGATGCCGGAAAGTTCAGGGACGAGATAGTTCCCGTCGAAATTGTCAGCAAGAAAGAAACTCTTGTTTTTGATACGGATGAATTCCCCAACAGGGCCACAACACTGGAAAAGATGGCTAACCTGCGTCCCGCTTTCAAAAAAGACGGAACAGTCACGGCTGCAAATGCCTCGGGGATCAATGACGGGGCTTCGTTTGTATTGCTTGCCTCGGAAAAGGCAATTAAGGACCATGGCCTGGTTCCGCTGGCAGAAATCGTGGCTACGGCACAGGCAGGTGTTGATCCGGCTTATATGGGTATGGGCCCCGTACCGGCTATTGACAAGGTGCTTAAAAGGGCCCGGATGACGCTGGATCAGATGGACCTTGTAGAACTAAACGAGGCTTTTGCCGCCCAATCCCTTGGCGTTATGCTTGAGCTGCAACAACAGCAAGGTGTGGACCGTGAATGGCTTGACACACATTGCAATGTAAACGGGGGAGCCATAGCCCTGGGGCATCCCATAGGCGCATCCGGGAACCGCATAACAGTTTCCCTGCTCTATGAAATGAAGCGCAGAAAAGCCCGCTACGGACTTGCTTCTTTGTGCATAGGAGGCGGAATGGGAACGGCACTGATTCTGAAGAACGTCTGAAATACCTGTTAGGAAAAAGGATTATTTCAAAAAAATACGTATTTTTAACCAGTATTAAAAAAACTGGTTATGAAAACTCATTATCTGGAATATATCCAAAACAGTATTGTCACGACATGGAACATGCCCGGTCTGACCAATTACAAGAAGAACTCCTATACGTATGGCGAGATAGCCCAACATGTTGCCCGGCACCATATCCTGTTTGAAAAGCTGGGATTGAAAAAAGGGGACAAAGTAGCGCTGTGCGGACCCAACAGTGCAGAATGGGGCATATCGTTTCTGGCAGTTACTGCTTATGAAGCAGTCGCTGTGCCGTTGCTTAACGATTTCCTGCCCGAAAGCGTCATGACACTGACAGATCATTCAGAGTCCTGTGTCTTTTTTGTGAGCCGGGATATCTGGGAGAAGATCGATATAGCTAAGATGCCACATCTTAAACTTGTAATTTGTCTGGAAGGGTATGAACTCCTTTATTCCAAAGATCCTGCCGTGACTCAGGCCCATGCCTCGATAGAGGTCCTGTTCAAAGAAAAATATCCCGGCGGATTTGGGCCCGAACAGGTCAGTTATCCAACCGACAATTTTGATGATCTGGCGCTGATCAACTACACTTCAGGCACCACCAGTGCCCCTAAAGGAGTCATGCTGACCTACAGAAATATCAGTTCCAATATCCAGTTCGGACAAAGTGAAATGCCCAACGGACCTGGTGACACGCTGGTTTCCATGCTGCCTATGGCTCATATGTATGGGATGGCCTTTGAATACCTTTACCAGCTGGCCGGAGGAACTCAGGTCTTTTTCCTGGGAAAAGTACCTTCTCCCAAGGTGCTGCTGGATGCCCTGGCAACGGTCAAGCCCTATATGATGATTACCGTACCCCTTGTGATAGAAAAAATCTTCAAGAGTTCGGTTTTTCCCACCATCCAGAAACCAATTATCAAATCCATCATGAAAGTACCCGGGCTGGCTTCTGTGATATACAAACAGGTCCGCAAAAAACTATTGCATGCCTTTGGCGGCAATATTCGTACCATCATAATTGGAGGGGCGGCCATCAACGAGGAAGTGGAAGATCTGATGAAAGCCGTGAAACTGCCTTATACCGTAGGTTACGGAATGACCGAATGCGGGCCGCTGCTTTCCTATGAAGATACGGCCAGATTTGTCAAAGGTTCCTGCGGAAAACCCGTACAACGGATGTCGCTCAGAATTGATTCTGAGGATCCACGTGCCATTGTAGGAGAAATCCAGGCCCGGGGAGACAACGTTATGATAGGTTATTACAAAAATCCCGAGGCAACGGCAGCTGCCTTCACCAAAGACGGATGGTTGCGTACCGGTGATCTTGGGCTTATGGATAAGGACAATAATGTGTTTATCAAGGGTCGCAGCAAGAGCCTGATTATTGGGGCAAGCGGCCAGAATATCTATCCCGAGGAGATCGAAGACAAGTTGAACAACCAGCCCTACGTGGTGGAATCCATTGTTGTGGAGCGCGATAAAAAACTGGTAGCCCTGGTATTTCCCGATTATGACCGGGTGTCCCAGGAATCGCTGGATTCAATGCACCTGGCACAATTAATGGAAGAAAACCGTATGAGACTCAATATGCTGTTGCCTGTTTTCAGCCGTATTGCCAAAATTGAATTACAGCCCGAAGCTTTTGAAAAGACACCCAAACGCAGTATCAAACGTTTCCTTTACAAATAGAGGAGGGGGATAAAGAGAACTGGCAACCGCAGTAATTCTGGCGGTAAATATGGTACAATTGTGATAGCTCAACGGAACGGCGGAAACCGTTCCGTTTTTTAAAATCTGAAGGCAGGTAGTCAAGTCCGTTGTATTGAGCCGCCAGATCTTTCCCTGTTTTATTGATCAGTAAAGCGTTTTTGTGAGGACTGACGGTCAGGGTGGTACAAAAAAGTGAGAACCCGTTTTCTTTTGCATACCGGGCTGTTTCTTCCAGCCTGAGCCTGTAGCATATTTTACAGCGGAGTCCGCCTTCGGGTTCCTGTTCATATCCCTTAACAGCTTTCAGAAAAAAATCGGGGTTGTATCGGCCTTCCACAAAAAGAACTTTTCCACCATAAGCCAGTTCCGTAAATCTTTTCGCTTCATCCCTGCGGAGGGTATATTCACTATGCGGTGCAATATTTGGATTATAGAAAAAAACAGTAACGCAGTAATCCTGTAACAAGCGTTCCAGGGCTGTTGTTGAACAGGGACCGCAACAGGCATGAAGCAGGAGTTTTTTATCGTCGTTTTTCATAGATATTTGGTTGCAAATATAATGGTTTTATTGATTTTGATTACTTTTGCATTTATTAACCAATCTGTTATGGAATTGTTCAAAAAATCTGTTATTCTAATTGTTTTTAGCCTTCTGGCACTCCTGTCTTCGTGTAGGTCAAAGCCGGAAAAGCACGAGCAATTATCACTCCCGGTAAATGTGCGTGTTCATACTGTTTCCGAAACCACTTTAGGATCGGAAAGGGAGTATGTAGGTGTGTTGGAAGAATCGAACAATGTCTTGTTGAGCTTTCCGGCTCCGGGGAAAATTAAAAACGTTTATGTCACAGAAGGGCAGGCGGTCCGGGAAGGACAATTACTTGCCCAGATCGATGCCGGGCTGCTGGAGAACATGCATGCCACTACGGCAGCCACGCTCAGACAGGCAGAAGATGCCTACCAGAGAATGACACTGCTGTATGAATCCCAGAGCCTTCCGGAAATACAATACGTCGATATCCAGACAAAGCTTGAACAGGCCAGGTCTGCCGAGCGCATATCGGCAATGGCCCTGGCCGAAACCAAACTCATTGCCCCACAACGCGGGGTGGTGGGAAAACGCATGATGGAGCCCGGAATGAACGTATTGCCTGATCAGCCGGTGCTGACTTTATTGAATACGCACAACCCCGTGGTCAAGGTTTCTGTTCCTGAAAATGAGATATTTGACACCAGAACCGGACAGGAGGCCCGCATTGTGGTAGGAGCACTCCGGAATCTGGAACTGGAGGGAAAGGTAACAGAAAAAGGCGTGCAGGCACACCCTTATACCCATGGTTACGAAGTCAGGATTTCTCTTGACCGGGAAGTTCCGGGGTTGCTTCCGGGCATGGTCTGCAAGGTTTTTCTACGTAACCTGCCCACGGAGGTTGCCCTTGTGGTGCCGGTTCGCGCCGTGCTTCCCCTGGAATTCGGCAAAGGTCATTTTGTTTGGCTCCTGGACCAGGATAATGTAGCCCAAAGAAGGATGGTCCAGGTGGGTGAGATTGTGCCTGGGGGGATCTCGGTCCTGAAAGGAATTACTCCCGGAGACAGGATTGTGGTGGAAGGATATCAGAGATTGAGCGAAAACATTAAGGTAACCGTTACAAATGAGTAGAAAGCGAAGAGGCGTTGTCGAGTGGACGATGCACAACCATAAGATCGTTTTGCTGCTGGTTGCTTTCCTTGTCGGCCTGGGTATCTTTGCTTTGCCCAATATGCCTAAAAAGGAATATCCCGATTTTACCATCCGCAATGCCCTGGTTGTGGGTGTATACCCGGGAGCTTCATCGGAGCAGGTGGAAGAACAACTTACCATCCCACTGGAAAAACGTATCCTCAGCTATAAAGAGATCGATCGTGAAAAGACTTACTCCCTGACCCGTGAAGGGATGGTCTACTTTGTCCTGGATCTTACAGAAAAGGAGAAATCGCCACGCAATTTCTATGCGAACCTCCGCCTCGACCTGGATGAATTCAAAGCCCAGCTGCCACCCGGAGTTTTGCCGCTGATGGTCATGAGTGAGTTTGGAGAAACCTCGGCCATTCTTATTACCCTTGAAAGCGAATCCCTGACATACGACCAGTTGGATGATTATCTTGACAGGCTGGAAGGGCGCCTCAGGCCGCTGCCCATAGTAACCAATATCAAACGTTATGGCCTTCAGCAGGAACAGATTAACATTTACCTGGACAAAGAGAAACTGGCTGCCTATTCTTTGAATACGCAACAGATTATGGCGCAACTCTTTACTTCAGGCCTGGTTACTTCTGCCGGAACGGTCAATACACTCAACGGGAGCATACCGGTCCACATGAACAATGCCTATCAGAACGAAAATCAAATCCTGGAACAGCCGGTTTACTTTGATCCTTCGGGCAATGTCCTTCGTGTCAAGGATATTGGACGTGTCAGCAAAGAATATCAGGTTCCCGCTTCTTATATAACAAACAACGGGAAAAAATGCCTGCTCCTGTCCATGGAAATGAGCAAGGGATTTGATATGGTGAAATTGGGAAAACAGGTGGACCTGGTATTGAAGGACTTTGAATCTGAACTTCCTCCTGATGTAAGCGTTTTCCGAATTGCAGACCAGCCCCAGGTGGTGAAGGATTCGGTTTATTCATTCCTAAAGGAAATGCTTCTGGCCGTTTTGACAGTCATTGCTGTCATGATGGTAATGCTTCCACTGCGTGTGGCTTCTGTTGCCGCAGCAACCATTCCCATAACCATATTCATATCCTTGGGAATGATGTATGTCCTTGGTTTCGAGATCAATACCGTGACTCTGGCTTCCCTTCTGGTTGTCCTGGGCATGGTCGTGGATGACAGCATAGTGGTCATAGACAATTATATGACCCTGCTGGACCAGGGCATGAGTCGTTGGAAAGCTTCCATTACTGCCGCCAATTCCTACTTTAAATCCGTCTTTTCGGCTACACTGGCTATCAGTATAACCTTTTTCCCCTTTTATTTCACATTTCCCGAAAATTATGTAGAGTTCATCTTTATGGCGCCCTGGACTATTTCCATTTCCCTGATGGTTTCTTTGTTGGTTGCCATGCTGTTCGTGCCTTATTTCCAGTACTTTACTATCCGAAAAGGATTGAAACAGGTGGTGGAAAAACAACGGCAAAAAAGTAAAAGAGGAATTTCAATCCTGGAATTATTCGGAGTATTCTATGAAAAGACTTTACGCAAATCCTTTGCCCATCCCAAATGGGTGATAGCAGTCATCATACTTTTCCTGGTATTGCCGGTGTTTGTATACCAGCAATTACCCAAGCGCCTGATGCCCATGGCAGACAGAAATCAATTCGTGGTTGAGATTTACCTGCCGTTCGGTTCTTCTTTAGGTGAAACAGAAAAGCTGACAGATTCCCTGCGCAGGCTGATGGAGCAGGATGAGCGGGTATTGGCTATCACCTCTTTTGTAGGAACCACTGCTCCCCGTTTTCAGGCTTCCTACACGCCTCAGGTCCCCGGGCCACACTTCGGACAATTTATTGTCAACACACCATCATACAAGGCCACAGAAAACCTTGTTGCCTTATTTCAGGAAAAGTACATGCATTATTTCCCCGGCACCTATGTCCGGGTAAGACGCCTGGATTATTCCCTCCTTTCGGCCAATGAAGTAGAAGTGAGGCTCAAGGGAGAGAACAAACAGGCCATGATGAAGCTGGCAGATTCACTTGCGACTGAATTCAGGAAAATCCCCCATATAGCCAGTGTCCGTTCCGATTTCGGGGGAATGCAATATGGTGTGGGAGTGCATGTAGATCCCATAGCGGCATCCCACGTGGGTATCAATCCGGGATTACTGTCACTTAACCTGGCATCCAGGTATTCCGGGGTACCTGTGACTTCCATATGGTCAGACGGAAAAACGGTTCCTGTGCTGATCCGGACAGACAGACAAAACGAAACGCCTTCCCCTGATAGGCTGGGAGACGAATACGTACAGGGAATCATCCCGGGTGCGGGTGTTCCCTTGCGCCAGATTGCCATACTGGAACCGGAATGGAACATATCCCAGATTGTCCGCAGGAACGGGTATCCAACACTCACCCTCATGATGGACCTGAAATACGGAAAAATATCCACCGACGTGTTTGACCAGGTAGTTGAGATTATGGAGGATACACCCATGCCCGATGGTGTCTGGTACGAATACGGCGGCACCTACCAGGCCGATAAATCCATGATGCCCGGAATAATAAAAGGGGTGGCTATTGCCATTTTCCTGATCTTTCTGATCCTGCTTTTTCACTTCAATAAAGTCTCCCTTTCCTTACTGGTCATGGGATCTACTATGCTTAGCATTCTGGGGGCCTTTGCCGGAACCTGGGTACTCGGTCTGCCGGTAAGCCTGACCACTTTCCTGGGATTGGTAACCTTGATTGGACTGGTGGTTCGCAACGGCATTATCATGTTCGATTACGCCGAGACGCTCCGCGGGGAAGGCTATTCTGTAAAGGAAGCGGCATTTATGGCAGGGTGCAGGCGCATCCGGCCCATATTCCAGACATCTTCCTCTACAGCTGTCGCAGTCATCCCTATGCTGATCACCAACGATTCGCTCTGGGCACCCATGGCCGCCACCATCTTTTTTGGTGTTCTCACTTCAATGTTCTTTGTGTCTGTTTTTCTGCCAGTTATTTATTGGCTCTTTTACAGGAAACAGGACAGGATCAAATCTATTCGTGAACCTGAAAAACTGACATTATAATGAGGAAGACCATTTACCTGATAATTACGCTCTGTTTTCCTGCCATGCTTCAGCCTCTGACAGCCCAACCTTATACCCTGGAAGCATGCAGGCAGATGACCCTTGAAAATAATGCGCTCCTAAAGGAGATGAAGATAGGGGAAGAAATATCACGCCAGGTGAAAAAACAAGCCCTTACATACTTTTTTCCCAATATTTCCGCCTTTGGAATGGGATTCCAGGCAAGCAATCCCATCATATCGCTGGATCTGGGAATGCTCGGCAGCATGGCTTTGCTTAAGGACGGATTACTGGTCAGCGCAATGGCAGTTCAGCCTGTTTTCATGGGAGGGAAGATCTTTTATTCGACAAAGCTTGCCGATACGGGCATTCATGCCAGCGAACTATTCACAGTACAGAAAGAGGATGAGGTGCTGGCCAAGACAGAAGAGTACTACTGGTTGTTGTATTCATTGTACGAGAAAAGAAAAACCGTTGCCATAATGCAGCAAGTCCTGGATTCCCTTTACAAAGACGTGCAACAGGCCGTTAATGCAGGTGTCCTGGGACAAAACGAAGTGTTGAAGGTTAAATTGCAGCAACATACCCTGAGTACAAAAAATGTGGAACTCGAGAACGGTATTTTCCTGGCCAACATGGCCCTGGCACGTCAGATGGGTTTGCCCGTAGATTCACTGGACAATTTTATGATTACTTTTCCTGCTGACTTTCAGCCTGAAGATCCCATGCAATATTACCTGGATCCGTCTTCTGTGCTTTCGCTCAGGACAGAATACAAGCTCCTGGAAATGGGAGTCCGTGCCGCCGCACTGGAAAAAAAGATCGAAACTGCTTCCTATATGCCCCAGGTAGGGGTTGGAGCCTTTTATTATTATGAAAACCTGCTAGACAAAAACAACTGGAACGGAGCCGTCATGGCAGCCGTTCGTGTTCCCATATCAGACTGGTCCAGGGGTTCTTTTGCCATCCGTCAGAGGAAGCTTGAGGAGGAAAAAGCACAAATTCGCAAGGAAGACGGTGAGCAACAATTGCTGATGCAAATCCGCCAGGCCTGGGGCTCTTTCACAGAGTCATACCAGAAATACCTACTGGCAGAACTTACTGTTGAAGAATCGCAGGAAAATGCTCGTTTAAACGAGACTTTTTACAGGGCAGGTACGGTTAGCCTGACCGAATTGCTGGCCGCCCGGGGTTTTCTGCAGCAAAGCCAGGATCAAAGGATTGATGCCATAAAGGATTACCAGGTTGCAAAAAGCATATACCTGCAGGTCACCGGACGCTGAAATAATTTATTTGACAACAAATTCTGCAGAAGTCCTGAAGGCTTTTCCATCAAGGCTCATTCCCTCGGCAACAACTACAAAAGTGCCCTTCGTTTGAGGGGTTGTTGTCCTGAGTGTGACAGGTTCTTCATCTTTCAGGTCTACCCGGGGATTCCAGTACATGGTATGGCGCAGGTCCGGCAAACGGCTGCCGGGTGATACCACCCCGAAAGCATAGTGATTCTGTACCCCCTGGAATTCATGTATCCTCATGGATCCTTCCAGTTCCAGGTCAGGAAAGTCTCCCCGGTAAGTTTTCAGGAATAGTATCCCGTTGTAATATATCGGGCCGAAGGCATATTTATCGGGATAGATCACTATCTCCCTTACAAGGGCGGGATCGTATGAGTATATCTTTTCGTGGTCCATAACCGGAATGCCGTCCAATAGCACAAGGGGAGGGGTGGGATCGTCCACGTAAAAGGCAACTCCCGCTGCATCTCTCAATCGCAACTGCAGCACACGGGTACCGCCGATAGTCCTGAAACGGGCTTCTCTGATGAATTCCACCATGACTTCTCCCATGGTCGGGAAACGAGTGTACTCGTCCAGCTTGTATACGATTCCCGAGTTTTCGAACAACAGGTTAGTCTCGGCTTTTTCTTCCCTGAACAATGTGTCCAGCCGGAAGGCCTGCGACAGCTGGATACCCAGGCTTCTTTCCTTCAGTACGGGCTGTTGGTTCTTATCAAGGACCAGCTCTGGAAGCTCTTCAACCGGGGGATCCATGTAGACTGAATCCAGCACCAGGTGATACTTTGTTTCGTTCAATGAAGGAACGTGACTTACCAATGTCCCGTTCCCATATAGGTTAGAGGTGAAAAAACGCACGCTGCCATTCTCCCTTATCTCTCCGGTATAATACTGGACCTGGTCTCCCGCAATTGAAATATACGATCCAAAACCCCCTTTGGGTGCTACAGGGTTGTTGTTTTCGTCCACTACATGTCCGCGGATGATCTCTCCCGGGTAATCAACCCTCCACAGGGGGAAAGGGGTAAATACCTGGTTCCTTGTACTGTCAACTACAGATGATATGGATGGATTCCTGTAATGGTTCAAATTGTCTTTTCTGAAAACTGAAACTGATAGCGATACTTCTCCAGGCATGTGATTGCTGAGCGTAATCCTGACCTCTTCACCGGATTCGTAAGCTTTTCTGTCAGTCAACACGCTGATTTCCCGTGTATTTTCCTGTGTCAGTCCGGGGTAATGTACAGGTCCTGTTCCGGAAGCAAGCCTTACCTTGTCGGAACGTAGTGATGTAAGCGGGTTGTAAACTGTAACGATCCTGGAAAAATAATTCTGTTCACTTTCCGAATACATGTACCGTGTATAGGCTATCAACCGGTAATTTCCGGTGGGAAGGGAAACAGGCAGGGCAATCAGACCGCTTCCCCGGCCTTTTGCAAGGGCGATCTTTGCCTGTACCACTGAACCGGAAAGATTTTGAAGCTCCAGGTAGGCAACTGCGCTCACAAGAGATGGTTTTCCCATCACGGCATCATAGCAAAAGCAGGATATCCAGATGTGTTCTCCTGCAAGATAACTCTCTTTGTCCGTGACCAGGTACAGGCGTTCATGCAGCATAGGGGGCTGTGCCTGTAATAACAGGGAAGATGCAGATAGTAAAAGTACTGTAAGAATCCGTTTCATGAGTACAACTTTTAAAATCTAGGCCATTCGGCAGGCCAGAACGATGGAACCTCCGGTTTTCCGCCTTTGCTCCGGCAGTCGATACATCTGGTAAGGTTCCAGTAGCTAACACCGGCCAGGGGGTCAATGGTGTGGGGGGAAAATCCCTGCTGGATAAGAGCAATCATGAAGCCTACTGTCGAATTAAGAGGCACAACAGTATCTGGCGGCATGGGTTCGCGGACATATCCAGGTAGTCCTATGCAGCTGATAAACAGCCTTTTTCTTACAGAGTTGCAGACAGACACAAATCCTATGGCACGTACTGAAGGATCGGTCACGCAGCTTATATTACCTCTGATCTCGTTTGGCTGGGGCGAAAAAATATCACCAATGTCGTATGAGTTCTTACGCATGTTTTCCATATACAGATAGGCATCATTGTCCAGAACTGTCTGGACCACCTCTATGGAATAATGCTGGGTTATCCGGATGTCGCGAAAATCGATTGAATGGATCTCCAGGTCGATTATCCTGTCCTGGACCAGTGAGGAAGTCTCTACGAGTAGAATTTCAGAGGATCCACGACTGTTCCAGCAGCGATACATCCACGGTCTGGAAGCTATTGTTTCCTTAACTTTGGAGACGTCAAAATAACAGTATGCCGGCATCTGTGACACGTAATCCCATGTTTCCGTGTAGTTCCAGTAATAATACTTGGACATCCCGGCATCATCATGTGAACTGACGAATATGCGAATTTTTTGTTCCAGCGTATCAATGATGTAATCCAGTTCCATATCGCTGCTGTGCCGGGATTTCCGGAAATCAGTCTCGTAGGTTTGCCCGTCCTGTGACTCTATCACCAGCTGGTATTCTTCTTCCAGGCTTGGCCGCAGTCCGGAAAAATCAAAAAGATATTCACCATAGGCGGTGACGGTATCTGCCTTGTATGTCTGTCCCTTGCTGTCTCGGACGAAAACCCTGGCATTGCGCTCAATTTTAATGGTTCTCTGACCGTACTGATAGGTGCTTATGGGGGCACTCCTGGTGATACGGATACTGAAGGGACCGGTCAGCGATATGTTCCCTTCCACCACAATGATATCATCCAGGTTGACCAGTTCTTCCGGCTCATAGGGTACGATACAGGACACCCAGATCAGTGCCGGAAACACTATCCCAAAAAGCTTCAATAGGTATTTCATAGGCATTGAGATTAAAATCTGATGTTGTATGTGATGTAGGGAATTGGACTTCCAAAAATGGAAAGCATGTAGGAATTGACCGTGATGCCTTCCGTGCGGAAGAATACCGAATACGGATTCTTTCTTCCGGTCACGTTATACACGCCAATTGTGAAAGAGCTGTGGGTCAGCAGGGTAAGCTTGTGAGAAGGCTCAATGTTAAAAGATATGTCCAGCCTGAAGTAATCCGGAATCCGGTGGGCGTTGCGGTCTCCGTATAATAGCCGCCAGCCTCCCGCATAGTGGTAAGTGCCTATCGGCATGGTTATGGGCCTTCCGGTGCTGTAGTCCAGGTTCATGGACAAGCTGAAACGGTGTGTGAATTTGAAATTCCCAACCAGTTTCAAATCATGTGGCTTGTCGTAGGGTGCAGGGTACCAGTTCCCCTTGTTCACGGGTTCTGCCACCCTTGGATCATCCTGTTTGAGCTGAGTCCGCGAATAGGTGTAAGAGATCCACCCGTTGAGCCTTCCCAGTGATCGCTTGAGCATTATCTCCACTCCGTATGCCCTTCCCCTTGTTTCAATAACATCTGTCTCTATGCGGGGATTCATCAGCAGGCGGGCAAAGGAGGCGTAATCCAGGTAGCGGTCCATATGTTTGTAGTAACCTTCTACTGATAGCTCCAGGGTGTTGTTCATCAGGTTTTTATAAAAACCGAGAGCCGTTTGCCAACCCTTCTGGGGCCTGATGTTGGCATCGGATAATTTCCAGATATCAGTAGGGGATATCACGGTAGTGTTGGACAACATGTGGATGTTCTGGCGCATGCTGTTAAAGCCTGCCTTTACAGAGAAATCGCTAGTAAAGGCATAGCGCATGGAAAGCCTGAACTCGGGTCCATGATAAGGGGCGATCATTTTTCCGGCTCCTACATAGACGCTGTCTGTAGCGGTTTCCTCCGACCTGGGTTTCCCGGGATCGTACAGGTAATGACGGTTGGGCCCCAGTGCAGAATAGAGACCGTAACGGATTCCCATTTCTATAGACAGTTCAGGTGTGATTTCCCAGTTATCGCTCAGGTATAGAGCTGTTTCAAAGGCTTGTTCCCGTTGAAGGATGTCTGAAGAAACCAGGGACCTGTCGTCAAAAGGCAAGTAGGTACCAGGATCCAGGATATAGTAATAGGCGTTCAGTCCGTACTCCAGCTTATGTTTACCGTTCAGGCGACTGGAAAAATCGGCCTTGAAGCTTGCCTGCTGCAATGAAAATGACATGTCGTACCCCATGGCTGCATTTGTGGTATCCTGCATATGGTAATTGTATTTATCATATGCCAGGGTTAGAACCATGTCGGAACGATCAGATATGACACTACGATAGCGGGCCGAAGTGTTTATGTTCTGGTAACGGTATGAAACATTGGGATCGAATGAAAACCTGTCCCTGGAGAAGTATCCGTTCACGAACAAATGGTTGTTCTGGTTGAAACGGTGGGATATTCCGGCATTCAGGTCATAAAAATTGGCCGAACCGTCATTGTAGCCGCTTTCCTTGGGTATGAGCTTCATGAGCCAGTCGGAATACGTGGTGCGGCCGGCAAGTATGAAAGACGTCCTGTCTTTGATTATGGGGCCTTCCAGGGTGAGTTTTGTAGTAAGCAGTCCAATCCCGGCCGACCCGGTAAAACGGTTTTTGTTACCTTCCCTTGAATTCACCTCCAGCACCGAAGAGATCCTGCCTCCGAATTTTGCCGGTATGGAACTCTTGTATAATTCCAGGCTGCTGATGACATCGTTGTTGAAAAGTGAGAAAAGCCCGAACAGGTGCGATGAATTATAAATGGTACCCTGGTTGTAAAGGATCAGGTTCTGGTCTGTTGCACCACCCCTGACATTGAATCCGCCTGCAGCTTCACCCACCGATTTGACGCCCGGCAGGGTCAGTACAGCCCTGATCACGTCGGCCTCGCCGAAAGCCATCGGAATATGGCGGATCCTGTCGGCCCTGACCCGCTCTATCCCCAGGCGGACATTCCGCACATTTTCCATTTTTTCTGCCGAGATAACAATACCCTGCAACGAAAAAACCTCTTCTGCGATGTTCAGCTCCAGGGAACTGTCGGAAAAAATCCGGATGTAACGCCGGGAGTCCTTGTATCCGAAACCTTGTATCAGGAGTGTGTTGTAACCCCTGGGCAGCGAAAGGGAATAGAAACCGTAGGAATCGGACATGGCGAAATATTGCTTGTCCTCAGTCATAATGCTGACCCCGGCAACGGGTTCTCCGCTCATGTGGTCGTGTATGTATCCCGTCAGGCGGACATTTCCTTCAAGGCCAGAAAACCGGGGATCTCCCAGCGTATAAAGGCGGTTTTCCGAATCTGCCGCCTGTCTTCCGTTATCAGCAAGCTGCGACAATTCTTCCTTCTGGTGTTTTCCATTCTCCAGGGAATCAGCATAAAAAGCCTCGTGTATTTCAACCACAGGGGTACCCTTTATGATGGCCCAACCATGCTGATCCATACGGTAGAGCGAGAAACCGCTTTTTCCCAGTTCCTTGCCAAGCGCTTCCAGGACATTTTTGCCGTCAGCCTGCAGGGAGATCAACAAGGTATCTGTCTGTTCAGGTGCGTAATAGAAACGTTCAGGCGTACGGAGCTCCAGTGTCCGTACAATGGAGTCAAGGGTGACAAAACGCAGGTTGTATGATTCCTGTGCATGGGCCACAACGGTGACCGGGAAGGTAATGGCTAAAAGGAGTAGGCGGATGGTACCCGAGCGTCTTGTCATTTTGCCTCCTTTTGGTATAGCTTCGCACATGAGACCAAAGAGGCTTCCCGCTCATCCTTTCCGAATCTGAGCTTATCTTCCCTTATATGGCGGTTCAATTCCTTACGTACCCCGGACAGAACCCTGACAACAGAAGATTTATTCTTCACCGGATGAAAATAACCGTTTTTAAGAAAGTAGTACGAAATGCTTTCTTCAAATACTTGAGTAACCTTCCTGTCATTAGCTATGGTAGCACTGTTCATTCTTTTGGTGGTTCTTTTGAGCACACTGATATCGTCTCCGGAATATAGCACACGATAGTACCCTTCGGCGGGGGCAGCAGGATATTTTTCTTTCACAATATTGATGAACTGCATATCGCCCATAATAAACGATTCTACATGAGCCTTCAACAGGACAGATCCGGAATTGTATTCAGGTATCCTGACATACAATTCATCCCTGTGTACGTTCAGGTTTAGCTCAAGGTCAACATACAATTTCCCTTTGTATTGGACGGTTCCGGGGTAATATGCATCTGATTCCAGGAAGTAAGTGCCTTCATACAGCATGTTGTACATGGGAGGTATTTTTCCGTTGTACAGCGGTGAATAGCCACCGCTCTGCTCAACGTAATAACGTGAAACAGGTGTGTAGTCCTGGGCCTTTAGAATCTCAATGGGAAGCGAAAGAACTATCAGGATGAAGAGGGAGGCCGGCAAGGAACAGGATCGGGTCATGATTACTTTAATTACAGTCGGCAAAAATAGCAAAAAGATTGTACCTTTGTCACACTAAAACTAACATTATACATGAAAAGAATAGATTGCTTCATCCCGGCTGCCGATTATGAGCAGGCAGAGGCCACCTTGTCTCACCTGAGATCACTGCCGCTGATCAACCGCATTTTTCTTCTTTCTGCCGGACAGGATACTGACCTTTCACGTACCGGAACTGAAGTAATACGGGTGAAAAACCTGAACTCTTCTGACACGGTTGCTGCCATAGCCCGGGCAGCCACGGCAGATTATTCCCTGATATATACCAAGTACACCCCACTGACCCCGGGTTATTTTGCACTGGAACGTTTTGTCCAACTGGGAGACGACACCAGGGCAGGATTGCTGTATGCAGATCATTACCAGATAATTAATGGTCAGCGAAGGAAGATGCCTTTGATCGAATGCCAGGAAGGGGCGTTGCGGGATGATTTCAACTTTGGTTCGGTGTTGTTTTACAATACCTCTGTCCTGAAAAAGGCAGTTGCACAGACAACAGATGGGTACCCTTATGCCGGCATGTACAATCTCAGGCTGGCAGTCAGCAGGATGGCTTCTTTGGTCCACATAAACGAAGTCCTGTACACAGAGGAGGAAACAGATACAAGAAAATCCGGGGAAAAACTGTTCGATTATGTTGACCCAAAGAACCGTGAAGTGCAGGTAGACATGGAAAAGGCATGTACCGAACACCTCAAAGCAATAGGGGCTTACCTTCCCCCGTGCTTTACCCCGGTTGACCTGGGCAGGAATGATTTTGAATTCGAGGCTACGGTCATGATCCCTGTTTTCAACAGGGAGAAAACCATAGAGGACGCCGTTCGTTCGGCCCTGGCGCAGAAAACAAGCTTCAAATACAATGTGATGGTCGTCAACCACCACAGCTCGGACAAGACGGTGTCCATAGTAGAAAAATTAACGGACGATCCGCGCCTGATCCTCATCACACCGGAAAGAAAGGATTTGTTTGTAGGTGGCTTGTGGAACACAGCCCTGCATCATCCCAAATGCGGGAAGTTCCTGGTACAGCTGGACAGCGATGATGTATATTCCGGACAGGATTCACTCAGCCGGATCGTAGAGGCATTTTACCAGCAGCAATGCGCCATGATTATAGGCACATACAGAATGACCGATTTCGGACTGAACACGCTTCCCCCGGGCATAATAGACCATCGTGAATGGACACCTGAAAACGGAAGGAACAATGCATTACGGATTAACGGACTGGGCGCCCCGCGTGCTTTTTATACACCCGTTCTGCGCGAACTCCTCCTGCCCAATACCAACTACGGAGAAGATTACGGACTTGGCCTGCGTTTTTCCAGGCATTACCAGATAGGTCGCATATACGATGTCCTTTATTGCTGCCGGCGCTGGGAAGGCAATTCGGATGCGGCGCTTGAACCGGAAAAAGTGAACGCCAACAACCTATATAAAGACAGATTGCGCACATGGGAAATACAGGCAAGAAAACAATTGAAGTAGGAATTCTCCTGTCACCCTCAATCTCTTTCGAGCTGGAAGGCAATTATGGGGCATATTCTGGCAGATTTACCGCTATAGCTGAAAACGGGCAGGTCCGTTTGCAGGACAAGGTACAGGACAGGTTTGCATTTGAACCACAGGATGATAACGCCTCTTTTCTTCTGAGAGATGTGGTCATCGGTATAGAGTTTCACTGGGAACGAAAGGAAGACCAGCGTTTTCGGGGTTCCCTGGTGCTGATCCCGGAAAACAATATGGTCCGGGCCGTGAACGTGCTGACTGTTGAAGACTACCTGATCAGTGTCATCGCCTCGGAAATGAGCGCGACAAGCACCCTTGAGTACCTCAAGGCCCATGCCGTCATATCGCGCAGCTGGCTACTCTCACAAATTGAAAAGAGACAGGGGATAGCACAACAGCAGACAGGAGCCTGTCCAAGCGAAGTCCGTACCCTTGAGGAATGGATAAAATGGTGGGACAGGGAGGACCATACACTTTTTGATGTATGTGCCGATGACCACTGCCAGCGTTACCAGGGTATCACCCGTCCTTCACAATCCATTGACAATGTTACACAGGCCGTTAACCAGACGGCCGGCGAGGTCCTTACCTTTGAAGGAGAAATATGCGATGCGCGCTTTTCAAAGTGCTGCGGTGGCTTCATGGAACGTTTTTCCACTTCCTGGGAACCGTCCGAGCACCCTTACCTGCAGGGAAAATACGATGGAGAATCGTTTCCCGCCGAGGTGCCTTTTCCGGACCTTTCCGATCCCGTACAGGCCGAGATCTGGATCCGCAGCGCACCGCCCGCCTTCTGTAACACAACGGATGACGAGGTGCTTTCCCAGGTGTTGAATACTTACGACCAGGAAACAAAAGGCTTTTACCGCTGGGAAGTTTTCTACACTTTCGAAGAGCTTTCCGATCTGATTAAAAGGCGCATTGGCGTTGACTTTGGCCTGGTGCAAGAACTTATTCCCGTGGAAAGGGGATCCTCGGGACGCATCTGCCGCCTGAAGATTGTGGGAACAAAACAGACGCTAATCATCGGCAAGGACCTGCTCATCCGCAAGGCTCTCTCAGAATCCCACCTGTATTCCTCGGCATTCGTACCTGTCAAGCGTTCCACGGGATTTATGCTGTACGGGGCAGGCTGGGGGCATGGAGTGGGATTGTGCCAGATTGGCGGTGCCGTTATGGCTTCACACGGATATACCTATAAACAGATCCTGGAACATTACTACCCGGGTTCCCGGGCACAAACAATCTATTGATGAAAGAACCTTCCATTGGTAAAAAGAATGCCTGGGCGTGGATCCCCACGTTGTACTTTGCCCAGGGGCTGCCCTATGTGGCGGTTATGACCATTGCCGTGATCATGTACAAACGCCTTGGATTATCCAATGCAGAGATCGCGTTGTATACAAGCTGGCTGTACCTTCCCTGGGTCATAAAACCCCTGTGGAGCCCTTTTGTGGATTTGGTCAAGACAAAGCGAATGTGGATCATTCTGATGCAGAGCTTTGTGGCAGTCGGTTTCGCCGGTGTTGCCTTTTTCATACCGGCCTCCTTTTTTGTGAAGGCCACGCTGGCTTTTTTCTGGCTCATAGCCTTCAGTTCGGCAACGCACGATATCGCTGCTGACGGTTTTTACATGCTGGCTCTGGAACAAGGGGAACAATCCTTTTTTGTAGGGATACGTAATACTTTTTACCGCTTTGCTACCATTTTCGGGCAGGGTATCCTGGTCATGTTGGCCGGCTTGCTGGAAGAAGGCAAGATATTCCCTGCAACAGCCGGAAACATCCCCTTGGCCTGGAGCCTTTCCTTTTACCTCCTGGCTGCTATCTTCCTGGCACTTGCCCTGTATCATAATTTTATCCTGCCACGTCCTGCAATCGACAAGTCCAGGGACAACATCACCCCCCTGGGACTGCTAAAGGATTTCTTTCTTACTTTCGGTTCCTTCTTTAAAAAGAAAGACCTGGGACTCATCTTTTTCTTTATCCTGACCTACAGGCTGGGTGAATCACAGCTGGTCAAAATTGCCTCTCCATTCATGCTCGACCAAGGGGAAGCGGGAGGGTTGGCCCTTCCAACGGCCACAGTCGGGATGGTATATGGTACCATTGGGGTAATTTCCCTGCTTGTGGGAGGAATCATAGGGGGGATTGTTGTTTCACGCGGCGGCCTTAAGAAATGGATCATACCCATGGCCCTGGCCATTAACCTGCCAGACCTGCTCTATGTTTATATGGCCTCGGCTCTGCCACAGAATATCTGGGTGATTATTGCTTCCGTTGCTGTGGAACAGTTGGGGTATGGTTTCGGGTTTACGGCTTTCATGCTATACCTGATCTATGTTGCCAACGGAGAACATAAAACATCGCATTATGCCATAGGAACAGGCTTTATGGCCCTGGGCATGATGTTACCGGGAATGGCTGCGGGCGCCATACAGGAAGTACTGGGTTACGAGCGGTTTTTCTGGTTTGTATGTATATGCACGCTCCCCGGCATTTTTGCCTCTTGGCTGGTTAGCAGGAAACTTCCGGCAGATTACGGTAAAAAATAAAAAAACTACGGTTATGAAAAATTTTATCAAGGGGTCCCTAATTCTGGTAATACTCCTGATTTCTCTTTCCTGTCAATCACAGGAAAGAGTGGTCAAGACAGGCATTGATGTGCTTAAGGAATCCAACTTTTCCTATCTGGAAGGCAAACGGGTGGGACTGATAACGAATCCTACCGGTGTGGACCGGGACCTGCGGTCTACCATAGATATTTTGTACGAAGCACCCAACGTTGACCTGGTGGCCCTGTACGGACCCGAGCACGGGGTACGCGGGGATGTGCATGCCGGGGATCAAGTCTCCACGCAGAACGATCCGGCCACAGGGCTTCCCGTATATTCGCTTTATGGAAGCACCCGGAAACCCACCCCCGAAATGCTTCAGAACATAGATGTGCTGGTATACGATATCCAGGACATCGGCTCGCGTTCCTTCACCTACATTTCCACCATGGGACTTGCCATGGAGGCCTGTGCGGAACTGGGCATTGAATTTGTGGTCCTGGACCGGCCCAATCCCATTGGGGGCAGGAAGGTCGAGGGGTGTTACGTGGAAGACGGCTGCTTTACCTTTGTCAGCCAGTTCAGAATACCCTATGTATATGGTCTTACCTGCGGTGAGCTGGCGTTGCTGCTCAATGGAGAGCGCATGCTGGGATCCGGAGCCCGGCCCGGGGAAACTGCCCAATGCAACCTGCGCGTAATTCCCATGGAAGGATGGAACCGCGACATGTTCTATGATCAGACAGGATTACAGTGGATAGCCTCTTCCCCGCATATTCCCCAGGCCATCACCGCCTTCTTCTATCCCATGAGCGGCATTGCAGGGGATTTATCCGTGGTCTCCATAGGGGTCGGCTATACGCTTCCATTTCAGTTGTTTGCACCGGCAGACAGCACCATTGTACCTGAAGAACTGGCCCGCAATCTGAACAACCTTCAGCTGCCCGGCCTTCATTTCAGACCCATTTATTTCCGGCCTTTTTACAGCAGGGGACAAGGAACTACTTTGGGCGGGGTTCAGGCACATCTGACAAATCCGTCGGCAGCCCCGCTGACCGATGTGAATTTTTACGTGATCCAGGAAATCCACAAACTCAATCCGGGTATTGTCTTTAACCTGGAAAGGATCACCAAAGTTGTGGGAAGTCCTTTTATAACAGCAAAATTTGCAGAACGTTACCAGTTCAGTGATATCAGGGATTACTGGTACAAAGACGCCGAAGCATTCCGACAGCTGTCACAACGCTATTATCTTTATTGATTATAAAACCTATGAAACGGTTTTGTTACCTGTTGTTCTTCCTACTGGTCTTGTCGTGCAGTCGTGAAAAGATTACCCCGGAACCCGAACCGGAAGAAGAAAAACCAGAAGAGTTTGTTCCGGCCGCACGAATAGAAGGGCGGGTGGCTTTATCCTATGTAACATACTACAGCCAGGGGATCCCGGATCCCACGCTGTTGACACATATTTGTTACGCCTTTGCCGAGTTGTATGTGGTGAACGGCCAGTACCGGGAATTCCGCCTGCAGGGCGATGAATCCCGTTTTGCTGCAGTGGTTGATCTGAAAAAAAACCACCCCGGCCTTAAAATCCTGCTTGCCTTCACCCATACCATTGTCAATAAGGACAACGCCCAGGAGGGCGGCTTCTCTGACATGAGCAGTACAGAGGAAGGCAGGGTGGCTTTTGCACAGGATTGCCTGGAATTTATCCAGATCTGGGGGATTGACGGAATTGATATAGGATGGGAATTTCCGGGAATTTCCTGGAGCGGTCATAAAAGCAATAAGGCTGCCGACACGCAAAATCATGTTCTTTTGATGAAACAGCTGCGCCAGACACTGGGGCCTGACCTGCTCATCACTTTCCCGGGTTATGTAATGAACGCTATGGAAGTCAGCGGGGGAACCCGCTATATTGACCTGAAAGGGGTAGAACCCTATGTGGACTTTGTCAATGTGATGACGTATGATATGGACGAGGCCCCTCATCACCATTCGGCACTGGAGGATTCACGGGCTTACTGGGATTGTGCACGGACCCTGCAGGCTTACAGGGCAGCCGGTTTTCCAACGGAAAAGATGGTGCTCGGCATTCCTTTTTATGGAAGGATTTCCTTTTCCAAAAGCCCGTCTGCCATCACATACCGGCAAATAAAGAATCTGGATCCATCCTTGTATTCGATTGATAATTGGGATCCCACAGCTTCTGTGCCTTACGTCAGCCGGATCAGTACAGGAGCGTTTTACTGCGGGTATGACAATGCTGCCAGCATTGCACAAAAAGGATCCTGGGCACTGTCACAAGGCATGAAAGGACTTATGTGCTGGATGTATAACGGGGACGATGATAACGGCACTTTAAGGAAGGCCATGTGGAATGCCGTAATGAAACCATAGAGATTCCCTATCTTTATAGAAATTTTAGCTATTTTTGTGCCATATGAAACAACTCGAAACTCTTTTCAAGTCATATACCGGTTTTCCCGCACGTTCCATTACCGAGTTGCCCTCATCCGGGAGCAACAGGCGGTATTTCAGAATGGAAGGAAAACAGGGCACTCTCATCGGCACGATAGGTTCATGCAAAGAGGAAAACAAGGCTTTTATAGCCATAGCAGAACATTTCCATAAACAGGGGCTTCCTGTCCCCGAGGTTTTCGCCCATAGCCGCGATTTTTCCTGCTACCTGCAGAAGGACCTGGGAGACAGGATCCTGTACAATGCCGTGGAAGAAGGGCGCTCCAGGGGAAAATACAACACTGCTGAAAAAGATTTGCTTTTCAAAGCCATGAATGCTTTGCCTGCCCTACAGTTTAAAGGAGCAGAAGGACTTGATTTTGACGTTTGTTATCCGCAACCGGAATTTGATGAAAGGATGATCTCTTTCGATCTGAATTATTTCAAATACTGCTTTTTAAAGGCAACAGGCTTGGATTTCAGTGAAATTAAGCTGGAAAACGACTTCAGGAAAATGTCTGCTGTCCTGTTGCGGGATCCGTCGGAGACATTCCTGTACAGGGATTTCCAGGCCAGGAATGTCATGCTGGTCAACGAAGAACCCTATTTTATCGATTTCCAGGGAGGTAGGAAAGGCCCGGTTTATTACGACGTGGCTTCTTTCATATGGCAGGCCAAAGCCAATTATTCGGAAGAACTCAAGGAAGAACTTCTCTCGGCGTACCTCAAGGCTTTAAAACAATATATTCCTGTGGATGAAAAACACTTCCACAGGCAATTGCGTCATTTTATCCTGTTCCGCACCTTACAGGTACTCGGCGCGTATGGATTCCGGGGTTATTTTGAGAAAAAACCCCATTTCCTGCAAAGTGTGCCCTATGCCATAGACAACTTGCGCAAACTGCTTAAAGAACCCTTTACCGAGTATCCCTATTTGTCTTCCCTGTTACTGGAACTGACGAAAATGCGCCAGTATGCGGATATGGATAAAGAGCGCAAACTCCAGGTCACTGTCTGCAGTTTTGCCTATAAAAAAGGCATTCCCAACGATGTAAGCGGTAACGGCGGAGGTTATGTGTTCGATTGCCGCGGCCTGGAAAATCCGGGAAAATTTGAGCATTTCCGGCACTTTACCGGTGAAGACCAGGAGGTCATCAGCTTCATGGAAGAAGACGGTGGGGTGAAAGGTTTCCTGGAACACGCCTATGTTTTGATGGATACTCATGTACAACGTTATATTGAAAGAAAATTCATCCACCTGATGTGTTGCTTCGGATGTACCGGGGGACAGCACCGTTCTGTCTATTGTGCACGCCATATGGCCGATTACCTGGCTAAAAAATATAACATCAGGGTACATTTGTATCATCGTGAACTGGATTTGGAAATAGATTACTAGACAGACCATGCAGGCAATGATTCTCGCTGCGGGTCTCGGTACCCGGTTGAAACCCATTACAGATAAGCTCCCCAAAGCCCTTGTCCCGGTAAGGTTGCAGGACGGGAGCCATAAGCCATTGCTTGAATTATTGCTGGACAAGATGAGTGAACAAGGCGTAAACCGCTTTGTGATCAATGTGCATCATCTTGCCGGTCAGATAAGAACTTTCATTAAAGATTACCTGGAAAGAAAAGGGCTACCCATTCAGATTGCAGTTTCCGATGAGAGCCAGCTACTGCTTGACACCGGGGGAGCCATCCGTGAAGCCCGTTCGCTGCTGGATCATGCTGAACCTTTCCTGGTACACAATGTGGATATTCTGTCAAACCTGCACCTCGACGACCTTTATAGCCGTCATAAGGAGTCTGACTTGGCAACCTTGCTGGTCAGTCAAAGGGATACACCGCGTCAGCTGCTCTTTGACAAGCAATGGCACCTGGTGGGGTGGACAAATACCCAGAAAGGAGAATTCCGCTGGGTTCGCGAGGCTTACCCTATGAAAGACTGTATGATGCGTGCTTTCGCCGGAATTCATATCATGTCCCCCCTGGTAATGCCCCTGATGGACCCGTGGCCCCGGATTTTTTCAGTGATCGACTTTTACCTTGAAACCGCCAGGACTGAGGTGGTACGCGGGATAGAAATCCCCGGACTGGAGATTACTGACATCGGAAAACCCGGCACACTGGAAAATTTGATACTATGAAATACGATTTTGACACCATTATTGACAGAAGAGGAACAGATACCGTAAAGATCGGGCGTTTGAAAGAGCTTTTTGGAAAAGAAGACCTGATCCCCTTATGGGTGGCCGATATGGACTTTGAAACGCCGCCTTTTATAAGAAAAGCCTTGGAAGACAGATTCAGACACCCGATTTTCGGGTATACGATAGCTTTTGAAGATTACTGGCAATCTATCATATCTTGGTTGAAATACCTGCATGGCTGGGAAATACGCCGCGAGTGGCTAACCTACATTCCGGGAATAGTCAAGGGTATAGGACTGGCAATCGTACATTTTACAGGGAAAGGCGATCATGTGATCATACAACCCCCGGTTTACCATCCTTTCCGTATGGTAACCGAACGAAACGGAAGGGTAGTACAAAACAATCCATTGATCTGGGACGGTACCCGTTACCAGATGGACCTGGATCACATGGAAGACGTTCTGAAACGCCGCAGGTGCCCCCTGTTGGTGCTCTCTAACCCCCACAATCCGGGAGGCTGCATGTGGAGCAAGGAAACCCTTGCCGATTTGGCTCATATCTGTTATAAATACAATGTTACCGTGATCTCTGACGAGATCCATGCCGACATGCCTATGTTCGGGAACCGCCACACACCCTTCACGTCTGTTTCCCAGGAGGCGGCGCAGGTAGGCATTGTGTTCGGGGCTCCATCAAAAACCTTTAATATGGCGGGACTGGTCAGTTCTTTTGCTGTCATAGAGAATCCACAGCTCAGGAAAGCTTTCTATGGATTTTTACATGCCTGCGAACTGGACGATCCCACCTTGATAGCCACTATTGCCACGCATGCTGCTTATAGCCAGGGAAAGGAATGGCACAGACAGATGCTTGATTACGTGGAAAATAACATAAATTATGTGGTGACCCAGCTACCCCGCCTGATTCCCCTGATCAAGGCACCCCGTCCCGAGGCCTCTTTCCTTGTATGGCTGGATTGCAGGGATCTGAAAAAAGCAGGTATAGAAGACATTCCCGGCTTTTTTACCGGTGCAGGACTGGCTCTGAATGACGGTTCCATGTTTGGCCCGGGGGGAGAGGGTTTTATGCGGCTGAACGTAGGCTGCCCTAAGATAATTCTTGAGAAAGCGCTGGAACAGTTATACGACCATTACAGGAGCATTATCTGCTGACAAAACGCTGCAGGTTTATCCTTTCCCATATCCAACCGGGTATCATGTGCCAGACGCATACTATGACACGGTAACGCCAGTCAATGACAACCCTGCGTTTCCCTTTACGTAACCCCTGTACGATCTTGCGTGCCACATAAGGGGTTTTCATCATTAGCGGGTAAGAATGATGCAGAAAGTCTGTCTTGACAAATCCAGGCTGGATGTCTGTGATTGTAATTCCATATTTCCCATTATGGGACAATTGGGCCAGTGCAGTAAGGTAAGTCATCTGGAAGCGTTTTGAAGACGAATACAAGGCGTTCAGAGCTATGCCCCGCCTGCCTGCAACAGAAGTCACGGCAGCCAGGTGTCCGCCTTTCTGCTCTTTAAAATAGCGGAAAGCATGATTTGTCATATTGATAAATCCGTTGACATTGGTCCTGACAACCTCTTTTTCCAGCGAAGGATCAAGATCCGGGTTGTACCTGCCGTTACCTGAACAATGCAGGTACAGGTCCATGCCTCCCAGCTTGTCAATAAGATGCTGAAGCAATACAGGGGCATCTTCCCGGGTCACATCTATCACTTCATATGCTATGGACTGAGGTTGAAGAGCCTGAATTTGCTTTAGCCTCTCTTCCCGTCTTCCGGCAATGCCAACATGCCAGCCTTCACTGAGAAGGAGAAGGGCTACTTCCCGTCCAATGCCCGATGTGGCTCCCATGATGACAGCGCGCTTCATACCTCATTCATTGAATTTGTTCTTTTTTCTCAACAGCCCGTAGCCGATACGTTTGTTATTCCTCCTTTCCCTGATTTCTTCAAGTGTCTTGCTGTCCCCCCGGACGGGCATATCGTGCCGGGCTGCGTCCTCCAGGAATTTCCATGCATATTCCGAGGCAATGACGGCATCTTTCACCTTAGGAAGGGAAGGGTCAAGGGTTCCCCGGATGACAGATTCGGCAAAAAGGTCCAGTAAGATATCCAGGTTCTTGTCTCCGAAAGGTTTCCGGATTGTCTGTGTTTTGGTGATTCCGTGCAGTTCCACCGTGGCTGTTACAAAATCATGGGTCATTCTTGCAATGCCCTTGGTACCGATCAAATCAACATACCCGTTGTGGATAAGGTCCTTTGCAAGCTGTCCGTATACATGCCCCTGGGTTATGTCAAAGACAATGCCGTTTTCAAAGGTTCCGTGAGCCTGCAGCCACCATGGCTCATGATATTCCCACATGCGGATGGCCTGTGCGTTCCAGGTCTTGAAATCACTTTGGGCATACCAGTGTGCAATATCCACATAATGCAAGCCGCAATCGTGAAAGAGCGGTCCTTCTGCCCAGTGTCCTTCTCCGGGTGCTAATCCCGGCGTCATATGACATATCCTGACAATGGCAAGGTCTCCGATTTCCCCGCTATCGATGAATTCCCGGATGGTCTTGTGATACCAGGCTGTCCTGAGCGGCAGGTTGACCGTTACCAGGATACTGTTCCCGCTGATTTTTTCCAGCACGTCATATTCTTCCTGGATGGTTGAACCAAGCGGTTTTTCGGTAACAATGTGCTTATGGTGCGCCACAGCCTTGAAAAGATGCCTTTTGCGCGAATCGGCAAGGGTGGACAAAACCACAACGGTTATATCAGGATCATTGAAAATGTCATCTTCATGGGCAGTAAGTTTTGTACCTGGCGGGGCAATATGTGCAGCTACGGCAAGCGCATCGGGGTCCGTATCGCAAATGGCCAGGATCTGCCACTGGGTGCTTTTGAGCATCTGGAGTAGGTACATTTCCCCCATCCGGCCGAAGCCTATGATACCTGCTTTAATTCCGGGATGTGTTGGCATAAGTAACGGATCGGTTCAACAATTCAACAAAGTTATAGGTCTTTTCAAATCCGGACAAGACGTTTTTTAACAGATTCTTGTCAAAAAGGAATGCATCGTCCATATATCGTGCCAAAAGGAAATCCTTAAGCCTGAAGAAATGTTCAAAAGGTGAATCGGAGGGATATCCTGCCGGGACACGCTTCAGGCATCCGCCAAAGTCAATTTCGAATCCTTCTGCCAGGGCTATGGCATTCAGGTAGGGGGTGGCATCGTAGAGTATGTCATCCCGAACACTTTTCACCACAGAAGGATGGGCCTGATACAGGCCGCTGCTCATGAAATGGTGTCCGGACCAGTCGTTTACGGCAGCCCCTATATGAAAATAGTAACCGGCGAATCCGGATTTTTTACCACCCGGGCATACATGGGCTCCCATATAGGTCTTGTAGGGGGTTTTATCGGGGGAAAACCTCAGGTCCCGGTATATCCTGAATGTGCAATCCTTAACGCTAAGGCCGCTCACAGCCTTGTCAAATGTGGCAATGCCATTGATCAGCTCTGCGGTAAAGTCCTGGAAAACTTCCAGGGCTTCTTTGTATTGTGATTTGTGAGCATCAAACCATTCTTTGTTGTTGTTATGGCTCAGTAAGGAAAGAAAACCGGTTACCCGTTCCATAATTTTTGTAATTTTAGCAAATATAAAGATTTGAAGCATGAAAAAGAATACCATATTACTATTCATGATAGGAGTATTGCTGCTGCCTGCCGCTGTATCACACGCACAGGACCAGGACTCTTCCCTGGTTCCGGATGCGGACTCCATGGCTTTTGTGAATGGCGAATGGGAAAGCAGGCTGTTACACTTTGGCGGTATCACCCTTCGTCAATGTGCTTTCAGGGACAGTTCCCTTTTCCATTCCAATCAATTTGTATCTATTCTGGTAATCAGGAACTCTTTCCGTTTTGATATCCTGGCCGATACTGCGCTCGTGCTTACCAGTGAATTTGTGGAATATGCAGAGGCCCTGGCCGGGATCAACGGCTCCTTTTTTGCCTGGGATGCTCCATGGAAGTCAGTCAACTACCTTCGCGTTGATGGCAATGAACTGGCGCCCAACAGGATCCCGCAAGATGGAATACGGACATTCCGGCAATCCGGCTGCATTGCAGTATCTGACAAGGGCAGACTGTCCATTCATGCGCTTCCGCAACATGTTATGGATACGTATGACCAGGACCTGTGGGAAAAAGAACTGACTGCAGAAGATGTACTATCCTCGGGGCCTGTTTTACGTGCAGCAGGGAAGGATGTGCCGGTCATGGACAATGCTTTCAACAATGCACGTCATCCCAGGACTGCCGTGGGAATAAGAAGGGGAGGCCGGGTTCTTATGGTGGTAGTGGACGGAAGGGCAACAGAAGCTGCCGGCATGACCATGCAAGAACTGCAACGTGTCCTGAGCTGGCTCAGGGCCTGGGATGCCATCAACCTGGACGGGGGCGGTTCTTCTACATTATGTGTACGCAAGAATGTACGGAAACCTGTATCGGTGGTCAACCACCCATCGGACAATAAACTCTTTGACAACCAGGGAGAAAGGCGTGTGGCCAATGTTTTGATAGTCAAATGATCAAGGCACTATGTCAACTGCCTTGAAGCATTCAGTGGAGGAAAAACCCCATTTGGTTCCACGGATGATCAAATCGCCGTCTTTGTTGAAAAAAATAACTCCCTTGTTGGCAGTGATCCCAAAGTTGGGGTGGTACAGGTAAGGTGCTATCCATTTACCATCGCAGTACACTATGCCGTCACAGTATACAAGGTCTTTTATTGGCCTGTCCCTGAGTTTTTTATTAGGATTCCTGAAATCTTTGCGCTCTTCTTCTCCGTCTGTACCCGGAGCCCATATCAGGCGGGCCAGGAACGTTCCGTCTTCTAGTTTCTCAAAACGGGTTCTGCCTGGTTCACGCTGTGACTCCCATACATAGTCCAGGATCCTTTCTGCCGGATCTTCAGATCTGACGCCCGGCAGAGAGTCTGCGAAAATCACTACCTCTGAGGGGTGAACCGGCTCACGGGAGTAATTCACCGGTTGAGAAAAGAAATGAATGATGTTTCCGATCGAGGTGCGTTCTGCTGCCGTTTTCTGCTTCCCCTGGCCAAAAACAGAAACACCCGTCGTGACAGCGGCCAGCATCATCAGCAGGACAATTTTCTGTATTCTTTTTGCCATGACACTCATAAGGTGATATTCATGCGGTTTAGAACAGGATTGGCATACAGTCGCCATAGAAGGTCTCTTAGAGCAGCGCTGGTTTGATCATCAGTGTCAGGGAGCAGCTTTTCACGGCTTTCAAGAAGTGTCATGTCTTCTTCCTTATATTGCCCCATAAATTCGGTTGTTCCTCTAAGCCTGTCACAAGCTGCATAATTTATACCATATAGTTTGTATCCCTGGTGAATCCGCTGATCGATCAGTTTTCCCACCTGGTGAAAAAAGTCGGCCTGTGGAAGGTCTCTGTAAGGTTCAATGTCGTTGATGGTAACTGCAGGGCAGACTGTGATATGTACACTCCCTTTGTTTTGCGTGATCCCTGTCACGATACTAACAACGTCTTCTTTGGGTGTTTTATTATAGAAACCCTGTTTTCTGGTCTGTTGTATTTCGCAGACCTTCAAGACATCACAAGGTTCAATCTCATAAGAAACAGCAACCGGAACAATATTTAGTGAGGCAAGTGCGCCGATACGGTCTTTTTTCATACTCATGGAAAGCATGTTAAGCAGACCGGGATCGGTAAGGTCCTTACCGTCTTTACTCCGTCCCTCGTGCTGTGCAATCCAGATTGAGGTGCCCCCGTTGATCCTGTAACGGATATAGTCGGATAAAAGCCTGGAATTTTTAACCAGATCACGCATATTCCCCGACTTACGGAAAACCTTGTACATCTTGTTAGATTTCCCCAGGTCCACGATCGCCTGATGCTGCATCAGGTTGCTACCGAAAGATACTTCTGCTGTGGGGAGTCCTTTCCGGTACAGGATCATAAGAAACAGGGTCGCGTCCAGAACTATGTCCCTGTGGTTTGATATGTAAAGAACACCTTTATCGCCGGGAATCTTATCTTCTCCCGAACTGGTAAATCCCTTCATCGTCCTTTTGACGATAACCTCTGCCACAGGATGCATGATACGTTCCTGGAGCTCCTCGTTGTTCTTGACCGAGAGCAGCTTATTCCGCCAATCCTGGCCGGGCTGTCCCGGGAACAGCCACGAAAGAACCTTATCCAGTATGGGTTCTGAAGCAAGACGTTGCATGGCTGCCGGGATCTCGTCATCGGTATAGGGACGAATGTCGTCAAATCTATTATTCGGGGACATTATTCCTTTTATCTACCAATTTTACGGCTTTGCGCACTTTTTCGTTATAGACCTCGGACTTGAGTTCCCTGTCCGGAACTATTTCCACCTCGGGGGCAACACGTACCTTTGCCCGGAATTTGTCCTTGACCGCTTTAATGACATCTTCCGGGGTGCCGCATCTGTCTTCCTTCACGGATATCCTGACATTCACATCGTCCGTTCCCAGTTTATTGCTGCTTAAAACAACCTGGTAACAGCTTATGAAGGGGATGTCTTCCAATATATCAAATATGGAAGGAGGATAGAGGGTTGTACCCTTGAATTTTATCATTTGATTCTTTCGACCTAACAAAGGACTGATTCTCATTGTTTTCCTTCCGCACTGGCAAGGTTCATAGTGGAACCGGACAAGATCTCCCGTCCTGAACCGTAGCAAAGGCATTCCTTCCAGGCCGATGTTTGTGATCACCAGTTCGCCGCTTTCACCCGGCAACACAACGCGGTCCTTGTCATCTACCACTTCACAGATGACCAGTTCCGGAAGGTGGTGTCCTCCTTTCCCGTATTCACACTCGCAGAATGTGGCGCCCAGTTCTGTCGAGGCATAGGTGGATACGAGCCCGATGTCCCACTTTTCCCGGATATGCCTGCCAAGGATATTGAGCGAAAAATCCTGGTTACGCAGGTTCTCACCAATGCAGACAGCTTTCCGGATGCTGGATTTCCTGTAATCGATGTTGTTTTCCTCGGCGTATTCGATCAGTTTAAGAATGAAAGAAGGAACACAGATTATGATACCGGGCTTCATCCTGTTGATGGTATCCCATTGCAGTTCGGGAATGCCGTTTCCCACGCGTATGACACCTGCTCCCAGGCTTCGCATGCCCAGGTAATAAGCCAGGCCTGCCACAAAGCGCTTATCCATGGTGGTCATCAGCTGCACCATGTCTCCCGGTTTTGCCCCTGCGCATTCAAATGAAACCTTTTCATTATAGCCGAGCCTGTCAAGATCCTTGTTCGTGAAGGCATACGTGACCGGGTCACTCAGTGTCCCCGATGTAGTTACGTAATCTATCAGCTTTTCCCTGGGAACACAGATAAAATCCTCGTTGTATTGCTGGAGGTCACTCTTGTTGGTGAATGGTATGTACCGGAGGTCTTCCAGTGTTTTGATCTCACTGATATCAATCCTGTCCCGTTGGAACATTCTCTTGTAAAAGGGCGAATATTCCTGAAGGTATGCTAGTGTACAGGGCAACAGGGTTGCCTGATATTGTTTGATCTCTTCTGTAGAAGTATATTTGATATCCATTGAGTTATACTTAATGATTAATTTCTGTATCCAGCCACAGCAGGAACTCCTGTATCCAGAGTTCCTCAATGTCATTGGTTTTACCCGGATTATAGCCGAAACCATGCCCTCCGTGCTCGTAGAGCAGCAGACGGTGTGGTACCTTCTGTTCTTCCAGTGCTTCACCGTAGCGTATCGTATTGAGAGGATCAACCACGGGATCATCCATACAAGCCATCAGGAAAACCGGCGGCATGTCTTTTCGCACATTACATTCCAGGGATAAACTTTTTCGTAGATCCTCTGCATGGTCCGAAGCAATCAGATTCCTGCGGGAGCGTTCATGTGCAAGCTCATTTGTCATGGAAACCACCGGATAGATCATGGCCACAAAGGCAGGCCTCAGGGAAAAGGCAGGAGCCAGTCCGTAACGGGCCAGGTAATCCGTATCGTAATACGTTCCCATCCATCCGGCAAGGTGTCCTCCGGCAGAAAAACCGATCAATCCCACGCTATCGGGGCTTATCCCGTATTCAGAGGCATTTTCCTTGACCAGCATGACGGCTCTCTGGACGTCTTCCATCATTACGGGATAGCTGTATCCATACATTCCCGTGCTGTAACGCAACACAAAGGCTGTATATCCTTCTTTGACCAGTCTGGCCGCCACAAGGTGTCCTTCGTTCCGTATGCCCAGGTGGTGGTAGCTTCCTCCCGGAAGTATTATGATACCTGTAGCACGGGCCGGTCCTTTTTCCGGGCTGTAATGCCATAGGCGCACACGGCTTTTTTCACGGATCCCTTCCCATGGACGGAACACCTCCTGGGCCTGCAATGCCAGGCAAAAGAGAAGAAGGAAACCCGACAATAAAGCACGTGTCGCTTTCATGGGAAAACAAGATCTTTTATTTCTTCATCCGATAATTTCTTATAGCTCGGATTGATGAATTTCCCCTCCACATGAGCAAATTCCACGCGGTAATACTCTTCGGAATAAAAGGAAAGTCTTGAATGGGTGTCGGGATTGCATTCAATGTAAACAACCCGCGCCGGGTCAAGTCCCTTGGCCGTGCATATCTGCTCAAAAAGCAAACCACCGGCATAAGTGACAGAGGAGCCGGGATTGTTGTTATACAATTCAGTGGCTATGATAACAGGGATGTCTTTGTGATGCAGGATCCTCAATCCACATTTTGAAGGAACGTCCCATTTGCCCTTGAAATCAAATATTTCATCAAAATGTTTATCTTGAACTTCCATGATATCAGATATTTCCAATATTGCGTTTGACTTCTTTCCCGAACGACTGATTCATCAGTTTCCTGTCACGGGGCCTCCAGGTGCCGTCTTCCATCTCGCGTTTCATGACCCGTGTAAAGAGCTTTGTCATTTTTAGTTCCTGTGACTCTTGACTGTAGAAAGAACTCCAGGCGTACTCGTACAACTCCTGCAATTTTTTAGGGGTAACCTGCGCAGGTTGGTAGACCACCTGCCCGGCATTGTAATGATCCCAGTCGTAGTCGAGGATCCTTCCCTTGCGCATCAGGTCTTCATAGGCCTTTGTATGAGGGTAGGGCGTTAGAATGGTGAACTCGGCAAGGTCCAGATCAATCTCCAGCAAAAAGTCAATAAGACGACGCATGTCATCTTCCGACTGGTTGTCCATTCCTAAAAGAATCGTTCCTTCCACTCCTATGCCGTAATCGTGGTATCGCCTGATGCGTTCCCTGATGAAGTCGGAAGTGTCGAAAACGGCCTGATAAACGTACCATGCACCCGCCTGTGCGGCAAGGTCCAGTATCTTTGGATCATCTTCAATAGTATGGCTTACCCATTTCTTCTTGAGCGGAATGATCTCCTTAAACAACTGCATTTCCCATTCTTTATTCTGTGCCAGGGAATTGTCGACTATGAACAGTCGGTTGTTATCAATACCGGCCATTTCTTCAATAACCTTATCAAAGGGACGGGGCCTGAAAACACGGCCCCCCAGGTAAGCAACGGCACAGGGATAACAATTGAAGCGGCATCCGCGCGAGGCGTGGAACAGGTCAACCATTTGCACCCCCTTGTGGTTGTACAGTTCTCTTTTGTACAGGTCTCTTCTTGCCGGTCCTACTGATTCTATGGGAGGCAGCTGTCCCATGTAATTATAAACCTTCCTGAGGCGGCCATTTTCCCAGTCTCCGATCAGCTCTTCCATACGCCCCTCTGCTTCTCCCAAAAACACGACATCGCCGTGCTCAACGGTCTCTTCTGCATGAAGCATGGTGGAAATGCCCCCGAAAATGATCTTTTTCCCTCTTTTCCTGAACTCGGCAGCTATTGCCCATCCGCGCTTAACCTGCGTGGACAACATCATTGATATGGCCACCAGATCGCATTCTTCTTCAAAATCTACAGGTTCTACATTCTCGTCCGTAAAAGAAACATCTACTCTTTCCGGCAGTGCCGCGGCAAATACCACCGGGCCGTGTGGGGGAAGGTTGAAGGTGGTCTGTCCAGGAAGCTTCTCCCAGCGCGGGTAGATGAGTTTCATTTTAATTCTCTTTGCCATACTGATGGTGTGTTGTTAAGCGTTCTTGATTTGTTTGGTTAGATTGTTTATGTCAATGATTTCTCCGCAAGTAAGAACAGATCCGATGATAACACCCATGATGCCGTGGGCATTGATGTTCTGTCCGGCCAGGTATAGATTGGGAACTTTTGTGCGGTGCGAAATAAATGTTTTTGTGTGTTCATTCTTATCCCTGAGGATTCCGTACATGGAGCCTTCCAGGGTTCCGGTATAGTCGCTGTATGTCAAAGGTGTGGAAGTCCAGAAATCTTCAATATGACTGATAGTGCCGGGAAATTGCTTCTCCAGGTTCAACAGCATTTGCTGGGCCTTTCTTGACTTGAAGTCCTCGTACTCGGCCCCCCGGTTGCCCGGCGGCAGGTCTTTCCACCGCGCCACCTCATCCCAGGCCATACTTTCGAACAGAACCGCGCTGCGGACAGTTTTCTGGTCCGGTTCATCGCACATGTGCATGTAGAAAAAATGACCGTCCCAGACGGAATTTTTCGGGTAATGGTAAAAATTGTAATTAAGGTAGGGTACCGTATTCTTTTTGAATTTGATATATACGGTAAAATTGGACAAGGTCTGCCTGATGCTGCGTATCCTCAGTTTGTATGCCTTTCGGATGAGCGGCGTATCTATCATATCCATCAAGATCGCCGGATGGATATCGGATATGACATGGTCCGCTTCTATGAATTCATTGTTCAGCAGGGTGACCCCCGTTGCTCCCGAGTTGTTGAATTCGACCTTCGTGACAGGCATTCCTGTCATGATCTCGCCTCCGAAACCACGAATGGAATCGCATAATGATTGCACAACCATGTCGCTTCCACCCACAAAACGGAAAGCGCTCTTGTTGTAGAAATCGGTTATCAGGGCATGGTAATACAAGGGTGTTTTTTCTGCAACACCGCCGTATAAAGGCATGATGCCCGCCAGAACATTTTGAAGTCTCTCATCCCCGGTAAGAGAATGGATGTATTCAGCCACGCCAATCTGCATGTTGCTACTGTCCAGCCAGTAAGGCATTTCCATGTTGCGGAAGGAGTACAATGGGGAACGTTCAGCGATGGCCTCCATCCGTTGTATGTACATCTTTATGGAATTCTTCTCCCCGGGAAAGTGCCTTGACAATGTATCGGTAAAGGCCTCGTGTCCATTCGCATAAGCATAACGGTCACCCATATAGGACACTATGTCGTAGCCGGTTTTTTCCAGCCTTTTCAGCTTGATATTGCCGGCAAGGTCAAGGTACTTGAAATAACGGTGCAGCGGTTGTCCTTCGTCCATGCTGCCTATGTAATGCATCCCCGTCTCGAATTTGACTCCTTTGCGTACAAAAGTCTGCAGACATCCCCCGGGCAGGCTGTTTTTTTCCACTATAGCTACCCTAAGGCCGTTCTTTGAAAGGATGTAACCGCAAACAAGACCTCCAAGGCCACTTCCTATGATCACCACATTGTATTTGTTACTCATGGGTTTCAGGTGTTTGTGTATACGTTAAATTATCCGGAACCGATATGCAATGCGCAGCCAGTTCTCTTTTTTTCGGGTCCGCAATATATGCTTTTATCTTCAGATCCCTGCGTACCAGCGAAGCCGTCAGCGCAAACTCGCCCAGATTCCGGTCCTCCAGGTAACATGGGCCGCTTGCAGGTAAAGCCTTGATCTGAGCTGCAAAATTACTGTTTTTTTGCATTGAACGACGCACCGAGGCATAAACATCCCTTCCTTTGTAAAGGTAGTTGTGCAGAACAGCAGGAGCAAAATATGCGGCATCCTCGACCATCGAGCAAAGGGCATTATATTCCCTGATAAAGAGCTGTCTGACAACTTTGGCGCGCTCCTGGTAGGTTGCTCCGAATGAAAGGTCCCCGGCCTTGATCCGGGGAAGGACCTTCAGTGTCATCTTTCCCCTGCGTAATAACAGGTTTTCCTTGGGAAGCACATGCCCGAAGCCGTGAAGCAGAACCGGTGTTATATCAAGCTTCAGTTCTTCAGCCAGTTGGAACGCTCCCTTATGAAACCGGAGTATGGAGCAATCTGCCGAGCGGGTACCTTCTGGGAAGATCATCAAAGAATAACCCTGGCTGATCCGTTCGTGAATTGTTTCATGGTTGGTGTCCAGGTATTCTATGGGAAGATAATCGGCAAAGCGGAGGATTGTCCTGTAGAAAGGAGAATTCCATTCACGGTTGTTGGTCATTACAATGATCTTTGGATGGAGCATGATGATGGCCATCAGGTCCAAGTGGGACTGGTGATTGGCAACTATGACCGATGGACTGGAAAAGCGGTCTTCTTCGCAATTGATAAGTTCCATGCGTGATCCCGGTATATGGAAGATCACATATCGGCACATGCCCTGCAGTATCCTGTGAAAGCGGAGTTTGTTTCTTTCGCTGTGTCCTCCCAGCAGCAGCAGAACCGCACCCGATAGAGACAGGAAGGCCACTCCGAACAGAAAGAACGTGAAAGAAAAAAAGGTCCACCAGGTGTTCCACAGGGTCAGCGGTGTCTTGCGGTAACGTCCCCGCTTGGTTACAAGTTTCCGGAAAAGGTATGCCGGCACCGTGTAGGAAGTGATTACCACCGATATCATACCCACAATGGTTACCTGGGCCAGAGAACGCATGGCCGGATGTTTGGCCACGATCAGGGAACCTATTCCGGCAAGCATGATCAATGCAGACAAGGCAACCGTATTCTTGTAGGTGCTGAGCATTTTTTTGCCATAGGCATACTCGTGCATCATGCCTTCCGTGATAAAAATCGTGTAGTCATCTCCCAGACCGAATATGAATGTGGCAAGGATAATGTTGACTATATTGAATTCAAGGCCCAGCAGGCTCATGATGCCCAGTATCCAGATCCAGCTGATGGCAAGCGGCAGGAAGGCTATCACGCTCAGCTCAAGGCGACCGAATGAAAGGGTCAGGAACAGGAAAACAATAAACCCGCAGATCCACAGCACGTAATCAAAATCAGAGGAAAGGGAAGAAATCATGAGGCGTGTGACAGAACCTGTGTCAAAGGCAAAAGCAGGTGATTCCGGTGTGTTGAGCTCTGCTTCTATGGCGGGGGCATCCAGGGCATCTACATGGAGCATAGTGTAGACCAGGCTTCTTTCCGGTTTTTCCGATATGTAATTGACAGCCAGGTTATTCAAAATAGGGCCGAAATCTTTTAGTTCACCGGTGGGGTAGGAACGTTCAAGGATTTCTTCAAAGCGGGCGAACGATCCTTCTCGGAATCCGTTTTTCCTGGCCAGGGCATTGAATTGCACCAGGAACGGGTCTTTGCGTGTACTCCAGAAATCATTCCAGCGTGCAATCCTCTCCTGACGCATGGAACGCGAGGGCAGGAAAGCACCTATGCCCGAGTGCCGGTAGCTGTCAATCTGTGGCCGTACAGCTTCATAATTAGCCAGGGCTTCATCCAGGGTCGTTCCTTCTGAAACATAATACAGAACGTGCTGTGAACCTTGGGTGCGGTCCAGGAGTTTTTCCATGCTTTCCCTTTGCACGGGAGTCATATAGTTAATGGACTGCATGTCGGCATTGAAAACAACACCCTTGTTGCCCGCCCAGAGCCCCAGGGTCACGATAAGTAACGCAAGCATGACCCATCGGTTCCGTTCCGGGGAGGAATCTGCCAGCATGCCGAATTTCAATGTGTTGGATACAGGACCGGTTGCCCGTACCATATGAGGCAGAAAGATAAGGACAAAGATAATGGTGCCCATGAGGAGCAAAGAGGCAAACAGTCCGAAGCCTCTCATGGCCGGTGAGCTAAGGAACAACAGGCTCAGAAAGGCACCTACGGTGGTTATGTTACCGGTAGTGAGCGGGGGAACGATATCGGCAAGGGTCTGCCTGGGCGTATATCCCTCCCTGATATGAGAAAGAAAATGGAGCGGATAGTTCACCGCTATTCCCACGATGACAGAACCTGCCCCGATGGCAATAAGGGATAGGGAGGAGGTGAGCACGCCGGCCATGGAAAAGGCAAAAAGTGAGCCTGCCAGGATGGTAGCGCCAATGAGCAATATCTGTCTTGCATTCCTGAAATAGAAGGCCAGAAGTACCCCGATGACCACAAGTGCTATGGCCACCGATATCCAGGTGTCTTTCCTTAAGCGGTCTGCATTTGTCACAGCTATGTAGGAAGCACCGAAAGGAGAGATCGTGACTTCATGGTCAAATACCTGTAAGGTTTCTTCGATAGCATCACCAATGGCCCCGATCAGTTTTTTGTTATTTCCGGTATCTCCTGCAGGGTATTGTGAATCAATGGTAAGAATGAGCTCGGTTCCATCAGGGGAGAATATATAATCCGAGATGACCGTAAAGTGCTCCGAGGGCTTGAAGCCTTCCAGCCTTTGAAGCAGTGGCCCTGAAAACAGCAACGGATCTGACAGAAGGGTGTTCCTGAGCATCATTCCGGCCGGTGAAAGCAGGGTCTGCCTGACACGGACTATCTGCTGTTCCAGGACATCTGGCTGCAGAAGGGAATCAATGCGTGCATAGTCCCGTTCTTCCAGGAAGTAAGGCATGTTCCCGGTTACAAAGTCGCTGACCTCCAGGGTAAGCGCAGGGTCTGACATATAGGTCACAGCACTGATATGTTGACGGGCAGGGTCCTTTTCCAACAAGCCTGCCAGGTGGTCAGCCGCATCCATGAGAAGGCCGCTGTCTGTTTCCTTCTCCTGGTCTGCCATGGCAATGCTGATGATGATCTTGTCGGATCCGCCTATGTTCCTGTAGGCATAGCCAATCCGTTCATGTTCTTTGCCTGTGGCCAAAAATCCCGAGACGTCCTCATCAAAATCCAGCAGGAAAAGGCCTCCTGCTGCCAGGATGACGCCTAAAGCCAGCAGCACGTATAGCGACCTGGTGTTCTTGCGGAAATGATCGTATATTTTCAGGAACGTTTGAACCATTTATGCAGGAGTATTGATGGATAACCATATGCCAGCGCCGTCATCGTGAGCACTGTATTGAGGAGCGATATGCGCAGAAAATCACGGCCTTTCCTGAAATGCGTTACACGCTCTCCGGCAGGGGCATAAAAGACCTTAATGGGCAGGGGGATCACAGGAATCCCTTTCCAGGCAAGCCTTACCAGGATCTCGAGTTCTGTCTCGTAACGGTTTGTGAAGAAACGCATTTTCTGCATCCTGTACAAGGGGTAGAGGCGGTATCCCGTCTGGGTGTCAGGCAATCGTTCAAAGGTCTGCAATGTGAACCAGAAATTAGAAAACCGGTTTGCAAAGGTATTTTCCCGGGGCATGTTTTCCTGTTCCAGGGAACGGCTTCCCACAATGAGGGCACCGGGATGCTCCTCCATGACTTTGACAAATCGTGGTATCTCGTCCGGATAATGTTGTCCGTCCGCATCCAGGGTGATGGCATGACGATAACCCTTTGCTCCTGCCAATGCAAAGGCACGGGAGAGGGCATATCCTTTTCCCCTGTTGGTAGCGTATGATATGATCTCTATTTTGCCGGCATAGGTATCCAGCAACTGCAGGGTATTATCCGTGGAACCGTCGCAGACCACGATAACATGACTGCAATACTCCATGGTTTGTTCTATGACCCGGAGTATGGAAGACGCATTGTTGTACGTCGGAATGATCACACATACTTCGTCTCTTTCAGCCATAAGGTCATTTTAGTCATGACATTGTCCCCGTTTTTCACTTCTGTCCGGACTTTCCACAGTCCCTGTCCCTGTTCCGTCATCTGCAACATGAAAGTCACACGGGGTGTTTCCACGGGATGGATGCCCATCAGGAACTTGATATTATCGGCTTTTTCCAGCAACAGGTCCTTTTCCAGTATAAGCGATGCGATTTCCCGTCCCATTTCAACAATACAGGCTCCCGGGGTGATGGGATTGCCCGGGAAATGGGCTTTATATATGACACTATCGCTATCCAGCTCAATGGTCACCCGTGCTTCTTCCCCGTAGTAGACCTTATCAATGATCTTGTATAAGTTATTGATAAACATAAGCATCAAAGGTTGTATCATCAAGTGGCCGGTTTATCCTGATATTTCCCATCCTGACCGTTGTCTTGTCTCCCGAAGTCTCGTTGATGACAACAGTCTGGATCACATAATCCTCCTTGCGGAAAAAAAGTTCAAGGTCAGTGAACAACCGTTTCATCTCCCGTTGCGAGGGAATGAGCCTGATGTGTATGTAATCTTCTGACGGGATGCATTCAGGGACAAAAAGTTCCCGGTCTTCCAGTATGCTTCCCTCTATCCCCATGAGAATGATAGTGCCGATATGCCTGAATAAACCCGCGGACCCAGCATCGCGCAGGGGTTTTCCCGAAGGGTCCAGTATGGTCATTTCCTTCCCGCGCAAAAGGAAACCGGAATAATCCGGGACCTGGTACTGCCAAAGCAGCGCCTTGTTTTTCTCATAGGCAAGCTTACCCCGTGAAATGCCCTTTTCAGCCAGTATGGTGACTTCCCGTTCCTGTTGGAATTCACATTCCAGGGTATGGATGCTTTTGAGTGCCACCATCATGTGGTGTCTGTTTTCCACTGTCTGCGGTATGACACCGGGCGACACGTAGCCGGTAAAGGTCAGTAGCAGTGAAAAGACGAGGCGTATCATGGCTTTATTGTTTTAGCAGGAAAAACACACCCGCCACTATCAGGGCAACGCCTATCCAGCGTGTAGGGGGTATGGCTTCCCTGAATATGACCAATGCAGCAATCATGCCGAACACATACGCGAAACTGGTAATGGGGTAGGCAATTGAAAAAGGGTAATGTTTCAGAATATGCATCCACAGGACGGTGGCGGCTATAAAGAACACCCCGGTCAGGGCAAAGTACCAGTTAGTGAACAGTTGCCTGAAATACACCCAGGTGAAGGAAAACTTATCCATACGCTCCATGGATACTTTCAAGCAGACTTGTCCGGATGCCAGCAATAAGGTTTGCGCAAGAGATAAAAGTATGAATTTCAGCATTTTGATAAAAATATCAGGGAGGTTTCAGTTCCCCTGTAGTGGTTCGTCAGCAGAATGTTGTCAGCAATCAACCCGCGTTGCATCTTTACCGCGGCGGCATACATTTCAAAAGCCTGGCTGGTAAAGGATTCACCGAATACCGGTTTCACGGTAGGGAGTGTGTCCCAATCGTTCCTTGCTGTTTCCATGCGCTCACAAACCTGGTTTATCACCTCTTCTTCACGTTGTGCAGTAGCATTGTGTAACATGACGACCTCCCTGATGCGTGCCATGGGATTCCTGCAGGGAGTATCACCCAGCATGAAGCTTACGGCACATTCAGAAGCCATTTTGCCTTCCCAGAAACCTACTTTGTCCAGAATTTTGAAATAGTTGGGGATCATCTCATCATGTCCCCCTACTAATGCCGTATGAATACGTCCCAGCTGGAACTGCATGAATGCATCCAGCAGCGCGCTTTCAAAGGAGACACCCAGATGCACATAAGTGCTGTTGTAGCCGTTGCATTTCATATGAACAGCTATATGGGACGCTATGGTATTGTGTGTGGAATTGATGAAATTGGTCGGTTGCAGGAATTCCTCTCCCTCCTGTACCAGCGCTAGCAGGAATTTTTCTGTTGTTTCAATGCATCCCAGTCCTGTTCCTACAATGATAGCATCCGGGTTTGTTATGCCCGAAGAACCCGCCACCGTCACGGAGGTTGCAATAGCCCTTTTCAAGATCCTGCCCATCCTTCGCGAAGCAACAGGATCCAGGAATTTCTTGTAATCGGGTTCCAGCGACCTTTGGTAGGGAACCTGGTATTGAATGGGATTGTCCAGCCAGTCGTCACAAAGGGGATTCTGTACCGAAATCTGTGCAGCAGCCTGTATATATACACCCATAGTGGTCAGATTTTAGAAAAAATGCAGGTTGTGTCATTGCCGCCGAACCCGAAGGAATTTGTCATCACGTGAGACAAGGGCCGGGAAGGCTTCTCATCTGTGACTGGCCTGAAAGAGAGCATTCCCATGGGATTGCTGTAATTCAGGTTGACAGGCAGAAAGTTGTTAAGCAGGGCAAGTATGGATATGACCGATTCAACGCTTCCGGCAGCACTGGTCGTATGTCCGGTAAAGGATTTTGTAGAGGAGACCGGTGGAACAGTATCTGCTCCGAATACACGCATAAGGGCTTTCCCTTCACTTTCGTCGTTGTTGGGGGTACCAGTGCCGTGTGCATTTACGTAATCTATCTGTTGCGTGGATAATCCGGCTTCCTGAAGGGCTTTTTTCATGGAAAGAACCGCTCCGTCACCTTCGGGGGAAGAAGCAGTTTGGTGGTAAGCATCACAGGCATTACCGTAACCAGATAACAGGCAAATAGGCTTCACGCCCCGTGCTTTTGCCGATTCTTCCGATTCCAGGACCAGGTAAGCAGCCCCTTCACCCAGGTTGAGCCCTGCCCGCGTATCGTCAAAAGGCCTGCAGGGATCCTTGTCCAGTATCTTGAGGGTATTGAACCCGTTCAGGTGAAATTTGCTCAAACATTCACTCCCTCCCGCGACAGCCATGGAAGTCCTTCCGGTGCGGATCATATCAGCAGCAAGTACCAGGGCGTTGGCTGCCGAAGAGCAAGCTGTAGAAAGGGTAGAGAGCATGTCAAAATGTCCGAAATGGTCTGCGATCATCTGGGTGCATACACCACAGTCGTGGGCCAGGATATACTGGTCATGGCTGGTATCGGGGGAAAGAAAGTCCAGGAAAAAACGCTCTGTATTCTCCATTCCTCCAACGGTCGTTCCCGAGATCAGTACAGGATTCAAAGGCTTATGTTCATTCCAGAGGGCCATTTCCAGGGCTTCCTTCAAGGCGAGGATGCCCATGAGGGCCGTTCTGGTGATCACCTTATCTTGAGCCACACCGGCCATTTTTCGCAATTCCTGTGTGCTGAAAGGTACCTCGGCGCAGGGCAGGTGGGAATGCATGGTTTCCAGCCAGCGCAACGGACCAACGCCGCTCTGCCGGTTGAACAGTGCATCGAGTGTAGACCCGGCACCCAAACCCAGTGCAGAAATAATCCCGAATCCTGTAACGTATACCTTCATTGCCAGGGTTTTTATTTTTGACGGTTTTTACTGATGTAGTCTGCCATGGTGGCAACCGAACGGAATATTTCCTTGCTCTTTCCGGGATCTTCCAGTTTGATGCCGTATTGTTTTTCCATCAACACGATCAACTCCAATGCATCTATAGAGTCCAGGCCCAGGCCTTCAACAAAAAGGGGAGCATTGGTGTCAATGTCATCCGGGGTAACGTCCTCGAGATTCAAAGCTTCAATGATCTGCTTTTTAAGGTCAAAAATCAATGTTTCCATTTTAGGTTCTGTAAATATTGTTAATTTTTTGTTTGTTAAAATCCACTCCCTTATCACTTTCTTTTTCCACCATCATTACCAGCACGTTGCAATGCCCGTCCAGGTATTCGGTCCAGCCGCACAAAACACGGCAGATACCGGCAGAAGAAAAAGCCCAATCGGTAAATATGATCATTTTTTCGGCATCAAATGATTCGAGTATGAAAAAAGATGTTTCGCCCATGATTTTGTTCCGGATGGCCACTTCTCCCGTTACGATGTTGGGAAGAGTGTACACAAAAACAGCCGGGCTCGGAAAGTAATTATCCCGGCTTATGGTTTCCTGGAAACGCTTATCGGTATCCAGCGAAGAAGAACGGTTGCAAAAGACAATGGAAGTGCTTTCATCCGGGGTTTCCATATCGTACTGAAGTGATCGGAGCACCATTTCAGAAGCCAGGAAGCCTGCCTTGGAGAGGTTGTCCATCTTGAAGAATTTTGGATAACCGACTTCCAGGTGACGGTAAATATCTGTCAGACGGCCCGGGCCAGGTTCTGAGGGAAACGATATCTCGCAAGGTTTTCCGTTCAGAATTACCAAATCATCTGTCAAGCGGCAATATGCTGTTATCTTTTTCATGAATGTTTCTGATAAAGTAAGGCGGCATTGCATCCTCCAAAACCTGACAATGTCTTCACCATGAATCTTTTATCCGTATGGGCCGTAACCGTGCTAACGTTCAGTTCTCCTTCAACCCCGTGTTCTTTATAGCCCATGGAAGGCAGGACCACTCCTTCTTCCAGGGCCATTATGGAAATGATGCTCTCCAGTATCCCTGCGGCTCCCATGGTGTGACCGAAATGGGCCTTGAGGCTGAAGACAGGCGTATGATCAAGACCTGCCCTTGCAAAGGCTATGGCTTCCATCTGGTCATTGAAGGGAGTGGCTGTTCCGTGGGCGCTGATGAATCCGATATCCCGGGGAGGCACATCCTGCAGGGTGTGGCACAGTGCCCTGTATAATCCCTCGCCGGTGCGGGAGGGTCCTGATATATGATTGGCGTCGTTGCGGACATTCCCCTGGATGAGGGATATGCCTTTACCGTCTGCTTTTCCAAACACAAGGGTAGCGGCAGCTTCTCCTATATTCAGTCCCTTACGTCGTGCATCAAAGGGGCGGCAACGCTCCGGGTCCAGTGATTTAAAGGACTGGAATCCAGCCACAATAAAGTCAGAAGCCATGTCTACCCCCGTTACCACCACATGATCATAAAGACCTTTTTCCAGCATGTTGAACGCCGCGATCTGTGCGGCAGCTCCCGATATGCAAGCATTGGTGACGGTTAACGGAATGTTGGGATTATTGAAAAAGCCGCTCAGCAGCGCGGCATTATGCCACAAATGGATGCGTTCCCTTCCAAAGTCGTTCTCCGGAATGCCAAGCAGCTCAATATTGCCTTTTGTAGAGGAAAGCACAAATCCCGTGCGTGCAGAAGACGCGTCAATACCGGCTTCTTGCACTGCCAGAGAGGCAGAAAGCAACATGGCCTGTTCAGGCGCTGTATGTTTTTGAGACGGTTTGCACTTTTTTTCAAATGCTTTCAGGAGTTTTGACCTGTCAAGGCGTGATACGGCTATGGGGATACCTACAGGGTCCTGACAGGGAACGACACCGCTTTCGCCCCTGCGCACGGCAGCGTAGTTGTCTGTTGCGGTAAAGCCGAGGGGAGAAACGATATTGTATGCCAGGGGTTTAATCATAGAACATTATTTTTCTTTTTCCATTCGGTATAGAAATCAGGGCTATACAACACCAGCCTGTACTGGCGGTCCAGAAAGACCTGGGTCGTGGAACCCGTGGCAACCAGCACATTGTCTTTTTCCCTGTAAATATTGTACCGGAAGATTACCTTTGCCGCTTCCACCGGTATGTACTCAATCTCGATACGTGCTGTGTCGCCGTATTTCAGGGGATTCTTGAATTCAAATTGCATATCCACCAGGGGAGCAAAATATCCATTGTCAAAGTACGTCTGGTAGGTCAATCCGTACTTTCTTCCAAAAGCTTCCCTGGCATCCTCAAAATACAGGACATACGATCCGTGCCAGACGATGCTCATGGAATCCACTTCGCTGAAACGGATGAGGATCTGTTTGCTCTCTGTTAGTTTATGCGTTGTCTTCATGGGGCTGACTGTCAATATCGGTTAAAAACAATTTCATATGGCCAGTGGCTGCCGTCCTGCCGTTGCAACGGATCTCCGCCCTGAGCAATATGGCATTGAAGACTTCATTCTCTATCACAATTTCAGTTTCCAGAAGATCTCCCGGGACAGGTCTGAAAAAAACATTGAAATCCTTGACAGCCCCTATGATGCCAATTTTTACCCTCGTGTTGCCGGCCACACTTTTGAACCCCATGCGGGCAGCACAGGTCTGGGCCATGTTTTCCATAAGGCCAGCTTCTGAAAAGAAGCCGTTCCGGCAGAAAATGTTATCAACGGTTATGAGCAACTCGGTAGTGGCATGATACCCTTCACAGTATGTGAGCCGGTCCACCATTACAAAAGGGGGACGGTGAGGCAGCAATTCCAGTATATTGGCAGATTGGATCATAGGGTGGTGTTGTTCCAGAAATCGTAAAAATTGAACCACTGGTGGGGATATGCTTTCAGAATATCTTCCAGCTGTTCCACGTATACCTGGCATAAGGCGCGTGCAATATCCCTGGAAGTCTTGTATTGTGAACGGTCTACGTCCAGCTGTTTGCATATTATGTGATATTTCCTGGCCGGTTCACGCATTACATAAAGCGTACACACGGGTACTTCCAGCTGTGCTGCCAGCAGGAATGCCCCCATGGGAAAATGGGCGGGGGCACCGAGAAATGTAAAAGTAAACGATTTGCTGCTCCCAAAAAGCCTGTCACACGGCATGCTTACCATTTCACCTTTTTCCAGCGCTGCCTTGATGACAAACAAGTGCGACATATCGGGCATCACAGGGATCAACTCGGCCATGTTCCCTGAAAGGGCCTGGGCTCTTTTTGCTTGTAAGAAGGCCGATTCGCCTCCAAAAACCACCGCATTCAGTTTTTTCAGCCGTTGTTGCAAAAAATACCCGCAGATCTCAAAGTTCCCCGTATGTGCCCCGGCAATCAAAAAACCGCCATCGCTTTTGAGCAGTGATGTAAACTGGTCCCAATCCGTCACCCTGGATGTGAAAGGATTCTTTTTCCGGGCAAAGAGATAGAATTTGTCCAGCATCATCTGGCCAAAGAGGTAATGATTTCTGTATATGTGAAAGATGATATTCCCTGAATAACCCCTGCGTCTGAAATAATCCCTAATGGGACGGTAACCGGAACGGTTGAACAGCATGTAAAAGGGAATGACAAGGGCCAGTATCGCATATCCTGCCCTGATATCCACATAGCGGAGTAGAAGGAGCAAGGCTCTTTGTCCAAAATTTCCCCCGCCTGTGGTCCCCTTCCACGCCGGCTTTTTTTCTGATATCAACTTGCGTTAAGTTTTCGTTCAATATAGTCGTAAAATTGGGATAAAGTCTTCACTTTCGACATTTCTTCCGGTTTTATCTTGAAACCGAAATTCTGTTCTACCACCACGACGATATCAACAAAATCCAGGCTGTCAATTCCCAGGTCTTCCTTGAGAAATGCTTCTTCTTTAAGGGCGTCCGGTTCCACTTCGATATCCTCTACCAGGAATTTGTTAATAATATCAATGATTTCCTTCCTGTTCATGATCTTCTTATGTTCGTGCTAAATTTTTTTCAGTATCAGTGCGCTGTTCGTGCCTCCGAAACCAAATGAATTGGAGAGGCATATATCCAGTTTCCTATCTAAAGTTTTGGCAATTATATTTAATTTTTTTGAATTTTCATCAGGTTCCTCCAGGTTCAGGTTGGGTGCAATAAAGGAATCCCGCATCATAAGAAGGGTATAGACGACTTCGCTCGCACCGGCCATCCAGCACTCATGACCTGTCATTCCCTTGGTAGAGGAGATGGGTGTTTTTTCTTTTCCGAATATCCTGTCAATGGCCAGGGCCTCATAACTGTCTCCCAAGACCGTAGATGTGGCATGGGCATTTATATAATCAATATCTGAGGGTTTCAGGGAGGCATCGGCCAGGGCGAGGGCCATGGCTTTTGCCGAGCCTTCTTCGCTGGGCTGCGATATATGCATTCCGTTGGAAGAGAAGCCGTAACCCGCCACCTCGGCATAAATGCGCGCTCCGCGCTTAACGGCATGTTCATATTCTTCCAGGATGACGGTGGCGGCGCCTCCGCTGGGCACCAGGCCGTCACGGCCCTTGTCGAAGGGACGAGATGCTTTTTGCGGCTGGTCTGTCCTGGTGGAAAAGGCGTTCAATCCGTCAAAGCTGGCCATGCTAAGGACATTGGTTTCCTGCGCCCCTCCGCATACTATCATTTCCTGAAGCCCCATGCGGATAAGCAGGGCACCCAGCCCGATGGAGTGGGAACCGCTGGCACAGGCTGCGCTGATGGTCATGTTGATGCCCCGAAGCCTGAAAATGGTGGACAGGTTCATAGTCACCGTCGAGTTCATGGACTGGAAAATCGCCCCTGAACCCAGCAGGGTAGTATCTTTCTTGGCAACGCATATCTCGTGGGATTCAATGACAGCTTTGCTGGAAGAATCGTTCCCGAACAAAATGCCGGCTTCGTTCCTGTCCAGGTAATCCGTATCAATACACGCATCCTCCAATGCTTCCTGCGTAGCCATGAAAGCGTATTCACCTTCTTCGGGCAAACAAATCCTTTGCCTGCGGGTCAGCGATTCTTTGAGATCGGGCCGTGGAACAATGCCGGTGAGCGGAGAACGGTAACCGTACTCCGTCCTGGATGGGTCAATGCCAATCCCGCTTCTTCCCTGGTAAAGACCGTCCCTGACTTCTTCCTTACTGACACCGATACATGAATAAATTCCTATTCCTGTAATGACTACTCTCTTCATGCTATCGTACTAAGTGTATAATCCCCCGTTGACAGACAAAACCTGCCCGGTTATGTATGAAGCGTTTTCACCGGCAAAAAAGACAACGGCAGCGGCTACTTCTGCAGGTTTTCCAAAACGTCCTGCCGGTATCCTTCCCTTGTGTTCATCCTGGTTAATGTCGCTGGTCATGTCGGTCTCTATAAAACCGGGAGCCACACAATTGACGGTGACTTTCCTTGGAGCCACCTCCATGGCCAGGGCACGTGTAGCCCCGATAAGACCGGCCTTGGAAGCTGCATAATTAGTCTGTCCAGGCAAGCCTGTCAGACCCGAAAGCGAGGTCACGTTTACAATCCTGCCGTAACGTCTGGTCAACATGTTCTTTAGCACCCTGCGGGTAACATAGAAAAAACCAAACAAATTGGTTTCCAGTACATTGTTCCACTGTTCATCCTGCATGAAAATCATCAGGTTGTCTTGCCTGATACCCGCGTTGTTTACAAGAACGCTTATATATTCCCCCGGATGTTCATTATCCCATGCATCCAGGGCATTGTCCACTTCTTCCTTGCTGGCAACGTTGAATTGCAGCAACTGCGCCATACCCCCTTCCGAAGCTATCATTTCCACGGTTTTCTCTGCTGCTTCCCGGTTTCTTGCATAATTGACTATCACGGAATATCCCTCTTTAGCCAGGGCAACACATATAGCGCGTCCTATGCCTCGTGAGCCTCCGGTTACCAAAGCGTACTTCATGATATCATGGTTTATTGTGGGTTATGTATTCTACAGTCTTGGCAATATAGGGATACAGTGCCACATCTTCTTTCACAGCCGGGAAGATCCCTCGGATCCTCTTATAGACAGTCAGTGTGGGCGGAGAGAGTTTTTCCGTGATATCCAGGCAGGAAACCGCCTGTGCCAGGGCCATCAGGTGAATGGAGGTCACCTGAAAGGCATTTTCAATGACCCGGGCAGTTATCAGGCCCGAGTTGGTGCCCATGCTTACCACATCCTGGTTGTCGTTGTTGTTGGGGATGGAATGGATGTAGTTGGGCATGCTAAGAGTCTGGCATTCTGCTGTAGTGGAAGTGGCGGTGAACTGGGCAGCCTGCATTCCGTAATTCAGACCGGGGATGCCCAGGTTCACGAAGGGCGGCAGGATCTGGTTGACCTTGTCATGGCATATGTAATTGAGCTGCCTTTCCATGAGCATGGTCATCTTGGTGACCACGGTCTTCATCTTGTCCATTTCGAGCGAAACGTAATCTCCATGGAAATTTCCTCCGTGGTATACATTTTCGGTTTCAGGATCCGCCACAGGGTTGTCACAACAAGAATTCAATTCTTCCAGAAGCACACGCCCGGCATATTCAAGTGTGTCGGCCACAGGACCCAGGATTTGCGGAACACAGCGTAAGGAATAAAATGGCTGTACCTTATCCCGGAATACCTTGTCACCGTTGACTTCTCTGTTGTACAGGAAAGATTGCCTTCTTTTAAGACAGCGGCTTTCGCGGAGCATTTCAGATAACTGCCGGGCAATGAACAACTGACCGCCATGGCGTTTTTTGCCGTTCAGCACAGGGGACAGGAAATCATCGTAGGAACCGGCAATTTCATTGACAAGAGCCGAGGCGGACATGGCCCACAGCAACAGCTTCCTGGCATTGAAGAGATTCAGCAGCCCGATGCCCGTCATCACAGAAGTCCCGTTTGTCATGGCCAGTCCTTCCCTTATATGAATCTGCATTGGTTCCAGGTTGTTTTCTTTCAGCACTTCAGCAGCATCCCTGGTCTGACCGTGGTAATGGACCTTTCCTTCGCCTATCAGGGCCAGTGCCATGTGGGCAAGCTGCACCAGGTCTCCGCTGGCACCCACACTGCCGTGCTGTGGAATAACCGGTAATATATCCCTGTTGATGCACTTTGCCAGCAACACAGGCAGGGATGGATGTACGCCTGAACAACCCTGGACAAAAGTGGCAAGACGTGCAATCATGGCAGCCTTGACCTGGAGGTCTGTCAGGATCTCCCCGGTGCCGGCTGCATGGGAACGTATCAGGTTCAGCTGAAGCTGTTTCAGGTTGCTGTCATCCACCCTGAATTGCGACATGGGACCGAATCCCGTGTTGATGCCGTATATAACTTTTTCTTTAGAAAACTCTTTCAGAAATTCATACGAACGGGCTATCCTGTCAATGGCTTCCTTGTCCAGGGATACGGTTTCTTTCGCGAAAAGAAGGTCTTCTATGTTTATCAGGGTTAAATCCCTGTTTAATAAGATCATAAAATAGATATCACTAAATCAAGCTGCAAAGATACTTTTTTTATTTCACTTCAAGTATTCTGGACAAACGGATATTTGCAGATGAACTGCCCACAAGCACCTTCACAACACCCGGTTCAACTGCGAACCTTTGTTTTTTCACATCCCAGAAAGCCATGTCCAGCGCTTTGAGTGTAAGGATAACTTTACGTTCTTGACCGGCAGGAACCATGACACGTTCAAAACCCACAAGCTGCCTGTTGGGACGGGCTATCCTGGAAGAGGGATATTCTACATACAGCTGCACCACTTCCTCACCGTCAAAAGAGCCTGTGTTCCGGATCTCCATTGCTATCTGTACGCTGTCTGCAAAGCTTTCAGGCATTTTGAGCGAACCATATTCAAAGGTGGTATAGCTCAGGCCGTGTCCGAAGGGGTATAGC
>MWFB01000008.1 GCA_002071385.1 Bacteroidetes bacterium ADurb.Bin013
TATTTACGAAAAGCAAGGAACCCGATCATGAAACTGGCCTCAACAGCTAAGCGGCCAAGACTGTGACAAGGAGCATGTGTATGAAATTTTATACTTTTTAGCTGTTGTAAAATAAAATCGCCGGACCAATAACCTTGCATTCATCAACCCATGAGTGCTCTTTTGGCTTTTGCATAAACCGAATGGTTTAAAACATAATATATTGGAAAAGAAATACATGGCAAAATTACTACTATTAAAATTTTACGTATGAAAACAAGCTTTGGAAGTGACAATCATTCCGGAGTACATCCGTCTGTATTTAAGGCTCTTGAAGACGCCAACCGGGATTACCAGCTTTCTTACGGGGAAGATGAGTACTCTTCCAGGGCAGAGGATGTGTTCCGGAAATTATTCGGAAAAGATGCCCGGGTATTTTTTGTTTTCAACGGGACAGGGGCCAACGTGCTCTGCCTGCAGGCGCTTACAATGCCTTACCATGCCATAATCTGTGCAGAGACCGCTCATATCAACCAGGACGAGTGCGGCGCTCCCGAACGGTTTACCGGGTGCAAAATGATCACCGTAGATGCACGGGACGGTAAACTGGACCCCTCCCTTGTCAAACCCCTGTTGAAGGGATTCAGTTTCCAGCATCATTCCCAGCCCAAAGTCATATCCATTTCCCAGGTCACAGAACTGGGTACTGTTTACACACCGGAAGAAATCCGGAGACTGGCAGACCTGGCGCATGAACACAATATGTACCTGCATATGGACGGATCCCGGCTGGCCAATGCGGCAGCGTACCTGGGCCTGCCACTGGAGGAGATGACCACCCGGGCGGGTGTGGACGCCCTTTCCTTTGGCGGCACAAAAAACGGAATGCTCATGGGGGAAGCTGTCGTGCTGCTTCGCCCCCACCTGGCTGAAAATTTCAAGTACATAAGAAAACAGTCCATGCAGCTTTTTTCCAAAAGCCGTTTTGTGGCAGCACAATACCTGGCATACCTGGAGGGCGGCCTATGGCTTGAAAACGCCCGTCATGCCAACAAAATGGCCGGATACATGGCCGAATGCATAAAGAAACTGCCGGGTGTGACCATCACACAACAAGTGGAAAGCAATGCCGTTTTTGCCATTATCCCGGAAAAAGCCCGCAAGAAGCTTGTAGAAAAGCACTTCTTCTACACCTGGAATGAACATACGGGGGAGGTACGCTGGATGTGCTCCTTCAATACCCTTAAATCACATATTGATTCATTTATTAACGATTTAAAAATAACACTATCATGAATACAATAGTACCAGTCACCCGGCTTTTCGACCTGCTGGAGCGTTTGCAGGTGAATTATCCCAAAGAGGACATCCTGGCGGGTAAAGTAGATGGCGTCTGGAAGAAATACAGCTCGCAGGAGTATGCCGAAATCTCACACGCTTTCGCTTATGGTTTCCTGGAATTCGGCCTGCAACGGGAAGACAAGGTGATCACCGTCATGAACAACCGTCCGGAATGGAATTTTGTCGATATGGGAACAGCCCTCGCAGGAGTTGTCCATGTGCCTGTTTATTCCACCTTGAGTGATGACGATTACCGCTATATCATCCCCCATTCCGATGCAAAAATCATCATCATAGGCAGTGCAATCCTATACAAGCATATTGCCCCGGTAATCGCCGGACTGGAGAATCCTCCGACAGTGTTTACCATAGACAACGTGGAAGGCGTAAACAACCTGGACCAGATCAGGCGTATGGGAGTTGAAAACAAAGAAAAATGGGCCCCTGTAATAGAGGAAAACAAAAAAACAATCACCCCCGACACCCTTCTTTCCATCATCTACACATCGGGCACCACGGGAACGCCAAAAGGCGTGATGCATGCCCACAGCAGCATTGTCTTTAATTTTTTGGCACATGCCGCGCAGCAGATCAAGAACTCATCCCACCGTTACCTCAGCTTCCTTCCCTTATGCCATATATATGAAAGAACCATGAACTATGAGTTCCAGTCCCTGGGAATAAGCATCTATTACGGGGAAAATATGGGGACTATTGCCCGTGATCTGAAAGACATCCAGGCAGACGGTTTCTGTGCTGTTCCGCGTGTCATTGAAATGATGTATAAAAAACTGGATGATATAGGCAAGAGCCTTACAGGGTTCAAAAAGATTATCTACAGATGGGCCTGGAATTTCGGGAACACTTTTGATTATGAAAATCTAACCTTTAGGCGCAGGTTGCTTAACAGTTTGTTTGACAAGCTGGTATATAGCAAATGGAGGGACAACCTGGGCGGGCATGAAATGCTCATTGTGACCGGGGGCTCTTCCATCAGGGCTTGTGTCATCCGTTTGTTTTCAGCAGCCAAAATGTACATTTATGAAGGATACGGGCTTACAGAGACTTCCCCGGTGATTGCCGTCAACAAGCCAAAAGCCTTGCTTCGCAAGATAGGAACTGTTGGTACGATACTGGAAGGGACAGAGGTATCATTCCTGCAGGACGGCGAGATCCTGACCCGCGGGCCGCATATCATGAAGGGATACTACAAGGACCCTGAAGCCACAGCAGAAGTGATAGACAAGGAGGGCTGGTTCCATACCGGCGATGTGGGTGAAATGGTCAATGGCGCTTACCTCCGCATTACAGACCGTAAAAAGGAGATCTTCAAGTTGTCCAATGGAAAATATGTGGCACCTCAGGTGATCGAGGGCAAACTCAACGAATCTCCGTACATTGAAAACTCCCTGGTCATTGGCAGCAATCAAAAGGTGGCCTCGGCCATAATCGTTCCCAACGCCGCCAGGATTGAGGAGTGGGCAACCCACCATAAAATGGTGTTTCAGGATGCGGAGAAACTCTACCAGACAAAAGAAGTTATGGATTTGATACACAAGGAGATTGAAAGGATCAACAAGACACTGGCACCCCATGAGCAAATCAAGTTTTTCCGTCTTGTGAATGATGAATGGACCACGGCAAACGGCTTGCTGTCACAAACACTAAAATTACGCAGGGCACAACTCAATAAGCATTACGATAAAATAATAGCCGAGATCTATTCATGATCCGGCAGGCCACAGCAGAAGACAGGGCCGCACTGCTGGACATCTGGTGTGCTGCTTTCGGGGACAGTCCGGATTACGCCGCCTTTGTCATTGACCACTGCCTTGAGCTGGGCACTGTGCTTTTCCATCCCCGGGGTATGTCTTGCATGACATTATTCCCGTTGACATTGTTCAGCGGGAATAAAAAGTTACTGGAAGGTTTCTATGTTTACGGGGTTGTAACCCATCCACAGCAACAAAAAATGGGATTTGCCTCTCTGCTGTTGGACCGGGCCAGAACCCTTGCCCCCTTTTTGTTACTGTACCCGGCAACCCAACCTCTCCAGGAATACTATAAAAAACGAGGATTTGACACCCCTGTTCGCTTACCTGCCCCGCTTATCAGGACGGCTACAGGTAAGGAACATTCCGGTGCCCCAGTAAGGGCCTTATATCAAGAATACAAAAAAGACGCTGAAAAACAGGAATTTATTTTTGTCTGGCCGTTTTCAATGTTTCACTATGCATACCAGGAATGTCGGTTTAGGAGCGGATATGTCTTGCCACCCCATTTCTGCTATCCGTCTGAAAAAGAAAACAATGTGGTTATGTGCAAACCATATGCCGGGGGCGGAAACAATGACAAAGCCCTGTTTCTGCAGGCTTTGGCGCATTTTCATGATCCTGTTCCGGGATTTATAACCGAAAAAAGTTTGTTTTATCTCCCTTTGGATTGAATGTCAGAATGTTATTCTATAATATCCCAGGGGTAGCAGGCCTGTCTGATACGATGTTTTCATGTCTTTCAGCTTCACATCGTATTCATAGGAATACACATTCTTGCGGTTGGTGAAATTCCTGATCTCTACGCCGATTTCATGGGTAACCTTTTGTTGATGGATCTTTGCCCATGCCTTGAGGTCCCCGCGCATGTAGAATGGGTGCCTGGGGACATAAGCCTGTTCATAGATGTAGACAGTCGTTCCTGTCGCCTTCGAGGCTTCAAGGTCTACGGGAATATACCGTTGCCCGCCTGCAAAAGCGAATTTGATATCACCTCCGAAAGACCAGATATTCCTTGCCTGAGCTTTTTTTGTCAATTCGAACTCTTTGCCGACCAGTATGTTGGAAACAAAATTGCTATTATAGAGTGTGTTTCTCAGGATATTATCAATGCTCCTGAACTTGCTCTCGAACACAGAGGCAGTGACCATATAATACCACCCTTGTGAAAGGAAACGTTCCAGCGTCAGTTCCAGCCCGTAATTGTAGCCCGTAGCATCGTTCACATAAACGCGCCCGTACTTGTCAAAACTCATACCGGTCAGATTGACCACTGAATAATAAGGTTCATACAGGTCCACAGGAATATTGTAAAGATATTGAAAGTACGTTTCTGCCTTCAACCGTGTCGAGGGCGCGATTCTCCATTGGTATCCCAGGACCAGGTGGTGTGCACGGGTCATGTCCAGGTACCTGTTGGGATAAATCTTGCTGTCCACGGCCTGCGAGAACAATTTTGTCATGTAGATCTCAAGTCCCTGGTACTGGCTGTGAAGGCCGTAACCAAAGGTTATTTCGTGCTTGTCTTTGAACTTCCAGGAAAGTCCAAAGCGGGGGTCAATATTCCATGTCTGATTTAGGAAAAGGAACTGCGCATTGACGCCTGCATCCAGGGTGAGTCTGGCCCCTGCCCGGTAAGAAACTTCCGAAAACGCGCTCAAGAGAAACGTATACCCGACTTCATTAACATCCTTGGGATACGTGGTCATGGAATAATCATTGGAAATGAATTTGTAGGCCAGGCGCTTACCAGTAATGCCCGAGCGCATGGATAACCTGTTTCCCAGCTTCACATTGTGAACCGCCTGTATGCTTTGGAATTCTCGTTGGAGCAGCGCATCCTGGCTGCGGTCTTTCAGGAGTGTTTCAGCATTCATGGAGTCAATCTGCGCCGATAAAGAAGAATACGAGCCGGCCACGGAAACGTTGATCGACTGATTGTGCCCTATGCTTTTTTGGTACCGTAGCCCTATCACCGCCATTCCGTATTGGGTGGCAATATCATCTGCGTATTTATAAAAATCTGATTCTCCGTCGACTATGCTAATTTTGCCTCTTCCTCCTATGGAAAATAATGAAAAGGTTCCGCTTTTCGCGGTCGGAACGTTTATCTTGGCCGTCCAGTCCTGATACCTTGGGACAGCAGATCCTGTTCCGAACTCAAAACCCAGGTATGTGAGCGCATCCAGGAATGAATAACGGTAAGCTCCCAGATAGGAGGCTTTCGATTTCCTGGAGAATGGTCCTTCTGCCCCGAATTCCATTCCGTTAATACCCAGTTGACCTGTGAATTCATGTTTATCATAGTTGCCTTCCCTCAGGTGGACATCAAAAACACCGGAATAAGCATTTCCATATTCTGCGGGAAAAGCGCTGGTATAAAAATCCGAGTTGGATAATGTGTTTACATTCAGCATGCTGATTGCCCCCCCCGTAGCTCCTCCATCGGCAAAATGGTTTGGGTTGTAAATATCCACGCCTTCCAAGCGCCATAACAATCCGAATGGAGAATTACCCCTGACTACAATGTCGTTGTTTGAATCGTTCGGTGTGCCGACTCCTGCAAAATTCTGTGCCATCCTTGATATATCGCTCATAGCCCCTGCATACCTTTCTGCATCTGCGACTGAAAAAGTCCTTGCCGAAACGGAAGCCATTTCGTTCACAGGACGTAGTTTGTCCCTTTCTGCGGTAATGACGATTTCCTCCACCGTCATCACGTCTTCTCTCATGGACACATTGATAACTAGCTCTTTACCTGAATTTAGTGAAATGTTTTCCATATATACGGTTTCCATCCCGATGCTGGTGAAAAGAATGGAGATCCTCCCCACCGGAACATTGGGTATATTGTAATAACCGTCAATGTCCGTATACGTGGCCAGGTAACCGCTGTTATTGACGACCACACCCACACCTACCAAAGGTTGTGATGCAATATCGTCCACGACCCTGCCTTTCACTGTTTGCACCATTTGCTGTGCATTGAGGGTAACCAGCGAAAAGAGGCAGATGAGGGTGAAAAGGGAAAAATGTTTCAAGGTGTATATGTGCTTTTTGCGTGAACCGACAAAAGTAGTATATTTTTTTCTCTTATTTACTAAATTATATACTCGAATAAAGTAGTCTTTATTCAGGTAACATTATGTTTTTGCTTGTATATTAATAAAATGCATTCCCTTACCGCCCCAAATACAGCAGTAAAACAGAAATATCGGCAGGAGACACTCCGGGAATCCTGGATGCCTGCCCTATGGTCCGGGGTTTAACCCTAAGTAATTTTTGGCGTGATTCGGTAGACAGGGATACTATCCTGGTATAATCAAACTTCTCGGGTATAACCACGGAATCCAATCTCAACACCTTGTCTGCAAAGGCTTTTTCTCTTTCAATATATCCCCTGTACTTCAACACGATCTCTACAGATTCGTATATTTCAGCTGCCCTTGGATCGTCTTCACATAATGTTCCACGTGGAACAAAAGTAGCCATATCTCCCCATTCAACCTGAGGTCTTGACAAAATCTGGGCCATCTTTTTTTTCGTTTCAATTGGAGCTGACCCCACTTTCTGCAACATATCATTAATTTTATCAGGATCTACAGAATTGCTCTCCAGGTATTGTAGCAATCTGTCTCTTTTCATGATCTTCTCTGTCAGCAGGGAGTGTCTTTCTTCTGTTGCCAATCCAATATTGAACCCGATTAGCGTAAGCCTTTCATCAGCATTATCCTGCCTGAGCAGGATTCTGTATTCCGCGCGTGAAGTGAACATCCTGTAAGGCTCGTCTACTCCTTTGGTTATCAGATCATCTATAAGAACACCAATATAAGCCTGGTCTCTGTGTAGTATTATGGGCTGTAATTTGTGAATTTTCCTGTGCGCGTTTATACCTGCCATCAGGCCTTGTGCTGCTGCTTCTTCATATCCTGTCGTGCCATTCACCTGTCCTGCAAAGTACAAACCCGGTATATTCTTGACTTCCAATGAATGATCCAATTGTGTTGGTGGAAAATAATCGTATTCAATAGCGTATCCTGGACTGTGGAAATGAGCATTCTCCAGGCCTTTGACTTTTCTTACTGCCTGGTATTGTATGTCAATGGGTAATGAAGAGGAGAATCCCTGTATGTAATATTGGTTTGTATGCCATCCTTCCGGTTCCAGGAAAAGAGGGTGTTGCTCCTTATGTTCAAAGGTTCTCAACTTGTCCTCTATACTGGGACAATACCTTGGCCCTTTCCCGCTTATCCTTCCAGCAAACAATGGTGAATCGTTGAAACCTTCTTTCAGTTTTTCATGGACATCTGTATTGGTATAGCCGATATAGCAAGGTAGTTGTTGATTTCTTTCCTGTATGGCAGACTGTGTCGTCAAAAAGCTGAATTTTTGCGGTTTTTCATCTCCTCTTTGAATTTCCAGGTGCGAAAAATCAATTGTCTTGCCATCTACTCTCGGTGGCGTACCTGTCTTCATCCTTTCAACCTGTATCCCTCGTTCCTTTAGTTGTTTGCTCAAGGCCAGGGATGGCTGCTCTCCCATTCTTCCCCCAGGTGTTGTCTTCCATCCAATAAATATTTTTCCGTTCAGAAAAGTTCCGTTGGTGAGAATCACTGCTTCTGCGAAAAATTCCTGACCGAACTCTGTTGCAACACCTGTCACTTTGTTTTTATCAAACAAAAGCGATAATACCTGGTCCTGCCACATATATAAATTTTCGGTCTTTTCCAGGATTTCTCTCCATTTTAGGGAAAACAGCATTCTGTCACATTGTGCCCTCGGGCTCCACATTGCCGGCCCTTTTGACCTGTTTAACATCCTGAACTGTATGGTGCTGGCATCCGTAACAATACCCATGACCCCTCCCATAGCGTCTATCTCTCTTACTATTTGTCCTTTCGCGATGCCTCCTACGGCCGGATTACATGACATCTGTGCCATTTTTGTCATGTCCATTGTGATAAGAAGCGTTTTTGAACCCATTCTTGCTGCCGCGTGCGCTGCTTCACATCCTGCATGACCTGCCCCAACTACTATAATATCGTACCTGTTGGTCATCCTAATGGATTTATTTGAATTTCTTTCAAGGCATTATCTTCCAGTCTGTGCATATTGTCCCTGCTTTCCTCCGTATCATCATCGTACCCAAGCATGTGCAACAGTCCATGTGCAATGACACGTAGTATTTCAACATGCTTTTCCTGTCCGAATCTCGCTGCATTATAAAACACGGTTTCATGGTCTATAAAAATATCCCCACTCATTCTTTTTTCTTTGTTATCTGAGTAGTTGAACGTTATCACATCGGTATAATTATCATGTTTGAGAAACCTTTTGTTCAAATCAAGCATATATTCTGATGTACAGAATATTATACCAATTTCTCCCGGTGTTTTTCCATATTTTTGCAGCAAGTCTCCTATCCACGATTTTATGGCACGTCTGTTGCTTATATTTATATTGGTTTGGTTTGTATGAAACAGTATCATGGCTATGTATAAAAACGATGCAAAATTACAAAATTGTTTTTTAAATTATTTTTTTTACATTTGTAAGTCCTGACGGGCCATTAGCTCAGCTGGCTAGAGCGCTTGCATGGCATGCACGAGGTCGTCGGTTCGATTCCGACATGGTCCACAAAATTTATTCTTGAATAACATGGAACTGAAAAAAAGCCCTAAAGCAAATCTTGAGAATAAGAGAATGCTTTTCATTGAGATCGGCCTGGTAGTCGCTCTTGTTATTGTTCTTGCTGCTTTTGAATACAAAACTTACGAAAAAAATGCGAGTTTTCTCGATGCAGAGGTACAACAAGTAATTGAGGAAGAGCAAATTCCTGTAACATTGGAAACACCTCCCCCGCCACCCGAAACTCCCCAGGCTCCTATACTTTCCGATGCCATTGAAATCGTTGAAGACGATATCACCATTGAAGACGACATTATCATTGAAACAGAAGATGACGCTGCTTTTGCGGTAGAGATCCGCGATTACATCACTTACACGCAAGAAGAAACTGTAGAGGAAGAGGAAATCCCTGTTGCCATTGTTGAAGAAAAACCCACATTTCTGGGCGGCGACGAGAATACCTTCACAAAATGGGTATTTGATCGCATAGTTTATCCCGAGGTGGCAAAAGAAAACGGAGTGCAGGGCCGCGTGGTTCTATCTTTCATTGTAGATTCTGACGGGTATGTAAAGAACGTTACGGTTCTTCGCGGTGTTGACCCCTCCATTGACAAGGAAGCTGTTCGGGTGGTGTCATCCTCTCCCCAGTGGAAACCCGGAAGACAACGCGACAAAAATGTCAGGGTTCGTTACAATTTCCCGTTGAATTTCCAGCTTAGATAATCAGTGGGTTGTAAGCCTTTGTTTGTTAAAGCGCCTTATCTTTACGGGCGCTTTTTTTTTGATTTGAATCTATGGATATCCTGAAAGAAAAAGATAAAGCTGTTTTTGTGGGTGTGTTACGGTCGGGAACCGATATGGAGACTTTTAAGGATTACCTGGATGAGCTTGAATTTCTTGCCGACACCGCAGGCCTTGTCAGTGGCGGACGCTTTTACCAGCGTCTGGAAAAGCCGCATCCCGTCACTTATCTGGGTGGTGGAAAACTTGAGGAACTGGCTGCATACATCAAGGCTGAAAATGTTTCCATCGCTGTTTTTGATGATGAATTGTCTTCTTCACAATTACGTAACCTGGACAAGGTTCTTGGCTGCCGTGTCCTGGACAGGACAAATCTCATACTTGACATTTTTGCACAGCGTGCCAAGACAGCCTATGCCAAAACACAAGTTGAACTTGCTCAATATCAATATCTTTTGCCTCGTCTGACACGCATGTGGACACACCTGGAGAGGCAGCGCGGCGGAATAGGTTTGCGTGGTCCCGGCGAGTCGCAGCTAGAAACCGACCGGCGTATCATCCTGGATAAAATTGCCTTGCTCAAGGAAAAACTAACCAAAATAGACCGGCAGATGATGTCTCAGCGGGGCAACAGGGGCGCATTAACAAGGATGGCTCTTGTAGGTTATACGAATGTCGGTAAAAGCACCATCATGAATCTTTTGGCAAAAACCGATGTTTTTGCCGAAAATAAGCTTTTTGCTACATTGGACACCACCGTCCGCAAGGTAGTCGTCGATAATATTCCCTTTCTTCTGAGTGATACGGTAGGCTTTATCAGAAAATTGCCCACCCAGCTTGTGGAATCATTTAAAAGCACCCTGGATGAAGTGCGTGAAAGCGATGTTCTGATCCATATAGTGGATGTATCACATCCTCATTTTGAGGAAATGATCCATGTGGTGCAAAATACGCTCCGTGATATCGGATGCGGAGATAAGCCTGTTTATCTCGTTTTTAACAAGATCGACGCATTTTTGGAACGTCAGACCGACGAAGGCTTCACAAGTCTCGAAAACCTTAAAAAAACGTGGATTTCCAAACTGCACGATCCCTGTATCTTCATTTCTGCCAAAGAAAAAATAAATATCGACAAGTTTCGAAAGGATTTATATAATATGGCTGCAGAGGTCCAGGCCGGCAGGTACCCCTTCGGAACTTTCCTGTGGTAGCGCTGCATACTTTTGATGTGCCGAAGCACCTATTTGTGTGGTTGCCAGAAGGCGCCGCTGATACCACAAAAACGGGAAGCTTTTTATTTAGGCCTAGGCTTCCCTTTTCTTGTGGTATCAGCGGCAGAAGCAGAGAGCATATCAACCAAAAGTCTCAGGATTCCAAAAAGCTCCAAGGGAGAGCTGTTTGGTTATATAATTGACATTCAGTGGAATGAATGAGGCATACGCCGTACTCACCCAGGACGGTAGAGGAATTCGCGGTTAAGGCGGGCAATATGGGTTATTGTGATGTTTTTGGGGCATTCCATCTGGCAGGAACCGATATTGGTGCAGGAACCGAACCCCAGCTCATCCATTTTTGCCACCATGGCACGAGCCCTCCTGGCCGCCTCGGGTTTTCCCTGTGGTAAAAGAGCTAGTGAGCTCACCCTGGAAGCCACAAACAACATGGCCGAACGGTTCTTGCAGGTGGCGACACATGCTCCGCAGCCTATACATGCCGAAGCGTCCATGCTTTCCTCGGCCACTTTCCTGGCTATGAGGGTTGTATGGGCCTCCGGGGCGCTTCCGGTGTTTGCGCTGATAAAGCCTCCTGCCTGCAGGATCTTGTCAAAAGCCTTCCTTTCCACCATTAGGTCCTTTATCACAGGAAAAGCTGCGCTACGCCAGGGTTCAACCGTTATGACACTGCCGTCGCGAAAACGACGCATATACAACTGGCAGGTGGTTATACCATCGTCCGGGCCGTGCGGCCTTCCGTTGATATACAACCCGCAGGCACCGCAGATCCCTTCCCTGCAGTCGTGGTCGAAGGCAATTGTCTCCTTCCCCTGTGAGACCAGGCGGTTATTGAGTATGTCCAGCATTTCCAGGAAAGAAGTATCCCCTGAAATCCCATCCATATCGAAAAGCTGGAAATGTCCCCTGGACCTGGGTCCTGCCTGGCGCCATACTTTCAATATGAAAAACATCTTATATATACTTACGTTCTGTCATTCTTGTTTCCTCATAAACAAGGGGTTCCCTGTACAGAAGAGGCGCTTCTGCCTGTCCTTTGTATTCCCATGCTGCCACATATTGGAAACGGTCATCATCGCGCAATGTTTCTCCATCCTTTGTCTGGCTTTCAATACGGAAATGGCTTCCGCATGATTCTTCGCGGTGCAGTGCGTCCTGCACCATCAGTCCGGCCAGCGTGAAATAATCCTCCAGGTGGATCGCTTTTTCCAGTTCCTGGTTGACCGTGGCCTGGCTTCCGGTAATCCCTGCTTCATTCCTGAAGCGTTCTTCAAGCGCTCCAAGCCGGGAAATGAGTGAGGAAAGACCTTCTGCAGATTTTGCAATCCCTGCATGCTCCCACATCATGTTTCCCAATTCCCTGTGAAAAACATCCACCGGTACATTGCCCTTTAACGCCATGATCCTGTCTATTCTTTTCTGGACATCCCCGCGGACCTGAACAAAGGGAGGCGTAGCCGTGTCCGGGCAGGGTTCTCCTATTTTTCCTGCCAGGTAATCGGAAATCGTATACGGTAATATGAATAAACCGTCTGCCAGTCCCTGCATCAGGGCAGAGGCTCCCAGCCTGTTTGCCCCGTGATCGCTGAAATTGGCCTCTCCTATTGCATATAAGCCTTTCACGGTGGTCATCAGGTTGTAATCCACCCATAAACCGCCCATGGTGTAATGAATAGCGGGGTAAATCTGCATGGGCTCTTTCCAGGGATCATCTCCCGTTATTTTCTCGTATATCTGGAATAAATTCCCGTATTTGCTCTCTATGCATGCTTTCCCGTCTTTTGCAATTGCCCCCGACAGATCAAGGAAAACGGCTCGTCCTGTTTTTCCCACGCCGAATCCGGCATCACAGCGTTCCCTGGCGGCGCGGGAAGCCACATCCCTGGGCACCAGGTTCCCGTATGAGGGATACCTTCTTTCCAGGTAATAATCCCTGCGCTCTTCCGGTATGTCCGATGGCTTGATTTTTCCCTCACGCAACGCCAGTACGTCTTCTTTCCGGGTGGGCACCCATATTCTCCCTTCATTACGGAGCGATTCGCTCATGAGGGTAAGCTTGGACTGGTACTCTCCATGTACGGGTATGCAGGTGGGATGTATCTGGACAAAGCTGGGATTGGCGAAAAAGGCCCCTTTTTTCCAGCACTGAACCAAAGCCGATCCATTGGAATGCTTTGCATTGGTGGAAAGATAATAGACATTCCCGTAACCACCTGTAGCCAGAACCACGGCATGTGCCGGGTAGGCGTTGATCCTGCCCGTTACCATGTCCCGGGTCATGATCCCACGGGCCTGTCCGTTTTCCGTTACCAGGTCCATCATCTGTTCCCGGCTGTGCACCGTTACGTTCCCGGCGGCCACCTGCCTGTTGAGCGAAGAATAGACCGCCAGCAGAAGCTGCTGCCCCGTCTGGCCCCTTGCATAAAATGTCCTGCTTACCTGTGCTCCCCCAAAGGAGCGGTTATCCAGGTATCCCGCGTAATCCCTTGCAAAGGGAACGCCCAGGGCGACACAATGGTCTATAATGGCGTTGCTTACCTGGGCCAGCCTGTACACATTGGCTTCCCTGGAACGGTAGTCCCCGCCCTGCAAGGTGTCCAGGAACAGACGCCTGACAGAATCATTGTCGTTCCTGTAATTTTTTGCCGCATTGATACCTCCCTGGGCCGAGACAGAGTGTGCCCTGCGTGGTGAATCGCTCATGCAAAAAACATTCACCCGGTACCCCTGTTCACCCAGCGCTGCGGCTGCAGAGGCCCCTGCAAGCCCTGTCCCCACGACAATAATGTGCATCTTTTTCCTGTTTGCAGGAGACACCGTTTTCAGGGACTCTTTGTGAATCGTCCATTTCTTTTCCAGCGGACCTTCCGGAATTTTTGCATCCAGGATGGCAGACATGATTCTGTGTGTTTGTCAGACAAAAATACAAAACAATGACGAGATACAATTTTTTCATAACTTAGTTGCATGAAACACTTATTTTATATCGGAATTCTGGGACTCTGCATATCCCTGTCTGCCTGCAACAACCCGCAGGAAAACAACATGCTTCGCACCGGAGCGGAAAACACAAATGCTTACCTTGCGCTGCTTGAGGGAAAAAGGGTAGGAATTCTTACCAACCACACTGCCCTGATCGAGGGAACACACCTGGTAGACAGCCTCCTTTCCCTGGGGGTGGATATCCGCATGATTTTCGCTCCTGAACACGGATTCAGAGGCGATGAAGACGCGGGCACCCGTCTTGATCACCAGACAGACCCCAAAACAGGGATTCCCATAATATCAGTGTACGGTTCCGTTTTCATCCCGGCCGACAGCCTGATGCGGCAAATTGATGTTGCTGTTTACGACATTCAGGACGTAGGGCTTCGGTTTTACACCTACCTGTCTTCCATGTATTACTTTATGGAAGCCTGTGCCAGGAACAACGTGCCCCTGCTGGTCTTTGACAGGCCCAACCCGAATGGTCACATTGTCTCCGGGCCTGTACTGGACATGCAATTCCGTTCTTTCGTGGGAATCATCCCGATACCCGTCGTGCACGGCATGACGCTTGGAGAGCTGGCCTGTATGATAAACGGTGAGTTCTGGCTTAAAGACAGCCTGCAAACTTCCCTGACCGTCATTCCCTGCCTGAACTACACGCACCATACCCTGTATCAATTGCCCGTGAAGCCATCGCCAAACCTACCCAATAACCGTTCCATATACCTGTATCCCTCCATATGCCTTTTCGAGGCTACCCCTGTAAGCCTTGGACGCGGCACCGATTTTCCCTTCCAGGTTTACGGACATCCTCAAATGGCAGGTTATGACTTTTCCTTCACACCGCAATCTGTACCGGGAGCCCGCAATCCTATTCAAAAAGATGTTCTCTGCTACGGCGTGGACCTTCGCACCGCTCCGCCAGACGAAGTGATCTGGTCTAACGGGTTTGACCTTCAATACGTTATAGACGCTTACCGCAACCTGAATGAAAATGCAGGGATCGGGGAAAAATTCTTCACTTCGTATTTTGAAAAACTTGTTGGCGTGGACTACGTCCGCCCCATGATCCTCCAGGGTAAGAATGCCGATGAAATCGCCATGCTTTGGTATGATCAGCTGGAGGAATTCAAGATCAAACGCAGCCAATACCTGATTTATCCGCAATAACATGAAAAATTTCTTCCTTTTTTCTTTTTTCGTGCTTTGCCTGCTTCCCTTTTCGGCATACAGCCAGTCTGAAAAAGAAGAACAGGTTAAAGCCATTGTTGAAAGCGGCAGTTTTGTGATCCGGTTTGACCGGGTGAATCCGGCCACCGGGCGTTCCATTACGCTTTCCCCTTTTTATGAAATGAGTTATGACAGCACCCGCGTATCTTGTTACCTGCCGTATTTCGGCCGTTCATACACTGCTCCCATGGATCCGCGCAAACTGGCCATAGAACTTACAGACAAGGAGGTGGAACCGGAAATCTCTTTCAATCCCCGGAGGGGATATACCCTTGTCTTCACTGCAAGGACAGAAACCAACGAACTTATCACGTTCTATCTCAGGATCAGCCTGAGCGGAATGACAACTCTTTCTATTAACAGCAGTTCCCGGCAAAGCATCACTTACCTGGGAGATCTGATAATGTAACTTTTTTATGAATACCTTACTAGCCCTTTTTATGACTTCCCTGATCCATCTAATCCCTGCTCCCGTTGAAGCAATACCCGGGGAAGGTTATTTCCTCTTCAACGAACAGACTTCCATCTTTTTCAACAGCCAGGCCCTGCCTCTTGCCCGGGATGCGGCCGCATATTTCAATGAAACCATAGAGCCTTCGACAGGGATTATTTTAAAAACAAGCAAAACCCGTCCGGCTTCCAATGTCATCATTTTTTCTTTCGATGGATCCCTGCCTGCAGAGGGTTACACGTTGCGGGTGACTAAGGATTTTACAGAGATCGCAGCCGGTGATGGTGCCGGATATTTCTATGGTGTCCAGACGCTGCTGCAACTATTTCCGCCCGCCGTATACCAACCGGTTTACCAGCCCGACCAATATCTGCCGGTGAATCAGATGCGGTTGCCTTGCGTTAGTATAAAAGACTATCCCAGGTTCTCATACCGCGGGATGATGCTGGATGTGAGCCGCCAGTTCTATGCTGTCGAGTACGTCAAACGTTTCATTGACTGGATGGCAAAACACAAGCTCAACCGTTTCCACTGGCATCTTTCCGATGACAACGGCTGGCGCGTGGAAATCAAAAAGTACCCTTACCTGACAGAAAAGGGAGCCTGGCGTGGCCCGGGACAGGTCCTGCCCACGACTTACGGCCATGCAGGACAGAAGTACGGCGGATACTACACCCAGCAGGAAATACGTAATATTGTGGCCTATGCTGCCGCCCGTTATATTGAGATCATCCCGGAGATTGACCTTCCCGGTCATTCCAAGGCTGCCATTGCCAGCTATCCTGACATCCTCTGCGACCTGACAGAAGAGGTGGAACTGAGCATCCAGGGGACCAGCAACAATGTCTGGTGTGCTTCTTATGAAAAGAATTATGAGATGCTGGATGATATTGTGCGTGAAATGGCGGCGCTTTTTCCTTCCCGGTATTTTCACATCGGGGGGGACGAAGTGGTAACCAGCCAGTGGGCCAGCTGTGCACGCTGCAAAGCTTACATGCACGACCACCAAATGGAAGATCCTGCCGGCATGCAGGCCTACTTCGCAGAGCGCATGCAGGGAATCCTGAACAAATATGGAAAAACACTGGTAGGGTGGGACGATATCATGGATGGCGGGAACCTGGACCGAAAAAAAACCGTTGTACACGCCTGGAAAGGGATTGACAAGATAACACAGGCCGTTCAGGAAGGATATAGTGTCATTGCCCAGCCGGCATCGCATTGTTATATAGACATGAAGCACACCCGGGCTGAACGCGGGATGACCTGGGCATCAATTTCCGATGTGGATAAGGTCTATTCATTTGATCCCATCCTGATGGCAGGCATTGATCCTGCGCAAGCAGGACTTGTCCTGGGCATACAGGGAGGTTTGTGGTCCGAACTGATGGACAGGCCTACGCGCATCGCGGAATACCAGGTGTACCCCCGGCTCTGTGCCCTTGCCGAGGTGGCATGGAGCCCCTTTGCCCATAAAGACTGGGAAGATTTCAATACGCGGCTTGGGCAGACACACTTTGAACGGTTGTACTTCATGGGCATCCGTTTCCGTATTCCGCCACCTAAGGCCACTTATGCAAACGGGTACATTGTGGCAGAAAATGAATATCCATGGATGGTCATGCGCTATACCTGCGACGGATCCGAACCTGGACCGCGCTCGCCCCTGTATACCGGGCCCATAAAAACAGATCATCCTGAACCTTACCGTTTTGCTGCCTTTTACAGGGACGATATCCGTAGCCTGGTAATTGAGGCCGTCCTGCCTTACGACCGCAATCAGAATCCCGTGACCCATGTTAGCGGGAACCTGGATCTCAACCGGAGAACACCCCTTTCCAACCTGTGCGACAACAACCCCGCCACTTATGTACAATGCTTCGGCCCGTTGCAGGAAGGACAATACATCCAGTTCACCTTTGAAGAACCGGTCCATACGCCCGGGATAAAGGTCCTGACGGGTTTGCCGGCAGTAGATATTGACGTTGTGGATTTTGCCCATGTGGAGTATTCTTCCGACGGAATTGACTTCAAACGCGCAAACTGTGCCTGGGAAAACGGCGGTTGCCGCTTTGTCCCGGATTCTCCTGTATTATCGGTCCGCCTTGTAATGGACAAAGGCAATGACCCCCTGACATTCTATTTACAGGACCTCTGGATAGAAAAATAAAAACAGATCATGGACCTGCTTCGCTTTTATCTGAATGGAAAACCAAGGGAAATAGATTTTTGCTGCCCGGACAGTCCGCCCTTATCCTGTTCCGTCCTGCATTATCTGCGCCGGTATGAAAAAATGACGGGGACGAAGGAGGTCTGCGGCAGCGGGGACTGCGGAGCCTGTACGGTGATCGTGGCTGAAAAAGACGAGGTGACGGATACGGAAAAATGGTTTACGGCCGACTCCTGCCTCCTGCGGCTCCCCCAGCTTCACGGAAAGCATCTGCTTACGATAGAAGCTCCTGACAAATATATGAATACCACGCCGGTAAGGGATGCTTTTTTAAGGGAAAGAGCCAGCCAGTGCGGTGTATGTTCGCCGGGAATGGTCTTATCGGCCTACAACCATGTGAAAAACAACCTTCCGCTGAACAGGGAGGAGATCAAACGTTCATTATCGGGGAACCTGTGCCGTTGTACCGGCTACCAGTCCATCATGGATGCGGTGCTTTCCCTGGACAGCCAACCGGGCTTCCAGGCCGGCGGGGAAGAGCCTCTTGATTTCCCGCAGGTGGAAAAACGGATGCATGCCTTCATAAAGGGAGAGAACGTTTACCTGCTTCCCCTGTGCCTGGAGGAATTTTTCATTGCCCGCAGGCAATACCCCGGAGCACGGATTGCCTCGGGTTTCACAGGCTCGTGCATGGACCATAAAGGTTCTGTCATTGACATATCCAGGGTGCGGGAATTATTGCAGGTAAGCGTTTCGGAATTCGGAATATCCCTGGGGGCAGCATGCAATTATGAAACCATGAAAAAGGAACTGGGCCCGCATTTTCCTCATATTATACCATACCTGGATTCTTTTGCATCCCTGCAGGTCCGTCATCAGGCCTCGCTGGGAGGGAACATTGCCGATGGTTCCCCTGTGGGGGATACCATGCCGCTTTGCCTGGCCCTTGACGCTGTTTGTGTTGCCTGCGGCCCTGAAGGGACACGCCGTATAAAAGCGGATCTTTTCACAACAGGTTACCGTAAGGTAGACCTGCTGCCCGACGAGTTGCTCATGGCCGTGGTATTTCCTTTTCCCGAAAAAGGAACGCATTTCTTTGCCCATAAGCAGTCAAGGCGCAAAAACATGGATATCAGTTCCGTTTCCTTTGCCGCCGCTATCCGCCTGGAGGGAAGGACCTGCACCTCGGTGCGACTGGCTTACGGAGGCATGGCGCCTGTTCCGGCACGTGCCATGCATACGGAGCGTTTTCTCAAAGGAAAGGTGTTTTCACGTGCCAATTGCCGGAAAGCCTCGGCCTTCATTGAAAAGGACTTTACTCCCATTTCCGATATCCGTGGCAGCGCTGCATACCGGATAGATGTGGCCAGGAATATGCTGTTGATGCTATATGAATCAATCACCGGGAAAGATGACTGACAATAAATCCATACAATACAGGGAAGCAGCACATCTTGCGGGTCAGACCCGCTATCTTCCCGACCTGGAACTTTATGAAGGCACGCTCAGGGGGTATCCGGTCTCATCACCTTATGCCCATGCGCGTTTGCTGGAGCTGGACACATCGGCGGTAATGGCTTATCCCGGTGTAGCCACAGTGGTTACGGCAGGGGATATTCCCGGTCCCAACACGATGGCCCCTATCATAGATGACGAGCCCTGCCTGCTGCCCGTAGGAGGAGTTTGCGGTTATGCAGGACACGTCGTCTGCCTGGTGGCCGCAGATACGCTGGAGACTGCCAAGAAAGCGGCTGCCCTCATACGGTGGAAGTGGGAGGTCCTGCCTCCCGTCCTTTCGGTTGAGGAAGCCATGGATAAGAGATCCTTCTTGTTCAAGCCGCTGCAGCTGATCAGGGGAGAAGCCGGGGAGGCCATGAAAAAGGCCCCTTTCAGGGAAAAAGGGTCCCTGCAGGCCGGGGGACAGGAACATTACTACTTTGAAACACATTCGGCTTATGCAGTTCCACGGCACCAGGGAGGATTCTTTGTACGCGCCTCCACCCAAAATCCTACGGATAACCAGCGGTTTGCAGCCTCATTATTACAGCTCAAAGCCTCCGACATTGAAGTTCAGGCGGGGTGCATCGGGGGTGGTTTCGGGTCAAAGCAGGCACAGGCGAACTGGTGTGTGGCCTGGTCCACTTTGCTGGCATGGAAGACAAAAAAGCCCGTTTTGCTGATCCTGGAAAGAGAGCAGGATTTCCGTATCACCGGCAAACGCCATCCTTTCAAAGCAAGCTGGGAGGTTGGCTTTGATCAGAAGGGCAGGATCCTGGCCATTGACCTGTCTGTGGCTTTTGACTGCGGATGGTGTACCGATGTTTCCTATGCCGTCCTTCATCACAGCATTTTCCACATTGACGGGGCCTACTTCATTCCCAACCTGCATGTCATGTACTATCCATGCAGGACCAATAAAACCAGCAGCACCGCCTTCAGGGGTTTTGGTGTTCCCCAGGCTTTTTCCATCATTGAATCCATAGTAACTCAGATTGCCCGTTCCCTGGGAAAGGATGCCGCGGCGGTTCGGTGGCAGAATTATTACGGCATAAAGAAAAACAACACCACACCGTGCAATATGACGGTGGATCACAACATACTGCGTGCCGCCCACCGGCAGATGCTTGAAAAAAGCAACTACAGCGCCTTGCGCAAACAGGTGAAGGAATTCAATAAGAAACACATTTCTGTCAAACGCGGTCTTGCCATGGTTCCCGGGAAGTTCGGTATTTCTTTCAATGAAAGTTTCCTGAACCAGGCAGGAGCACTTATCAATATTTACCGGGACGGTTCGGTGCTGATCCATATTCCCGGTACAGAAATGGGGCAGGGATTGTACGACAAGTCCAGGACCGTGGTATCCCGGGAACTTGGTGTTTCCTTAGAGCGGATAAGGGTCAGCGATACTTCTACGGCTGTTATTCCAAACACTACCTCTACAGCCGCTTCAACGGGGAGTGATTTTGCCGGTTCAGCGCTGAAAGACGCATGTGACAAACTGAAAAAGCGTCTTGCACCGATCGCCCTGGAAATGATGGGATTGAAAAAGGGTAAGCTGGACTGGGGAAATGATGTCATTGCCTGCAAAGAAGCCCGCAAAACCCTGTCTTTTCCTGACCTGGCCTTACACGCCTATATGGAGCTGGAATCTCTGAGTGAAAAGGGTTTCTATAAAAGGGAAGGAATAGGATTTGAACTGGAAACCATGGAGGGTCGCCCTTACTGGTATTATGTGATGGGTTGTGCCGTTACGCTGGTGGAGCTGAACCTGCTGACCGGTGAGTTCAGCATTCCGGATGTCTGGATCCTGCACGACAGCGGATATCCCATAGACAAAGGAATAGACCTGGGACAGATACACGGCGCGTTCATACAGGGAATGGGGTGGTGCACCATGGAAAAACTTATTACAGACGAAACGGGGCAATTGCAGACTTTTTCCCTGGATAATTATAAGATTCCCGGGATTTATGAGCTTCCGGACAATTTTCATATCGAATTATTCGAGGGTAATCCTGAACCACGTAATATACATAATTCCAGGGCTATAGGAGAGCCTCCGCTGATTTATGCGCTTTCTGTATGGCTAGCATTATCCGATGCGAGGGGAAAAATGCTTTCCCTGCCCGCTACCAGGGAAGAATTGATAAAACCTTTGTATGATGAAAAATAACCTGCGCGTGATTTTATTCTGGTCTGTCTGCTGGGGACTGGCAGAAGCCGTTCTGGGTTTTGTATTGCATTTGGTAGAGAATTCAGCAGGGATCCTGCTTTATCCCTTCGGGGCATACTGTCTTATCATGGCTTTCAGGAAAAGCGGCAACAAGGCGGTTGTTCCCGTACTTGTCACACTGATAACGGCTTTTCTCAAATTGAGCAACCTGGCCATTACCCCGCCTGAATTCCATTACAGGGTATATTTTCCTGTAATGGCCATACTTTCAGAAGGTTTGGTCACTTCCGGGCTCTTGTTCATAATTACAATGCTGCCTGTGGAAAAATTGTTCATTAAGCTGGGGATAAAAAGGTGATTATTGTGCATATTTTTAATTTTGTGGACAAATCACGATTTTTGCATTTTTGCCAACAGGGATATTAACATCCGTTTTTGGGCCATTCATGATTAAACGTTTGATTTTCAAACCTATTATTTTGTTTTCAACATATCAACAGACTATTAAAAGTAACAAAAGACTATAAATCCAATTATATTTATTGCTTCATGGCAGATTTTGACCCCCACAGTAACAAAGAAACTATTGACAGAGATTTTGAAGAGCAGATAAGACCAAGGGAATTCACCCAGTTCTCCGGTCAGGATAAGATCACAGACAACCTGAAGGTCTTTGTGAAAGCTGCCATTCTCAGGGATGAGTCCCTGGACCATGTCCTTTTGCATGGCCCTCCGGGATTGGGTAAAACAACGCTGGCACACATCATTGCGCACGAAATGGGGGTAGGGATGAGGATCACCTCGGGCCCCGTGCTGGATAAACCGGGAGATCTGGCAGGATTGCTCACCGGACTGGAACCAAGGGATGTTCTTTTCATAGACGAGATCCATCGTCTTTCCCCTGTTGTGGAAGAATACCTGTATTCTGCCATGGAGGATTTTACGATTGATATCATGCTGGACAAAGGACCGGGTGCCCGTTCAGTACAAATATCCCTCCAGCCATTCACCCTGGTAGGGGCCACAACCCGGAGCGGCCTGCTTACTTCTCCCCTTAGGGCACGTTTTGGTATACAATGCCACCTTGAGTATTACGATGCTCCCGTGCTGCTGCAGATCGTACAGCGTTCGGCGTCCATTCTCCAGGTGGAAATAGAGCATGAAGCTGCCCGCGAAATCGCTTCCCGCAGCCGGGGAACTCCCAGAATAGCCAATTCGCTGTTGAGAAGGGTAAGGGATTTTGCCCAGGTAAAAGGTTCCGGAAAGATAGACACGGCTATCACGCAATATGCGCTGAATGCATTGAATATTGATAAAAGAGGGCTGGACCAGATGGACAACAAGATATTGTCCACCATCATCCATAAATTCAACGGAGGCCCTGTCGGAATAGGCACTATAGCCACAGCCGTAAGCGAGGAAGTGGGAACACTGGAAGAAGTATACGAACCATTTCTTATCAAGGAAGGCTTTTTACAGCGAACCCAAAGGGGCAGGGAGGCTACGAAACTAGCTTATGAGCATTTAGGCATATTGCCTGCAGAAAACAAGACACTGTTCTAAAAAGTAATATTATGAATAAAAGCCTGTTTTTCACCGTTTTAAGCATTTTGTTGATTTCAGCGGCCACTGATGCGCACGCATGCACTTCGGCCATCATAACGGGGAAAGTCACCGCAAACGGAAAGCCTATGCTATGGAAACACAGGGATACAGGGCAGGAGCAAAACCGCATAGCCTATTTTGATTCCGGAAAGTATGGCTTCCTGGCCCTGACAGACGCGCCCGATAAAGGTGAAGAAGCCTGGATAGGAACCAATAAGGCAGGTTTTTCCATCATGAACACGGCATCCTACAACCTTAAGGATGACGAGGTCAGGGAAATGGACCGTGAAGGAAAGCTCATGTTCAGGGCTTTGGAAATATGTGCAGGATTGGAAGATTTTGAGCGGTTTCTGGACACGTTGTCCAGACCTATGAGGGTTGAGGCCAATTTTGGCGTTATTGACGCTTCCGGAGGGGCTGCCTTTTACGAGGTCAACAACCATTCCTGGGTGAAACTGGACGTTAATGACCCTGCCATAGCCCCACACGGATACCTGGTCTATACCAATTTTTCCTATACCGGCAGGATCAACCAGGGAAAGGGGTACATGCGGTATATGACTGCCAGTGATCTTTTCCTGGAAAAATCAGCCATAGGCGGTTTTACCCCGCAATGGATTTTCAGTCACGTTTCCCGCTCCTTTTACCATGCATTTCTTGGAATCGACCTTTGTGATCCGGCCTTTTCCACGCAACTTGCGAAAGGATGGTTTATTGACCAGGATTTCATACCCCGCCGTAGCAGCACCTGTTCTATCGTGATAGAGGGTGTAAAACCAGGAGAGGATCCCCTCAACACCATCATGTGGACTGTTTTGGGATATCCGCCGGCCGGAGTTTGTGTTCCCCTGTGGGTGAACATGGAATCACGGCAGCCCGCCCTGCTTGTGGGACAAGGCGAAAACAACAGGTCCCCTTTGTGTGAAAAAGCAGTCGGCCTCAAGCACCGGGTCTTTTCTGTGGAAAGAGGCAACGGGCCCTGCTATATGCATTTTTCTTTAATATATAACAGTGAGGGTACAGGGTTCATGCAACAACTGACTATCCTGGAAGGCAGTCTTTTTGAAAAATATAATGCGCTCATTGATTCCCTGGAAAAAGAAGGCATGACAGGGAAAAAACTGGCAAAGAAAAGCGTAGGGGAGATGTACAAGGAAGTCTCGGCGCTTATTGAAGAGGTATATGACAGACTTTGATGTACAGGAAATACAGCAATTTCTGGAAAAAACATCACCGCGGCATATTCCCGGGATCCTGTCGCTAAAGGGACTTACCGGTTCTGCCGTCTATTTTCCCGTTGCATCGCTTGTTAAAAAGACACCCGGGAAAATCCATGTACTGATACGTGAAGATTCCACCGAGGCTTCTTATGCTGCCGCAGATCTGTCCGTGTTGCTGGGCTATGAAAACGTATATCTTTTTCCTGCTTCGTACAGGGGAACGGGAAAAACCGCCCGTCCCGACGAATCGTTCCAGGTGCAGCGGACCATGGCTCTGCGGGCAGTTGCACAGTTTTACAGGGAACCTGCAGACATCCTGCTGGTGACTTATCCAAAAGCCCTGCAGGAAGGAATACCTGAAAAATCCTTGCTGGAAACAGGACATCTTGCCATAAGGCAGCATCAGGCATTGTCACACCAGGATATCAAAGAGTATCTGTTTTCCGCTGGCTTCGAAAAAACAGATTTTGTAAGTGAGCCGGGACAATTTGCGGTCAGGGGAAGCATCCTGGATGTTTTTTCCTATTCGGAAAACCGTCCATGCAGGATCAATTTCTTTGGAGACCAGGTGGAAAACATCAGGATATTCGACCAAAACACACAATTATCCATAGAAGAGCGTGCCACCATAGATATTTTTCCGCGCTTGCAGGGTGAACGGTCTTTGCTGGATGTCATTGAAAACCAAGCCCTGGTATGGTCTTTTTTAGAATCATTCAGGGATATTCCACAGCAGATTCCGGTTATCCTGGTGAATCCCCTGACGGAAGAAGGGTCGAAAGTCTTATACGACACAACGCCACAGCCTGTTTTCAACAAGAATTTCAACCTGCTGGTAAATGACATCAGCCTGAAGAAGGAAAATGGCTATGACGTCTTCATACTCAGCGAAAACAAAGCACAAATTAGAAGGCTGGAAGGGATCTTTCAAAGCCTGGACTGTCCAAAGGATTTTGTCCGCTACCGGGAGATCTCTTTACACGAGGGTTTCACCGATCACGGCAACAAGATATGCTATTATACAGACCACCAGCTTTTCCAGCGTATTCACAGGGTATACCTCAAAAGGTCGGTCCAGAAAAGCGAGCAGATCACCATCAATGACCTGTCCGGGTTCAAAATCGGAGATTATGTGGTCCACATTGACCACGGGGTGGGGGTATTCGGAGGGCTGGTGAAAATGGTCAACAACGGCAGGGAACAGGAAGCCGTCAAGCTCATATACAGGGACAACGATGCCCTGTATGTGAGTATCCACGGGCTACACAGAATTGCCCGGTTCAAGGGCAAAGACAGTGAACCACCCAGGATTTCGAAGCTGGGCACAGGGGCCTGGAACAAGATCAGGCAGCAAACAAAGAAAAAGGTCAAGGATATTGCCCGTGACCTGATACAACTTTATTCAGAAAGGATCTCGGCAAAAGGATTTGCTTTTTCTGCCGATACCTACCTGCAGCAGCAGCTGGAAGCCTCTTTCCTTTTTGAAGACACCCCCGATCAGCTCCTGGCCACGGAACAGGTAAAGGCCGATATGGAGAAACCGTATCCCATGGACAGGCTCCTGTGCGGGGATGTGGGTTTCGGAAAAACCGAGATAGCCATCAGGGCGGCCTTCAAGGCAGTTACAGACGGGAAACAGGTGGCCATCCTTGTTCCCACAACCATCCTGGCCCTACAGCATTACCAGACGATTTCCGAAAGGCTGGCCGATTTTCCCGTGAAGACCAGGTTCTTATCCCGCCTCAAGACACCAGCCCAAACCAGTGAAATCCTTGAGCAGCTGAAGGAAGGAGCCATAGACATCATGATCGGGACGCACCGGCTTCTCAACAAGGACGTGATCTTCAAAGACCTCGGCTTGCTGATCATAGATGAAGAGCAAAAATTTGGCGTTGCCGCCAAGGAAAGGCTCAAGCACTTGAAAGTCAATGTGGACACCCTGACCATGACCGCTACCCCCATCCCCAGGACATTGCAGTTTTCATTGATGGGAGCCAGGGACCTGTCCATCATGCAGACACCGCCATCCAACAGGCTTCCTATCCATACGGAAGTACAGGTTTTTGACGAGGAAATCATAGGTCAGGCAATAGACAGGGAACTTGAGAGGGGAGGACAGCTCTTTTTTGTGCACAACCGGATATTGGACATTGAAACCATTGCCGACATACTTCGGCAGATGCGTCCCGGGCTCAGGATAGCCATAGGTCATGGGCAAATGCCCCCCAGGACCATGGAAAAGGTATTGCTGGATTTCATTTGCGGGGATTACGATGTGTTACTCTCCACATCGATCATAGAAAACGGGATAGACATACCCAATTGCAACACCATAATCATCAATATGGCCCATCGTTTCGGACTGAGTGACCTGCACCAGATGAGGGGGCGGGTGGGACGCTCCAACAAAAAGGCCTATTGCTACCTGCTGGTGCCCGGGAATACCGATCTGTGTGAAGATGCAAAAAGAAGGCTCAAAGCGCTGGAATCCTTTACAGAGCTGGGAAGCGGCCTGAATATAGCCATGCAGGACCTGGATATCCGTGGCGCAGGGAACCTGTTGGGGGGAGAACAGAGCGGATTCATTGTCCAGATGGGCTTTGAGGCTTACCAGCGCATCCTGGAAGAGGCACTGGCCGAGTTGAATCCCGGTGCCGGGGATATCACTGTTGCGGTCGATTGTGCCATAGACACAGACCTGGAGATTATGATTCCCGATGATTACATTTCGCAGGTTTCTGAAAAGATAAGGCTTTACAAGGAATTGGACAGCATAAGGGATGAAGACCGGCTGCAACGTTTTTTCGCCTCCCTGGAAGACAGGTTCGGGCCGATACCTGAACAATTAAGGCAACTGGGATATGTTGTCAGGTTAAGGCAATTGGCGGTAAAGACAGGGTTTGAGCGCATTGTGCTAAAGAACGGCATAATGCTTGCATATTTCATTTCTGATCAGCAGTCGGATTACTATAAAACACAACAATTTTCGGATATATTGAATTATATATCATTGAATCATAAAAATTTGCAGGTGAAGGAACATAATAATAAACTGTTTCTCAAAATACCTCATGTAAGGAGTGCCGAGGCTGCTTACAATTTTTTAAAAATATTTGCAAAACCCTGAAAAAGTGCGACATTTGCAAGCTATGCAAAAAACAGGAATCCGGATTCTGGTCTTTATTTTACCGTTCTTGTTCATTGGAACGGGCAAAATACAGGCACAGGCAACGATGGATGCATTAGGCACATATACATCGTATTCAATGTTTGGGGTGGGTGAACTGCTCAGGCCCGGAACGACCCTGAACAGGGGCATGGGCGGCATAGGAACGGGACTAAGGGATAACCGCTATATCAATTACCTGAATCCGGCTTCTGCATCGTCGGTGGATTCGCTCGCATTCATGTTCGATTTTGGATTGATGCAGAATAATTACATTAACACGGACGGAACACTTACCACGGCATACAATGCCTTCAATATGCACCACATTATCCTGTCATTTCCCGTATGGAGACGTTCTGCCATGCAATTGGGGATAGTTCCGTACAGCAATGTGGGATACCGTTTCATTGAAGATGAGTCCCGGGATGAGATACTGGCCAATATTGGAGCCTATCGTTATTATTATTACGGTCAGGGAAGCATCAACCAGGCCTTTGTTTCGTTTTCGGCCACATTTTTCCGCCACCTGGCGGTAGGTGCGCAGGGTATGTTTTTTTTCGGGAACATAGAAAAGCATGCGCAGGCCATATCCCTTTCTGCCCCGGAATTGTACGGCACACTCAAGACGGGTTATGACATTGTGATAGGATCTTTTGGAGCACAATTCGGGCTGCAGGCATTCGGGAATTTTTCTCCAAGCACAACATTCACCGTCGGGGCAACATTCCAGCCACGGGCATCTCTGCGCGGGGATGTCACGCGCTTTGCCAAGGTCGAGAAAGGGGCTTTCATAGATACAGTTTATTCACAGACCAGCCAGGGATCTCAAATGTCCATCCCCATGGAATGGTCTGTTGGTTTTTCCATCCGCAAACGCGACAAATGGGTTTTAGGGGCTGATTATACACAGTCTGACTGGAGAAAATCAATATTTGCATCCACACCCGGGATCAATTTTGAGCCGGCATTAAGCAGGACGGTGAAAGCCGGACTTGAATTCACCCCGGACCGTTACAGTATCCGTTATTATATGCGCAGGTGGACCTACAGGCTGGGAGCTTACTACGACAAGTCCTACATGATGCTGAACGGGAACCAGGTGACAGCCATGGGTGTGACATTCGGATTTTCAGTGCCTGTTTACCGCTGGTACAATTCAATAGCTGTCTCTGTAGACGCCGGTCAAAGGGGAAGTATTGAAAATAATCTTATCAGGGAACGTTATATTATGTTAATTTTGAACTTCAATTTGCATGATATTTGGTTTATAAAACATAGATACAATTAAAACATACAACAATGAAAAAACTCGGAATCCTATTCGGCTTTGTAATGCTTGCCTTTGTAACTCAGGGTTATGCACAGACCGGGAAGTATGGGGCGACGCCTGAAGACAGTGTGGAATGTGTAAGATGTTTGAATTTTTACAAAGAATATTACAAGAACGGGAATATGAAAGAAGCCCTTCCTTCCTGGAGGGGAGCACTCAGGGTATGTCCCATAGGGGTAACGCAATCCTTATACCAGGATGGACAGAATATTCTAAAATTCCTTATAAACCAGACAAAAGATGACGTTCGCAGAAAAGAACTGGTTGACTCCCTGATTCTCATGTACGATATCAGGATTCAAAAGTTCCCGGCTGTAAAAGCACGGCTGAGCGCATATACTTTCAAGGCATACGACATGGTCACGTATTTCAAAGAAGATGACACGAAAATCTTCGCAGCGTTGCAGGATGTGGTGAAATTCGGACAAGAGAACACGGACCAGAACATTCTGGTATTGAACATGCAATATGCATCGAGTCTTTTCAAGGAAGGCAAGCTGACAGCGGAAGACGTCATTAATGTATATGAGCAGATAAGCGCCCTTTTTGACAAGAAAACACAGACAGAAGCAGGCGAGGCCCTTGCAGAAGCCCGCAGCAGTTTCGAAACACTGTTTGCCCTCAGCGGAGTGGCTGATTGCAACAATCTTCTTGCCCTGTTTGAACCGCGCTTTGAGCAGAATGCTACCGACATAAACTTTATAAGACGGGTGGTCCAGCTGCTTTCGAATGCAGGATGTGAGAGCTCCGACCTGTTTTTCAAGGCGGTACAAAATCTCTATAAATTAGAACCGTCCTACAACTCGGCTTATTACCTTTACCGCCTGTGTTCGGCCAGGGATATAAATGAAGATGCCACAGGCTACCTCAAAAGCGCCATCGATTGCGATTCAATTGACGATATAACCAAGGGAGATTATTTGCTGGAACTGGGCACCTTCTATTACAAAAAAATGAATAATTATTCCAATGCCGCACATTATGCACTCCAGTCTTTTGAGTTCAACCCGGCAACAAAGGGCAGGGCTTATCTCCTGATGGGTCACATATGGGCCATGGCAAAAGTGCGTGACGGGGAAATGCCCGACATTGACGCCCGTGCCAACTTCTGGGTTGCCGTGGATTATTTTGTAAAGGCAAAACAGGCAGATCCCTCCCTTGGGGAAGAATGCGACCGCCTGATTGCCACGTACAGGCAGTACTTCCCGACAGTGGAAGAAGCATTTTTGCACGATTTGGCAGAAGGTTCCAGCTATGCGGTGAGAGCTAACGGCATATCGGCAACGACTACTGTCAGAACAATAAAATAATGTTTTTTCCCCGCAGGAAAACAACCGTGATCATGGTAGCAACGGGTCTTACCCTTGCTACCATGTTTGTCTCCTGCAAAAACAGGATGACAACGATTGGATCTCTTGACAACCTGGACAGCATTCCTACCCAGATTGTCGAGAACATGGAAGGATGGCAGGTCGAGGGAGGGCTTATGATGGGAAAGCTGAGCGCTCCTTATATGGAAAAATATTCGCGGGGAACCGATCCCTATGAAATCTTCCCCCGTTCATTACGGGTTGAAGGGTATACCCGGGAAGGACAACTGGAAACGGTGATTACAGCTGACAGGGCATTGCACCGTTCAGGAGATGAGCAGATATGGATAGCTACAGGCAACGTGGTGGTCAGGAACCTGGTCAAGGAAGAAACCATGGAAACCGACACCCTGTACTGGGACCAGCAAAAAAAAATTATCTATACACATTGTTATGTCAGGCTGACCTCACCGGATTTTTTTGCACAGGGATACGGGATGGAATCGGACGAAAGGGCGACGAACGCCAAAATCCTGAGACCGTTTGATTCTTACGGATACATACAAAAAGACACTTTGTCCAATGAAGAAAAAGAATTAACTTCGCGCCCTGAAACACAACCACAACCATAAAAACATCAAGATGGCACTATTGGAGAAGATTCGAGTAAAGATGGGTATCTTTATTACCGTACTCATAGCAGTTGCATTATTATCTTTTATTATTGACCCCGGCACATTACAGTCAGCCCTGTCCATGTTCTCATCTAAAAACGACGTGGGGAAGATGAACAGGCAGGGCATAACATATATGGAATACGCCAAAAAGCTGGAAAAATTCACAAACCTGCAGAAGGCCATCACCGGAGGCTCTTCCCTGGATGAACAAAGCCAGGAAGCTGTAGAGCAGAGTGCATGGCAGGCCTTCCTGAAAGATCTGGTGTACATGCCTGCCATACAAAAAGCCGGTATTAGCCTTGGCGATGAAGAGCTTTTTGATATGGTGCAGGGACGTGATATTTCCCCGGTTATCCTGAACGACCCCGTTTTCCAGGGAGAAGACGGCCAGTTTGACCGCACGCGGCTTACCATGTTTGTACAGAACGCCCGGACGGAACCGAAAGGAATTGCCGCATTGTACTGGGAGTTTTTACAGGACAACATGGAAACGGAAAGGATTTTTACAAAATACAGCTCCCTGCTGTCCAAAAGCAATATCGTGACTCCCGTTGAATTGCGTCGGCAAATGGAAGAAAACAACATTACGTCCAATGTAAGCTTTTCACTTACCCCCGTATCGTTTGCCAGAGATACCACCATAAAAGTCACATCACAGGAAATACGCCAGTATTACGAAGCTCACAAGCACCAGTACCAGCAAATAGCCACGCGCGATATTGAATACGTGGTGTTCCCCATCCTGCCCTCGGCAGAAGATTTCACACTGGCCCAGGCCAATATCGAAAAAGTGTACGAAGAGTTTGCCACTTCAGATAACCTGCGTCAATTCCTTGCCCGTAATTCAGACAAAGCCCTGGACACCTATTACTATAAAAAAGGAGAATTATCCTCTGTTTCCCCAAAACTGGACAGCTTTGCGTTCAAAGCCACCATGCGGGATGTGCTTCCTGTATACAAAGAGGATAACTTTTTCCGGGCAGCAAGGATTGCAGACATCAAACAACTCCCCGATTCGGTATACGTTCACCACATACTGTTGCAAAAAACAAATAAAAGAGAGGCCACTGCCCTGGCCGACAGTCTGATTGCCATACTCAACCGCACACCCGGCCGTTTTGCTGAACTGGCACAGGAGTTCTCGGCAGACAATAATCCCAACGCCGGCCCCGGTGAAATAGGGTGGTTTTACCAAAACCGCATAGTCCCCGGAATGGAGTCGGTGTTTGATGCTCCCCTTAACAAACCCTATACCCTGGAAACACAATATGGCCTTCATATTGTCAAGGTTTCGGAACGCACCCGCCTGCATAAAAAGGTACAGCTTGCCGTGCTTGTCAAGGAAGCCGTGGCAGGAAAGGATACGTACCAGGCCATTTATTCGATGGCAAACAGCTTGTCCACGGAAAGCAAGGACCTGGAAGAATTCAACCGGGTGGCCATGCAAAACAACCTGATGATCATTCCTGCCATGAATATCACACAGGATGCCAAAACCATTTCCGGATATGAACATATGCGGGAACTGGTCCGCTGGGCTTTCGATGCCAAATATGGAGCGGTTTCTCCCGTGATATCGGTGGACAATAAATATTTCTTTGTGGCAGCCCTTAACGGTATTCATGAACAGGGAACATCCACCCTGCAAGAGAAACAGGCCGAGATAGAATCCATCCTCACCCTGGAAAAGAAACAGGAAAAATCTTACCGGCAGATACGCGAAGAACTGGCCGGCCATACTTCCCTTGAATCATGGGCCGAGGCCACTGGCAGGACCATATCCACCCAGACCGGACTGGCATTCGGTTCCACGCAGCAGACAGACCCGAAATTCGTGGGAGCAGTGACAGCCGCCACAGAACAGACCATGTACGGACCTTTCAAAGGCGAGATAGGCGTATATGTTTTCCGTGTCGATGAACGTCTTGACGGTGCCTATTATACAGAAAATGACGCAAAGCAGAATGCCGCATATCTCTCCGGCGTGCAGTTACAGATGGTTCCCTTTGTTTTGCAGGAAATTGCCAAAGTGGAAGATAACAGGGCCCGGTTCTATTAACGGCTGAACAGAAAGTGCATGATGTCCCCGTCCTGCACCACATAGTTCTTGCCTTCCACCGCCATCTTTCCGGCTTCACGGCAGGCAGCTTCGGAACCATAGTGCATGTAATCCTTGAACTTGATCACTTCTGCGCGAATAAAACCGTGTTCAAAATCAGAATGTATAAGCCCTGCTGCCTGCGGGGCTTTTGTTCCTTTGAGGTAAGTCCAGGCTTTGACTTCCATGGGCCCGGCCGTAAAATAAGTTTCCAGGTCGAGTAACTTGAATGCTGCCTTGATGAGACGTGAAACACCCGATTCTTCCAGGCCCATGGATTCCAGGAAAATCTGACGTTCCTCGAAGGACTCCAGCTCTGCGATTTCCGATTCTATGCGTGCGGCCACTATCAGGTATTGTTCATTTTCCTTCTCCAGGATACCTGTCACACGATTTGTATAATGGTTGCCTGTCAGGGCAGACTTTTCGTCCACATTGCAGACATACAGCACCGGTTTATTGGTGAGCAGGAACAGTTCCCGGGCCATGTGTTCTTCCTCCTGATTGAATAATTGCACGGACCTGGCGTTTTTTCCCTGGATCAGGACATCGCGGTAGCGGGAAAGCAAACCGGCAAGCCTGGCTGCCTGTTTGTCCCCTCCTGTAACAGCCTGTTTCTGTACCTTTGCCAGTCGGTTCTCCACTGTTTCCAGGTCCTTGAGCTGCAATTCGGTATCTATGATCTCCATATCCCTTACCGGGTCAACCGAGCCGTCCACATGGGCCACATTGGGATTGTCAAAACAACGCAGGACGTGCAGAATGGCATCTGTTTCCCTGATGTTGGAAAGAAACTGGTTCCCAAGCCCCTCACCCTTGCTCGCTCCCTTTACCAGCCCGGCAATATCCACAAAATCCACCGTTGCAGGCACAATACGTCCGGGGTGGACCAGGGATGCCAATTGTTCCAGGCGGGGATCCGGTACCTGTGTGGAGCCCAGGTTTGGCTCTATGGTACAGAATGGGAAATTGGCCGCCTGCGCCTTGCCCGATGAAACGCAATTGAACAGGGTGGATTTGCCAACATTGGGAAGTCCTACAATACCACATTTAAGTCCCATAAAGCAGGTTTTATTGTTTTGAAGGGCACAAAACTAATAACTTTTTTACGATTTGTCCTTTTTATCCTCCTGCATGTTCATAACTTGTGTTCATGTTACGGTTTATTTTTTGTTTGGTAATCTTCTGGAATGTAGAAAACTACTTTGATCCCTTTGATGATCCGCTTACCGGCGACAATGATTTCACCACTGCCGGCTCGTACACCTGGACATGGAACAGGTTTTTGAAAAAGCGCAATGATATTGTCAAAACACTCATAGCCTGCGGCGAGCAGGAAGATGGTTCCTGGGTGGCGCCCTGCATAGTGGGCCTGTGCGAGATTGAAAACTTTTTTGTCCTCTGGCAGCTTGTCAGCGACACCCCGCTTTCCCCGCTTGGATACGGCATCATTCACAGAAATTCCCCCGATCCCCGCGGAATAGACGTGGCGCTGCTCTACCGGAAAGAACGTTTCAGCCCGGTAAAGACCTGCTTCTACGGCATCCCTTCGGAAGACGGGACTTTGCTCAAGACAAGGGAGATCCTCTATGTCAGTGGAGTTTTGGACGGGCGGGACACCCTTCATTTTCTTGTGAACCACTGGCCATCCCGGAGGGGAGGAGACAGGGCCGAGGCAAACAGGCAAGCTGCGGCCCGACTTCTTCAGGGCATTGTGGACAGCATTGCCACAGCTTCCCCGGGGGCCAGGATCGTGGTTATGGGCGATTTCAACGATCCTCCGGAGGCCCCGGTACTGCGCAGCCTGTCGTCCGACAGCCTAATCAATGTTTCAGCCGGCGACACATACAAATACAAAGGGGTCTGGGAATGCATGGACCAATTCCTGGTAAGTCCCACTGTAAACAGGGAACTTGAATATGTGAAAGTGGCGCGCCTTCCGCATTTGCTGGAGCGGGACCAGGCACACCTGGGACATAAGCCAAAACGCACCTACCAGGGACCGGCCTACAGGGGCGGGATCAGTGACCACCTGCCGATAACCTTAAAATTTATTACCTTTGTTTCTTATGTCATCCCGAAGCGTTAAGACACCACTGATGGACCAGTATTTTGCCATTAAGGCAGAATATCCGGATGCCATGATGTTGTTCAGGGTGGGTGATTTTTACGAGACTTTCGGAGAAGATGCCATCAAGGCATCCAAAGCGCTGGGGATCGTGCTTACCAGGCGCGCCAATGGGGCAGCCTCGTCGGTGGAACTGGCGGGATTCCCTTACCATGCGCTTGATACATACCTTCCCAAGCTGGTACGTGCCGGATACAAAGTGGCCGTTTGCGACCAGCTGGAAGATCCCAAACTGACCAAGAAAATTGTAAAAAGAGGCATCACAGAGGTTGTGACACCGGGTCTTGCCTACAATGCCAGCCTGCTGGAATCTTCAGAGCATAATTTTCTGGCCAGTCTTTATCTCCACCAGGAAGGAACTTCAGAATCGGCAGGCATTGCCTTTACCGACATTTCCACCGGCACCATCCAGATCGCACAGGGAGACATGGCTTATGCCGAGACCCTTTTATCACAATACGCACCCAGGGAAATCCTGGTGCAGCGCGGAACAGAAAAGAAATGGAAACCGCTGGCAGACCATCAGGCGTATTTTTCCACCATGGATGACTGGGCTTTTGTTCACGCAGCGGCAGAGGAAAAAGTAAAGACACACTTTGGGGTGGAGAGCCTGAAAGGATTCGGGGCCGAAAATCTTCCCCTGGCCGTATGTGCCGTAGGAGCCATGCTCTTTTACCTGGAGATGAACAAATATTCCAGCTATGGCCACCTGTGCACCATGCAGCGCATTGACAAGGAGCAACATATGTGGCTGGATAAATACAGTATCCGCAACCTGGAACTTTTTCCACGTCCGGAGAACAACCAGAAGGGAGCCAGCCTGATAGAGGTCATAGACAAGACCAATACCCCCATGGGCGCCAGGTTACTGCGACAGTGGCTGGTCATGCCCCTCCGGGACAGGACGGCCATAGAAGAGCGCCACAATGTGGTGTCATCTCTGCTGGAACAATGGGAACTGGCCGGCAAGCTCCGCAAGCTACTTTCCCAGGTAGGGGATATGGAACGGCTTATTTCCAGGGCAGCCGCAGGCAGGATCAATCCCCGCGAAGCGGCCCAGCTCAGGACCGGGTTGAACCAGGTTTCCCGCATCAGGAAACTAACAGCAGAACTTCCGCAGGAAAACCCGGTATATACCCTTGCTTCCACCCTGGACGATTGCACCGGGCTGGTACAGACACTGCAGCAAATGCTTGTTCCCATGCCCCCCGCACAACTGGGAAAAGGAACCGTGATTGCACCGGGCACGGACACCGCCCTGGACGAATTGCGCCACATTCTCTCCCACAACAAGGAATACCTGCAGGAAATGCAGCAGCAGGCCGCTGCGCAGACGGGCATCACTTCCCTCAAGATCGGCTTTAACAATGTGTTCGGCTATTATATCGAAGTCCGCAACACCCATAAAGACAAGGTGCCCCCGTCGTGGATTCGCAAACAAACGCTTGTGAGCGCTGAACGCTACATCACGGAAGATCTCAAATCCTATGAGGAAAGGATCCTTGGAGCAGAAGAAAAAATAGCGCAACTGGAGCAGGACCTGTTCAACCAGGTGGTCGACGCCATTCGTGCCACCATACCTCCCATCCAGGAAAATGCGCGCATTCTGGCACGTCTTGACTGCCTTCTGGGTTTTGCCATACTGGCCAGGGAACAAAAATACGAAAGGCCACGAATGCAGGATGACGACGTGATTGACATCCGCCAGGGACGCCACCCGGTGCTGGAAACGCTCATGCTGCCCGGAGAAGCCTATGTTCCTAACGATGTATACCTGGACACGGGACAGCAGCAGATCATCATCCTGACCGGACCCAATATGGCCGGAAAGTCCGCCCTGTTGCGCCAGACAGGGCTCATCATGCTGTTGGCACAGATAGGTTCTTTCGTTCCTGTCAGGGAAGCCACCCTGGGGATCATAGACAAACTGTTCACCCGGGTGGGAGCTTCGGATAACATTGCCCGCAGGGAATCCACCTTTATGGTAGAGATGCTGGAATCTGCCGCAATTCTCAATAACGTGACCGACCGTTCCCTGGTGCTCTTTGACGAGATAGGACGCGGGACCAGCACCTACGACGGGATTTCGATAGCATGGGCCATTGTGGAATACCTGCACGAAAAGCCCGGGGCAAGTGCCCGGACACTGTTTGCCACGCATTATCATGAGCTCAACCAGATGGCAGAGCAATACCCACGGGTTAAAAATTTTCACATAGCCGTGAAAGAACGGGGACAAAAGGTATTATTTTTGCGTAAAATGATTTCCGGAGGAGTGGAACACAGTTTTGGCATCCATGTGGCTACCATGGCCGGTATGCCCCGCAGGGTGATCCTGACGGCACAGGAAGTGCTCAAGAGAATGGAAGCCGGTAAAGAACAACCTCCTTCCCCGGAAAGACCCAGGCAACTGTCTTTCTTCCAGCTGGAAGATCCCCTGTTGCAGGCTCTGAAAAGAGATATTGAATCCATAGATTTGAACAGATTAACACCCCTGGAAGCATTTGATGCCTTGCGGGAATTGAAAAGAAAAATAGGACAAAAGGAATGAAAAAGATCTTCAAAAGCATCAACATCTTCTTTAAACTGCTGGGTGAAAGCTTTGTGATGTCATACGACTCTGTAAAAGGAGACAAATTCAGGGCCTTTCTCTCCCTGCTGGGAGTTACCATCGGGATATTTTCCATAGTAGCCGTCTTCACCGCCATCGAGGCCCTGGAGAAAAATGTCCGGAACATGTTTTCCGCGCTGGGAACCGATGTGGTTTACATAGACAAGTTTTCCTGGGAAGCTTTTACGGAAGAAGGAGGTTTCAAATGGTGGGAATACAGACAACGCCCCAATAACACCTACGAAGAATTCATTTTCCTGCAAAAGAACCTGAACCACGCAGACATGGTTGCCCTGTCGGTCTACACCACCAGCAATGTGGGATATGAGAGAAACGTCATCCGCAACGCATCCATCCAGGGGGTCACGTATGACTGGAACAAGATTTCCTATTTCGAGTTAAGTGAAGGCCGTTATTTCACCTTCGCCGAGGCAGCCGAAAACATACCCCTGGTGGTGATTGGACAGAACGTGGCCGATGAACTTTTTCCGCCCGGCATCTCTCCGACCAACACCAACATCAAGATCGGGGGCTTTACCGCCCGCGTCATTGGCGTTATCAAGAAAAAAGGCGAGTCCATGTTTGACCCCATCACGTATGACGATGCGGTCATCGTCCCCCTGCTTTTTATCCGCAACTTCCTGGATTTGAGGAACACATCCCCCAGCATCGTGGTACACAGGAATCCGGAGGCCGATGAAGAAGAGTTTATGGCCGAGTTGCGCATCGCCATGCGCGCTATACGCCGCCTGAAGCCCATACAGAAAGACAACTTCGCCCTGAACAAAATGTCGTTCCTGGACGATGCCCTGTCACAACTTTTTAAAGTCATTTCGCTGGCCGGCTGGGTGATAGGGGGCTTTTCCATTCTCATAGGTGCCTTTGGTGTGGCCAACATCATGTTTGTTTCTGTTAAGGAAAGAACACATATCATTGGCATCGAAAAAGCCATGGGGGCAAAAAGCTCCTTTGTGCTGGCCCAGTTCCTTTTTGAAGCTGTCCTGCTGGCGATCCTGGGTGGTATGATAGGGATCCTGGTCGTATGGGGCCTGACGATTTTCGTCACCCGGCAGTATGATTTTGTCATGACCATGTCCATGGGCAACATAATGCGCGGGGTGCTGATATCAGGGCTGGTAGGCATTGTGGCAGGCTTCATACCCTCGCTCCAGGCAGCCAGGATGGACCCCGTGGAAGCTATGAACCAGCATTGAGAAAGGCGGCCACCTGCTGCGTTAAAGCTACGAATTCCTCTATACCCAGTTGCTCTGGTCTCAGTCCCGAGAAAGGTGAAACAAAGCCCTTTTTCTCACCCAGTAACGGTTTCAGGCTGTTATGAATGGTTTTCCGCCGCTGGTTGAACGTGGTTTTGACCACTTTGCGGAACAATTCTTCAGGGCAGTCCAGGGCAGTTCTCCTGTTACGCACCAGGCGGATCACACCCGACTGCACCTTGGGAGGAGGGGAGAAAGCGCCGGCAGGCACGGTAAACAGATATTCTGCATCATACCAGGCTTGCAGCAGGACACTCAGGATACCATATGTCTTTGAGCCCGGAGGGGCACAGAACCTTTCGGCCACCTCTTTCTGCAGCATGCCCGTCACAAGGGGGATGGAATCCCGCCATTCCAGGACCCTGATAAATATCTGTGAAGAGATGTTGTAAGGGAAATTCCCTATCAGGAGAAACCGGGGAGGGAAAACCGAACGTGCCGCCGTGAGGAAATCACCCTCAATGAGCCGGCTTCCCAGGCCGGGGTATTTTTTTTGAAGGAAACCCACCGATTCCCTGTCCAGTTCTATGGCATGGTAATCAAGGCAGGGTCTTTCCAGCAGAAAATCCGTAAGCACGCCGGTGCCCGGACCCACTTCCACAACCGGGATCCCGGCGCCGGAGCGCATTTCCTTTTCCGGCCACAGTCCGTCCACTATCCGGGCGGCCACCTTCAGGTCGTTGAGAAAATGTTGTCCGAGTGATTTTTTAGGCCTTACTTCCATGATAATACAAAGGTAGTTTTTTATACCTTTACGGAAATCTAACACTTTAATCTATGAAAAGAACTGTCATAATTATGGCCGCGCTGCTGGTCCTGGTATCCTGTTCCGGCTACAGGACGCATAAAGCGGATATCCGCCTGGATGAACTCAGGCAGGAACTCAATGCTGTGGGACTGTCAGTTGCCGTAATATCCGACAACCAGGTGGTGTATACAGGGGCAACCGGTTTCAGGAACATGGAAACCAGGGAACCACTCAGCTCCTCCGACCTGATGCGTATAGCCTCCATATCAAAAAGCTTTACGGCAACCGCCATCATGCAGCTTTATGAGGCAGGCTGTTTTGACCTGGACGACGACATAGGAACCGCACTGGGTTTTCCGGTAAGGAATCCCCATTATCCGGACATACCCATCACTTATAGGATGTTGCTGTCCCATACATCAAGCCTGAGCGACAGTGCGGGCTATTTCTCCCTGGACGTGCTCCGTCCCGACATCACCAAAGACGTGTCCCCGTCCTTCAATGACTATGCTCCCGGCACAGCATACCAGTATTGCAACCTGGGTTTCAACACCCTGGGAATCCTTGTGGAGATCCATTCAGGGGAACGGTTTGACCAATACCTCTGGTATAACGTGCTGGAACCCCTGGGCGTTTACGCCTCCTATAATGTGAACGACCTGGACACCACCCGTTTTGCCACCATCTATTCCTTTGAGGATGGTGAGTTTGTACCGGCACCCCAGGCATACAACCCCAGGAAAGAAGATATTGAAAATTATGTGATGGGTTCTTCCGCCGTAGTTTTCTCTCCCACAGGAGGGCTCAAGATCAGCGCACCAGACCTGGCGCGACAGGCGTTGGTCCAGATGAATGACGGGACCCTGGACGGCAGGGAAGTGCTCACACGGGAAAGCGTTGCACTCATGCAAACACCCCAAAGCCCAGGAGGCCGCGATACCATGGCCGAAGGCCTAGGCTATGGATTTGCCCTGCAAAAGACGGATAAACTGATTGAAGGGGAAATCATGACAGGACATACCGGAAGCGCCTACGGGCTTTACTCGGCCATGTTCTTTGAAAAGGATAAGAAATTCGGCTTCGTGGTCCTGTGCAATGGCTGCGACACGTCAATACCCAACAGGGATAACGGATTCATGGCCGTGCAGACAGACGTGATCAACGCCCTGTACGACATCTTCATCCGGTAAGGGCCTGTGCCCTTTACTTAAGGCCCAGTTCCTTTTTTTGCAAGGCATCAATTCCGGCGGGAGCATCCAGCATGACATCCCTGCCGGAATTGTTTTTCGGGAATGCAATGAAATCGCGAATACTCTCCGATCCGCCAAAGAGCGAACACAAGCGGTCAAATCCGAAGGCAATACCGCCATGCGGGGGCGCACCGTAGCGGAACGCATCAATGATGCAGGAAAACCTGGCATTTACCTCCTCTTCCGTCATGCCCAATATCCGGAACATCCTTTCCTGCATGCGGGCATCGTGTATCCTTATGGACCCCCCGCCAATTTCAGTGCCATTCAGCACGAAGTCATATGCGTTGGCATTCACCTGTTCCAAGTCACGGGGATCGTCGCTGTAGAACTTATCAAGGTCCTCCGGCTTGGGGGCTGTGAATGGATGGTGTTTGGCATAGAAACGTTGTGTTTCCTCGTCCCATTCCAATAAGGGGAAATCGTACACCCACAAAGGGGCAAAAACATCTTTGTTTCTCAATCCCAGCCGGCTGCCCATTTCCAGGCGCAAGCTTCCCAATGCTTCCAGGGTTTTTGTTTCCGGGCCGCTCATTACCAGCAACAGGTCTCCCCCTGTTGCGCCTGTCTGTTGCGTCCAGCGGGCCAGCGTCTGCTGGTCAAAATATTTATCCACGGAAGATTTATAGGCCACCGAGCCGTCACCTTCTGCCTGGCAACGCACATATACCAACCCGGAACCGCCTACCTGCGGCCGTTTTACCCATTCTGTAAGTTCCTCCAGCTGCTTTCTGGTATACCCGGCTGCCCCCTTGACGCAAATGGCCCCCACATAGGCGGCGTTCCTGAAGACGCTGAATTCCGTATCCCTTGTAAAGGTGGTAAGATCGTTTATCAACATGTCAAACCGAATGTCGGGCTTGTCGCTTCCGTATTTTTCCATGGCTGTCTTATAGGACATGCGGGGCAGGGGAGCTGTGAAATCCAGGTTGTGCACCTTTTTGAAAAGATGCAGTATCAACCCTTCAAACACAGAAAGGACATCGTCCCGCTCCACAAAAGACATTTCGCAGTCTATTTGTGTGAATTCCGGTTGCCGGTCTGCCCTCAGATCTTCATCGCGGAAACAGCGCACGATCTGGTAATACTTGTCATAACCAGCTATCATGAGCAGCTGCTTTAATTGTTGCGGGCTCTGGGGCAAGGCATAAAACTGCCCCTGGTTCATGCGCGAGGGCACCACAAAATCACGGGCCCCTTCCGGGGTGGATTTGATCAGGAAAGGTGTCTCGATTTCCAGGAAACCGCAATTGTCCAAATAACCGCGTGTTTCCTGTGCGATTTTGTGACGCAGTATCATGGCCTTTTGCAACGGGGGCCTTCGCAGGTCCAGGTAGCGGTAACGGGCACGCAGTTCTTCCCCGCCATCGGAGATTTCCTCAATGGTAAAGGGCGGTACCTGCGACGGGCTCAGCACACTTATCCCGCCGAGGTCAATTTCAATTTCCCCGGTGGGGATTTTCAGGTTTTTGCTGCTTCGTTCCACAACAATCCCCTCGGCCGAGACCACAAACTCACGCCCCAGCGATTCGGCGGTTTCCTTTACCTTGACCGGGGAATCTTCTTTGACTACCAGCTGGGTGATTCCATACCGGTCCCGCAGGTCAATGAAAGTCATTCCTCCCAGTTTTCTTATCCGTTGTATCCACCCGGCCAGTGTAACCCTCTGGCCGGCGCAAGACAGGTCAAGTTCTCCGCATGTGTGTGTCCTGTACATTTCCAAACATTTTATGGTCACAAAGGTAATGAGAAAATGGCTACCTTTGTTTTGATATGAAAAACTATTTGGACCTGTTACAATACATACTGGATAACGGAACCGACAAGGAGGACAGGACCGGTACCGGCACCAGGAGCGTTTTCGGATACCAGATGCGTTGTCCCCTGGCAGAGGGATTCCCCCTGCTCACCACCAAAAAAGTACACCTCAAATCCATCATTTATGAATTGTTATGGTTCCTGCGTGGTGACACCAACATTGCATACCTCAACCGGAATGGGGTGACCATCTGGGATGAGTGGGCAGACGCGCGGGGAGACCTCGGACCTGTGTACGGGAAGCAATGGCGTTCCTGGGAAACGGCAGACGGACAAGTCATAGACCAGATAGCAGCCCTTATTGAGGGACTCAGGTCAAATCCCAACGGCAGGCGCCACATTGTCAGTGCCTGGAACGTAGGACAGATCTCCCGCATGGCGCTGCCGCCCTGCCACGTCCTGTTCCAGTTCTATGTCGCGGACGGGAAACTCTCCTGCCAGCTATACCAGCGCAGTGCCGATGTTTTCCTGGGCGTCCCCTTCAATATTGCCTCTTATTCCCTGCTTACCCTGATGGTGGCACAGGTGTGCGGCTTCCGGCCGGGAGATTATATCCATACTTTTGGGGATGCGCACATATACAGGAACCATATGGAACAGGTGCACCTGCAGCTTTCACGCACCCCGCGCCCGCTGCCGCACATGATACTGAACCCGGATCGTCACGATATTTTCGGGTTTGAATACTCCGATTTCACCCTTCAGGATTACGATCCCCATCCCCTGATCAAAGCTCCTGTTGCCGTATGAAAAGTGAACATCCATCCAAACCAGGCATTCTTTCCCTTATAGCCGTACTGGGACCATCAGGGGAACTCGGCGTTCGCAACGGGTTGCTGTGGCATATTTCCGAAGACCTGAAACATTTCAAGTCCCTGACCATGGGACATACCGTCATCATGGGCCGCAGGACTTTTGAATCGCTGGGCAAACAGCTGCCAGGGCGGACCAACATTGTGCTTTCACGTTCAGGAAAGAAACTGGAAGAAATTCTGGAGGACGTAAAAGATCAGCCGGAAGTGTTTATCATCGGGGGAGCCCAGGTCTACCGCCAGGCCATACACCTGGCAGACAGGCTTTATATAACCCATGTACAGGCCCCGTTGCCATCCGGAGGGGCCGATGTGTTTTTTCCGCCCATAGATCCCCGGCAATGGCAGGAAGTATCGCGGCAGGACTTTGTCAGGGGAGCTGCTTTCCCGTATCCTTTTTCCTTCGTAACATACGAACGCAGGAAAACACAACAGCAGCCGCCAGTGTAAGCAACAGCCCAACAGAGCTGATGCGTGAAACCAGGATTCCCGTTGTGTAGGAAGCAGGCAGGTAAGTAAAGCGTATGCCGTGCTCCCCGGCAGGCACAAGCAGGGTGCGGGTGATATAATTGGACCGCAGGATGGGCACCTCTTCCCCGTCTATCCAGGCCTTCCATCCTTTCGGATAGAAAACCTCCCCGAATACCACAATTCCGTCTTTTTCCATGGATGCGTTGTATTCCAGCGTATTGGGAGAATAGGATGCCAGTGTTACAGTCGAACCTGACGGACTGGCGGCCTGTACCCATTCCTCCGGGGCATCACGCATCACCGCTGTTGTCCGCAGGTCGGCACGGGAAAGCATTTCCAGTTCTTCCAGGTTTGTCTCCACGGGCAGGATAGAAGACACCACCCAGGCGTTTCCCAGGGCATGCGGGTTGACAACCGGAGCAGCGTCACCGGACAGGATGACATACCGTGTGTTGAGCAGATTCATGACCGGGGTGCTTGTCTGTTCCCCCTGGTATGCAAATATTTCCGAGGCGTCTTGCAGCGTCTGACACTGTCTGATCTTTTCCATGAAATACTGCATTTCCGGTAACAGGTGGCGGTCTATCACATCCTGATACCGCTGCAGTTTGGCCGCATTGTATCCGCCTATGGATTTGTGGTGATAACTGGGACGGGATTCAGAGAAAGGACTTCCCGTAAGATCCAGTACGCGATAGTACATGTCCGGATCTCCCTTTATGAGTTTATCCACGGGTCTTTCTGCAAACTGGTTGCTGTAATTGCTGCGGGTGACAAAATGTGAATCGTTCAGGTAACGTCTGGCTGCAGGCAGGTAATCCACCAGGAGCAGGATGCCCAGGGCTGCGACAGCCCATACCGTTCTCATTTTTTTATGGACAGCCAGCCAGATGACAAGTGCCGCTCCCGCTATCAGGAAAGCAGAACGGAAGGCATCCTGGCGCAATAACCCTTTCCGATCAGCCACCAGCGCTGGGAGCAGTTCTCCGGGGAGCGAGGCATCGGAAGGCCCTGTAAAAGAACCCGCCAGGGAAGGAGCCAGGGCAAAAACAAGACATAGGCCGGCGGTAATGCCCAGGCTCCAGTATAGGGCCCGGGTGGTTTTTTCCTGCGGATATTGATTATCCAGAAGATTCCATACAGCATATATACCCAGCGCAGGCACCACCATCTGCCAGATTACCAGGATCATGCTTACGGTACGGAACTTATCGTACAAGGGAACGTACCGGAAAAACAACACCGAAAACCATTCCAGGTGGTATCCCCAGGATAGCAGCAATGCCAGCAGCGAAACGCCCGCAAGGGCCCATTTCAGGGGCCCTTTGACCAGGATCAGCCCCAGTACAAAAAAGAAGATCATGATGGCTCCCATGTACATGGGCCCGGCCGTGAAGGGTTGTTCTCCCCAGTACAGGGGCATGTTGGAAATAATGCTCCTGGCGTTGTATCCCATGCCCGAAAGTTTTTCATAGGAGTGCGAATCCTGGTCCAGTGCCCCGACAGAGGCCCCTCCCCTGAAATCGGGGATCATCATGTTGAAAGATTCCATTTGGGAATAGCTCCACTGGGTGGCGTAATCAACATCCAGTCCCTTGCGCGGGGCCTCTCCTTCCGGGTTTTCCAGTTCAGATCCGCCACGCATGGAATATTGCGTGTATTCATACATGGGAAGCAGGTGATTTGCCGAGGTGGCCAGGCCCAGCAATCCGGCCGCGATCAGCAACACCGTGGTGTTGACAAAACGCGGCAACCGCCGCCTGATGATGGCTTCTGCAAGTAAACCGCCAAAACAAAATACCATGATGAATCCCAGGTAATAAGTGATCTGGGGATGATTGGCAGCCACCTGGAAACTCACGGTCAGGGCAAAAAACAATGCTCCCCACAAGGCATTTTTCCGGTATGCAAACACGAGTGAAGCCAGCACCCAGGGCATATAGGCGATGGCTATCATCTTGGTCACATGTCCGGCCTGTATGATCTGCATGTTGTAAGCGCAGAAGGTTATGGCAATGGCTCCTCCCATGGCCAGCCACCCGTTGACCCCCAGGGCAAGGAACAACAGAAAACCACCTACAAGTGAGAGGAAGAGATACGATGCCGGCGCCTTGCCGGCTTCCAGAACCCGGCTGATCAGCCGGGTATAATTGCCCCGGGTGACTTTATTGATGGTAATGGTAGGCATGCCACTGAACATGGAGTTGGTCCAGAGGGCCTCGTCCTCATGTGTCTGGTTGTAATCTTTTGCCTCCTTTGCCATGGCCTGCCAAGCCGAAATATCTCCCTGGTTGAGGACTTTTCCCTGGAAAATCTGGGGAACAAAACCATAGGATAACACCAGGAAAAAAACGGCAGCTACCGGATATACGATCCATTTTTTAACAGGAATCTTCTGCATAGTTCTCTTATTTACTAACAAAGGTAAAAAGAAAGGACGTATATTTGTCTAAAACCGACTCTTTATGAAACGTGACGAATTTTCAGGATTTTTTGGAGTTCTGGTAGCCACTGTGGGTTCTGCTGTGGGACTGGGAAACCTTTGGCGCTTCCCTTATCTGGTAGGGCAAAATGGAGGTGCCGCCTTCATTCTCATATACCTTGCCTTTGTTCTGGTCATCTGTCTGCCCATCATGATCTCTGAATTCATTATCGGCCGCCGGACACAGGCCAACACGGTAACGGCCTTCCAGGTGCTGGCTCCCCACACACCATGGAGCGTTATAGGAATTGTCGGGGTTGTAGCCGCTTTCTGCATCATGGCTTTTTATACCGTTGTGGGAGGCTGGACACTGGATTACATTTTCCGCTCCGTGATCCACCTCTTTTCCAAACCAGATGCATCGGCCATCGAAAGCCAGTTTGCCTCACTCGTTACATCCCCGGTCCGGCCCATTGTATGGACAATTGTGTTTATACTGCTCAGCGCCCTGATAGTCATGTCCGGCATCAAGAAAGGGATTGAGAAATATTCCAAGGTCATGATGCCATTCTTGTTTTTAATGGTTGTGATCCTGATGATTCGTTCCATTACCCTGCCGGGGGCAGAAAAAGGGATTTCATTCCTTGTAAAGCCGGATTTCTCCAAAATCACAACGCAGGCAGTACTGGCCGCCCTGGGTCAGGCCTTTTTCTCGCTCAGCCTGGGAATGGGTTGCATGATCACCTATGGATCATACATCCCCCGAAGGGAAAACCTGAACAAACTGGCCTTTACCACAGCCATGTCAGATACTCTGTTCGCCATCCTGGCGGGACTGGCCATCATGCCGGCCGTATTCTCTTTCGGGATATCTCCACAGGAAGGACCCGGTCTCGTTTTCATAGTCCTGCCCAGAATCTTTGCCCAGATCCCGCTGGGTAATATTTTCGCTGTGATGTTTTACCTGATCCTGTTCATTGCCGCCATTTCTTCGGCCATATCATTGCTGGAGGTGGTGACGGCATATATAACAGAAAGGCTGAAAATGAAAAGGAAGGCAGCGGTAGCCATCATCTCTGCACTGGTAGCAGTGTGTGCCTCTTTCAGCTCCCTGTCACAGGGAGTGATGCAGGATGTGAAAATTCTTGGCAAGACCATATTTGATTTCTTCGATTATCTCTCTGCCAACATCCTTCTCCCGCTGGGGGGACTCTCCATTGTACTCTTCGTGGGGTGGTACCTGAAGAAAACCGACATCTATGATGAATTTACAAATCAGGGCACCCATAAGGGTACCCTGTTCCGCGTCTATTATTTTCTCATACGTTATGTGGCCCCCATTGCGATAGCGGCCATATTCGTGGACCTTATCGTACGGTGATACCCAGGTGCCAGTTCCCGTTATAACCCAGGTCTTTCAGCGAGGTTACCGTATTCTCTTCTTCTTCTGAGGTCAGGAGCAACAGGTTCCCGCCCTCATGGGCAGGCCCTTCCCCGTCTGTCATCAATACGGGCTGTGTCCCCTTTTGCGCGATGATCATGTTAAGGATAACCCCGTCACCATCCTGGATCTGGACGATATAATTTTCTGTAACAAAGGTTTTCACCAAATCCCATTTGCCGGTAGCCTTGATGGCGTCAATGAAATATTTCTTAAGGTTCATTGTGCTTTGTGACAAGAGATTCGTTTGCGCGACAGAGGCATCCTGAACCATTATGATACGCCGGGAAAGTGTTTCTATAAAATTCACATACTGCGTGGGATCGGTAGGCTGCTGGGGATTGCCTTCTTCATCGACAAGCGAAATGAAGATCTCATATATTTCTGCCAGCTGATTTTCATCTTTTGCCATTATGACAATGGAAGAAGTTGTATCCATGGGGCAGAGCATGATGTTTTCCAGTATTTTCCCTTTCCATGTTTTAACAAAATCGGGAGCCATCTGTACCAGCACCATGACATTGTCATCTGCCACCGGCGAGGAGAAAGGCCTGATCCCCGCATTGGGCCTGATCAACGATAATGTGGAGGAGGTCACGGACAACAAAGGAATATCCTTTACCTCAATGTTGGAAACACCCTCGGGAATGGTTAGCATGGTATAGAAGTCCTTGACCAGGCCATACCCGTTAACGCGGACACCGTAGGTGCCGGGGACCACGTTTTTGATTTGTACGCTGCCCCCAGCGGCGCTGGTCACCTTGTAATCATAATCATCTGCAGCAGCAGGCCTTATAGAGGTGCTCCGCATGGCAGGCACTTGCAGGGTCCCGTTCTTCAGGGCCTCCAGGTTGTTCCTGATCTGCGAGGCATAGGGTTTCATCAAGGAAGTCAGCCACTCGCCGGCAGATTGCAGGACTTCCTCCTGTGTACGGCCTTTTATTACGGGCAGGGCTTTACCCGCCGTATGCACGTAAGCCGGTGAGGCCGATCTCTTCTCCGAGGAAAGGAGTTTCAGATATACATCGGCATAATCCACGGAAGCACCGGTGTTGTCAACCAATACCATATTCACTTCGTTATACCGCGGTGTGGTCACCGTGATCTCCTCCCCGTATGCCGTACCTGCCTGGCTGGTTGCATAGGCTTTGATTGTATAGGCCGTGTTTTCATGAATGTTGCCGGTAAAAATTATGGAGAAAATTCCCGTTCCGTCCCCTGCCTGGCGGGTTGTGGTGTTGAGGACAAAACCCCTTTCAGTCACCGCATGGCTGCCTTGTTTGAGTACCTCGGCAGAAACACTTATTTTGTTGTATAACAGTTCAGTTACAGTCACCTTGCCCACGGTGGGAAGCACCCCTTCCAGTTCCAGGAAAACCCCGTTCTGCTGGGTGCGGATGTAGTGGATTTCGGTATTTGTTTTGGAGCTATCCCACTTGTCCGACGTCCAGGACGGGTGGTTTATGATGACAGCCGGGACCGGTTTAGTCAGTTTATTGCCATAGACACGCAGTTGGGACGATACGGCCGGAAGATTTCCCCACGAGGCAGGGATCCCACCGGTGAAATTGCATTCATGCAAATGGATGTTGAAACGTGTCTGGGTGGTGGTCATGTTGCCCAGCCCTTCGGGCAGTGACCCGGTCAGGTTGGGGTTGTCGTTCATCAGGAAAGTGGCCAGGTTTTTCCATCCGGTAAAGATCTCGGAGGGAATGGGCCCCGAGATTTTGGTGTTGAACATCCCAAAGTTGTTCAGTGCCGTCATTCCGCCCCATTCTTTGGGAATGGTTCCCGAGATCTGGTTATTGTTCAATTGCAGGTTGGTCAGCTTGTTCAGATTTCCCATTTCCGCGGGCAGCGGACCCTCCAGCCCGGTAGTCACCGCCATCAGCGCCGTAAGGTTTACCAGGTTTCCCAGTTCCGCTGGCAGCGGCCCGGTCAGGTTGGGATTGCTACCCAGGTTGAGTGTTTTCAGCGCCGTCAGTTCCCCTATTTGTGGGGGTAACTGACCCTTCAGCCCGAAACCGCTCAGGCTCAGACCGGTTATAGCCTCATCCGTAACAGTGACCCCTTCCCATGTGCCGAGTTCCGCGTCTGTGTTCCAGTTTGTACCCTTGGTCCAGTTGGGTCCGTCCAGGGCGTTGTAAAGCGCCATCAGACAGTCACGCTGGGCATCGGGAACCTGTTCCAGTTCCAGGAAAATCCCGTTCTGCTGGGTACGGATGAAGTGGGTGCCGGCATCTTTCCATTTATCCCACTTGTCCGTAGTCCAGGACGGGTGGTTTTGTATGGACAGGGGTACCGGCTCTGTCAGTTTGTTCCCGTAAAGGTGCAGTTGTTTGGATACCGTGGGCATACTGCCCCATTCTTCCGGGATTCCTCCTTCAAAATTGCAATTGTACATCTGCACACTGAAGAGCGTGTTGTCGGTTTCCATCTGTCCCAGTTTTAAGGGCAGGGAGCCGGTAAGGTTGGGGTTGGAGTGCAGAAGGATTGTCCCTATGTGTTTCCAGTTCTCGAATATCGTATTGGGGAGGGGGCTGGAGATTTTGGTATTGAACATCCCGAAATTCTTTAAAGCCGCCATGTCTCCCCATTCCGAGGGGATAGTACCGGTGATATTGTTATTGTTCAGCTGCAGGTTCGTAAGTTTTTTCAGGTTACCCATTTCCTTGGGCAACGGACCTTCCAGTCCCGTGGTAACGGCCAGCAGCGCATCCAGGTTTGCCAGGTCACCCAGCGAGGAAGGCAGCGGCCCTGTCAAATCGGGGTTTGAACTTAAGGTCAACTTTGTAAGGTCGGTCAATGTCCCGATACCCGCAGGAAGTTGGCCATTCAATCCAAACCCACTCAGGTTCAGTTGTATGATCTTACCTTCCTCCATGGTTACCCCGGCCCATTGATCAATAGGCTCTTCAGTCTTCCAGTTGGTCTTTTTCTCGGCCACCCAGTTATTCCCGTCCATGTTGTCATACAGCTGCACCAGAAGGGTCCTCAGCGCATTCTCTTTCTGATTGAAGGTGAAAGTCTGGGTCTGTGCAATTCCGGCTTTGTCCACAACAGATACCTTTCCAGAGCGGGGGGACCCCGTGTTGGGAGTTATCAGAAACTGAAGCGTTGCAGTAGACAATGCCTTGGTTCCCGTATACTGGATCCACGATTTGGCGGCCTCTTCTATCTCTACCGTGTACTCCGTATTGTACTGCAAGGTGAGGGAGTAAGTACCCCCGGAAGCCTCTACAGTATTATCTCCATTAACAATGAGGGTATTGCGCGCACTTTGTGTAATGGTCACCGAGGCCTGCATGGTGCCGCTTTTGATGGTCAGCATTCCTGTCTGGTCCGACGACGAGGTAGAAGCAGCTGCTGTCAATTGCAAGGTGGCATCGCCTGCCCCCGAAGCGGGAGAAATAGAAAAACCCTTGCCCGAAACAGATGCAGTCCAGGACATACTGTTGGTAGACAGGCTGATGGCCTGCGTTCCTCCTTCCTGCGGGAAGATAACGCTCACGGGGCTGGCTTCTATGTAAGGAACTTCCGGTTTGCAGCCGGAAATAAACAGCAGCGTTGCTGCTATAACCAATAAACTTGTGATCTTTTTCATGTTTCCTAGACGCTAATTGTTACTATTTGGTTGCTTAGGCTAATAAAGATGTCAATTTACCGGCAAGATCCTTAAAGGCCTGACCGGCAGCATTTTTATCGTTTGCCACGGGTATGCCTGCATCGCCGCGTTCACAGACACTCTGGACAATGGGGATTTGTGCCAGTAGTGGCATATTGTATTTTTTGGCCAGTTCTTCTGCTCCGCCTTTTCCGAAAATGAAATATTTTTTATCAGGCAATTCTTCAGGGGTAAACCAGGCCATGTTTTCCACCAGACCCAACACCCGCTTGTTCAGATCGGGGTGCATGAACATATTCAGGCATTTTTCCACATCGGTGACCGACACCTGTTGGGGTGTGGTAACCACAATACCCCCGGTCAGGGGAATGTCCTGCATCAGGCTCAGGTGGATATCTCCCGTTCCCGGAGGAAGGTCTATAAGCAAAAAGTCCAGCACGCCCCATTTTGTCTGTTGAAGCAATTGCTTCAGAGCATTGCTGGCCATGGGTCCCCGCCAGATCAGGGCCTGTCCCGGCCGGGCAAAATATCCTATGGACATCCATTTGACCCCGAATTTTTCAACGGGCTCAAAAACCTGCACATTGTCATCTATGGCATCTACCTGTGGCTGCATTTCCTGCGTACCGGTGAGTATGGGCACCGAGGGTCCGTATATATCGGCATCGGCCAGCCCCACCTTATATCCTTCCAGGGCCAGGGCCACTGCCAGGTTGACCGCCACCGTCGATTTACCCACACCGCCCTTGCCGCTGGCTATGGCTATGACATGTTTCACCCCGTTCATCCCGTCAATTTTGACGGATTCGTTTTCATCCCTCACTTTTTTCCTGGCAGGTTGTACCGGCTTCATGGCCGCATAATCGATCTTTCCCATGATTTTATTTTCTTATATCCATTTCTTTCAGCAAATATCCTGCCTCACCGTATTTATCCATGATAAAAAGAACGTACCGGATGTCCACGGAAATACAACGCTGCAGGGCGGGTTCAAAGATCACGTCCCCGCTCATGGATTCCCAGTTGCCGTCAAAGGCCAGGCCAATCAGTTCTCCGTCAGCGTTCAGCACAGGAGATCCGGAGTTGCCGCCGGTAATGTCTGTGTTGGCAATAAAACCGGTTACAATTTCCTGACCCGGCAGGGCATATTGTCCGTAATCCTTATCCCTGTAAAGTTGTTTCAGTTTTTCGGGCACCACGAATTCCCAGTTATCGGGGTCTTCTTTTTCCATAACCCCGGTCAACGTGGTGTAGTAATCATAGATTACGCCATCTTTGGGTTTGTAATTCAACACATTGCCATAAGTGAGACGCATGGAGGAATTGGCGTCGGGATACATGGCCTTGCCTTTGTTCATTTCCATCATGCCGGCAATGAAGTTACGGTGTCCACGCTCGTATTGCAGGAAACAGGGAGCAATGACGGCCTGACATTCTGCGTTTCTGGATTCCACCGATTGTCCCAGCAGCACTGCGGGATCAGAGGCAATCTCCTGCAGGGCGGCCTCACGGGTGTTTTCGGCAGACAAACATTCTATCAGAGAATTGACCCTTTCGGCAGAGACAAAATGGCTTTTCTCAAAAAGATGTTCCACGTAAGCGTCTATATTGCCGGAGAACTCATTTTCAATGATCCCGTAAACAGAAGGATAATACGCTTTGTCCACCTTCAGGGCAAAATGTTTAAGCATGGCTTTGGCTACCTTCAAGTCCGTAGGGGCATTGTAGTTGATGAAAAAACGTTCTGCCTGAGCCTTAAGTCCCTCTGTGTCCACACTTCCGTCTTCTCCCGGCCTGCTTACCAGGCGCGCGACCCGCGAAGCAAAAGAAGCCAGTTCAATATTGCGCAAGGCTTCACTCAGATAACGGCTGACATAAAGATTGTCCCAGGTCCCCTGGATGGCTTCTTCAATATCTTTCAGTGCCGTGCCGTATTTTTCAATGCGTTTTTTGCTGGCATTGACCCAGGCGGTAAAGGCGGCTTCTTCTGCTGCCCTGCGGGCTTTTACATTAAGTTTTCCGAAAGTTTCATTCATCCCCGTCCACTTTTTCCAGGCATTGGTGCTGCCTGAATACTTGCTTGCATACTGGAGTTGAACTTTGGGATCGGCCAGCATGTCTTCCAGCAGTATATTCTGGCGGATGGTCCTCACTTCAATCCCTATGTTGTTGGTCAGCTGTTCCTGCCTGTCCACTTCTATGGAGGTCATATAGCGGGTGGTAGTGCCGGGATACCCCAGGGTCATGACAAAATCTCCCTGCTGAACACCTTTCAGACTAATGGGCAGGGAATACTTTGCCTTGTAAGGGCGGTTTTCCGGAGCATAGTCTGCCGGCTCATTGTCCGGACCGGCATAAATGCGGAACATGGAAAAGTCACACGTGTGGCGGGGCCACATCCAATTGTCTGTGTCGGCGCCGAATTTTCCGATGGAAGACGGCGGAGCACCAACAAAGCGCACGTCTGTGTATACTTTGTAAACAACCAGGAAATATTGATTGCCCCCGTACATGCTGTACAGGCGTCCGCTAAACCGTGGATTCTCTTTCCTTATCTTTTCGCTCCACTCTCTTCCAAGGCGGAATTCTGTGTCTGAGCGGCTTTCTTCCGTGGAACAGGTATCCAGCACCGCCAGGACTTCTTTGGTCACGTCACGCATGCTTTCCATGAATGTAACCCGCAATCCGGGGGCCGGGATTTCCTCTTCCCTGTTCCTTGCCCAGAAACCATCCCTCAGGTAATTGTGTTCCACGCTGCTCAGGGTCTGGATCATACCGTAGCCGCAATGGTGGTTTGTCAGGAGCAACCCTTCCGGAGAAACGACCTCTCCGGTACAACCCCCGCCAAATATAACTATGGCATCTTTCAGGCTGGAACGGTTGATGTTGTAGATATCTTCAGCATCAAGCCTGAGACCGGCATCTTTCATGGCTTTGTTATTCAATTGGTTCAGGAGCGGAAGCAGCCACATCCCCTCGTCTGCACGTACGTTGCCGCCCAGGAGCAGCACAGTGCACAGGATAAAACTCAGTTTTTTCATGGATAATTTCTTTGTGTTTTGTGTTTCGGATATTTAACCTGCAAAGGTAATTATAAATGATAAGAAAATGATTTTCTGTGGTGCTCCGTCAGGCCGAAATCCCTTATGGCTTCCCTGTGTTTGACGGTGGGGTATCCTTTATTGTCCTTCCATCCGTATTGTGGAAACCGTGAATCCAGTACCGCCATGTGTTCATCCCGGAATGTTTTGGCCAGCACCGAGGCGGCGGCGATGGAGGCAAAACGGTCATCACCCCTGACAAAACACTGGTGCGGTATCACCGGGGTCAACAACGCGTCCCCGCCGCCGCGATGGTAGGGGTAAAAACGGTTCCCGTCCACCAGAATGAAAGAGGGTGGTGTGGACAATTTGTCCAGTGCCCTGTGCATGGCCGTAATGGAGGCCCGGAGTATGTTCCATCTGTCAATTTCCTCAGGGGAACACCAGGCGATAGCCCAGGCGATAGCCTTTTCCAGGATGACGGACCGCACCTCAAGACGTTGTTTCTCGCTCATCATTTTTGAATCCCGCAGCAAGGAGTGGCTGAAACCGGGTGGAAGGATAACCGCGGCAGCATACACGGGGCCGGCCAGCGATCCCCTGCCTGCCTCATCACATCCGGCCTCCAATCTGCCAGCCTCAAGATGCGGTAACAAAGGGAAATACATATGTACAAAGGTAAAAGAAAAAATTATTACCTTTGTCGCCTTGTAATATCCAGTAAATAAACAAACAGTCAGATAGCATGAAAACTTATACAACAGAACAAATTCGCAACATGGTTCTGATGGGGAACACCAAGTCCGGCAAAACCACCCTTGCGGAAGCCATGATGATGGAAGGCAAGGTGATTGACCGCCGTGGAACCGTGGAAGCCAAGAATACCGTGTGCGACAATACGGAAATTGAACAACTGTATCAAAGATCGATTTATCCTACACTATTCTACACGGAATATGCAGATCATAAATTGAATTTCATTGATACCCCGGGTTCCGACGATTTCATTGGCGGTCTGATATCTGCATTCAGGGTGGCCGACTCAGGCGTTATGCTTATCAACGCCCAGCAAGGCGTGGAAGTGGGTACCGAGATCTTCTCGCGTTATGCAGAAAAGTACAATAAACCGCTTTTTCTGGCCATCAGTCAGCTTGACCATGAAAAAGCCAACTGGGAAGCCTGCCTGGATTCTTTGCACGAGGCCTATGGCAACAAGGTGTGCCCCATCCAGTTCCCGGTAGATACGGGTTTGAATTTCAACGCCTTTGTGGATGTCCTTTCCATGAAAATGTATCGCTTCAAAGACGACAGTGGTACCCGCGAAGAACTGGACGTTCCTGCAGACCTGGCCGGCAAAGCCGAAACCATGTATGCAGAACTGACAGAACTGGCCGCCGAAGCGGAAGAAAAACTCATGGAAGCCTTTTTCGAGAACGGCACACTTACTCCGGAACAGATCATACAGGGTCTGATCATAGGGTTCCGCAAGTGTGAGATCATGCCCCTGGTCATTGTTTCCGGTAAAAAAGACATCGGGGTGAAACGTCTGCTGGAACTCGTCACACAGATCGCCCCCCATCCGGGACTGACAAAGAGCAAGACTGTTTCCGGTGAAGAGGTGCCCTGCGACGTGAATGGCGCCCCCTCTCTCTATATCTACAAGACAAGCCAGGAACAGCACCTGGGGGATATTGCCTACTTCCGTGTGATGTCGGGCAAGATCACAGAATCCATTGACCTGGTCAACGCAAACAACGGCAGCAAGGAAAGGATCTCGGGTCTCTTTATAGCAGCCGGAAAGAAACGCGAAAAAGTCACAGAACTTCTGGCTGGAGACATGGGCTGCACCGTCAAGCTAAAAAACGCCAAATCAAACCACACACTCAACGGGAACGGCAAAAGCTGGGAATTTGAACCCATCGCTTTCCCACCCGCAAAATTCCGTACCGCCATCAAGGCAAAATCAGAAAAGGATGACGAAAAACTGGGCGAGATCCTAAACAAGGCTTCAGCAGAAGATCCCACCATTGTAGTGGAATACTCCAAGGAACTGAGGCAGATCATTGTCAGCGGACAGGGTGAGCACCACATCAATACACTCAAGTGGCACATCAACAACACCTACAAGATGGAGGTTGACCTGATCGCCCCAAAAATCCCGTACCGCGAGACCATTACAAAAATGGCCGCCTCGAGCTACCGTCATAAAAAACAATCGGGTGGGGCAGGCCAGTTTGGCGAAGTGCACCTTCTCATTGAGCCCTATATTGAAGGAGCACCTGATAATACACGCTTTAAGGTTGACGGGAAGGACATGGTCCTGAGCATAAGGAATCATGATGAATACACCATGGACTGGGGCGGAAAGCTCATCTACAATAACTGTATCGTAGGCGGTTCCATTGACGGACGTTTCATGCCGGCCATCCTCAAGGGGATCATGGAGAAAATGGAAGAAGGACCCCTGACCGGGTCTTATGCCCGCGACATCAAGTGTTATGTGTACGACGGAAAGATGCACCCGGTGGATTCCAACGAAATATCTTTCAAACTCGCGGGGCGGAATGCCTTCAAGGATGCTTTCAAAAAGGCATCGCCCAAAATCATGGAACCCATTTACATGGTAGAAGTGATGGTCCCCTCGGACTGCATGGGAGATGTGATGAGCGACCTGCAGAACCGCCGTGCCCTTATAGAGGGAATGAGCAGCGAAAAGGGATTCCAGATACTCAAGGCAAGGGTGCCCCTGGCCGAGCTGAACAAATACTCCACAACGCTCAGCTCCCTTACCTCGGGCCGAGCAAGCTTTACCATGACATTCCTTGAGTACACGCAGGTTCCTTCCGATGTCCAGGAGAGGCTCCTGAAAGAATACGAAGAAGAGGAAAAAGACGAATAATCCTGTTTCCGCAACACATGGTCAAAGCGGATTACATAACCAAATCATTCGGCAATGTGCAGGTTCTGAAGGGGATATCCCTTGAAGTTGCACCTGCCGAAATGGTTTGTATCACCGGCCCCAGCGGGGCGGGGAAGACCACGTTGCTGCAAATCCTGGGAACACTTTCCCCACCCGATTCCGGCCAGGTATGGATTGACGGGACCCCTGTGTGTGAATTGAAAAAGGATAAGCTTGCCGATTTCCGCAACCGGCATATAGGCTTTGTTTTCCAGTTCCACCATCTGCTCCCCGAATTCACAGCCCTGGAAAACGTGTGCATTCCCGGTTTCATAGCCGGTGATGCAGCAGAAAAAGTCCAGGCCAGGGCAAAGGAACTCCTGGATTTTCTGGGTCTGGCCCACCGCATGGAACACAAACCGGCAGAACTGAGCGGGGGAGAACAACAACGCGTTGCCGTGGCAAGAGCCCTTATCAACAGCCCGGGAATCCTGCTGGCTGACGAACCTTCAGGGAACCTGGACACCCATAACAAGGAAGAACTTCACCGCTTGTTTTTCCGCTTGCGGGACACCTTCGGTCAAACCATCATCATGGTCACGCACGATCAGTCACTGGCCACCAGGAGTGACAGGACCCTGAACATGCGCGACGGGCTATTTCTCCAATAGCGTGGAACCTTTCCGTTTCAAACAATTTACTTTGTCCCATGGCCGTTCCGCCATGCAGGTCAACACGGACAGTGTGATACTGGGAGCCTGGGCTGCAGGTGCTTCACAGGCACCGGGCAGGATACTGGACATAGGTACCGGGTGCGGTATCCTGGCCCTGATGATGGCGCAACGATTTTCCGGCACCATGATAGATGCCCTGGAAATCGACAAGTCTTCTGCGGAGGAGGCTGCTGCCAACGCCCTGTCTTCTCCATGGGCAGGCAGGATAAGCGTCAGACAGGGTGATTTCCGTAAAACAGTCTTTACCGGCCGGTATGATCTTGTCATCTGCAATCCTCCTTACTTCAGAAAGTCCCTGGCAAGTCCCGATCTGCGCCGCACCATTGCCCGGCACGCTTCCCCGTCAAGCCTGTCACACCGGGAACTGTCGGAAGGTGTGGCGGACCTTCTGGCACCATCCGGTCTTTTTGCCCTGGTCCTCCCTGCCACGGCTGCAGGGGATTTCTTTTCCATAGCATTGGCTGCTGCCAGGCCCCTTTATCCTCAGCGGGTCACCACCGTTTATACCAGGATGAGCAAGCCTGCCATAAGGGTTCTTGCCGAAATGGGCCACACTCCCGTTCCCGCTGTCAGGGACACGATGGCCATGTATGAAGAAAGCGGGCCGGAATACAGCCCGCAGTATGTGTCTCTGGTAAAGGATTTCTATTTGTGGGCGCAGTAACTATCTGGACTTTTCCTGCACCTTGTTTTCTATATACTGACGTAACATCTTGTTGCTGAAACGTTCTTCTGCCAGGTAAAAACGGGCAACCTGAGCAGCCGGCATAATGTGCAGGAATTTCTGGTGGTATTCCATCCTTACGGTATTCTCTTCCTGGAACGAATTCATATAGGAGGCCAGCAGATCCTCAACGGGGGCCGCGGGTCCTTTAGGCTTGTTATCCACCATCGCGATCTCTGCCGCATCCCGCTGATCGCCGGCTGCAGTCCTGCCCTGTGAATAGCCTGCCGGTTCGACACCGCTTCCCTTCTTCTCCCGTTCATCAGAGGCAAACAGTTTGTACATTTCAGCCTTGGCATTGTTACGTTTGTGTACCACCTCCCTCACCTTGCGCTCCATCTCGTTGTACAGGGGCCAGAATTTTTCGGCTTCTGCGGGGGTCAGTCCCACTTCCTGGGTAATAAATGCGATTTTTTGAGACTGGACGGCTTCACGTTCAGCCTTGCGTTCCTGTTCACTTTTGTGCACACGGACTTCCTGGGAAAAGGCCGGAAGGGTTACAAAGCAAAGAAAGAATATTATGATTGAACGTTTCATAGCGTTTGTTTTATTCATTGTTCGTGTAGTTGTCATATTCATCCAGGTCTAGGGACGGATAATTCAAATAATCAATAAGCTCCTCTACATCCATTTCTGTCAGGACATAGGCGTTGTCTTCATCGGGAAAATCTTCCAGGATAAGATCGGAAACCACCCGGTGGTCCACCCCCCAGTAAGATAATTCGCTCATGAGGGAGAATTCCGCCGTCTGTGCTTCTGTTTTTTGGTTCCGGCTGGTTATGTACATCATAAGGGACCCGATCCCAAAAAGCAACACAAAACCTGCGGCAAGTTGCATCTGGGGCTTTAGCAGCCGGATGATGCGCCTGAACCTGCCCTCATCGTGTTTTTCAGGGAAAACCTCCGGCGACCGGCCGGACTGTTCATCAACAGTCTTTTGGGCCCAGCGGGCTTGTACCTGTTCAAAGTAGCCCTCGGGAACCCGGAAGGGATTCTCTTTCAGGTGTGGGTTATGTAACGTTTTTTCGTTCATGTTTCAACTGTTAGATGGCGTGCGGGTACAAAAGTTTAAAGCAGCAATTCTTTGAGGATTTCCTCTACTTTGGCTGCAGCAAGATGGTAGGAGGCTTTCAGGGCTCCCTCGGATGTGCCCAGGATGCGCGACATGTCCTGGTAGCGGATCTCGTCAAAATAGCGCATGTTGAAAACAAGACGCTGTTTTGGAGGCAGCCTCAGGATGGCTTGCTGGAGGGCTTTCTGCAACTGGTCGCCGTTGAAATATTCCGGGTCTGCATCCAGCCGTTCTTCCAGGGGCATTTGATTTGCGGATTTGCTCTTTCTCAGGAAAGTCAGGACCTCGTTGGTGGCAATCCGGTAAAGCCAGGTAAAGAGTTGAGATTCCCACCGGAATGTGGGCAATCCTGTCCAGGCCTTGAGCAGGGTGTTTTGCAGGACATCGTCGGCATCGTCATGCAGGAGCACCATCTTCCGGATATGCCAATACAGGCGTTGAGTGTACTCCTGCACAATCAGGGCGAAGGCGTTCTCGTACTGACCGCTTTCGCATAAGACTTTTAATTCCTTATCTGAGTTCACAAACTTTTTCGATGATACCGGCAGTGTTCAGCCCGTAATGGTCCATCAGTTCACGGGGTGTGCCGCTTTGTCCAAAACCGTCATCCATGGCTACCATGCGCATGGGAACGGGATAGTGACGGGCCAGCAGGCCCGAGACCAGCTCTCCCAGTCCTCCGGCCAGAAGGTGTTCTTCTGCGGTCACCACCGCGCCGGTTTTACGGGCCGAGGCCAGGATGGCTTGTTCATCCAGGGGTTTGAGGGTGTGAATATTTATCAGCTCGGCACGGATCCCCTTTCGGGCAAGCACCCTGACAGCTTCCAGGGCTTCCCAGACCAGGTGTCCGGTAGCAAGGATGGTCACGTCTTCGCCAGGCTGGATTATCCAGGCTTTTCCTATCTCGAAGGGTCCGTCAGCGGGGCTGAAGTTGGGAACAGAGGGTCTTCCAAACCGCAGGTAAACCGGTCCTTCCCAGCTGGCGGCCGCTATTGTGGCAAGCCGGGTCTGGTTGTAATCACATGGATTGATCACGGTCATGTGCGGAAGGGCCCTGGCCAGGGCAAGGTCTTCCATGGTCTGGTGGGTTGCACCGTCTTCTCCCAGGGTCACTCCGGCGTGTGAAGCGGCAATTTTAACATTTGTCTGCGAATAACAGACGGACTGACGCAGCTGGTCGTAAACACGTCCCGTGGCAAATTCGGCAAAAGTTCCCACAAAGGGGATCAGCCCGGTCACCGCCATGCCGGCGGCCACCCCCATCATATTGGCCTCGGCTATGCCGCATTGAAAAAAACGCTGCGGGAAGGCTTCGGCAAACGCCTCCATTTTGAGCGAACCGGTCAGGTCGGCGCACAAAGCCACAACTGAAGGGTTCCTGCTCCCCAATTCATACAGTCCGGCACCAAAACCGGAACGGGTATCTTTATTTCCTGTATTTGTCATAGTTGTAATCTGTTAATAATCTCCCAGTGTTTCAGGCAATTGTGACAGGGCAAGGGCTTCCTGTTCTGCAGAAGGCGCTTTTCCGTGCCAGGCATGGGACCCTGTCATGAAATCCACGCCTTGCCCCATATTGGTATGCATAAGGATCATCATGGGTTTGCTGCGTGGTTTGAGCGACTCCCTGAACGCATCCCTTATGGCATTGAGGTTATGGCCGTCACATTCCAGCACCATCCACCCGAAAGCCTCCCATTTGGCGACCAGGTCACCTAATCCAGCAATCACGTTGACCGGTCCGTCAATCTGCTGCCGGTTCCAGTCTGTAATGGCTGTCAGGTTCCCGGCATTGTGATGGGCAGCGAACAAGGCTGCTTCCCACACCTGCCCCTCTTCGCTTTCACCGTCGCCCATAAGTACGTAAACTTTGTGGTCATCGCCCGCCAGTCGTTTGCTCAGTGCTGCGCCGCTCGCTGCCGAGAGACCCTGTCCCAGCGATCCGCTGGCTACATGGACACCGGGCAACCCGTACTCCACGCAGGGATGACCCTGCAGGCGGGATCCGAATTTGCGGAAAGAAGCCAGTTCCTGGACGGGAAAATAACCCATCCGGGCCAGCAGGCTGTAAAATAAGGGAGAAACATGACCAATGGAAAGAAAGAACATATCCATGTCCTTTCCGTTGCGTTTCCACTGTTGAGGATCCTGTTCCAGGAATTCGGCAAAAAGCACCGTCATGAAATCCGCGCTGCTCAGAGAGCCTCCCGGGTGACCGCTTTTTGCTGCCGTTACCATCCGGATTATATCCCGGCGGATCTGTGCTATGATATCTGAAACAGGGTAAGGAATTTTCTTGTTCATGTTGTCCTTCATTTGATTATCCTACAAAGATAAAAATTATATTTACCTTTGCCCCACTTATGAAAAACATCAGGAATTTCTGCATTATTGCCCATATAGATCACGGAAAAAGCACTTTGGCTGACCGTCTTCTTGAGCTCACCCATACCGTGGAGCAACGCGATATGGAAGCACAGGTATTGGACAGTATGGACCTGGAAAGGGAAAAAGGAATTACTATAAAGTCTCATGCCATACAGCTGGATTACCAGCACAACGGAGAGCAATACGTGCTCAACCTGCTGGACACCCCGGGGCACGTTGATTTTTCATATGAGGTTTCGCGGGCCATAGCCTCGTGCGAAGGAGCCCTTCTGGTGGTGGATGCCACCCAGGGGGTACAGGCCCAGACCATATCCAATCTGTACCTGGCCATATCACACAGCCTGGAGATCATCCCCATCCTGAACAAAATTGACATGGAATCTGCCATGATTGATGTGGTACAGGATCAGATAATTGACCTGCTGGGATGTAAGCCCGGTGAAATCCTGCACATTAGCGCCCGTACAGGGGAAGGTGTCCAGCAGGTGCTGGATGCCATTGTAGAGCGCATCCCTTCGCCCAAAGGCGATCCGGAGGCTCCCCTGCAGGCGCTCATCTTTGATTCCGTCTTCAATTCCTTTCGCGGCATCATTGCCTATTTCAGGGTCATGAACGGGACTATAGGGCAGGGAGACAAGGTGAAGTTTTTCAATACGGGAAAAGTCTACGAGGCCGACGAAGTGGGGATTCTGAAAATGAAGATGATCCCACGCAAGGAGATCAGCACCGGAGATGTGGGGTATATCATCTCGGGTATCAAGACTGTTTCGGAAGTGAAAGTGGGGGATACCATCACCCATGTGGCCCGTCCCTGCCAAAAGGCCATTGCCGGCTTTGAAGAAGTCAAGCCCATGGTCTTTGCCGGGCTGTACCCAGTGGATACGGACGGATATGAAGACCTGAGAACAGCCCTTGAAAAGCTGCAACTCAACGATGCCTCGCTTACCTTTGAACCGGAATCGTCACTGGCCCTGGGATTTGGGTTTCGGTGCGGGTTCCTGGGACTGTTGCACATGGAGATTGTTCAGGAAAGGCTGTTCCGCGAATTTGACTGCGACGTGATCACCACCGTGCCCAACGTATCCTACAAGGTTTACACCACCCAGGGGAACGTTGCCGATGTGCACAACCCTTCAGGTCTGCCGGCCCTTACCATCATAGACCACATTGAAGAACCCTACATCAAGGCACAGGTGATCTCCAAGTCAGAATACTTCGGGGCCATCATGAAACTCTGCCTTGATAAACGAGGTGTCCTGGCCAACCAGCATTTCTTGACGGCAGACCGGGTGGAGCTTACATTCAGGATGCCGCTTTCAGAGATAGTATTTGATTTTTATGACAAGCTCAAGAGCATTTCCCGTGGCTATGCCTCTTTTGATTACCACATTATAGGACATGAGCGTGCCGACCTGGTAAAACTGGACATTCTGTTGAACGGCGAACCGGTTGACGCCCTGTCCAGCCTTATCTACCGTGGCCACTCCTACGATTTCGGGAGGAAAATGTGTGAAAAACTGAAAGAGCTCATCCCGCGCCAGCAATTCGACATAGCCATACAGGCAGCCATCGGGGCAAAGATCATTGCCCGCGAAACCGTCAAGGCGGTACGCAAGGACGTAACCGCCAAGTGTTACGGGGGTGACATCACCCGCAAGCGCAAACTCCTCGAAAAACAAAAGAAAGGGAAACGCCGCATGCGCCAGATAGGCAATGTGGAGGTCCCTCAATCAGCTTTCATGGCCGTCTTGAAACTGGATTAGCTTGCGCAGGGCAAACCCGGTTTACCGCGCAATGCCAATTTGTTGAAATATAAATATCAGAATATCAGCGGCATGCAAAACGCCAAATCCCTCTTGCGCGGCACTCCGGGTTTGCCACCCTGAAAAAAGAGACTGACCAACCGGTCAGCCTCTTCTCTGTAAGGTGTGAGGTTAAGTGGGTCGTTTAACGATATTTTGCAAATTCAATGTCTTTTGCAGCTTTGGCGGCCAGAGCGGGAACTTTGTTGATCTTCTCCATCAGCTCGTTGACCTTCGAGGTCTGTCCCCTGCGGGCAGCGATAACGGCTTTTACATAGGTGGTTTTCATGCAGGTGCATTCGGACAGGGCATCCTCGGCTTTATCCAGGTTGCCGTTGAGCAATTGTGCCAGGGCGGCGTTCATGTGTTTTTGGCCGTCCAGTTTGGCAAGGGCATCTTTGTATTTGCCATTGAGGATATCCAGGGCGCCCTGGTTGACTTTTGCAGCGGGGCATCCGGATTTTGCAAAGAACTCATAAGCTTTTCCGTAGTTGCCTTTGCGCATTTCAATAACACCCAGGTTGTTGGCTACCACAGGATTGGAAACATCGCATTTGGCCAGGGCCGAGGCGGCTTCATTGACTTTGTTGCCGTTGAGGTAAGCTACGGCCAAATTGTTTTGACCCCTTGAAGAGCCGTATTTCTCTGCAGCCTTCTTGTACAGGGCGATCTTGGTGTCGTTGTCCTGGACCAGAGAGGCGGCATACAAAAGGGCTTCTTCATTCAGGGCATCCATGTTGGTGGATGCGAGCTCTTTCAGTTCCTCATCGGAATAGTTGGTGAACTCAATATTGGCAATCAGGCGTGCGCGACGCAGTTCGGGCAATATCTTTTCTTCGAGTGTTTTGAAAACAGCAGACATATTGCGGATCTCACGCTCGCGGACCATAGGGTCGGAGTACATGGACAGAACGCGCAGGATGAGTTCCTTGTCAGGCATGTTGCTTTTGCTTACCAATTCCTGGAAACCTGCCCAGTCTTCGCCTTTGGTCAACAGGTTGAGCGGACCTTCAGTCTCAATTTTGCGGGTCAGTGTCTGGAATGCCTTTTCGGCACTTTTCATACGATTCTCGGAAAGTTTTTCGTTGAAATCTATCGGGCCTTCGGGGGAAGCATAGGCAACAATGTCTGTTCCGGTGACAACCCTTCTTTGATCGGCAGGAAGGTTTTTCAGGAAATCCTGGAATGCCTTGATCTCACCCTTGGTAAGCTCGCGGGCCCGGACCTGGGCGGAGTTCTTGGCATACATGATATTAACTTCTTCTGCTTCTTTTATGATCTTCTGGTAATCGTCGGGCATCAGGACAGGTTCTCCGTTGAGTTCCACCCATTTGTAAGTGATGTTGGCTCCGTCAGCAATCTTATAGGCAACGGGAAGATTCCAGACATCGTCCTTATACAGGACTGCACCACGCAATTCCAGGTGGGATTTTGCCATCCCGTCAACATAATCGAACTGGAGCTTGTGTTGGATTTCTTCCCCGGCTACAGGAATGACATTGTAGTTATCCAGCACTTTCTCTCCCTGGAGCTTAAGCGCAGGAGCAGCTACCTCGCCGCCTTCGTATACCAATACGGGAGTGACTTCCAGCATTGCTTTGGGATGAAAGTACCCGTCGGGAAATTTTAAGGTATAAGTCACATCAATCTTATCTGCGACTACTTCAAGAATTTCCGGATCACATGATTTTTCAACGTCATCGGCGTATTTAACCATGTCCTTTGGATTGTTACAAGCCATAAGCATTATGCCAAGAGCGGCAATGCCCAGATAGCGCAATAAAGTTTTTTTCATAACGAGTAGTTTATTATTTGGTATTTTAACGTTAATCTAATGATTTAACACTGTTGGTTTAGCTTACAAATATAGTACAAAATTTATATCTTTGCAAAGATGGATGTTACAGCTATAAAACAGCGATTTCAAATAATAGGGACAAGCCCTTTGCTGGACCGTGCCCTTGATGTGGCGGCACAGGTGGCCTCCACCGACCTTTCGGTTTTGGTAACCGGTGAAACGGGTGTGGGCAAGGAATTTATTCCCCAGATCATACACGCCGGAAGCGCCCGCAAACACGGCCATTATTTTGCCGTCAACTGTGGCGCGATTCCCGAAGGGACTATAGACTCTGAATTGTTCGGGCACCTGAAAGGATCGTTCACCGGGGCCCATGAAGACCGGAAGGGATACTTCGAGGTCGCCGACGGGGGAACGCTGTTCCTGGACGAAGTGGCCGAACTGCCCCTTTCCACGCAGGTGCGTCTCCTCCGCGCCCTGGAGACAGGAGAATTCATTCGGGTGGGATCTTCCATAGTCCAGAAAACAGACGTGCGGGTGATTGCCGCCACCAATGTGAACCTTGCCCACGCCATCAAGGTGGGAAAATTCCGGGAAGACCTGTATTACAGGCTGAATACGGTTCCAATACTGTTGCCCCCACTTCGGGAAAGGCCTCAGGACATCCACCTGCTGTTCCGAAAATTCGCAGCCGACTTTGCCGAAAAATACAAGATGCCCGTCATCCGGCTGGCAGAAGATGCTCAAAATATGCTGGAGCAATACCGCTGGCCCGGAAACATACGCCAGCTAAAGAATGTGGCAGAACAACTCAGCGTCCTGGAACAAACACGGCTGGTCACCGCCCAGGCCCTTGCCCGGTACCTTCCCGCAGACAGCCCGCTTCACCTGCCGGTAGTATTTGATTCCGAGAAAAAAGAAGGCAATGATTTCATTTCTGAAAGGGACATCCTGTACAAAATCCTTTTCCAGCTGCGGTCGGAAATGGATGATATGAAACAGCAAATCCAAAACCTGGCTGAACAGGCATCCCTGGCAACGGGAGCGCTGGGACATGCGCAGGGAAGTACCCCGCCACGAGCCGGAACAACGTCTTTGCATGTCACAGGGACAGGCATGCATGTGAAAGGGAGCATGCTGCCCCATCCGGCAGAGGATCTCGGTGCTGCGGAAGAAATAACAGAGGAAGAACTCCTTCCCCTGGAAACCGTTGAGGAAAGCAGGGACCTTTCGCTCAATAAACTTGAAAAGGAACTGATAATGAAAGTCTTGCAAAAAAATAAAGGCCATCGCAAATCTACAGCCAAAGAACTGGGCATTGCAGAGCGGACCCTGTACCGGAAAATCAAAGAATACGGAATAGATTCATGAAAAAGACAGGACGCATATCCTTGAGAATCCTTGCACTCCTTTTACCTTTACTGCTCACCCGGTGCTGGTGGTACTCCTTTTCGGGCACTTCCATTCATCCCCAGGCAGAGACCATCAGCGTTGCCTATATAGAGAACAGGGCAGAACGCATAAATCCCTCCCTGAGCAACTCCCTGACCGAGGCGCTCATGGACAAATACACCAAGCTGACCCGGCTTTCCGTGATACAGGACGACGGGGATTATGCGGTGTCCGGCGAGATCACGGGATATGCCATCGCGCCCATGGCGGTGACCACAGATGAAGTCGCTTCCATGACACGCCTGACGGTCACGGTCAGGATCGTGTTTGTAAACAAGCTGGACCCTTCCGAGAATTTTGACAGGAATTTTTCATCCTATGAAGACTATGACTCTTCCATTTCTTTTGATGCCGCAGAAGGCGGCCTGGTAGACACTATAGTGGAAAAGATCGTGGAAGAAATTTTTAACGCAACAGTTGCCAACTGGTAAGAACAAACACACCAATGAACGCCGGGACATTATACGGAAAATACCTCAACGCGGAACCCCAGGAACTGGTCCAGCAGGGAGCCATCCTGCAGGATCTGGTGCGGCGGTATCCCTGGTTTTCCCTGGGACGCCTATTACTGTTCAAATCGCTTTGCGGCCTGGGTGGGGAGGCCAGCCTCTCCGAATCTGAAAAAACAGCCGCCTACGTTTATTCCCGCAGCAAACTTTACTTTATCCGGCAGGAGAGCCTGCAGATGGAAGAGCAACAGGCTGAGATCGATTTCTTCACACTGGACCTGACACAGGAAATTGAAAAGGAGGAGCCCTCCCCGAAACCGGCAACACAAAAACGCAGGGAAGGAAAAACCACCGAATTTATCCTTGAACCACCCCGAGACCGCACCTTTTATCCGGGAGCAGACTATTTCGGGAAAACCGACATGGCGGGCTTGGAACTGGATGTTACTGAGCCTATTGACCGGTTTATCAGCGAACAGCCCAGGTTTACCGAAATGCTTAGCCGGGCCGGGGAACATGTTGACACACAGGAACAGGATGCCTCACCCGTATTGTCAGGAGATGATTTTATAACCGAAACACTTGCAAGGATCTATGCAGAACAGGGTTACCACAAGCTGGCCATTGCCTGCTACGGGAAACTAATTTTGCTATATCCGGAAAAAAGCGTTTACTTTGCGTCCCTTGTTCAAGAAATAAAGCAAAAAACAAATAATTAGAACATGTATACAGCAACCGCCATTCTCATAGTCATAGCAAGTATTCTGCTGACTTTGGTCGTATTGGTTCAGAATTCAAAAGGAGGCGGGTTGGCAGCCAATTTTGCCACTGGTAATACAACTTTTGGCGTACGTCAGACAGCCGACTTTCTGGAAAAAGCCACCTGGACACTATCCATAATCGTTGTGGTACTATGCCTTCTCGGAACCACCTTTATTTCCACCGGAAAGAACAAAAAGGCTTCCGACCTGGAACAGAGACTGGAGCAGACACAGCAACCTGCCGGAATGCCCCAGTTCCCCACGGGGACTAAGGAAACACCTTTACTCCCCACAGAATAAATGAAAAACCGGTCACTCGGACCGGATAATATTTACTTTCCTTGACCGCGACACGCCAAACTCATGATATATGGGTTTGCGTACTATTATCACCTGGTTCGAAGGCACATAGAGTTTCAATGAGCTGGTGTTGCCTTTCCACGGATTTTCTTCATTTATTTGGAAAGCATTAACAGACAGGACATTGCCTTCCAGGGTAATGACGGGCTTCAGATCTTCCGCCTCCTCTTCGGCAACCGCATGAGACCAACCAAAAGACTCGGATTTTATGCGAACCTGGGACATATCAATTTCAGACTGCCTGACAACGGTAATGGACGGGAAAGCCACCACATCCAGGTCATCACTATCCCCTTCGATCCACCCGAGCTTGTAACAGGAGTTGTCGGCCCTGAGCCAATACCGGTCAAACATGAAATCTTCCCTCGATTCCAGGTCAATATAGAGGGTGTCTGAAGTGTGTTCCAGTGGCACGTCCTCATCAAAACGTGCATTGAAGCGGAAGTTCGAGGCACCATGAGCCCCTGTGATGATGAGTCCTATTACCGAGGCCAGCCAGATGAAAAACAACGTGGACCCGATCCACCGGTGACCCTTTATGTTGAAGACAAGGACAGACCCCAGGTGGATGAAACCCAGCACGGGAACAATCAGAGCCACCATGAGGCATATCTTGAACCAAAGCATGTTCTCGGGGAATGCCAGCAAATCCAGCAGTGCCGTAGGGAAGAAGCTCAAAGCAAAGCCCGTTGCCGAAAAAGCTACAACCAGGCCAATCAGCACAGCAGAACTGGTGACCAGGAAAAACAAACCCACCAGGATGGCCATAATACGGCCCAGGGTACCCAGGACCCTGTTTCTCTCTGCAGAAGCGTGCCTCGGTTCGTATGAATAACGCGGGGCTCCCGAGGGTCTGGGCCGGTTACGCTGCACCCCCCTTGCAGAGAGCGGTTCTCCGCGCATGGCATATTTCTCTTCCACCGTATATGCAGCCGGGATGATTGCCCACATGACCACATAAATAACCACAAAGATCCAGGGAAAATTAAAAATGAAACCACCCCAGCTCTTGAACGTGACTGCCCAGTGGACGATGGAGGGAATGAACAGCAAAACGGCATACAGCACCCGGACAATGATGACATCTATATTGAAATAGGCGGCAAGTCCCGAGCAGACACCACCCAGGATCTTATGATCCACATCCCGGTACAGTTTTTTAGTCGGCCTTGTATCGTTTCTGTAAGAACCTGCTCCCGCTCCCGTGTCTATCTCCTCTTCTTCAATGACCTCTACAGGACCCATGACCTCCAGGATATTGTCAATATCTTCCTTAGATACCACCCGGCCGTCCATGCCGGTGCGTTCTGCCAGTAATTCGGCTATGCGTTCCTCAATGCCATCCACAATTTCCGATCCGCCTTCCCTGCCGGAATAATATCGGCGCAGGTGGTCCAGGTAAACTTTCAGCACACCATAGGCATCCTCTGCCAGGGTAAACGGCATTTTATTAATGCTTACTTTGATTACTTTTTTCATTTTCTCAGGATATCAAGTGTTTCCACAATTTCTTTCCATGCTTTGTCCATTTCCAGCAACAAGTCCCTTCCCTTGCTGGTAAGCGAATAGTATTTCCTGGGAGGGCCCTGGGTGGATTCTTCCCAGCGGTAAGTCAACAATCCCTGGTTTTTCTGACGGGTCAGCAGGGGATACAGTGTCCCTTCCACCACAATGATCCGCGCATCTTTCAACTGGTCTATCAGTTCAGATGCATAAGCATCATTCTTGTCCAGCACGCTCAGGATGCAATATTCCAGCACACCCCTGCGCATCTGCGACTTTATGTTTTCAATGTTATTTTCGTTCATAACGGCAATCATTAATGACAATTACTAATTCCTACGGCTTCCGCCATACCGGCGCAGGTTTTCTGCCGTAACGGGAAGTCCTCTCATTTCAAGCTTTTCAGCAGCAGTGCGTGCCATGGGAACCGCAATCCATAAAATAATGTAGATCCAGAATCCTGCGCTGCCCATGAAGAAGGTGGCAACAGCAAGGACACGTATCAGTACCGGATCACAATTGAAGTAGGCCGCCAGGCCACTGCAGACACCTCCGACCATGGAATCATCGGGGTCCCTGTACAGGCGTTTGCGGGGCTTTTCACCCAGACCGTCGTAGCGTTCGTAACCCGTGTAGCCGTTGCGCCTTTTTGATTTGCGCGTTGTTTCCCCCGATTCTGCCTCGTCCCTGGAATCATTTGAGTAGCCCAGTTGCCGGATCACACGTTCCACGACCTCAAGAGTGACCACCTCACCTTTACCCTTTGTATATTCGTAGAAAAGTTCCGCAATCCGGGCTTCAACATCTTCCATGACTTCACCGGCTTCAGTGCTGTCCATTTCGCTGCGGAAGCGTTCCAGGTAGAGGTCCAGTCTTTGATGGGCATCTTCCTCAATGACAAAGCTGCTTCCGCCAATTCCAACATTCATGACTTTTTTCATAATTTTAACCAAATATTAGGGTGTTATCAGATTATTACGCCGCAAAGATATATAAAAAAATTGATACCTTGTACCGCAAGGTACTAAAATTATTAAAAAAAGGACAAGAAATGCAGATAGTGCTATCTTTGTAACAATGGAAAGCATTAAAAAAATATTCAAGATTGGTAACGGACCTTCCAGTTCCCACACCATGGCCCCGCGTACCGCAGCCCTGGATTTTGCGGCCCGGAACCCACATGCAGCTGGCTTTTCCGTTACCCTTTACGGCAGCCTTGCAGCTACCGGCAAAGGCCACTTTACCGACAAGGCGCTTGAAAATGCTTTCCATCCAAAACCGGTAGAAATAGCCTGGGACTATACCACTGTCCTGAAACAGCATCCCAACGGGATTGAATTCAGGGCACTGAACAACAGGGGCGTGGTACTGGACACATGGCTCACCTTCAGCATAGGCGGCGGTGACCTGTCCGATACCGGAACAAGAACGTCACGTCAGGTCATATATCCGTTGAACAAGATGGCCCATATCCTGGATTATTGCCAGGAAAAGGGTCTCCACTTCTGGGAATATGTGGCCATGTACGAGGAAGAAGACATCTGGGATTACCTGGAACACGTGTGGCAAACCATGCAAGAGGCCATTTACCGGGGGCTTGAGAATGAAGGGGTGCTTCCGGGGCCGCTCCACCTTGGCCGCCGTGCGGCATCCTATCATATCAAGGCGCAGGGATACACAGGCTCCATGCAACGCAGGGCACTGGCTTTTTCCTATGCCCTTGCCGTGGCCGAGGAAAACGCAGCCGGAAGTGTTGTGGTCACTGCCCCCACCTGCGGCAGCTGCGGGGTCATCCCCTCTGTGATGTATCTTAACAAGACCTGCTACAATTTTTCAGATAAAAGAATATTGCGTGCCCTTGCCACCGCCGGTCTCATTGGGACACTTATAAAATCCAATGCATCCATTTCGGGGGCCGAGGTAGGGTGCCAGGGGGAAATAGGATCTGCCTGTTCCATGTCGGCAGCAGCTGCCGTGCAGCTCTTCGGAGGCAGCATAGCCCAGGCCGAGTATGCAGCCAGCATGGGGATGGAACATTTCCTGGGACTGACCTGTGATCCGGTGTGCGGCCTGGTGCAGATCCCCTGCATAGAAAGAAACGCCTTTGCTGCCACCAGGGCCATTGACGCCAATATGTACGCATTGCTTTCCGACGGGACCCACCGCATACATTTTGATACGGTCATAGAGGTGATGAAACGCACCGGCCATGATCTGCCATCTTTATACAAAGAGACATCGGAAGGAGGCCTTGCTGTTGTGTCAACCAAATGATTTTTCTTAATTTTACAGTAAATATTTCAGAATTAATCAACATAATACTATGATTCAGACAGTAACAGATGACAATTTCAATGCGATAGTTTTGAACTCCACAATCCCCGTTCTGGTTGATTTTTGGGCAGTCTGGTGCGGTCCCTGCCGTCAGATCGCCCCCGTTGTAGAAGAAATATCCAATGAAACGGAAGGCACAGCCCTGATATGCAAATGCGACGTGGACACGGCAACGGAAGTCACGGCACGGTACATGATCCGCAGCATACCCACCCTGCTGTTCTTCAAAAAAGGAGAACTGGTGCACAAAATTGTGGGAGCGACAAACAAACAGACCATAGAAGAAAAATTAAAATCCTTAATCACTGTATAGTATGAAAAAACTCCTGATTACGATCGCCCTAATGCTTAGCGTAAGTTCTGCTGCCCTGGCACAGGGTAGTTTCGTTGTTAAAGCAGGGCTCAATTTCAACAAACTACAGGATATCCAGATAGACAATCTGAAACAGTCCTGGAATTCTCAGACCGGTTTCCACGCAGGGATAGGCGGACAATTCAAAATTCCCGTCATCGGGCTTTCTTTCCAGCCGGAAATCCTTTACAGCCGTGTGCGGACAGGCCTGTTGGGAGAAGTGGGTCAAAGCTCCTATGACGGATTCAGAATAGACTATATTGACGTTCCCCTGAATATCCAATGGGGTATCAACATCCTTTTCATGAGACCTTATATCTTTGCAGCTCCTTATATAAGGTATGCCATTGCCAAGGGAGACCTGCTGAGCCAGGTGGACTGGGAAGACCTGAACCGTCTGGACTACGGGCTGAGCCTTGGAGCCGGCATTGAGATCTGGAAATTCCAGATATCGGGCAAATACAATTGGAGCTTCGGTCAGTTGGCCCCGGGAGGATCACTTCACATTGATTCCAATGACTGGAAACTGGAAGATTCCAACATGAGGGGATTTGAACTTTCAGTTGCTTTCCTCTTCTGAAAGGAATGTATGATCTTGGCTGGATCAGGCAGTCTTTGGGCTCCGACTGGAAAGCCTTTGAAAATATCCTGAAAGATGCCCTTGATTCACCCTATTCTCTGCTTTCCAGTATAGACAGCTACCTGCTGAACAAGCCCGGCAAGCAACTTAGGCCGGCGCTGGCCTTGTGCAGCGCCAGGATATGCGGCACCCCGGGCCCCCTGAGCCATGCGGTAGCCGCCGTTGCCGAAATGATCCATACCGCATCGCTCCTTCACGACGATGTGGCAGACAACGCCGACACACGCAGGGGGACTCCCAGCGTGCATAAGCAATACGGACCCAGGGCGTCCATTCTCATAGGAGATTATTGGTTCGCCCGCGCTTTCCAAACCCTGCTGCAGTACGAGGGGAAGCACCTGGTTCCCCTGTACGCCGCGGTCATCCGGGACTTAAGCGAGGGGGAAATGCTTCAACTGGAAAAATCACGCACACTGGATATTTCCTTCAGGGATTATTATATGATATGTAAAAACAAGACCGCATCGCTATTCAGCGCTTCCATGGTGTCAGGGGCCCTGTCCGTAACGGATCAGGAGGTTGCTGCTGCCTTGCGTCCCATTTTCGAAAAAGCGGCCTACCACATGGGTATGGCTTTCCAGATCCGGGACGATATGATGGATTATCAGCCGGCGTTGAATTCCGGGAAACCCTATTATAAGGATATTGCCGAATCCAATATCACGCTGCCCCTGCTCGGGGCATTATGCAACGCCGGTTTTAAAGATAATTACCCCTCTGTCAAAGCCTGGATCCGCCGGCTGGAACAGCGGGAAAGCCAGGGATTGGACCAGATTGTGGACTTTGTGGAAAGATACAATGGCCTGGAATTTGCCGCCAGAGTGTTGCATCATCATCAGACGAAGGCGCGGGAGCAGCTCAGCCTCCTTCCCCCTTCCCCGTGGCAGGAAGCCCTGTTGAAAATTGCAGGTATGTGATGGGCTTTCCTTCCCGCAGGAACATCTCTTCGTAAAATGTTTTCACTTCCAGCACCGTTTCCGGGACCAGCCTGTTGCGGTATATATCGGCGTCTGCCTGCAGCAAGGCAAGATCAGGCCGCCTTTCAACCACTTCTCTTGTGTAGTCGTGCAAGGCACGGTTATCTGTTTTCAGGTGGATGACTGCTCCCGGCCTGAGGAATGACAGGTAACTATCCAGGAAACGAGGCGAAGTCAGCCGCTTGTTTTCTTTTCTTGGCTGAGGGTCCGGGAAGGTGATCCAGATCCCTGAAACCTCTCCCGGGGCAAAGAAGCTCTCTATCAACTCTATCCTCGTACGAATGAATGCCACATGCTCCAGTTTTTCCTCCAGGGCTGTTTTGGCCCCCCGCCACAGCCTGGCCCCCTTGATATCAATGCCGATATAGTTTTGCTGCCGGTCCCGCCTGGCCAGGGCCAGGGTATATTCCCCCTTGCCGCATCCCAGTTCCAGGATAATGGGATTGTTGTTGCCAAAGACTTTCTCCGCCCAGAAACCCTTCAGGGGATGGTCTTTTCCGTGAACCTCATCATAACGGGGCTCATACAGGTTGGTAAAGCTTTTATTTTCCTGGAACCGGCGTAGTTTATCTTTTCCCATGCCCGTGTTTCTTTATGAGAAGACCAATGGTGGCAATGCCGTCCAGGGCCTGATCCAGCATGTTGTGGGATAACTGCCATGACCAATAAGGTTTATCCGCAGCAAATCCCGCAGTGTCCAGCGGAAAGCGATAATCCGTGAAAACTCCGGAACGGATTGCATTGCCGCCAAGAAGGGACAACCAGAGGGTGTCTTTTCTCCTGTCATGGATCATGATGATACTCATATAGGAATGTGCGTACTTTGGTGTCACCCTGATATCCAGAAAGGAGTCGTACCGACCTGCTGTGTCGGGTGCCTGGAGTGTCAGCGTCAGGATATGGCTCTTTTCCCACGTTCCGCCAGGAATAACCTGCTGTACCTGGCTTGAGGATGGGGGAGAGCAGGATGTGGCAGTCAGGATGGCCCCGGCCATCAGGCAAAAGGGCAACCTATGATGTTTTCGGGCCATTTTTCCTGCGGTTGTTTTTCTTCCGCTTATTCTTGTTCTTGCTGTCAAAACGCGTGATGCTTTCTTCTCCTGCAGCGGACCGGAATCCGTTCTGTTCCCCGTTGTTCTTCGGCTTTTCCTGCAGGGGGGGCACTTTTTTACCCTGGTTGTTTGCCAGGATCATTTCCTTTACCCGTGCTGAATGGACCGGTATCATGTTGATCATGCTGTCCTCTTCATAACTGAACCACATGACGCCTTTGAGCACATCCGTTTTGACCAGGTATACCGGACCATCTTCTGTTTCTATGGGGCGGTTAACGGCAGGGATTTCCTTGTGGGCATCCATGTAAACAGACGTTTCGTAATCTATGCAGCATTTGAGCTTGGAACACTGGCCCGCCAGTTTCTGCGGATTGAGCGACAAGTCCTGTATCCTGGCCGCCTGGGTTGTTACAGAAGTGAAATCGGCCATCCACCGGCTGCAGCAGAGTTCCTGCCCGCAAACGCCCAGACCACCTATCAAACCGGCTTCCTGCCTTGCCCCGAACTGTCTCATTTCAATGCGTATGCCGAATTCAGAGGCAAAGAGTTTGATCAGGCGCCTGAAATCAACCCGTTCATCGGCTATGTAGTAAAAAATGGCCTTGGTCCCGTCCCCCTGGAACTCCACATCTCCAATTTTCATCTGCAGGCCTTCACTGGCCGCTATCTGCCGGGAACGGATCATCACCTGGTGCTCTCTGGCAATGGCTTCCTGCCATTTTTCCAGGTCCAGCAACTTGGCTTTCCGGTAGATTTTCTTGAATTCGTAGGTCTCCGGGTTGATTTTATGGCGTTTCATCTGTTTGAGCACAAGCGGCCCGGCCAGGCTGATAAATCCTATATCGTGGCCGGTAGTCGCTTCTACGGCAACAATATCCCCGATTTTCAGGAATATGTCGGAGTCATTTTTGAAGAAACCCTTATGTGTGTTTTTGAAACGGACCTCGAACAGGTTATCGCATTGTACATCCCGGAACTCTTCCATCCAGTCGAAAGTTGCCAGTTTGCTGCAGCTGTAGTCCATGGTGCACTGCAGATCCCCCATGTGAGTTCTTTCCACCTGGCAACCGCGTGAGCAATCGTGTTGTATGTTTTTTTCTTCCATGAATTGTCAGACTATCTTTGCAAAGATAGGAAAAAGTCAAAAGCCAGGGAGCAGAACAGCACCCGGGCGTTCACGTTGCGTTCCAGCTGTTCCATTCCTTTATTCAGGCGTTCATAGATCACCCGGAAAAAAGTTTCAGACATCCTGGCTGCATACCTCGAGGCAATAGGGAGGGAGGATGGGTCCAGGAAAGACAGCGATGGCAGGCCCAGTGACAGCATGTAATATTGCCGGATGATCTGCATGGAGGAAGCCATGAACGCTTTTTGGGACTCTCTCCCCTGCGTGGCCATGTCTTCGGCCCAGTCCAGGACACCCGAAGGCTTTCCTGAAAAACACAGGTCCAGCAGTCTTTCCAGGTTGGTATAGGTCTCCCGGGGCAGAGGCCTGTATTCTTTAGGTGGCACCTGAATGAGCATGCAACGGCTCCTGATGGTGGGCAGCAGCTGGTCCGGGCGGTGGCTTACCAGGAGAAAATACGTCCCGGGAACAGGCTCTTCCAGGATCTTCAGCAGTTTGTTGGCTGCGGCAGGATGCATGCGTTCAGGGAGCCATATGATGATTACCCGTGCCCCGCCCTCAAAAGAACGGAACTGGAGTTTCCTGAGTATATTTCCTGCCTCGGCCGCACTTATTGCACCCTGTTTGTTTTCAATTTCCAGTTTTTTATACCACTCCTGTTCTGTAATGTCCGGATTCTCCAGGTAAGATGAGCGCCACAGGTCCAGGAAATCGTCGGTCACAGGCTGGCGCGCAGCAGATATGCCGGCAGAACGGTTTACGGGAACAATAAAATGCAGGTCAGGATGTACGGCGTTTTTGGTTTTACGGCAAGATGGACACGTCCCGCAGGCAGAGCCGTCTTCTTTCTTATCGGAACAAAGGATGTATCCAGCCAGAGAGAGGGCCTGCGGTAATGCACCTGAGCCCTCTTCCGAACTGAATAATATGGCGTGAGACAAATTGTCTATTCGCACTTCAATTCCGTTTTGATCTTATATTCTGCAATGGATTTAAAGTTGGGATCGGTCAGGATCTGGTTGTAAAAGCTGCAGGCAACGGATTTATTTCCCAGGGATTCGTTTACCACGGCCAGGCGGTAGTATGTGGTGTTGATGTCTTTGGCCTGAGGATCTGCGCGCATTACATTTTCCCAGGCAACGAGAGCTTCCGGAAAACGTTTGAGCTCCATGGCTGACAGGCCCAGCAATTTGTAGGACTGTACGTTGTCTGTAAGTTCAGAAGCTTTTAAGGCTGACTGGTAAACCTGTTCCCAATCTTTGTTTTTCTGTGCACCCAAAGCGTTTTTCAGGTATATTGATGCCATCAGCTTGCGTGCATTGTCTGCCTGCCCGTATTCAGCGGCTTTCTGCAGGGAAGCAATGGCTTCGTCTTCCATGTTGCTGTTGGCAGCCGACTGTCCCAGGCGCAGATAGGCTATGCCATTGGTCGGATCCAGCTCCAGCACTTTTTTATAACTCTCTATTGCGCCGGCAAAATCCTTTTTTCCGAAAGCCTCGTTGGCTATGATGTAATAAACTTTTGATGTAAGGTCTTTGACCTCATCCTGAATTCCGGTCTGGTCACCATATTTGACAGCCGTTTCTGCTGCTTTGTCAAGAAAAGGCAGGGAGGAGGCCACATCTCCGTTGGCTGCCAGCTCTTTGGCATAACGAAGATAAAGCTGTGGAATAAGGTTTTTACAATCAGTAACTACAGATGCGCCTTCTTCTCCCAGGGCGCTTCCCAGTTCCAGGGCACGGTCCAGGTGTTCAATGGCAGTGACGTAATTACCTTCCTGTGCAGCAGTTGCTCCCAGGTTATATGCCTCGATGGCAGTATTGAGGTCCTGTGCCTGCAGAAAAACGTTACAGGCGGCAATCAGAAAGGCGGTAGAGACAAAAATCTTGAATCGTTTCATTAGTTCCTTAATATATAGGGGGTTAAAAAATAGCAATTTCTCAAACAAACAAACAAAGGTAGCGCTTTTTTAATACCTTTGCAATTGAATATCACATAAATCGTGCCGTATGAAAACGCGCAGCTTATTGATAGTTTTTCTTTTTTTCATATCCGTTGTCTTACCACGGGCTGCCGTCACAGCGCAGGTTGTGCCAGAAGACAGCCGTTTTCGCACAGGCCAGCTACCCAACGGGATCACCTATTATATACATTCCAATGACCATCCCGGTGGACAGATGCTTTTTCAGCTGGTCCGGAAACCGGACAGGCAACCTTTTTTCAAACAGATCCTTACCTCACCCCAGGGTGTGGAAGAAGGAGTGGCCCTGCTTATCAGGAAATTACAGGAGCAACTGGTGACGTCTCCGGAAAAATACAGACCGCATCTGCTTGCGGTTATCCTGGTGGGACCTTTCCAGGCGGACTATGCCCGTGCGCTAGTCAACAGAGAGTTCTCCGTACTTCCGGCTTCTGTGGATATCATGCAGTCCCTGGAGGTTCCACAAGGCATTGACTCGGCTGTGGCCGCCCGTGTATTTTCGGCAAGGCCCCTGCCTCCCGTCCTCCAGGACGGTTATCCCCGCATAGAAATCTCGTTCCCGCTGCCCTCTCTTGCCAGGGAAATGCGTGGCGGGAGCGAATATTATGTCATGGATCTCCTGCGCAGTGTGATGGAATACGCGGCGGCACGGTCGCTGGAATATCCTGCCTGTGTTTATACCGGCAGACAGTTTGTGTGGGCAGTGAGTGCACACCCCGACAGCCTGGCAGGGTCTTTCCATGATCTTGCACGGCAATGCGTGCAGCTGGCCCGTAACGGCATTACCGGACAGACACTGGATCAGGCCCGGGAATCATACCTAAGACAAGAGGAATGGCATTACCTGAACAGGTTCACGCGCACGAACGACCACTATGCAGGAGAGTGTATCCGTCATTTTTTTGACGGGGTTCCCATGCATACCGCAACCTGGCGTCACATGTTCGTGAACCATCTGGCAGGATATGTCACGGCAGACCAGGTGAACAATTATATTAAAAACGTACTGCTTTCCAATCCTCCTGAAATCACACTATACAAGGCGGTTTCGGCCGGTGACAGCCTTATCCGCCCGGTAAGCTTCCTGCCCGGTGAGCTTCTTGAGGAAAGAGACCGGCTGCTTACCGAGCTTTCCGGAATGTTGTTCCCCTTCGATGACACCCTTCTGACCGAACTTGCAGCCAGGATATTGGACATAGACCTGCGGTTGCAACTGGACAGCCTGCAGCGGAGCCATGTTATTCCGGTTGTCACCACTGACAGCCTGGCAACCCTGTTCCGGCAGGTATGGCATACTACAGCCCGGGTTCCCGCAAGGGATCCGGATAAAGCTGCCCCGGTGGAAAAGAACGGGCAATCTACCGGATTGCCGGAAAGTGGAAAAGTGGAACGGCAGATGCTAATTGCCCACAGCGGGGTATCTGTCTGGCAACTGTCGGGAGGGTCCCTGCTATATGTAAGGCCGGACACCCTTCTGCGGGGAAAAATCTGTTTTGCCGCTGTAGAAAGGGAACCGTCCTTTTTCACACCCTTCATACCCCGGGAAACATATCGCAAAGGCAACGGCCCGCTCCTGTGGAAACAATCCCCGCAGGGACTCCTTCTCGGCAATGCCACGACACCGGATTCGCTGCGAAGCTTCATAAGAGGAGCCGCTTTGCAGGTGAACAGCCTGTCGGTTGATTCAACAGCCTTACAAAGACTTTGGCAGGAAAGGGAAAAACAAATCCATGCAGCCCGTGACCTGTCACGGAATATCCTGCTGGACACCCTGAAGACATTGCTCTTTGACAGGATACCCGCGGAAGGTCCGCATCCTCCCAAAGGCTTTGATTTCATTTGTACCGGAGATATCTGCACGGATTCCCTGATAGTCCTGGCAGAAGAATTCCTGGCAGGCATTCCCAACCGGGACATACGCGCCAGGACACCGCTCCCGGGGGAAGAAGGCATGCGCAGGGGCCAGCACGCACAAACCATCTCTTTCCCCAACCCTGCCGCTGAAAGCAAAATGGCCCGGGTTTATTCCGGTTCATGTCCCTATACCCTGGAGCAGCATGTACTGCTTCAGTTACTGGAAAGACTGGTATCACAGGCCACAGACAATGCAGTCTGCGTGCTCTCATCCCTGGAGTCTTTCCCTGGCGGCCACTACTTCTTCTATATCGGGTTCAGCTCCCATGCCCCTGATTTTGCCTACAACGAACACCGCCTGGAACAGATTCTGGCCGACCTGGCGGCTTACGGACCTTCTGCCGAACAGCTGGAACAGGCACGTCATTCTTTACTTATGGATCACTTGACACAGATGGCCGACCCCCTGTTCCACTGCAGGATGCTGGTCGGGTACTGCCGGAGCGGAAAGGACTTTGTCACCGGCTATGCCGGCACGCTGCAACAGGCAGACACAGCCATGGTCAGGGACTTTGTAAGGCAAATCATGGAGTACGGAAACACTTCCCGGGTGGTGCTTTCCGGTGCAACAAATAAAACGGAAGATACGTCTTATTCAAAAAATCCGTAACTTGCACCCCCTTACGGGATTTTTTCCAAAAAACAGAAACTTATGTCAAGTATGCCAAAACGGATAGTTCTGCCCCTGCTGGCCCTGCTTTTGAGCGGATGCATCAGGCCCGGAAACGACGAAGTGCTTGTCACTCCCTATACAAAAATTGATTTTCAATCCAACGGGGAAACCCGGGAATTTTCCATATCCTCCAATTTTCTCTGGACCCTTGAAATTGCCGATACCTGGGTTACCATCAACCCCATGAAAGGTTATGGCGACAAGCAGATCCAGGTAACGGTCGCTGCGAACACCAATCTTGAGCCCCGTCAGACAACCTTTATCATTGCCGGGGAACAGACCCGCAGGGAAATAACGGTTTACCAGGCCGCGGAAGCTCCCGCGCTGAGCCTGGACAGCTCGCAAAAAACGGTAGGCGCAGCAGGTGACACGGTATCTGTAGGCGTTACAACCAACCTGGAACTGAGCATCACACCCGAAGCAGCCTGGATTGTATATAACGAAACAAAGACCATAACCTCCAAACGTGCCATCTTCACCGTTCAGCCGAACACAACGCTGGAAAGCCGCTCGGCGCAGGTGGAATTCAGACAGAAGAACGGATCCCTCTCGGCCATTCTCAACATTACCCAGACGGGTGAAGCCCCCGGGATACAACTCCAGGCCAATTCGGTTCAAGCCGTTGCCGCCGGCGGGGGGTACAAGGTCACGGTGGTTTCCAACATAGAATGGGAAGCCAAAACGGATATACCGTGGATCCATATTACCGGCACACGCCTGATGCAGTCCCGCGATTGCAATTTCACGGTAGACGCGAATCCCCGTGTGGGATCCCGCCAGGGGACAATAACCATATATGCTCCCGCATACCCGCAACTGGGCGAGGCTGTTGTTTCAGTCACCCAGGAAGGGGCTGAACCGCTGGCCGTGCTCACGCCCTCCGCCATTGAGGACGTTCCGGCAGCAGGCGGGACCTACAGCATAGCGGTGCAGGCCAATTTCAACTGGCAGGAAGACCTTTCGGGGACGGCCTCGTGGATTTCGAAGGTGGTACACACAGCCAACGGGCTGCAAGTCACCGTAGACAGGAACGACGATGTGCAGGCCAGGTCGACATCGCTTGACATAACACAGGAAAACGGTTCATATATAAAAGGTATCACCATAAGCCAGGTGGCCGGTGAGCAGAAATTGTTACTGCCGACCCAGGCAAACATACCTATAGCCACTGCTGCCGGTGGCACAATCTCCATTCCGGTGGTATCTAACGTTTCCTGGAAAGCTTCCCTGTCCGAAGACTGGGTCTCCGTAATAGAGACCAAAGGCCTGGAGGCAAAAACGCTGACACTTCAGGTGGCTGAAAATAAGCGTATTGATGCACGCCAGGCTCGGCTTACGGTTACCACGACCGAAGCGGGACAGGATTCCCTGGTGGTCACCCGGACCATATTCCAGCAGGGAGCAACACCTTATATCACCTGTGACCCCGATACCCTTGACGTCCCGGCTGCCGGTGGCGCCTACACTGTTCCGGTGAAGGCCAATGTGTCCTGGAATGTGCTTTCCTCCCCATCCTGGGTGGAAGGCGTGCAAATAAAGAACCCTGTGGAATATGACGCAGACCTGGCTTTTACCGTGAAGCCCAACCAGCAGACCACGGCCCGTTCTGCGAAAATCCAGCTTTCTCGCACCGGAGGGAGCCTTGTCTCGGACCTGGTGATAAACCAGGAGGCCGAGGCTGTTTTTGTCAACGCGACGGTGGATTCCCCGCAATTCCTGGACAACGAGGGGGACAACTTCTCCCTGACCGTGGAATCCAATATCCAGATAGTGTATGGGGTGAATGTGAACTGGATCATCAATACCGCAAAGACTGTGGAAGGCAGGACAACGACCTGGGAATTCCAGGTGTTGCCGGTTCCCACGACCAGTAACCGAAGCGCGGTGTTGCAGGTCCTTGAAACAGGGACCCAGCAGGTATTCAAAACCTTTACCCTGACCCAGCGCGGAGCCCGCATTGCACAAAAGGACAGCACGGCCCTGATCCGTTTCCACAAGAACATGCGCGGTGAAAACTGGAGGGACACCCATTTGTGGAACTTGCTGCTGCCGGTGGATACCTGGCACGGTGTAACCCTGGAAACCGCT
>MWFB01000009.1 GCA_002071385.1 Bacteroidetes bacterium ADurb.Bin013
GAATGACTTTGTTACTACGCTCAGGGAGAAACTGATGATGGGCTTTGATAAGAGAGATGGAGGTCAAAATTATGGTTAAGCAAATAGAGAAACTGCCGGACCATGTCTGTATCATTATGGATGGGAACGGGAGATGGGCCTTGTCACGGGGTCTGGAAAGGAATGTAGGACACCGCCAGGGAGTAGAAGCCGTTCGTGCAGCCACTGAATATGCCGCAGAAAAAGGTATTCCTTATCTGAGCCTTTTTGCTTTTTCGGAAGAAAACTGGGGACGTCCAAAAAGCGAAACCGATGCAATCATGTCTGTGATTGTGAACGCCATTCACAATGAAACGCCGAAGATGATGAAAAACAACATACGTTGTGTTTTCATAGGTGATCGCGAACAGCTTGATAATAAAGCCCTGAAGCGTATGGATGACTGTATGCGCCAGACAGCAGGCAACACAGGAATGACCCTTATTGTGGCGGTAAATTACAGCGGGAAGTGGGATATTCTTCAGGCTGTAAAACGTCTGCTGGAGGAAAATCCGCCTGCAGAGCAGTTGCTTTCCCCGGAAGTATTCTCCTCTTACCTTTCCACGGCCGGAGTGCCCGAACCCGATCTGATGATCCGGACCAGCGGAGAAATGCGCATAAGCAATTTCATGCTATGGCAAATGGCCTATACAGAATTGTATTTTACTCCCGTACTTTGGCCCGATTTTCGCAAACCAGACTTCGAAGCTGCCTTAAACGCTTACAGTAACAGAAAAAGACGGTTTGGAAAGATTGAAGAATCTATATAATTTCTTTTGAATGAAGCACCTGTTTTTCTGCATCACCTTTTCTTTGTTGGTATTACCAATTTTTGCCCAGGTAACGGAACAAGCCGCTACTACTGATACCACAGGCAGGAAACAGAGCTCTGTGGTTATTGATTATACCAGCCCCACGAAATGTGTCATTGCCGGTTTGCAGGTAACCGGTGTAAATTATCTGAATGCGGATCAGATCCTTTCCCTGACCGGCCTGGCTTTGGGTGACACTATCAGTATTCCTGGCGATGAACTCAAAACCATAGTCAAACGCCTGTTTATGCAGCGTTTTTTCTCCGATGTGGCCGTATATGTAGACAGCCTGGTGAACAACAATGCCTATTTGAATATCAGCATAACGGAACGTCCCCGGGTATCTCAATGGAAGTACGATGGTGTGAAGAAGGGAGAGCAGACTGATATCGAAGAACGTGTCAGGTTACGAAGGGGCAGTGAATTGTCAGAATATGTCGTAAAATCCTCCAGTGATATCATCAGGAAATACTTTGTTGAAAAAGGTTTTCTCAATGCCCGGGTAACGGCAACTCACCAAGAGGATACGACCATCAAAAATGCTGTACAGGTTACGTTTCATGTGGAACGTAATCAAAAAGTACGCATAAAGCAGATCAATTTCCTTGGGAGTGATCAGTTGTCACTCCTGAAGATGAGGTTTGCTATGAAGAAGACAAAGGACAAAAGGTTGTACAACTTCTTTTTCAGCAAGAAATTCGACGAAAAGGAATTCCAGAACGACAAGACGCTCCTGTTGCAGAAATTCCATGAACTTGGATACCGTGATGCACGCATAACAAAAGATTCCATATATTTTATCGATCCGGGCAATCTGGGAATAGATATCCATATAGATGAAGGGAAAAAATATTACTTCCGGAATATAACATGGACAGGAAACACACAATACACCGGAGAAATGCTGAACTCAGTCCTCAGGATCGGAAAGGGAGATGTGTATGATGTGGTTACCATGGAGGAAAGGTTGTTTGGCGGCGGGAAACTGCAGCAATCAAACGTTTCCCAGATTTACAAGGATCAGGGCTATCTTTTTTTCAGGGTTGTTCCCATTGAGGTCAATATAGAACAGGATTCGGTAGATGTGGAGATGAGAATATTCGAAGGCAAGCCGGCCACTTATAACCATATCATCATCAATGGCAATAACGTCTCCAATGAAAAAATCATCCGCAGGCAGGTTTTTACCCGGCCCGGCTACTTGTTCAGCCAGACAGAACTGGAGAGGTCTATCAGGGAAATTGCCTCTATGGGTCACTTTGACCAGGAAGCCATCATGCAGATGGGGAGCGGTTTCAATGTGGTTCCCAACCAGGTGAACAACACGGTCGACATCATCTATAATGTGACAGAAAAACCCGACAGCCAGTTTGAAATTGCCGGCGGCTGGGGTGGCAACACCTTTGTGGGAACCGTGGGTATCAGTTTTAATAATTTCTCTATTAAGCGCCTTTTTGACAAGCAGGCATGGCGTCCCGTTCCCCTGGGAGACGGACAGACTCTCTCCCTCAGGTTTCAGACAAACGGCACTTACTATATGGCTCTGAGCGTCAATTTTGTGGAGCCCTGGCTGACCGGAAAAAAACCCACGTCATTCAGTACTAGCATTTATTATACAAGGCAAACCGCTTCTACTTACTATTACCTGACCAACGACCAGTTCATGGAAGTTTACGGGCTGGGCATCGGCCTGGGAACGAGGCTAAAATGGCCAGACAATTACTTTGTATTTTACAATCAGCTGGATATCAAACGATACAATCTGCAGGACTGGGGTTACTATTTCATGTTCACCGACGGGCAATCCAACATAATTGATTACAGTATCACACTGCAGCGCAATTCAACAGACCAGATCATATATCCCCGCCAGGGATCAGACCTCAAATTCGGATTGCAGGTGACACCTCCCTATTCCCTTTTCAGGGATAAGAATACGGATTACGCATCTATGACCGATCCGCAGCGGTACCGTTGGATCGAGTACCATAAGTGGACTTTCGATGCAAATCTGTACACGCGGCTTATCGGAGACCTGGTCCTGATGACCAGGGCCAATTTCGGCTATCTGGGCTATTACAGTCACAAGCTCGGCTATTCGCCTTTTGAGGGTTTTATGCTCGGAGGCGACGGTATGAGCGGTTACAACACATATGGAGCCGATATCATATCCCAGCGTGGTTACAACAACTATTCACTCACACCTACCATTAACGATGCTTACGCTGGACGCGTGTATACAAGGTTCACCGTAGAATTGCGTTATCCTGTGATATTGCAGCCACAATCAACTATCTATGCTCTTCTGTTCCTGGAAGGAGGGAACTGTTGGAGTGACATACGTGATTTTAATCCCTTTTCCATAAAGCGAGCAGCAGGAGTCGGCGTAAGGGTTTATCTACCCATGGTCGGTCTGTTGGGGATCGACTGGGGATATGGGTTCGATACCGATTTTAGCGGAAAGAAAGGCGGATCGAATTTCCATTTCATGATTGGACAACAATTTTAAACATCAGTATTATGAAAAGAATGGTTTTATTTTTAATGATTTGCATGGTCGCAGGCAGTCTTTATGCCCAGAAATATGCAATTATCCATTCCCAAAACATACTCAGTGCATTGCCCGAGTATACTTCTGCCCAGGAACAGATTGCCAGGTTGCAGGAACAATACCAGGAAAAGCTGCAGGCTGAGTACGACGCCCTGGAAGAAATGTTCCAGCAGTACCAGAAAGATAAAGCAGACCTTACTGCACAGCAGAGACGTATTTACGAACAACAGATCCTTGACAGGGAAAAGGAAGTAAAGGCATTACAGGAACAGTATTTTGGACAGGAAGGAACACTGGCCAAAACATCGGAAGTGCTCTTCAAACCCATCCAGGAACGCATGCAGGATACAGTGCGTCAAATTGCTGAAAGCCAGGGATACAGTATGGTCCTGGACATTGCGTCAGGTATGGGTGTTATTTATTATGCTCCACAGACAGACATAAGTGATCTGGTTATTGCAAGATTACAGGGTGTCAGGTAATTTTTTTGTACATTTGTATTCTTTATAAACCATGAACTTATGAAACGTATTTCCACCGTCCTTTTTTTGTTGACTTGTATAATTGGAACCTCTTCTGCACAAAACCTCAAATTCGGGCACATCAACTCCCAGGAACTGATTGGTTTGATGCCTGAAAGGGATTCTGCCCTGATCAAATTGCAGAATTATACAAACGAGGTTGAACAAACCATGGCCGATATGCAACAGGAGTACCAATCCAAAGTCAACGCCTATCAGCAGAAACAAGCCACATGGACAGCTGCGGTGCTTGAAGCTAAACAACGTGAACTTTTAGAAATCCAGCAACGCCTGGAACAGTTTAACCAGACAGCACAGCAGGAGTATCAGCAAATGCAACAGATTTTCCTTTCGCCAGTTTTCCAGAAAGCCAATGCAGCCATAGCCAAGGTGGCAAAGGATAATGGATTTACTTATATATTTGATCTTTCTGCCGGAGGCGTTATCTTTTTTGATGAGAAAGTAAGCGTCAATATATTGCCTATGACTAAAAACGAATTAGGTATTCCGGCCGAAAAAGTGGCTCCTACCCAATTACCCGGAATGGAGGCACAATAAGAAAATTGATCCTATGAACAGTTCGCCCATTGGAATAATGGATTCCGGCATAGGTGGGCTGGGCGTTCTCAACCTTATCAAGGCGCTTCTCCCAGGGGAGCGCCTCATTTATGTTGCAGATAAGGCTTATTGTCCTTACGGTTCTCTGCCAGTGGAAGAGATAAGGCACCGGTGCATACTCATCTCGCTTTTTTTCCTGTCACATAACTGCAAGATGATAGTGATTGCCTGCAACACAGCTACGGCTGCCGCTATTGAAACCTTGCGTTCGACTTTCACCGGCATACCCGTGGTAGGTATGGAACCCGCCGTAAAGCCCGCCGTATTGCATACACATACCGGAATTGTGGGAGTGCTGGCTACCCCGGGAACTTTCAAGGGAAGACTGTACAACAGGACCCTGGCAACTTTTGGCGGTCAGGTAAAAGTTATTGAAAGGGTGGGGGAAGGCTGGGTCGGAGCGGTTGAACGGGGAGACCTGGATACGCCGGCTACCCGTGAAATGGTCAGAAAAACCATCCAGCCGATGCTGGATGAAGGTGTCGACCACCTGGTCCTTGGATGTACTCATTACCCGTTCCTGATACCGGTTATCCGCAGCATAGCCGGACCCGGCGTGGTGATTGTCGATCCGGCACCTGCAGTTGCCCGCCGTGTAAAAAACCTGCTCACAAATAACGGATTATTATCAGGTGGTGTCCCTGACGGGGAAAAGGATTTGTTTTATACTTCTTCCGCAGATACAAGCGTACTGCCTAAAGCCGTACCATATACCGAAAATCTGGGAACTATGAACTGGAGGCCGTATACCTTCGAGAATATGGAATAGGTTTCCCCGATTTGGGGCAGGCTCGTCAGGGTTCCCACAAATACCACGTTTCTCCTGTTAGATCCTTTGCATACCATCACGGCCATGCTTCCTATAACCTGTAACACAAGGTTTATCAAAGCACGGGCCAGATCCTCCTTACCTGCCAGGGAGGCTTGTTTTGCATAGAGCTGATGGGCGAGTTTCCCGAAATTGGCTGCTGTCAGGATTGGGGGGAGATTTTGCAATTCCTGGTCTGTTATATCACTTATCAGCAAGTCAACATTTTCCAGTTTTCCGTGCCCGGCCAACCGGACAATCTCCCGAACCGAGGAGGTCCCAAGAATACACTGGCCCAGCCCGGTCAGCGTTCCGCCTCCCATACCGGTGCCCCCCAGGTGATGGATGCCTTCGGCAGTGGCATCAACATAGGTGGTGCCTGTTCCCATGTTCACCACAAGAGCCTCGTCCAGTCCACTCAGAGCCAGGCCGCCAAGGCCGATGGATTCCACTTCCGGAACTTTGTTAACAGGGATTCCCAGGATATTGTCCTTTGCCATATTGGCGTGGGTTCCTGTAGCCGATATGTGCTCAATGGCGTCCGGAGGTATATTCTCGCGCTTCAGGAAATCTACCAGTGCATTATGGAAATCGCCGGGATGATCGTTTGTTTTATATTTAAAAACAGCCTGGGGAAAAGGCTTATCCTTAACCCCAGGCTTTATCAGAGCCATTTTAGTCAGTGTAGAACCAAAATCAAGGCCCAGTCTGAACATGACTATATCACTCCCTGTTCAAGCATTGCACGGGCAACTTTCATGAACCCTGCAATATTGGCGCCTTTTACATAATTGATATAGCCATCTTTCTGCTTGCCATGCTCAACACAAGCCTGATGTATGCTTGACATGATCTGGTGCAGTTTGGCATCAACCTCTTCTGCAGTCCAGCTCAGGTGAGCTGCGTTCTGTGTCATTTCCAGTCCCGAGGTAGCCACTCCGCCGGCGTTCACTGCCTTACCGGGGGCAAAGCTAACTTTTGCATGTTGGAAAGCTTCAATGGCCTGGGGTGTACAACCCATATTGGAAACTTCGGCAACCATCATCACCTTGTTGGCTATCAGTTTTTTGGCGTCATCTTCGTTGAGTTCGTTCTGGGTAGCACAAGGCATGGCAATGTCCACTTTAACTTCCCAGGGTTTCTTGCCTGCATGGAATACAGCACCGGGGAATTTTTCTGCATAGGGAGCTACAATATCGTTACCGCTGGCACGCAAATCCAGCATATAGGCGATCTTTTCTTCATTCATGCCGTCTTTGTCGTAAACGTAACCATCAGGTCCTGATATGGTGATCACCTTGGCTCCCAGTTCGTGGGCCTTTTGGGCAGCACCCCAGGCAACGTTTCCGAAACCGGATATGGCAACGGTTTTGTTTTTGATGTTCTGGCCTAAAGCCTGAAGCATATGCTCAACAAAATAAACACCGCCATAACCTGTGGCTTCCGGACGGATAAGGGAACCTCCCCATGTAAGTCCTTTCCCTGTCAGAACACCCGTATGTTCATGTGCCAGTTTTTTATACCATCCGTACATATAACCAACCTCGCGTGCTCCCACTCCGATATCACCGGCAGGAACGTCAGTGTCAGGACCAATATGTCTCCAAAGCTCGGTCATAAAAGCCTGGCAAAAGCGCATCATTTCGTTTGCCGATTTGCCGCGCGGGTCAAAATCAGAACCGCCTTTACCACCACCCATGGGTAAGGAGGTCAGTGCGTTTTTGAATATCTGCTCAAATCCAAGGAATTTAAGGATGGAAAGGTTCACCGAACGGTGAAAGCGAATACCTCCTTTGTACGGCCCGATGGCATTGTTGTACTGGACACGGTAGCCCGTGTTGACCTGTACCTCTCCTTTGTCGTCTACCCAGGTGACCCTGAATGTGAAAATCCTGTCAGGCTCTACAAGACGCTCAATGATTCTGGCTTTTTCAAATTCAGGATGTTGGTTGTAAACATCTTCAATGGATTCCAAAACTTCGTGAACTGCTTGCAGGTACTCTTTCTCGTGCCCGTATTTGGCCTCAAGAGCAGACATTATTTCTTTTGCTTTCATAATTATAAATGAATTAAGTGATTATTGATAGTTAACAATTATTCTACAACCCAGGTATCTCCACCGCTTCTCAGCATGTCGTTCATACAGTGGATTTCAGATTTGTTGGCTACTTCCGTAAGCTGATCCCGAACCATATCGTCGTATGTACGATCCTTAACGCGGCGGATCACCCCAAGGGCAACAGGAAGTTCCGGCCACTCCATCTCGCACAGCATCATGTGGAGGCCATGGTTTTGTTCCTCTGCATTGTGGACCAGAATATCATCCATGGTCACCCCATCCTGCCCGAGGGTAACAGCTCTCAACCTGATCCCGTCCAGGACCAGGCCCTTATTCCTGTCTTTTCCAAATAACATGGGCTCTCCGTGGCGGAGCAAAATGGTGCGTTCTGCCCTTACCTCCTTGTCAGAGATAACGGAGTGGGTTTTATCATTGAATATGACACAGTTCTGCAGTACCTCCACTAAAGCGGTACCATCGTGTTTTGCTGCTTCCACCATGATATCACGGGTCAATTGAAGCTCCATGTCAAGAGTACGGGCAAAAAAGGTTCCACGCGCACCCATGGCAAGGGCTCCGGGATTAAAGGGATGTTCAACCGTTCCATAGGGGGATGTCTTGGTTTGGGTTCCCCATTTGGATGTTGGCGAATACTGGCCCTTGGTCAGGCCGTAAATACGGTTGTTGAACAACACTATATTGATGTCGATATTCCTTCTGATTGCATGGATCAGGTGGTTTCCCCCAATAGCCAGGGAATCTCCGTCTCCGGTCATTTCCCATACAGAAAGTGTAGGGTTGGCTACTTTTATCCCTGTGGCAATGGCAGCGGCACGACCGTGGATCCCATGAAATCCATATGTTTTCATGTAATATGGAAAACGAGAGGAGCAACCTATTCCTGACACAAACACATACCTTTCCTTAGAGTACCCCAAAGCTTCACTGATCTCCGGCAAGGCACGCTGTATGGACGCCAAAACGGCATGGTCCCCGCACCCGGGACACCATTTCACTTCTTGGTCTGATTTGAAATCCTGAGGAGTGTAATTCATTTTACTATCTTTTTGATGGCTTCTGTTATTTCTGCTACAATAAATGGCTGACCCTGAATCTTGTTGTATTGCAGGTATGAGAACTGAGGGTACTGAGCTCTCAGGTAATTGGCAAAATGTCCGCTATTGAGTTCAAAAACAATGATCTTCTTAAAGCGTTTCAACACATCTTCCGTATTGATGGGTAGCGGTCTGATGTAATCGAAATGTGCCAGACCCACTTTTATACCTTCCGCCTGTAACTGGCTTTCGGCACTCAACATATGTCCATAGGTGCCTCCCCAGCTCACCATCAGTATATCTCCCTCCTGTTCTCCGATAATCTGCTGCCGGGGAATGTAGCGGGCAAGACGGGCTACCTTTTCTGCCCTTTCAGTTACCATTTGTTCGTGAACCAGGGGATCTGACGAGACAGCACCCCTATGGTTTTTTTCCAGGCCACCCACCCGGTGTTCAAGGTTGGGTGTCCCGGGCAATGCCCAGCGTGTTGCCAGCGTTTCGGGATTGCGTTTGAAAGGATAGAAATATGGTTCATCGGGATCCAGCTCGGTAACAATGGGAGGGTTGATTGCCGGGTAATCGTTCATGTCCGGAATTTTCCACGGTTCTGAGCCGTTCCCAAGAAATCCTTCAGAAAGGACGATTACAGGCATCTGGTGTTCCAGGGCATATTTGGCTGCAAAAAAAGCAGTGACAAAACAATGTGACGGCGAGTGCGGTGCCATTATTGCCACGGGGCATTCCCCGTTACGACCGTAAAGTGCCTGGTTCAGGTCTGTCTGTTCGGTTTTTGTGGGGATACCTGTTGAAGGTCCGGCCCGTTGAACATTAATCACTACCAGCGGCAATTCTGCCATAACGGCAAGGCCAAGTGCCTCGGATTTCAAAGAAAGGCCGGGCCCGGAAGTGGAAGTTACAGCCAGAGATCCTGCATATGAGGCTCCGATAGCGGTACAGATACCGGCTATCTCATCTTCACATTGCAGTGTTTTTACGCCAAGATACTTATGAATGGCAAGTTCTTCCAGGATCGCCGTGGCAGGTGTAATAGGGTAGGAGCCGCAAAATAGAGGTCTGCCCGATTTCTCCGAAGCAGCCATCAAACCCCAGGCTATGGCCCGGTTCCCGTTGATGTTGCGGTAAAGGCCCGGTTCATGCCTGGAAGGCTTAACATGGTATGTGTCGGCTATGGCCTGGATGTTACCGGCATAATTATACCCATCCTTAAGTATTCTTAAATTGATATTTATCAGATCCGGATTTCTGGCAAATTTCTTATTGATATATGTTTCAGTATGCTTGAGAGGCATATTGTAAAGGAAGTAGCAAATTCCCAGTGCAAACATATTCTTGCAACGGATTCCCGTCTTGGGATCGATGCTGCAGGCAATGCAAGCTTCTTTTGTCAGGGTTGTGATGGGAGGTGCTATTATATTATAGCGCTGGATATTGAGCTCGTCAAAGGCATCATCGGTAGTGAAGCCGGCTTTTTCAAGGCCCTTCTTTTCGAAGGTGTCTATGTCTACGATTATCGTTGCGTTGGGTTTCAGCCATTTTACGTTTGCCTTGAGGGCAGCAGGATTCATGGCAACCAGCACGTCACAATAATCCCCGGGAGTATATATGGCGCTGCTCCCAATGTGTACCTGGAATCCCGACACTCCGGACAGGGTACCCTGGGGGGCCCTAATCTCGGAAGGAAAATCCGGGAAAGTTGTGATATCATTACCAAAAACGGCAGCAGTGTCGGCAAACAGGGATCCTGTCAATTGCATCCCGTCACCGGAGTCTCCGGAAAAGCGAATTACAACATCCTGAACATCGATTACTTTATGCGGCATAGAGCTGAAATATTGATTTGTTATTAATTCAGGCAAATGTATAAAAAATAATAAGGGCATGCGCCCTTATTATTGATTATTTGTAATAAAAAACATGATTATTTGGGTAAGGTTCGTTCTTCAACCATTTTTTTATAGTCCGAGAACGAAGTAACCAAAATATTTTCAAATTCCCGCTGACCAGTACCGGCAGGGATCAGGTGACCGCAGATCACATTTTCCTTCAAGCCTTCCAGTGTGTCGCTTTTGCCAAATATGGCAGCTTCCGATAACACCTTGGTCGTTTCCTGGAATGAGGCAGCCGACATGAAACTATTTGTCCTCAAGGCTGCACGTGTAATACCCTGTAATATCTGGTTTGATGTGGCCGGTATGGCATCCCTGGACTGAACCGGCTTGAGGTCTTTCCGTTTGAGGGTGGAATTTTCATCTCTCAATTGACGGACGGTAACCATCTGGCCTGGTTTGAGTTCCTGGGAATCTCCCGCATCGGTAATGATCTTCTTATCAAAGATGCTATCGTTTTCCTGCATGAATTCCCATTTGTCTACCAATTGCTCGGGCAGGAAACGGGTGTCTCCCGGATCAACAATTTCTACTTTGCGCATCATCTGGCGGACGATGACCTCAAAGTGCTTATCGTTGATCTTGACGCCCTCGTTACGGTATACACTCTGGATTTCGTTGACAATGTATTCCTGTACACGGGTGGGTCCCTGGATCAACAGGATATCGGTGGGGGAGATAGCGCCTTCGGAAAGGGCCATTCCTGCACGGACGTAGTCGTTCTCCTGGACAAGGATCTGTTTGGACAAGGGTACCAGGTATTTCTTTTCCTCTCCTGTTTTTGAGCGGATGATTATCTCGCGGTTCCCTCTCTTGATCCTTCCCATCAGGACTTCTCCGTCAATCTCGGAAACAATGGCCGGGTTGGATGGGTTACGTGCCTCGAACAGCTCGGTCACACGGGGCAGACCCCCGGTGATATCCCTTAATTTTCCAATGGCACGCGGAATCTTGACCAATATATCCCCGGCTTTGATCTCCTGTTTTTCATTAACCATGATATGGGCTCCCACAGGCAGGTTGTACTGCTTGAGTTCCACATTGTTTTTCATGATCTTAAGGGTCGGGTTGCGTGATCTGTCGCGGCTTTCTATGATCACCTTGTCCCTGTGGAGGAAATATTCATCGGCTGCTTCCTCGCGGTAGGTAACGCCTTCAATCAGGCTGTCAAAAGCAACTGTCCCGTCAAGTTCGGCTATGGTCACTGCATTATAGGCGTCCCATTCGCAGATTTTATCCTTTTCCCTTACTTCATCCCCGTCTTTGAAATACAGGTTCGCCCCGTAAGGTATGTTGTAGGTAGATAGTGTTATGCGTGTGTTACTGTCAACAATACGCATTTCTGCAGTTCTGCCAATAACGATGGTCTGGGTTTCGCCAGTTGGGGAAACCTTATTGAGGGTTCTCAGCTCATCTATCTCCAGGATACCGTTATAACGGGCCACGATCTCGCTTTCAGACTGGAAGGTCGAAGCGGTACCTCCCTGGTGGAAAGTTCTCAGGGTCAGCTGTGTTCCAGGTTCTCCAATAGACTGGGCTGCAACCACTCCCACTACTTCACCTTTTTCCACCATACGACCGGTGGCCAGGTTCCTTCCGTAGCATTTCGCGCAGACACCTTTCTTTGATTCACAGGTCAGCACGCTGCGTATTTCCACCTGCTCAATGGGAAGTCTGGATATCTGGTCGGCTACGTCTTCCGTTATCTCTTCTCCAGATTCCAGGATCAATTTTCCATTGAGGGGGTCAAATATATCGTGTACGCTGGTACGTCCCAGGATACGGTCATAGAGAGACTCGACAATCTTGTCTTTATTCTTGATGGCAGTTGCCACAAGCCCACGCAGTGTCCCGCAGTCTTCTTCGTTAATGATCACATCATGCGATACATCCACAAGGCGGCGTGTCAGGTAACCGGCATCTGCTGTTTTCAGAGCGGTATCTGCCAGCCCTTTACGGGCACCGTGGGTGGAAATGAAGTATTCCAGAACGGACAAACCTTCCTTGAAATTGGCCAGAATGGGGTTTTCAATGATTTCGGCACTGGAAGCTCCCGATTTCTGAGGTTTACCCATCAGACCACGCATACCGGATAACTGCCGGATCTGTTCCTTGGATCCGCGTGCTCCGGAATCCAGCATCATGTATATGGGATTGAACCCTTCTTTGTCTTCCTTGAGCTTTTCCTCCACAATGTTTGAAAGACGCACGTTGACAGTGGTCCACGTGTCCACCACCTTGTTGTAACGTTCGTTGTTGGCAAGGAATCCCAAATTGTAATTTTCCCTTATTTGCTCTACTTCCTCATAGGCTTTATTGATCAGGGTTGCTTTTTCTTCTGGTACCAGGACATCGTCCAGGTTGAAGGAAAGTCCGCCCTTGTAGGCCATGCTATATCCAATTTCCTTGATGTTGTCAAGGAATTGAGCCGTACGTGCCACTCCGGTTTCCTTAAGGACCAGATTGATGATATCACGCAGGGATTTTTTGGTCAGGATCATGTTTATGTATCCCACCTCCTTCGGTACCACCTGGTTAAAGAGAACACGACCTACCGATGTGTCAATAATGTGATTCCCGGTTGCCGGATCTGCCATGAAAGTGGAGGTTATACCGGAAGGATTGCTCTCATCCTTGAAATAACGGACTATGGTCTTATTCAGACGGAGCTTGATGCGTGCGTGCATGTCCGCAACCTTTTCGTTGTAGGCGATGATCACTTCTTCCGGGCTGTAGAAGGTCATTCCTTCTCCCTTGGCCTTGCTTTTCAATTTGGTGATATAGTACAGGCCAAGCACCATGTCCTGTGAAGGAACGGTAATGGGGGCACCATTTGCCGGATTCAGGATGTTATGAGAGCCGAGCATGAGCATTTGCGCTTCCAGAATAGCTGCATGGCCAAGGGGCAGGTGCACGGCCATCTGGTCGCCGTCAAAGTCGGCATTGAAAGCGGTACATGCCAGGGGGTGAAGCTGGATGGCTTTACCCTCGATAAGCTTGGGCTGGAATGCCTGGATACCCAGACGGTGCAGGGTAGGGGCACGGTTCAGCAGCACAGGATGTCCTTTCATCACATTTTCGAGGATATCCCAGATCATGGGATCTTTCCGGTCCACAATCTTCTTGGCGGATTTAACGGTCTTGACGATACCTCTTTCAATGAGTTTTCTGATGATGAACGGTTTGTACAGTTCAGCCGCCATATCTTTGGGCAGACCGCATTCGTGCATATTCAATTCTGGACCTACCACAATGACTGAACGGGCCGAGTAGTCCACGCGTTTACCAAGCAGGTTCTGACGGAAACGGCCCTGTTTTCCCTTTAAACTGTCAGATAAGGATTTAAGGGTTCTGTTGGCTTCCGTTTTAACGGCATTGGACTTCCTGGAGTTGTCAAACAGGGAGTCAACGGCCTCCTGCAACATCCTCTTCTCATTCCTAAGGATCACTTCCGGGGCTTTGATCTCTATCAGCCTTTTGAGGCGGTTGTTCCGGATGATCACCCGACGGTACAGATCATTCAGGTCCGATGTGGCAAAACGACCTCCATCAAGAGGAACAAGTGGCCGCAGATCGGGAGGGATCACAGGGATCACTTTCATAATCATCCATTCCGGTTTGTTGATCTCTTTGGAGTCGCGGAAAGCTTCAATGATGTTGAGCCTTTTCAGCGCATCAGCTTTTCTCTGCTGCGAGGTTTCCACATCTGCCTTGTGACGCAGGTCATAGGAAAGATCATCCAGATTCAGACGGACAAGGAGTTTGTAAATGGCTTCGGCTCCCATCCCAGCTATGAATTTGTTGGGGTCTTCATCGTCCAGCATCTGATTTTCCCTGGGGAGGGTATCCAGTACGTTCAGGTATTCCTCTTCTGTGAGGAAATCCAGCTCATTGATACCGTCCTGGGCTTTGATGCCGGGCTGAATGACCACGTATCTTTCATAATATATGATAGCTTCAAGTTTTTTGGAAGGGATCCCGAGCAGGTAACCTATCTTGTTCGGGGTCGATCTGAAATACCATATATGAGCTATGGGAACAACCAGTGATATGTGTCCCATGCGCTCCCTGCGCACTTTTTTCTCGGTTACTTCCACCCCGCAACGGTCACAGGTGATACCACGATAACGTATGCGTTTGTATTTACCGCAGTGGCACTCGTAATCCTTTGAAGGGCCGAATATGCGTTCGCAGAACAACCCGTCGCGCTCCGGTTTGTAAGTACGGTAGTTAACGGTTTCCGGCTTTAATACTTCTCCATGTGACATGTCCAGGATTTCTTCCGGAGAAGCCAGTCCTATGGTGATTTTCTTGAAGTTGCTTTTTAACTTGCTATCTTTCTTGTAAGCCATAATCAAATTTTTATTCCAGGTTAACGCTCAGTCCCAGACCGCGCAATTCATGGAGCAATACATTCAGTGATTCGGGAATCCCTGCTGCAGGCATGGTATCCCCTTTGACAATGGACTCATAGGCACGGGACCTTCCGGCCACGTCGTCCGATTTGACTGTCAGGATCTCCTGAAGGATATTGGCTGCACCGAATGCTTCCAGGGCCCAAACCTCCATCTCCCCAAACCGTTGTCCCCCGAACTGGGCTTTACCACCCAGGGGTTGCTGGGTAATGAGTGAATAGGGACCTATTGAACGGGCATGCATCTTATCGTCCACCATATGTCCCAGTTTGAGCATGTAGATCATACCCACGGTTGCCGGCTGGTCAAAATAATCACCCGTACCTCCGTCGCGCAGGTATGTCTTGCCATATTTGGGCACGTTGGCTTTATCGGTATAGTGCGTGATCTCTTCCAGTGATGCGCCATCAAAGATGGGAGAAGAGAAAGTAAGGCCGAGTTCTTTTCCGGCCCAGCCCAGCACTGTTTCATAAATCTGTCCCAGGTTCATACGGGAAGGAACACCCAGGGGATTAAGGACAACATCCACTATGGAGCCATCATCCAGGAAAGGCATGTCTTCGTCGCGCACGACTTTAGCTACAATGCCCTTGTTCCCGTGTCGGCCGGCCATTTTATCTCCTACACGGATCTTACGCTTCTTGGCAATGTAAACCTTTGCAAGCTGCATGATCCCGGTGGGGAGTTCGTCACCAATGGTAAGGCTGTATTTGACACGCTTAAGTTCCGCATCAAGCTCCTTGAAGCTGATCAGATAATTGTTTATCAGTTTTCTGATAAGGGTATTGGTGTGTTTATCATTGGTCCATTTGGTCGGATTCACATTCTCGTAGGAAATACCCGAAATGATTTCCCTGGTGAAACGGCTGTCCTTTGGAATGACCATCTCTCCGTAGAGATTGGTGATACCCGGTGATATTTTATCCTTGAGCAGGGATTCCAGTTTGTCCAGGAAGCTTTTCTCAAGCTTGTCAAAGCGGGCTTTGAATTTCTCGTCTGCCTGCTGTATCTGCATCTTGGCAATAGGCTTGATCTTCTTGGTTCCCTCTTTCATCACGCGAGAGAAAAGTCGTTTTTCAATTACAGTACCGTAAAGGGAAGGGGATGCTTTGAGTGAAGCATCCTTCACATCTCCTGCTTTGTCTCCGAAAATGGCACGAAGCAACTTTTCTTCAGGGGAAGGATCACTTTCGCCTTTTGGCGTGATCTTTCCTATGAGGATGTCTCCCGGTTCAATGTAAGCACCTATGCGGATGATCCCATTTTCGTCCAGGTTTTTCGTGGCTTCTTCCGAAACGTTGGGTATGTCGCTGGTCAGTTCTTCCATACCACGCTTTGTATCACGGACTTCCATTATGTATTCATCCACATGGATAGAAGTGAACACGTCTTCGCGCAGCATCCTTTCCGAAAGGACAATGGCATCTTCAAAATTATACCCTTTCCAGGGCATGAAAGCCACTTTCAGGTTGCGTCCCAGGGCAAGTTCTCCGTTCTGGGTGGCATATCCTTCCGTCAGGATCTGTCCCTGGACCACTTTTTGACCCTTTCTTACCAATGGTTTCAGGTTGACAGAGGTATTCTGGTTTGTTTTCCTGTATATCGGGAGCTTGTAGACGGTGATATCCGGGCTGAAGCTTACGAATTTTTCATCGTCGGTCCTTTCGTAACGAATGTGTATCTCATTGGCATCTACAAACACGACTTCACCCTTGCCCTCGGCAGTGATCTGCGTGCGGCTGTCTTTAGTGACGGTACTTTCAAGGCCAGTCCCAACAATAGGAACTTCCGGGCTGATAAGAGGCACGGCCTGGCGCATCATGTTGGATCCCATGAGGGCCCTGTTTGCATCGTCATGTTCCAGGAAAGGAATGAGCGAAGCGGCTATGGATGCTATCTGGTTGGGTGAGACGTCTATCAGGTGCACATCTTCTTTGGTGACCACAGGATAATCTGCTTCGTAACGGCATTTGATCCTTTCATCCAGGATCATCCCGTCATCATCCAGGTTCACATTGGCCTGAGCCACCATACGTTCTTCTTCCTCTTCAGCACTCATGTAAATGTAACCTTTGGCAGACAGGTCCACCTTTCCGTCTTCGACTTTACGGTAAGGTGTCTCTATGAATCCCAGGTCGTTGATACGGGCATAGACGCACAGGGAAGAAATAAGGCCGATATTGGGGCCTTCCGGTGTCTCTATGGGACACAGTCTTCCGTAGTGGGTGTAGTGAACGTCGCGTACTTCAAATCCGGCGCGGTCTCTTGAGAGCCCGCCAGGGCCAAGAGCCGAAAGACGGCGCTTGTGTGTCATTTCTGCCAGCGGGTTTGTCTGGTCCATGAACTGGGACAGCTGTGATGTCCCAAAGAACGAGTTTATGACCGAGGACAGTGTCTTGGCATTGATAAGGTCTATGGGTGTAAACACCTCGTTGTCGCGTACATTCATTCTTTCCCTGATAGTGCGGGCCATACGGGAAAGACCAACGCTGAACTGATTTGCCAGCTGTTCTCCCACAGTACGTATGCGGCGGTTGCTCAGGTGGTCAATATCGTCCACTGTGGCTTTTGAATTGATCAGCTGTATCAGGTGGCTTATTATGGCTATGATATCTTCCTTGGTCAAAACCTTGATATCCGAAGGAGTGTTCAGGCTCAGTTTGCGGTTCAGGCGGTAACGTCCAACATCACCCAGGTCATATCGTTTGGATGAAAAGAAGAGCTTGTCGATCACATCCAGTGCTGTTGCATCGTCTGGTGGTTCGGAGTTGCGTAATTGCCTGTATATGTATATGACGGCTTCTTTAGCCGAGTTGCATGGATCCTTCTGAAGGGTATTGTGGATGATGGCATAATCTCCCACGTTGGCATCTTCCTTATGCAGCAGGATGGTAGCCGTGCTGGAGTCGAGGATCAGTTCAATGTGTTCCTCTTCCAGGATGGTCTTCCTGTCCAGAATGATCTCATTACGTTCTATGGTAACAACTTCCCCGGTATCTTCGTCTACAAAATCTTCTACCCAGGATTTCAGCACCCGTGCAGCCAGCTGTCTGCCCAGGTTCTTTTTCAGATTGGCCCGGGTCACTTTGACTTCATTGGCCAGACCGAATATTTCCAGGATATCCTTGTCACTTTCAAATCCAATGGCACGAAGGAGGGTTGTGACAGGAAGTTTCTTTTTCCTGTCAATATATGCGTACATCACGTTATTGATGTCCGTTGCGAATTCAATCCATGATCCCTTGAACGGGATGATACGGGCAGAATAAAGTTTTGTCCCGTTGGTATGTATACTTTGTCCGAAAAACACGCCCGGGGAACGGTGAAGCTGTGATACGACGATGCGTTCGGAACCATTGATTATAAAGGTTCCCCTTGGTGTCATGTAAGGAATGGTTCCCAGGTACACGTCCTGTATGATCGTTTCAAAATCCTCGTGTTCAGGATCGGTGCAGTAAAGTTTAAGTTTAGCCTTTAGGGGGACGCTGTATGTCAGCCCCCTGTCAAGACACTCCTCAATGGAATAACGAGGCGGATCAATAAAATAGTCTATGAATTCCAGAACAAAATTGTTGCGGGTATCGGTTATGGGAAAATTTTCCTGAAATACCTTAAACAATCCTTCATTTTTCCTGTTTTCCGGTGTTGTCTCCAGCTGGAAGAAATCCTGGAAAGATTTCAATTGTACCTCCAAAAAATCTGGATGATCAAGGAGGGTTTTTGATTTTGCGAAATTAATTCGCTGAATATTAGCTCTTTGAGGCATTTTTTAAGGATTAGTTGAAAATAAACGTTTTAACGACAAAAAGGCTTAGAACCCCTTGGGGGTCCTAAACCTGGTACCGTTCCCGATTTGTACGGGAAGAGAGTTTATTTAATTTCAACTTCGCCGCCTGCCTCTTCAATTTGTGATTTGATTTGTTCAGCCTCGGCCTTGCTTACTTTTTCCTTTATAGCCTTGGGAGCACCGTCAACCAGATCTTTGGATTCCTTGAGTCCGAGAGCGGTAATTTCCTTAACCACTTTGATAACTTGCAGCTTGGCTTGTCCGGCCGAGGTAAGTATTACATCAAATTGGGTTTGTTCTGCTTCAGCAGCAGGTCCGGCAGCTCCGGGAGCTGCGGCAACTGCAACAGCAGCGGCGGCGGGTTCAATTCCGTATTCGTCTTTGAGGATGTTTGCTAACTCAATAGCTTCTTTAATGGTGAGATTAGCAATGGCTTCTGCCATTTGTTTCAATTCTGCCATGATTGATTATAATTAAAATTTTGTTTTCCTGTTAATGATTATTCACGTTCGGCCAGGGTTTTAACAATACCGGCCATATTGCTTCCGGCTGCTTCGATAGCCGATACTAGTCTCTGTGCAGGGGAAAGGATCAGGCCTGCAATATCTCCTATGAGTTCTTCACGGGATTTGATATTGATAAGGTTCTCCAGTTGATCTTCCCCAACGTAGGCGCATTCCTGAACCAAAGCCCCCTTGAGAACGGGTTTTCCGTTTGCCTGACCAAATGATTTGATCAGCTTTGCCGGGGCATTGACATTTTCAGTGAACATAACAGCCGTGGAGCCTTCAAGTATTGGGAAAAGCAGTTTCATTTCCTCAACACCAGCCTGTTCCAGGGTACGTTTTAGCAGGGTGTTCTTGACAACAACCATCTTTATGTTCTGTGCAAAGCATTTACGACGGAGCAGGGATGTTTTCCCGGCATCAAGTCCTTCAATGTTCACAACATAAAAATCAGGGGTTGCCTTGAGCTGAGCTGCCAAACTTTCTATGATAAGTCCTTTTTGTTCTTTCTTCATGATACACAATTTCTTTATTCAGCAGCAGTACCTGATTTGACATCAATTGCAAGACCCGGCCCCATGGTTGTGGAGAGGTATATGCTCTTGATATAAGTACCCTTGAGGGCCTGAGGTTTCAGTTTGATGACCGTGTTGATAAACTCCTGGACATTATCCTGAAGCTTTTTGCCTTCAAAGGATACTTTCCCGATGGAAGCATGGATGATCCCGGTTTTATCTACTTTAAAGTCAATCTTTCCAGCCTTGACCTCCTGAACAGCCTTTCCGATCTCCATGGTTACGGTCCCGGTTTTCGGATTCGGCATCAGTCCGCGAGGACCAAGGATCCGTCCAATAGGACCGATTTTGGCCATGACAGAAGGGGTACAGATGATTACATCAACATCTGTCCATCCTCCTTTTATCTTATCAATGTAATCGTCAAGACCCACATGGTCAGCACCTGCATTCTTTGCTTCTTCTTCCTTATCGGGTGTACAAAGCACCAATACACGCACCTGCTTTCCTGTTCCATGCGGAAGAGTCACAACACCGCGAACCATCTGGTTTGCTTTACGCGGGTCAACGCCCAGACGCACAGCAATGTCCACCGAAGCGTCAAACCTGGTGAAACTGGTCTGCCCGATCAGTTCACAGGCCTCGGACAATCTGTATTGTTTTTCAGAATCGACCTTGGCGTATACTACTTTTTGATTTTTAGTCAGTTTACTCATTTCAACATAGAAGTTTTAATAACACCTTCAGGGGCAGTTCCGGTCACGGTGATACCCATACTGCGTGCAGTACCTGCCACCATGCTCATTGCTGCATTCAAGCTGAAGGCATTCATGTCCTCCATTTTGTTTTCAGCAATGGCACGGACCTGATCCCAGGTAACCGAAGCTACTTTGTTACGGTTTGGTTCCGCAGAACCTGTCGTGATCTTGGCAGCTTCCTTCAATTGAACAGCAATAGGTGGCTGCTTAACGATAAATGTGAACGATTTATCGCTGTAAACAGTAATGATAACCGGCAGTACTTTGCCTGCACGGTCTTGTGTCTGCGCGTTGAATTTTTTGCAGAACTCCATTATGTTCACACCCTTGGAGCCCAGCGCCGGTCCTACCGGGGGCGAAGGGTTAGCAGCGCCGCCTTTAATCTGTAATTTGATTAATCCGGCAATCTCTTTAGCCATAATGATTGTTTAATTATTCTTTTTCAACCTGAACAAAACCCAGCTCCAGCAAGGTTTTTCTGCCGAAGATCTTTACCATCACCTTCAGTTTCTTCTTGTCTTCAATTACCTCTTCCACGATACCGTTGAACCCGTTGAAAGGTCCGTCAATAACTTTAACCGCTTCTCCGACAAGATAAGGAGTGATATTTTCTTCTTCCATCTCAGCCTGCTCATCCACCTTGCCCAGGATCCTGTTGATCTCGGTGATACGAACGGGAACGGGATCCCCTCCTTTCACAGCTCCCAGAAAACCTGAAACATGCGGAATGCTGGTGATAAGGTGCTGAATTTCTGCTGTAAGCGCGACTTCAATAAGAATGTAGCCCGGATAAAAGATGCGTTCCTTACTGATTTTCTTACCATTTTTTACCTGGTAAATTTTTTCGGTAGGGATAAGGACCTGAGATATAAAATTTTCAAGATGAAGACGTTTTACTTCATTTTCAATATATTCCCTGGCCTTTTTCTCTTTACCACCAGCTACTCTTACGACGTACCATTTTTTGGTAGCTTCTGTCATTTCCCTATTTATTAATATAATGCCTTGTAGAGAAACTCCATCAGATTCCTAAATGTAAAATCCATTGCAAAAATGACTAAAGCAAAGATGGCCGAGGTCACCATTACAATAATCGCACTACTCTGCAGTTGACCCCAAGTTGGCCAGCTCACTTTGTGAACCAGCTCACTGTAGGCGTCTTTGAAATACATTCCGATTTTGCTCATTCTTTGTTAATTTGCAACTCGTGGAGGTGGAAGCTTCTCCCGGGTTGAGGTTATACATACAGAACCGTAACATCCTGTACTGGCAGGGGCAGAGCGACTCGAACGCCCATCAACGGTTTTGGAGACCGCTATTCTACCCTTAAACTATGCCCCTATCATATACAGGCCAGGCCATACCTGATGGCCGGACCTGTGCTTTGTTTCTGACTGCCTAGTCACCCACTTTTGTGATCTGACCGGCACCTACCGTACGGCCACCTTCACGGATAGCGAAACGAAGTCCTTCATTGAGGGCTACAGGGTAGATCAGTTCAACATTAATGGTAACGTTGTCACCCGGCATAACCATGTCCACACCTTCGGGCAGTTGTACTTCTCCGGTGACGTCCAGGGTGCGGAGGAAGAACTGGGGACGGTATTTGTTGTGGAAAGGAGTGTGGCGTCCGCCTTCGTCTTTCTTAAGTACGTAAATACCTGCGGAGAACTTCTTATGAGGGGTAATTGTTCCCGGCCTGCAGATTACCTGGCCGCGTTTTACCTCTTTCTTGTCTATCCCGCGGAGCAACAGCCCAACGTTATCACCGGCCTCACCCCTGTCAAGTATCTTGCGGAACATTTCAACACCTGTTACAACGCTGGTTTTGGGTTTTTCACCAAGACCCACAATCTCTACCTGGTCACCGGTTTTGATCACACCGGTTTCAATACGGCCGGTAGCAACGGTACCACGTCCTGTGATTGAGAAAATGTCTTCTACGGGCATAATGAAAGGTTTCTCGTTTTCACGAAGTGGGATCGGAATATACGAGTCAACAGCATCCATAAGTTCCATGACTTTTTCTTCCCACTGGGCTTCTCCGTTAAGGGCACCCAAAGCAGAACCGCGGATAACGGGAGCATTGTCTCCGTCAAAGTTGTATTTTGACAGTAGGTCGCGCACTTCCAGTTCGACAAGATCCAACATTTCGGGATCATCCACCATGTCACACTTGTTCAGGAACACAACGATTTGGGGAACGTTCACCTGGCGGGCAAGCAGAACGTGCTCGTTGGTTTGGGGCATGGGACCGTCTGTGGCAGCTACAACCAGGATAGCACCGTCCATCTGGGCAGCACCGGTAACCATGTTCTTCACGTAGTCGGCGTGTCCCGGGCAGTCAACGTGTGCGTAGTGACGCGAAGCTGTCTGGTATTCAACGTGAGATGTATTGATGGTGATACCGCGTTCTTTTTCTTCAGGAGCGTTATCAATAGAATCGAATGAACGTATTTCAGACAGGCCCTTTTTTGCCAGTACCTGGGTAATGGCGGCTGTCAGCGTGGTTTTTCCATGGTCAACGTGACCAATGGTTCCAATGTTTACGTGGGGTTTATCCCTTTTGTAGGTTTCTTTTGCCATAACTTAATAATTTAATAACTCAATAATGTAAATTTGAGCCGGTGATGAGATTTGAACTCATGACCTCTTCCTTACCAAGGAAGCGCTCTACCCCTGAGCTACACTGGCTTTTTGGTACATATTGGAGCGGAAGACGAGGTTCGAACTCGCGACCCTCAGCTTGGAAGGCTGATGCTCTACCAACTGAGCTACTTCCGCATGGTGTGGGAGGGGCAGGATTCGAACCTACGTAGACGTGCGTCAGCAGATTTACAGTCTGCCCCAGTTGGCCACTTTGGTACCCTCCCTCAATAATTCATTTTGTCAAACAACAACCGAGCCGATAGAGGGATTCGAACCCACGACCTGCTGATTACAAATCAGCTGCTCTGACCAACTGAGCTACATCGGCAAAAACATCCCGGCATTTTGGAGCGGCAAAGATAAACCATTTCTACAAACTACCAAAAAAAAACGATAAAAAACTCCCGCTATTACAATGATTCCTAAGAACTACAACTTATCCGGCTAAGGCAATAATTGCCTGAAGGATGCTCTCTGTATCGTACCCGCATTCATGGTACAGTTGCTTTGTTTTACCATGCTGGATAAAACGGTCCGGGATCCCGAGCCCTGTGACTTTGCTTATGGCCTCTTTATGTCTTGCCAGATAAGTGGATACCGTACTGTGTAGTCCTCCAATCAGACATCCGTCCTCCAAGGTAATGACTTTACTGAAATTACGGGACACATATTCCAGGACTTCACCATCAATGGGTTTGAGGAAACGCATATCGTAATGTTGAACCGAAATCCCTTTTTCAGCAGCTTTTGCCACAGCGGCGGCTCCCATGATACCGGCAGCCCCCAGGCTCAGCAGCGCCATGTCTTTTCCCTGGGACAGCAGCCGTGCCCTGCCTGGTTCCAGGTATTGGAAAGGTCTTCTCCAATCCTTAATTCCGGCGCCTGTCCCTCTGGGGTAGCGGATACTGGTAGCTGTATACCTTTTGTCCTGTGCCGAGTACATCATATTCCTCAGCTCCACCTCGTCCATGGGAGCGGCCACAATCAGCCCGGGAACACAATTTAAATACGCCAGATCGTATGCCCCGTGATGGGTCACTCCGTCTTCGCCAACCAGTCCTCCCCGGTCAAGACAGAAAACCACCTTCAGGTTCTGTATGGCCACATCGTGGATCACCGAATCGTATGCCCTTTGCATGAAGCTGGAATAGATGTTGCAATAGGGGAGGAAGCCTGCAGCGGCAAGGCCGGCAGAAAAGGTGACAGCATGTTGCTCGGCAATGCCAACGTCAAAACACCTGTGTGGCATTTCTTCCATCATAAGGTTCATAGAACAGCCGCTTGGCATGGCCGGCGTGATACCTGTAATGTCGGGATTGGTGCGGGCTAACTCCAGTAAGGTTTGGCCAAAGACATCCTGAAACCTCGTCTTTGTAGGAACATCAGGATCATCATCGGTGAGTCTGTGTCCTGTTTCCGCATCAAAAAGTCCCGGAGCATGCCAGGTGGGCTGGTCATTCTCTGCCGGGGCATATCCTTTTCCCTTTATTGTAAGAGCATGCAGCAGCCGTGGCCCCTTCAGGTTTTTTAGCCTTTTGAAAGTATTAACCAGAAGGATGACATCGTGCCCGTCAACCGGGCCAAAATACCGGATGCCAAGTGGCTGAAACAATGTACTGTTCTTGACAAAGAGACGTTTTCCTGCTTTTACCGTCTCTTGAATTGCATCGCGGATGGTTCCCGAACCCAACGCTTTCCACGTCTTCATTTTTAGCCTGTTATACTTGCCCGACGTAGTTAGTTTCAAAAGAGAATTGTGCAGCCCGCCCACATTTGGTTCAATAGACATCTTGTTATCATTGAGCACAATAAGCATATCTGCGTTACATCCTCCGGCATTGTTCAAACCTTCGTACGCCAGTCCGGCAGTCATGGAACCATCCCCAATAACGGCCACCGTTTTTTCATCACTTTTACGCATGGCAGCGGCTGTGGCATATCCCAGAGCTGCCGATATGGATGTGGAAGAGTGCCCGGTTCCGAAGGCGTCGTAAGGACTTTCATCCATTTTGGGGAAGCCGCTCAAACCGTTGTAACAGCGATTCCTCAGGAACTCTTTGCGACGTCCTGTAAGGATCTTGTGCGTATAAGCCTGGTGGCCCACATCCCAAATGATCTTGTCTTTAGGAGCATCGTATACATAATGGAGGGCCACAGTCAGTTCTACCGTTCCCAGGCTGGCTCCCAGGTGACCAGGATTATGTGAGCAGCATTCGGTAATGTATTTCCGGATTTCTGCGCACAGTTGAGGCAATTGTTCCGGTTTTAACTTTTTCAGGTCTTCCGGGCTGTCAATTTGTTCTATCAGATTATCCATGATATGATCAATCCCTGATAATTGTCTGTTCCCTGTCGGGTCCCAGGGAAATGATTTTTACGGGAACGCCTGTGGCATCTTCGATGAACCGCACATAAGTCATCAGTTCATAAGGCAATTCTTCTTCTTTACGGAGGGCAGACAGTTTTTTACCCCAGCCCCTGAATTCTCTGTATACCGGCGTGATAGGTGTGTGTGTGTCAAATGGGACACGGTTGATTTCCTGTCCCTGGACCGTATAGGAGGTGGCAATTTTTATGGTGTCAAATGCGTCCAGAACATCGGCTTTCATCATGATCAGATCTGTCACCCCATTGAGGATCACAGCGTATTTCAAGGCCACCAGATCCAGCCATCCCGTTCGCCGGGGCCTTCCGGTTGTAGCACCAAATTCTTTACCCTGCTCCCGGATTATTTCGCCTGTCCGGTCATTGAGTTCAGTTGGAAAAGGTCCGCTTCCCACACGGGTACAGTAAGCTTTGAATATTCCATACACCCTGCCGACCCTGGTGGGAGGAAATCCCAGGCCTATACAGGCTCCGGCACAGGTAGTAGAAGATGAGGTAACAAAGGGATACGATCCAAAATCAATATCCAGAAGGGTCCCCTGAGCTCCTTCTGCCAGGACCCGTTTGTTTTCCTTCAGGCAATTAGATAAGTAATACTCTGCATCTATCAGGGGAAACTGTTTCATGGTTTCAATGGCGTTGAGCCAATTATCTTCTCCCTGGTCTGCGTCATACGCATAGTCGAATTGCCTGAGAAAGGCAATATGCTTTGATTTCAGTGCCAGGAAGCGGTCCCGGAAATCAGGTGCAATAATATCCCCCACGCGTATCCCGTTCCGGCCCGTCTTATCCATATAGGCTGGGCCGATGCCTTTCAGGGTAGAACCAATCCGGGAGGCACCCTTGGAATGCTCACTGGCTGCATCTATAATACGGTGAGTGGGAAGGATCAGGTGTGCCCTTTTCGAGATCATCAGACGATCCCTGACCGGAATCCCCAGTGCTTCCAGGGAACGGCATTCTTCCCCAAATATCACGGGATCAATCACAACACCGTTACCTATTATATTCATGGTATTGCTGCGAAAGATCCCGGCAGGCACAGAATGAAGAACAAAGGAGGAGCCTTCAAAATGAAGGGAGTGCCCGGCATTGGGTCCTCCCTGGAAACGGGCGATTACCGGATATCGTTGTGCCAGATAATCTACAATCTTGCCTTTGCCTTCATCACCCCACTGGAGACCTAAAACTATATCTATATTCATAATAATTTTTTCACCACAGCCTTCAAAGGTACGTAAATATTTGTACCTTAGCCAATCTTTAAGAAATACAATTAACCTTCTTTCTTATGACTCAAGTTAAAAAATTACTGAACGACAGTTTTGTGGCACGCTGGGCGGCATTGTTGCTCATTGCCTTAATGATGTTTTTTGCCTATATGTTTGTGGATGTGATGTCTCCGCTGCAGACACTGGTGGAAGGCCAACGGGGGTGGACCCCTGGCATTTTTGGAACGTATGCAGCTTCTGAATATTTTCTGAATGTGTGCGGTTTTCTTATTCTTGCCGGAATTATTCTGGATAAAAGCGGTATCCGTTTTACGGGGGCATTGTCCGCTTCCCTTATGGTGATAGGAGCATCTATCAAATATATAGGAATCAGTGATTGGTTTCAGGAAACTGAGTTGTGTGCCTGGCTAAATACCTGGTGGGTTTCTCTTCCGGGCAGTGCCAAAATAGCTTCTTTAGGATTTATGATTTTTGGTTGCGGTTGTGAAATGGCGGGGATCACTGTTTCCAAAGCCATTGCCAAATGGTTCAAAGGCAAAGAAATGGCGCTGGCTATGGGTCTGGAAATGGCTATAGCCCGTTTGGGCGTGTTTACTGTGCTTTCTCTGTCTCCATTTATTGCCAACAAGTTTAACGGATCGGTGGTGGCTCCCATTGCTTTCTGTACAGTGCTGTTGCTCATCGGCCTTATCAATTTCCTGGTGTTTAACGTGATGGATGCCAAGCTGGATCGTCAGATGGGTGATGCCCGAGGGAATGAAGCCCCGGCGGAAGAATTTAAAGTCAGTGACATTAAAAATATTTTTGGTAGCAAGATGTTCTGGATTATTGCCTTGTTGTGCGTGCTATATTACTCGGCCATTTTCCCGTTTCAGAGGTACGCCACTAACTTCCTGGAATGCACACTCTCCATACCAACGGAAAGCGCAGCCAATCTGTTTCGCTGGTTCCCCATATTGGCAATGGTGCTGACCCCGTTCCTGGGATCGTTTATTGATCACGTGGGTAAAGGCGCTTCAATGCTTATGTACGGGGCGTTGATTATGATTATCTGCCACCTGACCTTTGCGTTTGTTTTGCCTCTGTATCCCAAGGAATGGTTTGCACTGCTTATTATTGTAGTACTTGGAGTTTCTTTCTCACTGGTTCCCGCCTCTTTGTGGCCCAGTGTTCCAAAGATTATCGACGAACGTTATTTGGGCAGTGCCTATTCACTCATCTTCTGGATTCAAAACTTTGGGCTTTGCTTTGTACCCAAGATTATTGGCAATGTGTTGGACAGCACCAATCCGGGAGTGGCCCAGTTGCGTGAACAGGCCAATGCCCAGCTGGCACAAGGCATACAGGCTGTGGTGCCTGCCTATGATTACACTGTGCCAATGGTCATTTTTGCTTCGTTCGGAGTGCTTGCCTTTATCCTGGGCTTATGGCTCAAGGCCGAGGACCGCGCGAAGGGTTACGGTCTGGAATTACCTAATATCACCAATAAAGTCAAGAAATAATGAATAAAGTTGTCAAGTTGCTCAGGGATTCCAGGTGGGTGCGCTGGGCCGTTCTTTTATGCCTTTCGCTGGTCATGTTTGCCTCCTACTTCTTTGATGACCAATTCACCACCATCGGCCACATATTCAAAAACCCTGCTATTCTTGATCTGTCCTGGACTTCGGGTGATTATGGCATGTACGGGGGAGCCTACTCGCTCCTCTGTGTGTGGGGAGGTTTGATAATATGCGGTATGTTGCTTGATAAATGGGGGGTGCGTGTAACAGGGACGTTGTTTGTGCTACTGATGGTAGGGGGAGCAGCCATTGTGGTGTATGGCATTTCGGCTTCTTTCAACGACAGCGGATTGTACCATGTGATGGCACGGGCCTTTGACAAACCCTCACTGGCCATGGCTTATGCGGGATGTGCCGTTTTCGGACTGGGAAGTGAAATTGCAGGAGTTGCTGTTACACGTTCCATAGCGAAATGGTTCCGTGGAAAGGAAATGGCCCTGGCCATGGGGTTACAGCTCGCCCTGGCCCGGCTGGGAACGGCTACGGCCCTGATTGTTGTTCCCCGCATTGTTAACCTGAACGATACCCTTATACCTTTTTCAGAAACGAGCAAGCCGGCACTGGCAGGATTCATACTCCTGCTTTGCGGCATGGTGGTGTGGGGAGTTTTCCTGGCCTTCGATAAGAAACTGGACACCCAGACAGCAGCAGAAGCCCTGAAAAATTCACAACCGGTAAGTAAGGAAGATAAGTTCAAATTTTCGGATATATTCAAGATACTTGGCAACAAGCATTACATTCTCATTTCCCTGTTGTGCGTGTTTTTCTATGCCTGTATCATTTCTTTCCGTCGATTTGCCACTTCCATCATCATACCGCGTTTTGAAATTGAAGACAATATAGCCTCCCTGATGGTGGCGCTGATACCTTTCACCACCATGATTTTCACCCCGATTTTCGGATCCCTGGTAGATTTCCGTGGCAAAGCCACCAGGTGGATGATACTGGGTTCCTGTCTGGTACTGGTGGCACATTTGATCATTGGATTTGCTCCCGGACTCCCTGTTTTCGGATACTTAGGCATAGCCATACTGGGCATCGGGTATTCATTGGTACCGGCTGCCATGTGGCCCTCCGTGCCCAAGATAATCCCGGAAAAGAACCTGGGAACGGCCTACTCGCTCATCTACTGGATCCAGAATATGGGCATGTTGCTGGTTCCCATCTTTGTAGGGCAGATCATAGAAAAGAACATAAACGACCAGATCCGTGCTGCGGTACAGGCAGAATACCTTTTCATAGGCCTGGCCCTGGTAGCCATTGCCGTATCGCTAATATTAAGCCGTTCTGCAGATAAAAATCCGCAGCTGCAGCTGGATGATCCCAATAAGGTCCGCAAAACGGTCAACTAGATAACGCCTCGGGCTCATTTTGAGCCGCAGCGCCACTACCGGTCAGACATAAGGGTGATCAGAAAGGCAGATCGTCTACGTCCGGCTGGTCAAAGTCGGAGACAGCGTCATTCACCGGTTCCTGATTCTGCCAGGGAGACTGGCCAACGTTTTTTACAGGTGAAGGCTGGGAAGGAGAAGCAGTCGTGGCTTCGCTTCTTTTTCCCAGCAATTGCATTGAATCGGCTACAATTTCCGTAGTATATTTTTTTTGTCCCGATTGATCTTCCCAGCTCCGGCTACGGATTTTCCCCTCGATATAAATCTGGGAACCTTTCCGGACAAACCGCTCGGCGATATCGGCCAGATTGCGCCACAATACCACGTTGTGCCACTCTGTCTGCTCTTTCATTTCTCCATTCCGGTCCTTAAACCTTTCGGTCGTAGCCAGGGTAAGGGTGGTTACAGACACCCCGCTTTCCAGGTGACGCACTTCCGGATCCTTTCCCACATTTCCTATTAACATTACCTTATTCAACATAGTATTATGATTGTTTATTGGTTTATATACTTTGTAAAGGTACAATCTTTTTTATAAATCCAGCAGCTTGCGCATGGCCCTGCAATCCGGCTCAAGTCCGGTTAAAATGGCAAAGCCTTCAACGGCCTGGTTGTACAGCCAGTGATATCCGCCCAGGTAACGGGCGCCCGCGCAGGCAGCAGCCTTCCTTAGAGGAGCCAGTGTATAGGAGGCATCCAGTATTGTATGTGCGCACGTGAGATTTATAACTGCAGCATCTATGCCTTCACAGGGAACCGTATTGACTATAAGGGTGCATTTTCTAAGCAGGGAAGGGATATCCGACAGCGGATACAATCTCGGCCGCAGTGTCCTGTTTGCTATAAAAACTGTCGCCCCGGCTTGTTCCAGACCCAGGGCAGCTGCCCGTCCGGCGCCACCTGCACCTATGATCAAAGCATTTTTTCCTGCCGGATCAATCCCGGATCCCCTGAAGCTGTTGACAACACCTGTAATATCTGTATTCCAGGCTGTCCATATACCGTCTTCCAAGGTTAACAGGTTGGTGGCACGGACTTGTCGAACTGCAGGAGCGAGCTTGTCAGCCATGTTCAGAAAATCCGTTTTGAAAGGCATGGTTACGTTGAAACCTTGTATATGCAGCTCTTTTATGCGTTTCCAACCCTGTTCCGCATCGGGTGCTTCAATCACAAGATACATTTCGCGGGGCAATTGCGGGTAGGCTGCGCTGAAAAGGCGAGGACTAAGGCTGGATGTAACCGGATTTCCAATGATTGCGAAAGGTCCCATGTTCATGCATTGCGCTGCCTGAGCGCTTCAAAGCAGAGAATGGCTGCTGCTGCCGAAACGTTCAGTGAATCAATGATCCCCATCATGGGTATTTTCACTTCTTTGGCTGCCTTTTCCCTCCAGAAAGGGCGCAGGCCATCGCTCTCTGACCCCAGCACCAACGCGGTGGGTTTCCTGTAATCGCATTCGTGGTACCAGGATGTGGCCTGGCACGTGGCAGCTACCACCTGAATACCCTGCCTGCTAAGCCATTTATATGCTTCGTCAGAAGTACAGGCCAGGGTGGGAACACTGAATATACAGCCAAGGGAAGCCCTTATGGTATTAGGATTATACAAGTCAGTCAGCGGGTCGCAGATCAGGACCGCTCCGGCACCCGATGCGTCTGCCGTTCGCAGTATGGCACCCAGGTTGCCTGGCTTTTCAACAGATTCCAGCACTAGGACCAGGGCCGGTTCCTGCAGGAGTATTTCTTCAGGTTTCATTTTCCGTGTACGCATGACGGCCAGTACCCCCTCTGTTGTTCCCCGATAAGCCAGTTTTCCGTACAGGCCGGCTTCCAGGTCATCTGATATCAGGGAATGCTCCCTGAACCAGGACGCCTTTTCCGCATCCTGCAAAATGGCAGGACACAGGTAGAGTTCTTGAATGATGTACCCGCTTTTCAGTGCAATCTCCAACTCCCTTATCCCTTCTATGACAAACAATCCCTTTTCCCGCCGCACTCGCGATTTTTCCATTAACAGACGCAACTGTTTGATTTTCGGATTATTGGGAGAAGATATCATGATAATTCATTCGGGACGCATCTGCGGGAAAAAGAGCACATCCTGTATGCTTGGCGCATTGGTCATCAGCATGCAAAGACGGTCTATTCCGATTCCCATACCCGAGGTAGGCGGCATGCCAAATTCCAGGGCCCTGATAAAGTCCATATCTATGAACATGGCTTCATCATCTCCCTTTTCCTTCAGCCTGAGTTGTTCTTTGAAACGCTCCAGCTGGTCCAGCGGATCATTCAGCTCCGAATAAGCATTGGCCAGTTCCTTTCCGTTTACAAAAAGTTCGAAACGTTCTGTCAGGTGGAGCTTTTCACGGTGTCTTTTAGTCAGGGGCGATGTGGAGACAGGGTAATCGGTAATGAAAGTGGGCTGTATCAGGTGCTTTTCACAGAATTCTCCAAAGAGGGCATCTATGAGTTTACCCTTTCCCATGAAAGGGGTAATGTGCACGTTCAGATCCATGCAGGTCCTGCGCAAGTCCTCCTCCTCCATGTCCGTGACATCAACGCCGGCATATTCTTTTATGGCATCAGTCATGGAGATGCGCCTGAAAGGCCTTTTCCAGTCTATGACATTATCACCATAAGGTACCCGGGTGCTGCCATGGAGTTCTAGCGCTATTCTTTCCACCATTTCTTCCGTGAAGTTCATCATCCAGAGGTAATCCTTGTAAGCCACGTAGATTTCCAGCACAGTGAACTCAGGGTTATGGGTGCGATCCATGCCCTCATTCCTGAAATCTTTGGAAAATTCATATACACCCGGGAATCCACCTACAATAAGCTTTTTCAGGTACAATTCGTTGGCAATCCTTAAATATAGCGGAATGTCCAGGGCATTGTGGTGGGTGATGAACGGACGGGCATTGGCTCCCCCCGGGATTGGCTGCAGGATGGGGGTTTCGACTTCCAGGTAACCCTGGCTGTTGAAAAAGTCACGCATTATGTTCACCATTTTTGAACGTTTCACGAACGTTTCCCTAACCTGGGGATTCACGATCAGGTCTACATATCGCATCCTGTAACGTTGTTCAGGGTCTGTGAAAGCGTCGTATACCTGTCCCTCCTTTTCCTTGATTATGGGCAGAACACGCAGGGATTTGCTGAGAAGGACCAACTCCCGGGCATGCACAGAGAGTTCACCTGTCATGGTGATAAATGCAAATCCCCTTATTCCCACTATATCCCCTATGTCCAGCAATTTTTTAAAGACGGTGTTATAGAGTGTTTTATCTTCTGTCGGACATATATCATCCCTTTTTACATACACCTGGATCCGTCCGCTGTGGTCCTGGATGACCATAAAGGAAGCAGCCCCCATGATCCTGCGGCTCATGATCCTACCTGCCAAGGTTACCGCTTTGAAATTTTCAATTTCAGGATCGTATCCCTCAAGGATTTCAGCAGCTGTCGTGTCAACGGGATATGTTGCGGCGGGAAAGGGGTCAATACCCAGTTTTTTGATTTCAGTCAATGCGTCGCGACGGACCTGTTCCTGTTCACTGATATGTGTGTTCTCCATTTCTTACAGTTATGTGGCCCACAAAAATAAGAATTTTTTTAGAGGGGAAGGATTATATTGTTACCTTTGCAGGATAATTATGGCACTGGAAAAAAAATGGATCGTCAAGGAACCGGGAAATCCCGCGCTGGTAAGGCAGCTGGTTGCAGAGCTTGGAATTGATAATGCCCTGGCAAACCTTCTGGTGCAACGAAACGTTAAGGATTTCGCACAGGCAAAATCTTTTTTTCGTCCCCAGCTGGAAAACCTTCACGATCCGTTTCTGATGAAAGACATGGATAAAGCCGTCAAAAGACTTGACAGGGCTATCCGTGAAAGCGAAAAGATCCTGGTTTATGGTGATTACGATGTGGACGGCACGACAGCCGTCGCTCTTGTTTATTCCTTTCTCCGCAAGGGAACACCCATGGTATCTTATTATATACCCGACCGGTACACAGAAGGGTATGGCATATCCTACATAGGCATTGATGCAGCAGCCGAGGAAGGCTGTACCCTGATCATAGCGCTGGACTGCGGTATCAAGGCTACAGAAAAGGTGGAGTATGCCAGGCACAAAGGGATTGATTTTATCATTTGCGACCATCACCTTCCTGCAGATGAACTGCCCCAGGCGGTGGCTGTGCTCGACCCAAAAAGGAACGACTGCCATTACCCGTTTGATGAGCTGAGCGGTTGCGGAGTGGGCTTCAAACTGTTGCAGGCTTTTTGCATGAGCAGGAATATCCCGCTTACCGAACTCTATCCCTTTCTGGACCTGGTGGTGGTGAGCATCGCCTCGGACCTGGTATCCATAACCGGTGAAAACCGCATACTTGCCCATTACGGGCTGAAACAGATCAATGAAGCTCCAAGGAAAGGGTTGCACTCGATCATCAAGCTGGCCGGCCTTGAAAAGCACCAGATCACAGTGGACGATATTGTCTTCAAGATCGGACCCCGGATCAATGCGGCAGGCAGGATGGAATCAGGAAAGATGGCAGTTGACCTGCTCATATCAAGAACGGATGACGACGCCTCCCAGATAGGGAATACCATCAATGACCACAATGATGACCGCAAAAACATAGACCGCAAGATCACCGCGGAAGCGCTGGACATGGTCCGGGACATGCCCGGTCTGAAGGACAAGAAATCCACGGTGGTATACAACCCGAAATGGCATAAGGGGGTTGTGGGCATTGTCGCTTCGCGGCTGGTCGAAAATTATTACCGTCCCACCATCGTGCTGACCAAGTCCAACGGATTCATAACGGGATCGGCAAGGAGCATACCAGGATTCGACCTTTACGAGGCCATTGAAAACTGCAGCGATTTACTCGAAAACTTTGGCGGTCACATGTACGCTGCCGGACTGACCATGAAAGAAGAGCGTTACCAGGAGTTTTGCCAACGGTTTGAAGACATCGTGGCGGAGAAAGTCACAGAAGAGATGCTGACCCCCCTGGAAAGTATTGATACCTACATTGAATTCAGGCAGATAACCCCAAAATTTTTCCGTCTTCTAAAGCAATTTCAGCCTTTCGGCCCGGGGAACCTGTCTCCGGTATTTGTTACCGAGAACGTGTATGATAACGGGAATGGACGTCTTGTGGGGTCAGATTCAGGCCATCTGAAATTGGAACTTATCCAGGAAGACGAGCCTTACCGTCCCATATCTGCCATAGCATTCAATCAAAGCGAACACTTCGAGCATATGCATAACGGGAATCCGGTGGATATATGTTATTCGGTAGCAGAAAACTATTACAGGGGCATAGCAAACATCCAGCTGCGCATCAAAGATATCAAGACACGGGACGTAATTGTCTAAGGCACTTTCCGTTCGTGCGCCTTTTCATACCATTTTCTTCTTTCCAGGTAAAGGGATTCCAGGTTTGAGATCCCGGCAAGAGGCCATCTGTGTGGATTGTTCCGTATTCTTTCCAGGATCGTGGACAGGGGGGTGTCAATAAAGATAACTTGACCGTTACTTTTCATGAATTCCATGTTATCGAAGGCGCAGGGGGTGCCTCCTCCGCAGGCAACCAGCTGAGGCGGTTGCCCTTCCCGGTGCCACTCCTCCACAATCCAGTGCAGGATGTCCCTTTCGGCAATCCTGAAGGCTTCTTCTCCTTTTTCGGTTATGTACTGCCATGGAGGAATTCCGGTGTTGTCCCAGAGCTTCTGGTCCAGGTCTGTGAATTTATACCCGTCACGGGCTGCATCGGCTGCTCCCAGGGTGCTTTTGCCCGAGGCCATGAAACCTATGTAAAAAATCAGACCCATGGCATGATTGTTACAGTAGCATCATCTGGATGGCATCCTGGTCATTGAAATCTGCCAGAGGGTTCTTATCTGCCGACGGGACAGGTGCAACGTCTCCTTTGGAAACGGGACCCTCCAGTTCAAAGTCGAGGCTGCCGTCGTCCCCGTTATCCGGCAAGGTATCCTCATTCGCCGAAGCGGATTCACAGAATTCGATCTTTTCCACCTGGAAAGTGGTGATCCTTTTCCCCTTGGCCCGGAAACTCTTTTCTCCTATGAATTCGGTTACATTTATTTCCTGGGGAGGTCTTTTTTCGTGTTTTCCTCCAAATGTGACTTTAACAACGGGATTCTTGTCACTGGAAATTGCCACCAGGTAAGATCCCTCTCCTTCTCCGATAAATGACTGAACCATGTTTTCAGATGACTCAAACCTGAAACGCTTGACATAGTAAGCCTCGGCATCACTGTCATAGTAAACGGCACTGAAGGTTTTTTCCGGATCCATTTTCTCAATAAACAGTACCTCTTCCTGGTAGCGGTTGCTCAGGTCGAAATTCGTAGTACAGAATGTTCCGTTTCGGTTAATGGCCAGCAGGCTGTCATCGGCGTGGAATTCACCCAGGTATAGTCCTCTACCCTGGTCATTGAGACGCTGTATATCCTTATCAAACCAGATTTCCTGTCCGCCCAGTGTGGCAATCCCTTTATCCTTGAGGGTGATTTTTTTGACGGGGTGACGGCTCAGGATATTCCCTCGGCTGCTCCGTCCCTTGATGGCCAGATCCAGGAAAGAGAACTCAAAGATCAGCTTCTTCAATTTCGGACGGGACTTCAGGAAAACCCTTATGGTCTCTGCCTCTCCGTTTGGATTAACAGATAACCACAATACCTGCGACCCCGGTGTTCCCTGTGTCAGGTTATAATCCCTGTCACGTGAAAAACTGTTCATCTGGAAACGCTTTGCGAACACTTTCCCGTTTTTCCCATCACGGTAAACGGCATTATATACCGTCCGGTTCTCTTTTTTTCTCAGTATCCCGGCATAAATGATGTCTTTTCCCACGTATTGCTTATCGGATACTTTCCTGACCGAATACGTGCCATCTTTGAGAAATACCATGACATCGTCCAGGCTGGAACAATCGCAGAGGTATTCTGCCTTGTCATCCTTTTTCATATCAGCCCCCACAAATCCCGATTCCCTGCTGACGTACAATTTGCAGTTGGCCAGGATCACATTGGAAGCTTCTATGGTCTGGAAACTGGTGATCTCTGTCTTCCTGGGGAAAAAGCTCCCGTATTTTTTCTTTAATCCTTCGTAGTACTCTATGGCATATGCGGTAAGATGCTCCAGGTTGTGCCTGATCTGTTCCATTTCCCTGTCCAGGGATTTAATATGCTCAGTTGCCTTCTTGATATCAAAGCGGGATATTTTCCGTACAGGTTTTTCCACCAGTTTCTCAATTTCGGCAAATACTACAGGACGGCGCAGGCGATCCTGGTAGCGTAGCATTTCGGTTTCCACGTCCTTGAGCTGGTCTTCCCAGGTCCGGGCATTGTTTTCCAGGATACGGTAAACCTTTTCTTCAAAAAATATCTTTTCAAGAGAAGAAAAATGCCAGTTATCCTCCAGCTCGTCCAGGCGGATCTCCAGCTCTCTCTTCAGCAGATCACGGGTTCTTTCCGTACTGTATCCAAGCATGTTCTCCACGCTCGTCACAAAGGGCTTTCCATCCATGATAACGCAGGTATCAGGTGAAATGGACACTTCGCACTTTGTAAAGGCGTACAGGGCGTCAATGGTTTTATCGGGAGAAACATCATTGGCCAGGTGTATCAGGATCTCGACCTGTTCAGCGGTATTATCATCGATTTTCCTGATCTTGATCTTGCCTTTATCATTGGCAGTAATAATGGAACGGATAAGACTGTCGGTAGTCTGCCCATACGGGATCTCCTTGATGACCAGGGTTTTTTTATCTGCCTTAATGATCTTTGCCCTGACCTTTATGCGGCTGTTCCCGATACCTCCGTTGTAATTGCTGCAGTCGGCAAGACCGCCTGTCATGAAATCGGGATACAGAGTATAGGGTTCCCCCTTGAGATGGGCAATGGAAGCTTCAATCAATTCATTGAAATTATGGGGGAGGATCTTGGTGGCAAGCCCGACTGCAATCCCTTCTGCACCCTGTGCCAGCAATAATGGAAATTTGACCGGAAGGGCTTCCGGTTCCTGGTTTCTGCCGTCGTAAGAGGGTATCCATACTGTGGTTTTGGGATTGAAAACTACATCCAGTGCAAATTTGCTCAGGCGTGCCTCTATATAACGGGGTGCCGCGGCGGAATCCCCGGTGAGCACATTTCCCCAGTTCCCCTGAGTTTCTATGAGCAACTCCTTCTGTCCCAGCTGCACCAGGGCATCTCCAATGGAAGCGTCCCCATGCGGATGGAATTGCATGGTATGTCCGATGATGTTGGCGACTTTGTTGAAACGGCCGTCTTCCATCCTTTTCATGGAATGGAGTATCCTTCGCTGCACCGGTTTCAAACCGTCGGTCAGGTGGGGGATGGCGCGTTCCAGTATGACATAGGAAGAGTATTCAAGGTACCAGTCCTTGAACATGCCTGTAAGCCTGTATTTCTTGTCTTGTTCTTCACCCAGGATACGTAGGTACTTCAACTGGTCTTCACTCATCATGGCCTAATCCCCCACCATTCTTAAATTGTTGACAATGAAATCCCTTCTTTCCGGCGTGTTGTCTCCCATATAGAACCTGAGCAACTCGTGAAGCCTGTCATCCTTGTCCAGGCGCACAATGTCAAGACGGATATTATCTCCTATGAAACCCCTGAACTCATCCGGTGAGATCTCACCCAGGCCTTTGAACCGGGTGATTTCCGGATCAGGGCCCAGCTCACGCACTGCTTTTTCCCTTTCCGTTTCTGTGTAACAGTAACGTGTCTCTTTTTTGTTCCTTACCCTGAACAGGGGTGTCTGCAGGATATAGATATGGCCGTGTCTTACCAGTTCCGGGAAGAATTGCAGGAAAAAGCTCAGCAATAACATTCTTATGTGCATTCCATCCGGATCGGCATCGGTCGCTATGATGATCTTGTTGTAGCGCAGGTTGTCCAGATCGTCTTCTATGTTCAGGGCAGCCTGAAGCAGGTTGAATTCCTCATTGGTATAGACGACCTGTTTTGTAAGGCCAAAGGTGTTCTCCGGTTTGCCTCTCAGGCTAAAGACAGCCTGTATGTTGGGATCCCTGCTTTTTGTAATGGAACCGCTTGCAGAATCGCCTTCGGTTATGAAAAGCATGGTTTGTCCGGCCAGTTCATGCTTATCGGTAAAATGGATACGGCAGTCCCGTAATTTCCGGTTGTGCAGGCTTATCTTCTTCGCATTTTCTTTTGCTTTTTTGCGTACAAGCCCAACAGCTTTCCTTTCTTTTTCGTTTTCAATGATCTTTTTCAGGAGGATCTCCGCAGTTTCCGGGTTCTTATGCAGGTAATTGTCCAGCTGTTCTTTGACAAAATCTCCGATGAAACTTCGGAGTGTCGGACCAGAATTGCTCATTTCCCTTGAGTCCAGGATGGTCTTTGTCTGGTTGGCGAATCTGGGCTCAATAAGGCGAATGCTGATGGCTCCTACAATGGATTGCCGGATATCTGAGGATTCAAAATCTTTTTTGTAAAACTCTTTAATTGTCCGGGCAACGGCTTCCCGGAAAGCGGAAAGGTGTGTCCCGCCCTGAGATGTGTTTTGCCCGTTGGCAAAAGACATGATGCTTTCCCCGGTATCGTTGGTATGGGTGATAACCATCTCGATATCCGTTCCGGCAAGGTGTATGGGAGGATAGAGGGTCTCTTCGGCCATGCTTTCATTGACCAGGTCCAGCAAACCGTTTTTGGAGATGAATTCGGTGCCGTTGAGCTGCATGCGCAGGCCTTTGTTCAGGTAGGCATAATGCCTGACCATTTCCCAGACAAAATCCAGGTTGATCGAATAGTGGTTGAACAAGGCCGGGTCCGGCTTGAATTCAACCAATGTCCCGTCTTTCTGACCAGACTCCCTCTCGCCTTCTTCCAGCAGGACACCCTGGGAGAATATTCCGAAACGACTCCTCCCTTCCCTGAAGGATTCTATATAAAACCTGATGGAAGTTGCATTTACGGCCTTAAGGCCCACCCCGTTCAATCCCACGGCTTTCTGAAAGGATTTGTTATCGTATTTGGCCCCGGTATTCATTTTATTGGCAGCCTCGATCACTTTTCCGAAAGGGATTCCCCGGCCGTAATCCCGGACCGAGACAACATTGTCCCGTATGGTAACGGAGATCACCTTTCCATACCCCATGGCATATTCATCAATGGAGTTGTCAATGACTTCCTTGATCAGGACATATAGTCCATCGTCGGGAGTGCTTCCGTCACCTGATTTTCCAATGTACATACCCGGCCTGCGACGGATGTGTTGATTCCATTCAAGAGTCTGGAAATTATCTTCTGTATAAGTTGATGGAGGGGTGGTCATACGGGGCACAAAGATAAAAAAACTGGTTGAAATAGTTCAATAAATCATTACATTTGCAGTTTGTACAAAGAAACTAACAAATCTGTAACACTGCTATGAAGGGTAGTATTTCACAAATAATCGGCCCTGTTGTGGACGTTGTGTTCTCCTCCGGAACAAAAGACGTGCAATTGCCTTCTATACGCCATGCACTGGAAGTACGCCGTCCCGATGGTAAGAAGATCATACTGGAAGTACAGCAACATATCGGGGACAACACAGTGCGCACTGTTGCCATGGACTCTACCGATGGTCTTTCCAGGGGTCTGGAAGTGGATACTACCGGAAGCCCCATAACCATGCCCATAGGGGCACAGGTCAAGGGCCGCCTGTTGAACGTGATAGGCCAGACAATTGATGGACTCAGACCACTCAGTGCAGATACCGGCACTGCCCCCATACACAAGGCACCCCCGAAGTTCCAGGACCTGACCACTTCCAGTGAGGTCCTGTATACCGGCATAAAAGTCATAGACCTGCTGGAACCTTACCTGAAGGGAGGAAAGATCGGTCTTTTTGGAGGAGCAGGGGTGGGCAAAACCGTGATCATCATGGAGCTGATCAACAACATAGCCAAGAAACACAGCGGTTACTCCGTCTTTGCCGGAGTGGGAGAACGCACCCGGGAAGGGAACGATTTGCTGCGGGAAATGATCCAGTCCGGAGTCATCCGCTACGGAGATGCTTTCCTTGAAAGCATGAAAAATGGAGCATGGGACCTGTCCAAAGTGGATTACAATGAACTGGCCAAATCACAGGCTACCCTGGTTTTCGGCCAGATGAACGAACCTCCCGGAGCCAGGGCATCGGTAGCCCTGAGCGGTCTGACCATTGCTGAGGCCATTCGCGATGAAGACGGACAGGTGCGTGATATTCTGCTGTTCATAGACAATATATTCCGTTTCACCCAGGCCGGTTCTGAAGTCTCGGCCCTTCTGGGCAGGATGCCTTCGGCAGTGGGATACCAGCCCACCCTGGCCACCGAGATGGGGGTGATGCAGGAACGCATAGCCTCCACCCGGAACGGCTCCATCACCTCTGTACAGGCGGTATATGTACCTGCCGACGACCTGACGGACCCGGCACCGGCCACCACCTTCTCTCACCTGGACGCTACCACGGTGCTTTCCCGTAAAATTACCGAAATGGGGATCTACCCGGCTGTGGATCCGCTCGAATCCACTTCCCGTATCATGGATCCGGCCATCCTGGGGGATAAACATTACAACACGGCACAACGGGTTAAACAGATATTGCAACGCAATAAAGAGTTGCAGGATATCATATCCATCCTGGGAATGGAAGAACTTTCCCGGGAAGACCGCATGACTGTCATGCGGGCACGTAAGGTGCAACGCTTCCTGTCCCAGCCTTTCCATGTTGCCCGGCAGTTTACCGGAATACCGGGAGTTATAGTTTCCATAGATGATTGTATTAAAGGCTTTAATATGATAATGGACGGTGAAGTGGATCATATTCCGGAAAACGCATTCCTGAATGTGGGGACCATTGATGATGCGATAGAAAAAAGCAAACATTTAATGGGTTAACAATGAACGCATTGATCTACCTTCAGGTAATATCAACACAAAAGATCATATTCCAGGGAAATGTAACAGTAGCCAGATTCCCCGGAAAGAAAAGCGCATTTTCGGTAATGAAGGACCACGCGCCCATCCTGTCTTTGCTGGAAAAAGGTTTTATAACTTTTGAAGGACCTGATGGAAATGGGAAGGTCCCGGTAACCAGTGGTTTTGTGCAGGTCAGGAAAAACGAGGTGTATGCCTGCATAGACCAGTGAAATATTGTTAATCATCTAAACCCGGTCCGTTATGATAAAAAAAATGATGATAGTACACGCTTCGGTCATTCTTTCTGCCGGATCTATATGGGGTCTTCTCATGTACCTGTTTATGCCCCAATGGTGGTTTCCTGCCTATCCTATCATCCCGGCAACATTTCTGGCGGTAGGCATAGTGGAAATCCTGTTGATGGCAAAAAGCAAGACACGGCATGCGAAATTATACAACAATGTTTTGATACAGAGAATAATACGCTGGGGCATCCTATTGGCGGTACTGCTGCTTCTCATTGGGGTGTACCACCCGCCAAAAGCTGCATTCATTATCAGTTTCATGGGACTTTTTCTGGTCTACAGCTTTCTCTCTATCTGGTTTCATCTGGTTGACATCAAAGTCAACAAAAAGAAAGCGCAATTAGAGGGTTAATTTATTGTTTTACAAATGAAAAGGCGTATTCTCATATGTTTTTTGTTCCTGTTCCTTATCCTGGAATTCCCGGCAACTGTGCAGGCGGCACAGAAAGAAAGGCCGCCTGTAGATGCCAGGGAAGTGATCCTGGGCCATCTGAAAGACAGTTACCACTGGCATTTCTTTGATATTGGAGAAAGACACATCAGCCTTCCCTTGCCTGTCATTGTGCACAGCAAAGAACGCGGATGGTTTGTATTCCTTTCTTCCCGCCTGGAAGAATCCGGGATGTACAAAGGATTTTCAATTGCTGAAGAAGGCAGGTCTGCGGGAAAAATTGTGGAGAAGGACGGAAGTGGCAACCAAACCAGGCCTTTTGACATCTCCATAACAAAAAATGTGGTTTCTTTGTTTTTTACCTGCATCCTGCTTATTTTCCTGGTGCTAAACCTGGCAAAGTGGTACCGGAAACGGGAGGAAGAGGGTGATCCCGATGCCGTACCTTCTGGTTTAAATGGGATTATAGAGTGGGTTACCATGAGCATTTACGAAGGGGTGATCATAAAGTGTGTGGGCAAAGATCATAAACGCTACGCTCCCTATTTGCTGACCGCTTTTTTCTTCATTTTCCTGACCAACCTCCTGGGATTGGTGCCCATATTTCCTGCCGGTGCAAACCTTACAGGCAACATTGCCATTACCATGAGCCTGGCCTTGTGCACGATGATAGCTATTAATATTTTTGGCAATAAAGAATACTGGAAGGAGATCCTGTGGCCCGATGTGCCCATATTTATGAAAGCACCCATCCCCATCATGCAGATCATTGAGTTTTTTGGTATCCTTACCAAACCCATGGCCCTGATGATTCGTCTTTTTGCCAATATATTCGCAGGACACATCATCATACTGGCCCTGACATCCCTCGTATTTTTGACTGTTGCCAAAGGGACGGCAATCAACGCCTCCATGAGTGCGGTATCGGTGCTCTTCTCTGTCTTCATGATGGTGCTGGAATTGCTGGTTGCCTTTATCCAGGCTTATGTTTTTACCATGCTTTCCTCCATCTTTATCGGACTATCCCGGAAAGAACCGCATAAAACGGCAATCCCCGCAGGAGATATTAAAATAAACAAGAAATGAAAATTCAAAATTTCAAAATAATACTATTATGTTACTTATGACTTTATTGCAGGCAGCGACGTACAGCGTCACATTTACAAAACTGGGGGCTGTTCTGGGCGCAGCCATTGTGGTATTGGGTGCATCTTTTGGCATCAGCAAGATCGGGACTTCCGCCATGGAGGCCATAGCTCGTCAGCCCGAAGCGGCAGACGGGATCAGGATGTCCATGATCATTATCGGTGCCCTGGTGGAAGGGGTGTCCCTTTTTGCAGTCATCGTGTGCCTGTTGGTTGCCCTTTAAAGAACTCCGGCTATGGACCTGATGATTCCTGATTCAGGATTGTTGTTCTGGATGCTGATTGCATTCGGGATCCTGTTTTTTATACTGGCACGTTATGGCTGGCCCCTGATCACCGGAGTGGTGGAACGTCGCAACGAAAGGATTGCCAAAGCATTATCCGATGCGGCAGCAGCCCGGCAATTGCTGGCCACCCTCAAGCAGCAGGAAGAAAAGATCCTGCAGCAATCACGCGATGAACAAGCCAGGCTGGTTGAGCAAACAGAGGCTCTCAGGATTAAATTAACAGAACAGGCCCGAGAGGCAGCACAAGAAGAAAGCCGCATCATACTTGAAAAGGCCAGGGAGCAAATTCACAAGGAAAAAGAGATGGTGATGCAGGAACTCAGACTGTATGTAGCATCCCTGTCTGTTGAAGTTGCCGAGAAAATATTGCGCAAGCAGCTGGAACCGGATAACAGGCAAATTGAACTGATCAACCAGCTTATAGACGAAACCATCAAACCCAGGGCATGATGATATGAACACAGGAGTGATAGCATCCCGGTATGCCACTACTTTGCTGCAGTATGCCACATCGTGCATGACAGAATGCGATCTGTATGATATGATGAAACGCATATCGGCTTGTTTTGCCGAAATTCCGGATCTGGAAAAGACTTTCTCGAACAGGATGTTATCCGCGGAAGAAAGGAAGGCCCTTTTTCTGGACTTGTTTCCCGGGGCACCGGAGAAACCTCTGAAGGTGCTATCGGATTTCCTGGATTTGCTGATACGTCAGCGGAGGGAAAATATCATCCGCTCGGTCAGCCTTCTGTATTTGGATAAATACCGCCTGCAGGAAGGAATTACTTATGGTGTGCTGACCACGGTAGCTCCCATAGACAATCTTACAGCGGAAAAACTCAAAAGCTCACTGGATCCTGTCAACCCACAGAAGGTTGAACTGGAATTGAAACAGGATCCCGGTCTGATTGGAGGGTTCTCACTAAGGGTGGGGATGAAGGTATGGGACGCTTCGCTGCTTGCCCGTTTACGGGAAGTAAGGAAGGCGTATGGATTAAAGGATATTTACTAGGTATGCTATGCCAGATTTGATAAAACCCGCTGAAGTCACCGATATACTGCGGATACAGCTGGAAGGACTTGACTCCCGGCCGGTTTATGAAGAAAAGGGAGTTGTGCTACAGGTGAGTGACGGGGTTGTCCGCATATACGGACTGTACAACGCAGGAGCCAATGAATTGCTTGAATTCGACAATGGTATCAGGGCCGTGGTCATGAACCTGGAGGAAGATAATGTGGGGGCAGTCCTGCTTGGACCTGTCAGCAAGATCCGGGAGGGTGACATGGTGCGAAGGACAGGGACCATAGCCTCGATTCCCGTGAGTGAGAAGATGTTGGGCAGGGTGATTGATCCCCTGGGTAATCCCCTGGACGGAAGGGGAGCCATTCCCGGACCTTTCACTGAAATGCCCCTGGAACGAAAAGCCCCGGGTGTGATCTTCCGTCAGCCCGTATCCGAACCCCTCCAGACAGGGATAAAATCAATAGATGCCATGATCCCCATAGGCAGGGGGCAAAGGGAACTGATCATAGGCGACCGGCAAACGGGAAAAACAGCTATTGCCCTGGACACGATCATCAACCAGCGCAACAACTTCCTGGCCGGGGACCCTGTCTATTGCATCTACGTGGCCATAGGGCAAAAAGGATCCACGGTAGCCACTATAGTCAATACCCTGGAAAAACACGGTGCCATGGATTATACCGTGGTGGTTTCGGCAACCGCCGGAGATCCCGCCGCGTTGCAATATTTTGCTCCTTTTGCAGGGGCATCCATAGGAGAGTATTACCGCGATACAGGTCGCCATGCCCTGGTCGTATATGATGATCTTTCCAAACAGGCAGTTTCTTACCGGGAGGTATCACTTATCCTGCGCAGACCATCGGGAAGGGAAGCCTATCCGGGAGACGTGTTTTATTTGCACTCCAGGTTGCTGGAGCGTTCTGCAAAGATCATTGAACAGGATGAAATCGCCTCACAGATGAATGATGTACCGGACTCACTGAAAGGCAGGATCAAAGGGGGAGGATCCCTTACAGCACTTCCTGTCATAGAAACGCAGGCAGGTGATGTCTCGGCCTATATACCTACAAATGTGATATCCATTACAGATGGACAGATCTTTTTGGACACGGATCTTTTCAACCAGGGATACAGGCCGGCCATAAACGTGGGAATTTCTGTTTCAAGGGTGGGAGGAGATGCCCAGCTCAAGGCTATGAAACAGATTGCGGGCACGTTGAAGATCGATCAGGCTCAGTACCGGGAACTGGAATCATTCTCACGTTTTGGGGGAGATATGGATCCCATGACCATGAAGCTCCTGGACAGGGGACAGAAGAATTCACAACTCCTGGTACAAAAACAATACAATCCCCTTCCGGTGGAAAAACAAATTGCATTGCTATATTGCGGGACACATGGGTTGCTGGAAAGGGTCACCCTGGAAAAAATACCGGTTTTCGAAGAAAAATTCCTGAGAATTCTGGAAACCAGTCATAAAGAAACGGTGCTTGATACGCTGAGCAGGGGAGAGATCAATCCGCAGATAGCATCAATCATTGAAAGCGTGGCAGAGCAGGTAGCCGGATAAACCATGGAATCTTTACGTGAAATAAGAAGAAGGATCAATTCTGTCCGCAGGACGCAGAAGATCACAGAAGCCATGCATAGGATCTCATCTGCAAAACTTCACAAGGCACAAACAGCCCTTGGGTATATTCTGCCTTATGAAGAAAGGTTGCATTACATGCTTCTGACCTTTATTCACGAAGAGCGTTACTTGTATGAGCACGGTTTTCCTCATGGCATGAGTGCTCTGCGACAGACTCCTTATGCATTGGCCCGTCCCGTAAACCAGGTATCCATAATTTTCATGGCTTCGGATACGGGGCTTTGCGGTGCTTACAATGCCAATATTGAAAAAAAATGCCTTGAAGCGCTGGGTGAATACGCCAACCTGCCCCGCGAAAACATCACCCTCTACCCTGTAGGGATAAAAATGCTGGAGGTGGCACAGAAAACGGGGTGTAAGGTGGATGACCGCTATGTGGGCCTGATGGCACATCCCAATGCCAAAACATGTGAAAGGTTATCCCGAAGGCTGGAGATCGGTTACATGAGGGGCATGGTGGATAAGGCAGAGCTTATCTATTATCATTTCAAGAACATGTCTGTCCAGATCCTTCAGAGAGACATCTTTCTGCCATTTCAGTCAGAACTGGTAAAAAGCACAAATCCTGCTTTCGGATGCGAGATAAGGGGTAAGCAAGGCCCCATCATTCCACAGGAATACCCGCTGGCAGAACTTGACCCTGAATACTATGAAGGATTCATCATAGAACCTTCACGCCAGGAACTCATAGATGCACTGTTACCTCGGGTACTGAGTTTCCAGTTATACATGGCTGTGCTGGATGCCAATGCGTCGGAACATGCTGCAAGGACAATTGCCATGAAAGCAGCATCCGAGAACGCGCAGGATCTTGTCCGCGATCTGACACTACTCTATAACAAAAGCCGTCAGCAGGCCATTACAGCAGAAATTCTCGATATTTTATCGGGTTCGGTAAGGTAACAGATCAGTTGCCTCGCATTTTCTGTTTTGTTTTCACCAGGTTTTCTTTCAATATATCCACACCTGTAGCGACAGCTTCTTCAAAGGTTGGACAAGTTCGTTCCGCAATGAGTTCATTTCCGGGAACCTTGACACGAAGGGTGGCTTTTTTATTATCATGACCGGGTACCAGTGAAAGAGTCACCTCAACTCCAATGATGGCATCAAAGAAACGATCCAGTTTCCCCACTTTTTCGTCAATGAAATCGAGAAGTTTCCTGTCGGCATCAAATTTTACGGATTCAACTCTAATGTCCATGATATACCTCCATTTTATATTGTTAATAACTACGCCCCGGGGAGCTTTCATGCCCTTGGGTGCGCTTTTTTATAGGCTTTTTTTAGTGCTTCAAATGAATTGTGTGTGTAAACCTGCGTGGCTGCGAGCGAATCGTGGCCAAGCAACTCCTTGATGCTGTTCAGGTCTGCCCCGCGGTTCAACAAGTGGGTAGCCAGGGAGTGACGCAGCACGTGGGGGCTTTTTTTCCCGGTAAATCCGGGTTCGCCTGACAATTCTTTGTGTACCATTTTGCTGATTGTTGTAAGGGCCAGTGGTTGCCCGTCTTTACGGCAGAACAACCAGGGTGAATTGATGTTCCTTTCAGCAATGAATTGCTGCAAATCCCGGACCAAACCTTTGCCCAGGGGAACGTCCCGCTCTTTGTTGCCTTTGCCCCTCACACGAAGCAAAGACCGGTAAAAGTCAATGTCTTCAATACGTATTCCCGCCAGCTCTGCCCGGCGGATCCCCGTGGCATAAATCAAATGTATCATGAACGACACCAAAGTTGGGGATGATTCGCTCCTGTCTATAAGGTTGTTGATGCTTGCTTCGGGATAGAACTCGGGAATACGCCTTCCTTTTTTCGGGCGTATGAGCAGTTTCAGGGGATTGTCCGGGAGCTTCCCTTTCCTGACCAGGTAGTTGCAATAGGAACTCAATGCAGAGAGTCTCTGGTATACGGTGGCAGGACTCAGACCCTGTTCCAGGAGCCAGCCTGTGTATGCCCTCAGATGGTTCAGCGACACCTCCTTCATAGGATTGTCTTCCTTCTGGAAGTCCATGAAGTTGTAAAAATCTGTAATGGCGTGATTGTAAATTGATTGAGTTCTTATTGAATAGCGCTTTTGAACCCTCAGGAAGTCTATGAAATCACTTCTTTCCATCGTATACAAATATACAAAAAAACGAGGATTATTCCTCGTTATTCTGCAACCTTTGTTTATATACGGCTTTCTTTTGCTGATCCCTTTTGGTAACGGAGGGTTTGGAAAAGGCCTGGCGGCTTCTGAGCTCACGCACAATCCCTGTCTTTTCAAATTTCCTTTTGAATTTCTTTAATGCGCGTTCTATGTTTTCGCCTTCCTTAACAGGTACAATAATCATATTAGCAGACACCTCCTTTTGTTACGGGGTGCAAAAGTAGACAAAAAAATGGAAAATCAAAGGGTAAACTGTATATTTGTAAGTTAAATGCTGAAAATTCCATTCGATTATGTTCAATGAAGGCATTCCTTCACAGATTCCACCGGAAATTCCCCTGGATGAAAGTGTAAACCATGCGCCGGTAAGAAAAGACATCCTTTCAAAGGAAGAAAAAAAGCTGGCCCTTGCAAACGCACTCCGCTATTTTCCTGCCGAGCAGCATGCAGCACTCGCACCCGGATTTGCCCGTGAACTGAAGCAGTACGGCAGGATCTACATGTACCGCTACCGTCCTCAAAAGCCCATTACTGCAGGCAGGCTGGAAGATTATCCTGCCAAGTGCCATCAGGCAGCGGCCATCATGCTCATGATAAACAACAATCTGGATAAGGCCATTGCCCAACACCCGCACGAATTGATCACTTACGGGGGAAACGGGGCGGTTTTTCAGAACTGGGCCCAGTACCATCTGTGTATGCATTACCTTTCACAGATGACAGATGAGCAGACCCTTGTGCTGTATTCGGGCCATCCGCTGGGACTTTTCCCTTCATCAAAAGAGGCACCGCGCCTGGTGATCACCAACGGGATGGTCATTCCCAATTATTCCTCGAGAAATCACTGGGAGAAACTGAATGCACTGGGCGTTTCACAATACGGACAGATGACTGCCGGTTCCTTCATGTATATCGGGCCGCAGGGAATCGTTCATGGCACGACGATAACCATCATGAATGCCACAAGGATGCGCACACAGGAGACCAAGGGCTCACTGCTGTTTGTATCCAGCGGCCTGGGAGGGATGTCTGGTGCACAGCCAAAAGCCGCCAGGATAGCAGGCGTTGTGGGTGTGATTGCCGAGATTGATCCCCTGGCAACGGCCAAAAGATATGAGCAGGGTTGGGTAGACGAAGTGTACCACGACCTCGGATCACTGACCACCCGTATCCTGGAAGCCAAAAGGGGAGGAGAGGCAGTTTCACTCGCCTACCAGGGGAACGTGGTGGACCTGTGGGAACATCTCGCCGCAGAAGGGATTGGGGTTGAGCTGGGATCTGACCAGACAAGCCTGCACAACCCTTTCTCGGGAGGATATTACCCGGTTGGATATACCCTGGAGGAATCCAGAAAAATGATTGCAAAGGACCCCGGTCATTTTGAAGAAGCTGTCCGCCTGAGCCTCAGACGACAGGTCAAGGCCATAAACACGTTGGCTACACGGGGCATGTATTTCTTTGATTACGGTAATGCATTCCTGCTGGAAGCATCACGCGCAGGAGCGGATATCATGCTGGCAAACGGGAAATTCCGTTACCCTTCCTATGTGCAGGACATCATGGGACCCTTGTTCTTTGATTACGGCTTTGGTCCCTTCCGCTGGGTATGCACCTCTTCCCTGGAAGAAGACCTCCTGGAAACAGACAGGATTGCCGCCGGAGTTCTGGAGGAGCTGCTGGAACAGGCCCCCGCTGACATATACAGCCAACTGCAGGATAACCTGCACTGGATACGCAATGCCCATAAGAATAACCTGGTAGTTGGCTCCCAGGCCCGCATTTTGTATGCCGATGCCAGGGGACGTGTACGCATAGCCCTTGCCATGAACCGTGCCATAAGGGAAGGCCGCATAAAAGGGCCCATTGTACTTGGCAGGGACCATCACGATGTATCAGGGACGGACTCCCCCTACAGGGAAACATCCAACATTTACGACGGTTCCTCACTTACCGCAGATATGGCAGTACACAATGTGATAGGGGATGCCTTCAGGGGCGCCACCTGGGTGTCCCTGCACAATGGCGGAGGCGTGGGCTGGGGAGAGGCCATCAACGGCGGTTTCGGCCTGGTAATTGACGGAAGTCCTGATGCTGACAGGCGTATTAAAAGCATGCTCTTCTGGGATGTGAACAACGGCATTGCAAGACGTGCCTGGGCCAGGAATCCCGGAGCCATCTCGGCCCTGAAAAGAGCTATGGAGGAGGAGCCCTTGCTGAAAGTGACGGTTCCTACTCCGGCAGATCCCAAAGTGCTGGATGTTTTTGATGTATGATTATTCACCCGATAGTATGACAGATATATTATTTAAAGATTTTCCACCGGTCCCGACACAAGCATGGGAGGAATTAATCCTTAGGGATCTCAAAGGAGCGGATTACAATAAGAAACTGCTCTGGAAAACACCCGATGGATTCAGTGTCCGACCCTATTACAGGGAGGAAGATCTGAAAGAAATACCACACCTGGATTCCCTTCCAGGTCAAAAACCTTACCTGCGGGGTACACGAAAAGACAACAACTGGCTCATCCGGCAGGGATTTCCTCTCAGCGAGCCACTCTCACAAGTTAACGCAAAAGTTCTGGAAGCGCTGAACAGGGGCCTTGAATCAGTTGGTTTTGTGCTTCAGCCGGGGCAGGAACTCACACTGCAGGACATGAATACCCTGCTTAGGGAGGTGTTCCTTCCGGCCATTGAAGTGTCCTTTGAAAACGTATCCTTTAAGAAACCAGGTACATTGCATGCTTTCCTGGAATACGTGCGTGCCACCGGTATACCTGCTGAACAGGTCAGGGCACGTTTTGGCTTCGATCCTGCAGGAGATGCTTTCTTTGCCGGCACCATGCCCAATCCGGAAGATTTCACGGTGCTTGCCAACCTGGTCAGAACCTGCAGCGATTATCCTCAATTGCGCCTGGTGTGCATCCAGGGATACAAGATACAGAACAGGGGGGTGGGTGTGGTTCAGGAACTTGCCTTTTCCATGGCCATGGGTAACGAGTACCTGAAGAAATTGACCTCTGCGGGGTTATCGCCCGATATGGCTGCACGCTCCATACATTTCCATATGGGGATAGGAACCCATTACTTTCTTGAGATGGCCAAATTCCGCGCTGCCAGGGTTTTCTGGAACGAGATAAGCAATGCAGCAATTGCGGTTCATGCCACCTCCGGGACATGGAGCCAGACGGCATATGATATGTACGTAAACCTGCTGCGCGGCACTACCGAAGCTATGTCCGCCGCGCTGGCAGGGGTGGATTCAATGGAAGTGCTGCCCTTTGATTACGCCATAACAAAAGGAAGCGAACAGGGGTACCGCCTGGCCAGGAACATACAGATCATACTAAAGGAAGAGGCCCATTTTGACCGTGTTACCGATCCGGCTGCCGGATCTTATTATATTGAAAACCTGACCAATTCTGTTCTTGGGGAATCCCGGAAACTGTACCTGGATATCCTGCAGACGGGAGGTTTCACGGATCCCGTAACCTGCGACAGGTTCAGGGAAACAGTGAACAGCACCCGGGAACGCCGGTTGCAAAACCTGGCCCAACGCAGGGAAACCCTGGTGGGGATCAACCAGTATCCCGATTCTACGGGAAAAGCACCAGCCGGATTGAACCTCTCCGGGGAAGAAGAGTGGATGCGTGCTGCAACCGGTTTTGAAAAGATGCGCCTCCGTACTGAACAGGCTACTGAAATACCCTCTGTATTTCTGCTCACTTTCGGAAACCTGACCATGTGCAGGGCCAGGGCACAGTTCTCTGCCAATTTCTTTGGGATAGCCGGGTTCAAGGTCTTGGACAACAACCGTTTCAAGACAGTGGAAGATGGAATTCAGGCGGCCGGGAAATCCGGGGCCCGTATTGTGGTTGCCTGCTCATCGGACGAGGAATACGAGGGCGCCGTACCCCTAATAGCCCGTTCCCTGGATCCCGGGACCATCCTGACCGTGGCAGGAGAACCTGCCTGTAAAGAAGCCCTTATGGATCGGGGTATCAATCATTTCATCAGCGTCCGGAGCGATGTGCTTGAAACGTTGCTCGGATATCAAAAAGAGTTGGGATTATGAAACAGTATTATACAGCAGAAGATATAGCCAACATGGAGCATTTGCATTACGCGGCAGGTATCCCTCCCTATCTCAGGGGGCCGTACAGTACCATGTATGTGCAGAAAAGCTGGACCATCAGGCAGTATGCAGGATTTTCCACCGCAGAGGAATCGAACGCTTTTTACCGGAGGAACCTTGCTGCAGGACAAAAAGGACTGTCTGTAGCTTTTGACCTGGCCACCCACCGCGGATATGACGCTGACCATCCACGTGTAACGGGAGATGTGGGTAAAGCCGGAGTGAGCATCTGCTCGGTAGAAGACATGAAGGTGCTTTTTGATCAGATTCCGCTCAACAAGATGTCGGTGTCCATGACCATGAACGGAGCCGTGTTGCCCATCATGGCCTTTTACATCGTAGCCGGGCAGGAACAGGGAGCCCGCCTGGAGGAACTTACAGGGACCATACAGAACGATATCCTGAAAGAATTCATGGTACGCAACACGTATATATATCCCCCGGAATTTTCCATGCGTATCGTAGGGGATATTTTCTCCTATGCAGCCAGAAAAATGCCCCGTTTCAATTCCATTTCCGTATCGGGGTATCATATGCAGGAAGCCGGCGCGACCAGTGAGATTGAAATGGCCTATACCCTGGCAGACGGGCTTGAATACCTCAGGACCGGGGTGAAGGCAGGTCTGGATATTGATGATTTTGCACCCAGAATCTCATTCTTCTGGGCCATTGGCATGAACCATTTTGAGGAAATAGCCAAAATGCGCGCTGCTCGCATGATCTGGGCAAAAATCGTGAAATCCTTCAATCCCAAAAATCCGAAATCCCTGTCACTGCGGACACATTGCCAGACTTCAGGTTGGTCCCTTACAGAACAGGATCCATTCAACAACGTAGCACGAACCTGCACGGAAGCCATGGCTGCTGCCCTGGGTCATACCCAGAGCCTGCACACCAACGCCCTGGACGAAGCCATAGCGCTTCCCACGGATTTTTCGGCAAGGATCGCCCGTAATACTCAATTGTACCTGCAGGACGAGACGGAAATCTGCAGAGGCATTGACCCCTGGGCCGGATCGTATTACGTGGAGACACTGACACACCAGATGGCTCACAAAGCCTGGGAACTTATACAGGAGATCGAGGACCTGGGCGGGATGGCAAAAGCCATTGAAACCGGTATTCCCAAACTCAGGATAGAAGAAGCCGCTGCGCGTACCCAGGCCAGGATAGATTCCGGGGAACAGGTGGTGGTAGGTGTTAATAAATACCGACTGGAAAAAGAAGATCCCATAGATATACTGGATGTGGACAACACAAAGGTCCGCCTTTCACAGATCGCACGCCTGGAAGAACTCAAAAAGACAAGAGATTCCAAAAAGGTGGCAGCTTCCCTGGCAGCCCTGACCAGGGCGGCAGCTGATAATTCAGGGAACCTGCTGGAACTGGCCGTGGAAGCAGCCCGTAACAGGGCCACTCTGGGTGAGATCTCGGATGCCTGTGAAAAAGTGGCAGGACGTTATAAAGCTGTAATTCGTATGAATAAGGGAGTTTATTTATCGGAAGTGAAGGATGATCCTTACTTTGCAAAAGCCAGGGAAATGGTGGCCAGTTTTGCTGCCCGGGAAGGCCGCCAGCCCCGTATCATGGTAGCCAAGCTTGGTCAGGACGGGCACGACCGCGGAGCCAAGGTGGTAGCCACGGGTTATGCCGATATCGGGTTCGACGTCGACATGGGTCCCTTGTTCCAGACACCGGAAGAAGCTGCCCGTCAGGCTGTAGAAAACGACGTGCATATAGTGGGGGTATCTTCGCTGGCTGCGGGCCATAAGACGCTGGTGCCCCAGGTAGTGAAAACCCTCAGGGAGATGGGGCGGGAAGATATCATGGTCATTGTGGGAGGGGTCATCCCGGGCCAGGACTACCAGGAACTCTACGACGCCGGGGCAGTTGCCGTATTCGGACCCGGGACACCCGTATCGTTGTGTGCCATCAGAATGCTTGAATTGCTGGAACAGCAGTCAGATAAATAGGTCCAGCAAGCCTTCCCGGGGAATGTCGCGGAAGTAGTCATCCAGTGAGAATCGTGCCAGGCGGCCGGCAATGGCTTCCCGGTTGTGCGGACATCCCTGAAGGGCCTGTTCAATTTCCTCTGTTGGATACAGAAAAAAGTAATCGCCATAGATCTTCACTTCTTCCATGATCCCGTTATTTACCTGGAGCAGTATTTCTACATTGCCCCCTGCGAACCGCTCCCTGCGGAGATCTCCCCGGAGCGGTGCCCTGCCGTAATTCCAGGCATAAGTTCTGTATTTTTTTCTGCATAATGTTTCTATGATCTGGCACTCCCGTGGATCAAGCGGCTGTTCCCTGGTCTGCTTGTCCGGGCTGCCTGCAATGTGTCTTTTCAGCACTTCCAGGAAATCTTCCGTTTTCATGCCCTTTGGCAGGTATTCGGAGAGATTGCACACCCGGCGCGGATTGCTCGCAACCCCCCGGCCCCTTTCCCTTGCTTTTACCTGCAGCGCAAGAGACAAGTCACGGATGGAAGCACTGAAGAGCAGGGTGCCGTGCATGAGAATACGGTTTTTATACAGTGCTATGGCATTTCCGGAGAATTTTCGGCCCTCGATCACCAGATCGTTGCGTCCTTCCAGTTCCGCCGCAACACCCAGTGAATGCAAAACATCCAGGATTGGCCTCGTAAACCGGGCAAAGGCCTCTCCGGGGTCGGTCCTGGGAACATATGCATCCACAAATGTGAAATTGATGTTTCCCAGGTCATGGAAGACTGCTCCGCCGCCGCTCAGCCTCCTTACCACGGCAATACCTTGTTCCCGGACGTATTCGCTGTTGATCTGGTCCGGTGTGTTCTGGTTGCGTCCCACGATGATGGCCGGGGCGTTCCTCCACAGGCGGAAAACCGGTTCTTCCGGCACGGTCAGGAGGTATTCTTCTACGGCCAGGTTCCAGTACGGATCCGTTGTACTATCGATTATGCAGCGCATTTCGTTTGAATTTTCCGGCCAATCCGTCTGTATAGCCTGTATACGGCCCATCCCAGGAGCAGGCCGATAAGCGCTCCGCAGACAACATCCAGGGGGAAATGCTTTCCTACATAGATCCTGCTGTAGGCAACCAAAGCAGCCCAGACAAAAATGCCACAGGTATACCATTTCTTACGATACACAAGACTGGTGAAACAGGCCAGGCCAAATACATTGCTGGCATGTGACGATACAAAGGAATATAGTCCTCCCTTGTCCTCAAGCAGCCGGAAAGTTCCTTCCCATTCCGGTATATGAGAGGGACGCAAACGATGCACCCATTCTTTTATCAGCGTGGATGAAAGCTGGTCTGTGAGCAGGAAAGTGAATAAAATCCCCAGTATTGCGACCAGGGCCTGCCGCCAGGGCAAAACCAGGAAAAAGCCCCCCGCTATGAGCAGGTACAGGGGTATCCATACAGGAATGTTGGACAATGTTTTCATTACAGGGTCCAGGAAGTCACTGTGTGCCCCGTTCAGGATAAAGAAAAGCTTATGGTCCAGTTCAATTATTGAGTCCATAAGATGTTCCAGATCTGTTCCTTGAGCTGGGAAATGTTATATCCTGTTATTGATGAGATCAGCAATACCGGTAAAGAGCGGGGCAGGCGGCGGCGGAGCATTTTTTCACCTCCGGGGTCCAGAAGGTCTGCCTTGGTTACTGCCAGCATGCGCTGTTTATCCAGCAGCTCGGGTTTGTACTTTCCGAGTTCTTTGAGCAATATACGGTATTGAGCCGTCACATCGGGGCAGTCTGCCGGTACCATGAACAGCAGCATGGAATTGCGTTCAATATGCCTGAGGAAACGCAATCCCAGTCCCCGGCCCTGGTGCGCTCCCTCAATGATCCCAGGGATATCGGCCATCACAAATGACCGGTGATCGGGCAGGGATACAATACCCAGTTGCGGCTCGAGAGTGGTGAACGGATAATCCGCAATTTTTGGCCTGGCAGCCGACACGGCTGACAAAAGGGTTGATTTCCCGGAGTTTGGGAAACCCACAAGGCCTACATCGGCCAGAAGTTTCAATTCCAGGATGAACCAGCCTTCCTGGCCTGCTTCTCCGGGCTGGGCAAAACGCGGTGTCTGGTGTGTAGGCGACTTGAAATGGGTGTTGCCCAGACCACCACGGCCCCCTTTGCAGAGGATGAATTCTTGCCCCGGCTGTGTCAGCTCGGCAAGTATTTGCTCGTCCTCCGCGTTTTTTACAACGGTCCCCGCCGGGACCTCCAGTATGACGTCCTTTCCATCGGCTCCGTGGGCCAGATTGCCCCTGCCGGCCTCACCATGTTCTGCCCGGATGTGTTTTCTGTATTTGAGGTGGATCAATGTCCAGAATTGCGGATTTACCTTAAGGATTATATGACCTCCCCGGCCTCCGTCTCCTCCGTCGGGTCCGCCCTTTGGAACATATTTTGCCCGCAGCAGATGTACTGAACCTGCGCCTCCCTTTCCAGAGGCACAAAACAATTTTATATAATCTACAAAATTTGTTTCAGACATTCACTAACCTGGTTGAGTGTATATTCGGGCGTTTTTGAACTATCTACGCCAACGAATTTTCCCTGTTTTTTATAATGGTCTATGATGGGTACTGTCTGGGCATAATAGGTGGCCAAACGGTGACGCACCCTTTCCGGATCCATGTCGTCAGGCCGGTTTTCTATGCCTGCCCGGCGCAGCAGGCGCATCTCGCAAACCTGGTCGTCCACTTTCAGCAGGATCATCAGCTGCAGCGGGTGTCCTGACTTTTCCAGAAAATCATCCAGCGCCTCTGCCTGCGGCAGGGTACGGGGAAAACCGTCAAACAGAAAACCGCGTGCCCCCGGATTGGCTTTCAGATTGTTCGCGATCAGCGAAATCACTATCTGATCCGAGACCAGGTCCCCCCTGGCCAGTATGGCTTCCACTTCCTTTCCCAGGGCCGAGCCCAGGCCGATTTCGTGCCGGAGCATATCTCCTGTAGAAAGATGAACAAATCCGAATTCTTCTATCATCAATTTGGCCAGGGTTCCCTTGCCCGATCCCGGAGGGCCTGCAATAATAATATTGAGCATTATCTAATCTATTACGTAAAGGTCTTTGAGTTGTCTTCCCAGATTGTTGTAGTCCAGACCGTAACCTACCACAAAATCGTTGGGGATCCTGATGCATACATAATCAATGGGGATTTTTCCCCGGTATGCATTGGGTTTGAATAGCAGGGTACATATTATTATTTTCCGGGGATTCTTTTTTTTCAAATCTTCCACCAGTTTTTCAATGGTTTGGCCACTGTCAACCACATCTTCGACGACGACCACAGTGCGGTCGGTGATATCTGTGCATAAACCCACGATCTCTCTTACCGTTCCTGTGCTGGAGGTGCCGCTGTAGGATGACAGCTTGACAAAGGTAACCACACAGCTGAGGTCGATCTTTTTCATCAGATCTGCGGTAAACATGAATGACCCGTTCAGGATCCCGATAAAGACCGGCTCGTCTTCGTTTCGAAGGTCACGATTCAAAGCGGCGGCCACCTGTTCAATAGCCTTATCGATTTCCTGGTACGGGATGTATGTCCGGAAAGATTTATCTTGTAGGGTTATGCGTTCCATAGAACAAAAATAATCATTATATTCGAACTTTTAATAGAGTCTGATAATGAATCCGCAAGTAAGCATAATCATGGGCAGCATATCGGATATGTCTGTAATGGAAGAAGCAGCGCGCTTTCTGAACCAGATGGAGATACCTTTTGAAATCAAGGCCCTTTCGGCACACCGCACCCCGGACAAGGTTGCCGAATATGCACAGGAAGCATCACAAAGGGGGATAAAGGTCATCATAGCGGGCGCAGGCGGGGCAGCGCACCTCCCAGGCATCATTGCCGCATATACGTCCATCCCGGTCATCGGGGTTCCGGTGAAATCGGCGAAATCCCTGGAAGGGCTGGATTCCATACTGTCCATATTGCAGATGCCCGCCGGGATCCCAGTTGCTACCATGGCCCTTGACGGTGCCCGGAATGCTGCCATATTTGCGGCTCGCATCCTGGCCCTGTCCGACAGCAACCTTGCCGAACGAATGATTGATTTTCAGCACAATCTGAACCTGAAAATTGAAGAAGCCAACGAATCCATCAAAGAAATCAAATACCGTTTCAAAATCTGAACTATTAAAATAAAACCAGGCTCATCAGAGGGGAGCGCAACAGGAGGGAATGATCATGAGAAATGTTTTATGGGTGCTCTTATGCACCGCAATGATCTGTCATGCACAGGCACAGGACAGGGATGTCATGTTAGAGAACCTGGCCCGGGAATATGAATTCACCGGACAGGACCTTGAGGAGATGCTTGATGAGCGAATCAGTCTGAACACGGCCACCGGTGAAGATCTCCGCCTGATAGGGCTTTTGTCACCTTACCAGGTGGCTTCTCTTATCGATTACAGGCAACGCTACGGTGCCATCATTTCATGGGCCGAAGTTTTTCTGATTCCCGGCTTTACAGAGCAGGACACCCGCCTGCTTTCCCTGTTCTTTCACCTGGAACCGGAGGCGACATATGACAGGTTGCAACTGAAATCCATGTTCAGGCATGGAAAACGCTCATTCCTTGTTCAGACACGGACTTTTTTCCCCCGGGGAGAGGAGTACAGTCCCATAACTGAAGCTGAATACCAGGCACGACCTAACTCACGTTACCAGGGAGTACCCTGGTACAGGTACCTGCGGTATGATTACCGTTACAGGGACAGGGTCAGGTGGGGCTTCACACTGGAAAGTGATCCGGGTGAAAAGCAGGTAGTGGATTTTCTCTCTTTTCATGCAGAGATAAGAGATGTCAAACCTTTCAGAACCCTGGTCATAGGCGATTTTCGTGCAAGATTCGGCCAGGGACTCCTGCTATGGAATGGAACACAGTTTGGAAAAGCTTCCTCTACCGCTTCGTTGTGCAAACAGGAAATGGGTATTACACCATACCGGTCAAGGGATGAAAATCTTTTTTTCAGGGGACTGGGAGCCTCTTTCCGTCGCAGGAGCCTGGACCTGTCTGTTTTCATATCTTATAGGACTCTGGATGCACGCATTGTGGAGGAAGGCTTCACATCTCTTGTGGAAACCGGGTACCACCGCACCCCTTTGGAACATGAGAAAAAAAATACGCTCCGGTCATGGGTGACCGGCCTTAATCTATCCTGGTCAGCTGAAAGATGGAAAGCCGGTGTGACCGCACTCGGATATGGCTACAATCACCCCGATGCCGGCAGGATAACCTATTACAATGATTATAAAAACCGTACTGTACCATTCGGTGGTATTGCTGCAGACCTGTCATTCAGATTGCCTTCATGGCGTTTTTTTTCCGAGGCGGCTCTTGACCTTGGGGGTTCTCCTGCGGCGCTGGCAGGTATCATTTATTACGGAAAAAACGGGAACCAGGCCGGTATGCAGCTAAGGTATTTCACGCCTTCCTATACGGCAGCCTACAGTGCCCGGCTGGGAAGGAATGCTGACCCTTCCAATGAGTACAGCCTGCAAATGACCGGTACACTTGTTTTGCCCTGCGCATGGAAGATGGATCTGAGCGCGTGGGCCTACTTCTTTCCCCGGGCCCGGTACCTGTGTCATGATCCTTCCTATGGATGGGATTACCGCCTGCAGGTGCACAGGGATCACCACATGTTATTGTTCCGTCAGCAGAGGTCCCTATCGGATAAAGGTACCCTGGACAGGCAATCGCTATGCCTGCGTACAGCAGTCAGGTTTTCGGATGCCTTTCAGCTGGCATTGCGTGGAGACGGGATGTATTGCCTGCTCCTTGAAAACAGCAGCGAATGGGGAGGCACTGCTTATGCCCAATTGGAATATGAAAACGTGAAGGAAACATTCCGGTTATCGTTCCGCCTGGCCCTGTTCCATACAGAGTCCTGGGAATCAAGAATATATATTTATGAACCGGACGTTTTGTACGGGTATTCAGTCCCTGCACTTTATGGAAAAGGCATCCGTGCCTGCCTGAATCTGACGTACTCACCCTTTCCTGCCACAGACATCTGGTTTAAAGTATCGGCAATGTACAAGGAATCATACGTGTGCGAATCTAAAGTGCAAATCAGGTTTCGTTTCTAACAAACGGAACAAAACTTTCTCCTGCAAAGATACGTATTGATGAAGGAATGATATTGAATACATAGGGAGGCGATCCCATCAGTTCACCGTCCGTTTCCAGGCCCGTTGCCTGTTTACTGTTGGGCAACACTTCCACCGTCCTTCCCCTGCCATGCATTGCCTCTTTGAAACTATAGACCTTTCCATTAATGAAATCCTTGATTTTCAGCGCCAGCGACAGCTTACTCATGGACGTGACCAGGGTGATGTCAAACAATCCGTCATCGGGGATAGCAAGGGGAAGGGCTTTCATACCGCTCCCTATCGTGGTCCCTATTCCAATATTTAAGGTGAGCACCGGTCCTTCATAAAACACTTCTCCGTCCAAAAGGATCCTGTAGTCTTTGCTCCGGTAGAACATGAAAGTGTTCAACAAGCTTTGCAGGTAAAGGGATTTTCCCCTGTCATGATGCTGCTCCACGACTTTTTCGTAGTGCCGGACCACTTCGGCATCCAGTCCCAGACCTGCACTATTAATAAAAAAACGCTTGCGTTCAACCCCGTAATCCTGGAAAGTCACCGTTCCAACGTCTGTCAGGACACTTTTATTATTGCATATAATATCCATGGCTTGCCTGTATTCTAAAGGGATCCCGTAGGGCGAAACCGTATCGTTGCCTGTTCCTATGGGTATGACACCTATGGTAATATCGCTGGTGGGAACATCCTGCTGGAAAAAAATCCCGTTGATCACTTCATGTAAGGTGCCATCTCCCCCGATCACAATAAACTTCCGGAAACCTTCACGGATAGCTTCAATGACTATTGTAACGGCATGATTCTTGTGTTTTGTGAAAACACATTCAAAAATGAAATCCCGTTCCAGGAAGTATTTTGAAATATGGGGCCACATCCGGGCTGTTTTTCCTCCTCCGGCCACAGGATTAAGAATGATCAACCATTGTGTTAAGGACATGATATATGACTATGAATTGAGAAGTCAAAATTAAGAATATTTATGGTAATTAATGTATATTTGCCAAATTGAAATCTAACAGTGGATCTTATGGGAAAAGTAATTGCGATAGCAAATCAGAAGGGAGGAGTAGGAAAAACAACAACGGCCATCAACCTTGCAGCATCATTGGCTGTGATGGAAAAAAACGTGTTGTTGGTAGATGCAGATCCACAGGCAAACACAACATCGGGGCTTTGTTACGATCCCAATGCAAGCAGCGGTGACACCCTTTATGAATGTCTCATTGGCAAAATGCCCATTGAGAAAACGATCATCCAGACCGAGATACAGGGACTCAAACTCATTCCTTCACACATAGACCTTGTGGGCGCTGAAATAGAGTTGTTGCCTGTACCCGAAAGGGAAGGGGTATTGAAATCCCACCTGGACACAGTAAGCCATCATTTTGATTACATCCTGATTGATTGTTCGCCCTCCCTGGGCCTAATCACAGTCAATGCCCTGACTGCAGCAGATTCAGTGATCATACCTGTCCAATGTGAGTTTTTTTCACTGGAAGGATTGGGCAAGTTGCTCAATACCATTAAAATTGTTCAGAACCGGTTGAACCCTGCCCTTGCCATAGAAGGTTTCCTGCTGACCATGTACGATGTTCGCCTGCGTTCACACAATCAGATCGTGGAAGAGATAAGGCACCACTTCCAGGAAATGGTATTTCAGACTGTCATACAGCGGAACGTACGCCTGAGCGAGGCTCCCTCGCATGGGAAACCGGTGATCCTTTACGATGCGGCTTCCGTAGGTAGTAACAACTACCTGAACCTGGCCAGGGAATTTTTAAAGAAAAACCAGCATGACTAAGAAACCCGCTTTGGGCAAAGGACTGGGTGCACTAATATCAGAAACACCCTCTTTGAGTGACTGGAAGCCCAGAAATCCCGTGGTCCTTCCCCAGGTGGAAGGAACTTCAGTGATCGATATTGATCTTATTGAAGTTAACCCGGAACAGCCAAGGAAGGAATTCAACGGTGAGGCTCTTGCCGAGCTGGCAGCATCCATAAGGAACTTGGGGCTGATCCAACCATTGACTCTTCGAAAACTAGCCGTCGGTAAGTATCAGCTTGTGAGCGGTGAAAGGAGGCTCAGGGCAGCCAGGATGGCCGGCCTGACCAAAGTACCTGCCTATATCAGGCAGGTGGAAGACAACGCCTTGCTGGAAATGGCACTGGTAGAGAATATCCAGCGTGAAGACCTGGATGCTATGGAAATCGCATACGGTTTTCAGCGTTTGACAGAAGAATGCGACCTTACACAGGAACAATTGGCCGAGCGTGTCGGAAAGAAAAGAGCCACTGTTGCCAATTACCTGCGGTTGATCCAGCTGCCGGCCCAGATCCAGTTGTTTATACGGGCAGGTGCCCTGACCATGGGACATGCCCGTGCCCTGCTCTCCCTGGAAGAACAGGACGCCCGGCTGGCACTAGCAAAAAAGATCGTAGAAAAGGGACTCTCTGTCCGGCAGGTGGAGGCCATGGTGCGCCCTGCAGGACCAGAAAAGAATGAAACACAGGCACGGGAAGCCGAATTGCCTGATGTCTATTACAGGGTACTGGAGCGGATCGGAACGTATTTCAACAATAACATTAGCCTGAAAAGAAATGCCAGGGGTGAAGGCGTTTTGACGGTTTACTGTTCCAGCGATTCTGAAATGGAAGCATTTCTGGAAGCTCTTGAGAAAAACAATATTTAGCCGGTTCTTTACCTGTGAAACGTAGCCTGATATTCATTTTGTGTTTATTGTGTTCAGGTTCCCTTGTCTATGGGCAGTTTGCCGTTGACATGGGGCAAAAGGACACTAAGTCATCACAAGATACTACCGTTCAGGCAAAAGAGCCCTTCAAACTACGTACCTATTTTTCGGCTTTGGCCGGGAAGGACACCCTGAAACTGGGCCGCGTATTTTCCGGAGCTGTAGTCCTGCCTGGCTATTCCCAGGCGTACAACCGGCAGTACTGGAAGATCCCCGTTGTTTATGCCGGTATGGGTGCCGGAATTTTTATGGGAACGCGTTTCCATAACAAATACAAGGAAACTGAAAACGATTCCTATGCTTTATACCAGAATCTTTGCTATGTGGGAGCCGGATTGTTTTACTGGGGAAGCCTGCTGGACGGTGTGGCAGGTTTTAAGCATGAAAAGGCCTTCCTGCCGGCAAAAGCCACCTTGTATTCCGCACTGCTTCCGGGACTTGGACAGGTTTACAACGGGGACTACTGGAAAATACCCGTCATATACGGAGGCCTTATTGCCTGCGGTTATTTCTGGCAATACAACGGACTGCAGTACAATCGTTACAAGACCATGTACAACCATGCCATGGCAAAGCCATCTGAATACGACGGTTGGATGACCCCTGAAAACCTCAAATGGTACCGTGACACATTCCGCCGGTACCGTGATTATTCCATCATAGCCACTGTGCTTGTATATGCCCTGAATGTGATAGATGCCAATGTTTTTGCGCATTTCCGCGATTTTGACATCAGCGATGACCTGACCCTGCGTGTCGAACCGGGTCTGATTCCGGTGGCCACGTACGCTTCTGCAGGTTACCCGGGTGCCGGCATACAAATGAGATTAACCTTTTAATTACAAAGTACCCCTTATGAAATCCAAATTTTTAATCCTGCTAATCCTCTCCTTGACATGGTTTGTTACATCTTCTTCTGCACAGATCATGAGAAGGCCGACAAAGAAACAATTGACACAACAGGTAGATTCCCTCCTCAGGCTTACAGACTCGTTGCAAAGAATGCTTTTGCAGGCAGAATTGCCGGAAACTGACACATCGTTTTATTACAATGGGATCAATGAAGGAGGATTTGATGAAACAGAAACGTATCCGGATTTTGATTACGATTCCCTTTCCACAGAGCAGCGACTGAGCTTGTATTATCATCAGAACCAGTTGAACCAGATGCCCGATTCACATACACTGGAAACCCTGGATACCGCGCTGCTGACTTCGGCTATCCCCGATTCTGTCTATATCGACAGGCTCACCAGGATGAATTCTTTCATCAAACTGCCCTACAACAATATTGTCAGAAACCACATCATCCATTATACCCAGAAAATGCCGGACCGCATTTCCACCATACTGGGGCTGGCTCAATATTACATGCCCCTGTTCGAAGAGATATTCGATTCCTACGGGATGCCCCTTGAACTCAAAGCGATGGCGGTAATCGAATCGGCCCTCAATCCCAGAGCGGTATCCAGGGCAAGAGCCACCGGGATGTGGCAGTTCATGTACCGTACGGCCCGGAATTACAACCTGACCATCAACTCATATGTGGATGAAAGGCTGGATCCTGTTGTCTCGGGAGATGCCGCTGCCAGGTATTTGCTTGATTCCTACCGTATATACGGTGACTGGATCCTGGCTATAGCATCCTACAACTGCGGTGTGGGCAATGTGAACAAGGCCATCCGCAGGGCAGGAGGATCCCGGGAATTCTGGGATATCTATCCTTTTCTCCCTCGTGAAACGCGCGGATATGTGCCGGCTTTTGTTGCAGCGCTTTATACCTTGCGCTATTATCCGGAACACCAGATCCGTCCGCTTCCCGTAGAGATGCCTGCGCATGTCGATACATTCGAGGTGAACAGGATGCTTCATTTTGAACAGATAACCAACTATCTCAATATTTCAAAAGACCAGCTCCGGGACCTGAATCCGCAATATGTCAAGGATATCATCCCCGGAGTGGAACGCCCCTATATACTGCGTCTTCCCTTTGAACACACCGGGGACTTTGCGGCCTTGCAGGATTCCATTTATTCATTCAAGGACAGTGTCTATTTCAATCCCCTGATCATGAACACAAGGGCCACTGCTTCCGATACGCAGATAACTCACAGGGTACTATCCGGTGAGACATTGAGTCATATAGCCTACCGTTACGGGGTACGGATTGCCGACCTCAAGTATTGGAACGGTCTCCGTTCAGACAGGATAGTTGCCAACCAGCGGCTTATCATTTATACAAGCAGGACAGGAGCTCCCCGTACTGAAACAGCTGCTGCGGCAACACCTTCTGCCGAGCCTTCCCGGACAAGGGGAAATCTGATCAGCCACAAGGTCCAGAAAGGAGAAACACTGGGCGGCATAGCTGAAAAATACAAGGTTAGCGCAGCCAACCTCCGTTCATGGAACAATCTCAGGAACAACACCATCTATGCGGGAAGCACCCTTAAGGTCTATACCTCGGCTACCACCACCACCTCACAGGACGGGTCTTTTGAGTATTACACCGTGAAGTCTGGTGACAACCTTTGGGATATTGCCAACAGGCTGGGGATAACAGTCCAGAATATTCGTGCTTTGAACGGATTGGATAGTGAATCCAGGATATATCCCGGACAGAAATTGAAAATCCGTAAGATCTGATATCTGTCAGGCAGGGTCCACGTCTATACGTATGCGGGCCGGAGCAAGGGGGGTTTCCCGTATCAGGGAGAGGATCCTATCTTTTACCTGTTGTGCATTTACAGTACGGGGTATGGTCACCTGCAAACGATATGAGAACATCAAGGCATGTACTTCTGATGGTACAAAGGGTCCGTCTGTTCGTACCGGAAGACTTGCAGATTGAAGGACAGAGTAGAAGATGTTGATCCTATCCCGGGCCAGGCTTTTCCTGTTATGAAAGACGGTAATGAGTAGCTGCCGGGTATATGGCGGATAGCCGTATTTTTTCCGTTCCTGCAACATGTTCGTCAGGCAGGAAACATCAAATCCATTGTTGAGGAATTGGTAAAACGGATGGTCCAGGCAGGAGGTTTGCACGATAACCGGAACCCGGAACGTTTGTGCAGCTGCCCACCGGAGTGCATTTTCCACCAGGTGGCAGGTTTGTTCCGTTGCCCGGAAGTGCTTTCTGGCCAGAAGTTTTTCCATATGCAGGAAACAGATCAGCCCTGTGGCCGAGTCAAGGTGGTGGTGCAGCTGTAAAGGCCTGCAGACAATGATGCCGGGTTCCTGGGGAAGGTCTTCGGGGCAATAGGGGTCCGCCTCGGCAAGAATCACCTTTTTTTGTTCTTCCAGGCATTGCTTCACGGCTGCCCGCGTGCGCACCTCCAGCCGGTCGTACAACGATCCGGTGGTCAATGAACGTGAAGTGTCAATCAAAAGGGGTTTATCCTGCAATGGGATGAGGGCAGGGCCGCTTTCCGGGATTCCGAATTTTCCCTTTTCTATGTTATAAAAGGTTTCCAGGGATGGCATGGAAGATCCCAGGATGACCTGTGCATGGAACTGCCGGCCCAACACCAGGGCCGCATCCCTTGCCTGCAGGAACGGGACTGCATCTGATTTCTTGTGGGAGGGATGTTCTTCCCTGTCCACTATCACGAGTCCCAGTCGGGTAAAGGGTAAAAGGAGCGAAAGATGCATACCGGTGACCACACAGGGATTGCCTGCATACAACTCTTTTTTGGCCTTGCTTTGTTCTCTCAGGGGTCTTTTCGAATGAAAACAGATGGCCATTTCCCCGAATGCCGGGAGCATGGCCTCGTGCAAGGATTCACAGGAGAAACGGTCAGGACAAACAACCAGACATTGACCTCCCAGGTCAAGCACACGGCGGACATATTCTCTGTAAGACGTTCCCGGTTCCGCTCTTTGCAGGTACAGGGGAGGTCCGGGTTCGGGAAGTGGTCCGGACACGGCACTGGTGCTTGTTGCCCGTCTTTTGAAATTCCACAGGTTCAGGGCCATTTTTGCCACCAGACCCGGAGGACACATGTAGTAACGGGCTATCCATTCCCAGAACAAGAGCGTTTTTTCCGGTATCAGGGGCAAGGTAATCCCGGCCGGAACCAAATCCCTGATACTTTCGGGCAGGCTTCCTTCCGGCGGTTCATCCCGGATCCTGCGAATTACCCCGGGGTGGATGCTATGTCCGACGGGTGCAATAACCTGGCACCCCGTTTCCACCTGAGAGTGCATGGATTCCGGAATCCTGTATGTCAGCAGGTTTTCCAGCGCAAGTGGAAAAAGGATATCGGCATACTTCTCTTTCATTACAAATTCCGGACTTTTTCGGCAACCTGTTCCATAAGCCAGAAAGGGGTGGAAGTGGCTCCGCATATACCTACCGTATCTCCTGGCCTGAACCATTCCGGGGAAATCTCACCCGGATTTTCGATGACGTGACTTCGCGGATTGGCTTCCTTACAGGTACGGAAGAGGACCTTGCCGTTAGAACTTTCTTTCCCTGCAACAAACAGGATTACAGAGCGGCTGAGGGCAAAACGTGATAATGCTGCCTGCCTTCCGTCAACCTGGGAGCATATGGTATCAAACACCTTCAGCATGCCGGGGTCGATACCCTTCTCTTCTAAAAGCTTCGCCAGGTATTCACGGATCTTCTGATACCCTTCCGGGTTCTGGGTCGTCTGGGAAAACAGGGACACGGGGCCTCCGGAAAACGCAAGACCCTCCAGATCCTTTTCGTTCTCTACTACCAGTGCATCACCCCCTACCTGTCCCACAAGCCCGTCCACCTCTGCGTGACCCTGCTTGCCAAAGATAATGATCTGTCCGTTCTGCGGTTTTATCCTGGCATGTTCCTTTTTGATTTTTTTCTGCAACAGTAGTACCACCGGACAGGTGCATTCCAGCAGCCTGATTTTCCTTTCAGCCATCAGGGCGTAGGTGGAAGGCGGTTCCCCGTGAGCGCGTATGAGTATGGTGGATCCTTCCGGGATATGTTCCAGGTCACCCCGGTTAATCACCCGCAGGCCTTTTGCCTCCAGGCGGTGAAGTTCCTCGTTGTTGTGCACTATAGCCCCAAGGGAGTAAACAGGCTTGTTTTCACCCAGGGCTGTCTCGGTACAGCGGATAGCACGGATCACACCCGAACAGAATCCCGATTTTTTATCTATTTCAACCTGATACCCCATCGTTCTTCCATTATTTTTTTAAACCATTCCATTTGTTCTTCAACGCTCATGTTCCCGTTGTCCAGCAATACGGCGTCCGATGCTCTGGTAAGGGGATGGACTTCCCTTGTCGAGTCCAGGTGGTCGCGACTAAGCACATTATCCAGCACTTCTTCAAAAGTGGCTTCCTCTCCTTTTGCCTTCATCTCGTCCAGGCGCCTGCGGGCCCGGACATGGGCGGGAGCTGTCATGAAGATCTTTAACTCAGCCTGGGGAAAAACAGCTGTGCCGATATCCCTGCCGTCAATTACAACCCCCTTTTTTTCGCCCCATTTTCTAAGTTCGTTATCAACAAATTCCCTAACCCGGGGAATGACAGAGACGGGGCTGACACTTCTGGATACGTCAAGGCTCCTGATGCGTTCCTCTACGTTCTTTCCGTTGAGGTAAGTCTCACTCAGGCCGGTTGCAGGATTCCTGCAAAATGAAACCGTTATGTCTCTCAGGCGCTCGGTCAGCAGGGAGGCATCGGGCAGTCCCTGGGAGTCCGTAAGCCCTTCTTCCAGTGCATACAGGGTCACTGCCCTGTAGAGTGCACCTGAATCCAGGTAGGTATAGTCCATGGCCTTAGCTATGGCTTTGGCAAAAGTGCTTTTTCCCGTTGAAGAATGCCCGTCAATGGCAATGATCATCTGCTTCATAATCTGTCTCAAATGTAACGGAAAAACTCCTATTTGCGAAATTCGGGTTATCTTTGCACGAATAATCACGCGGAGTATGAGAATATTGATCATCGATGACGAAAAAAGCATACGCAATACCTTGAAAGAGATACTGGAGTACGAAGGATATGAAGTTGCCCTGGCAGAGAACGGGGAGCAGGCTTTATCCGTTCTGGAACAGGGAAAAGTACAGATTGATACGATTTTCTGCGACATAAAAATGCCGGGGATCGATGGGATTGAAGTGCTGGAAAAGATTCAGGATATGGAACTTGATGTGCCGGTTATCATGATCTCGGGCCACGGTGATATAGATACGGCTGTGGAGTGCATCAAAAAAGGTGCGTATGATTTTATTGAAAAGCCCCTGGACCTTAACCGCATACTGATCACTATCAGAAATGCGAACGACAGGACCACCCTGGTCCAGGAAAACAAAAAACTGAAAAGGAAGGAAGATAAGGTGCCCCCGCTGGTAGGAAAGTCTCCGGCAATAAGCCGCATATGGAACATTATTGAACGTGTGGCCTCAACAGATGCCAGGGTGCTGATAACCGGTTCCAACGGAACGGGCAAGGAATTGGTTGCCCGCTGGCTTCACCATAAAAGCAACCGCTCCAGGATGCCATTCATTGAGGTGAACTGTGCTGCCATACCCGGTGAATTGATAGAAAGCGAACTCTTTGGACATGAAAAAGGCTCCTTTACTTCTGCAATTCGACAGCATAAGGGTAAATTCGAACAAGCCGATGGGGGAACACTCTTCCTGGACGAAATCGGAGACATGTCCCTGGCAGCACAGTCAAAAGTGTTGCGCGTACTGCAGGAAAACAGGATCACGCGTGTGGGATCCGACAAAGATATAACTGTAAGCGTTAGGGTGGTAGCTGCCACCAACAAGGACCTGGTCCAGGAAATTGGCAAAGGGACGTTCCGTGAAGACCTGTACCACCGCCTGAGCGTGATACTGATACATGTACCGCCATTGGCTGAGCGCAGGGAGGATATTCCGCTGCTGACAGAATACTTTATTGAACAAATCTGCTCCGAATACGGCATGTCAAAAAGGTCCATCACCCCCCAGGCAGTGGAGGAATTGCAGAAACTCAACTGGACGGGCAATGTCCGTGAATTGAGAAATGTGATTGAACGGCTGATAATACTTTCTCCAGGAACCATAGGGGAGGAAGAAGTCAGGGCCTATGCCGACCCCCTGTTCATATGACAGGTTTCTTAGGGATCCTTACATTGAAGCATGCACCGCCCCATTCCGATGAGGTGTAGAAAATTTCACCCCTGTATTGTTCGACTATTCCCCGGCAAATGGCCAGACCCAAACCGGTTCCGCCGCTTTTGGTCGTAAAATTAGGCTTGAAGAGTTTGTGTTGGTTTTCAGGGGCCACACCCGGTCCGTTGTCGGCAACGCTGATAAGGTATGAATCTCCTTCTTCTGCCAAATGGATACTGATCACGCCAATAGTCTGTTCTTCAACAGACTGTATGGCATTTGACAAAAGATTGATTATCACACTCACCCATTGGCTGCGTCTTACCGTTACCAGGGGCTGGCTTACTTCAGATTCGAAATGGATCTTAATGTGCTCAAAAGATGTAAACAAAACGATCTGTTCATTGATCAGCCCGTTGAGGTCAACTTCTACCGGTTCCTCAGTATTGATACGGGAAAAGCTGGAAAATTCAGAGGCCGCTTTGGACAGGATGTCAATCTGTTCCAGCAGGGAAGCCACAATTTTGTCAAAGTGTTCCAGCCATCTGGGGCCACCCTCCTGCTTCAGCCGGATCAGGTGTTGAATGCTGAGACGCATGGGGGTTAGCGGGTTTTTGATCTCATGGGCGATCTGACGAGCCATTTCCCTCCATGCCTGTTCTCTTTCCGATTGAGCAAGGTGCCGGGTACTTTCATTCAGATTATCCGCCATCTTGTTGTATGCCCTGACCAGGACACCCAGTTCATCTTCAGATGTATAATGGATGTGTTCCGGCTTGCGCGTCACATCAAGCCGGCTGATTTTTTCTACCAGTTCCGCCAGGGGCCTTGTGAGCTGATTGGAAAAGGTATAACTCACGAAGACGGCTGCCAGCAGTAAAAGAAGGTACAGGTTGATGATGGCCGCAACAATGGCGGAAGTATCCCTGGACACGTTGGTCTGTCCGGAGAGGTATGGGACATTGATATAGGCTGCAAGTTCCCCGTTTGTGTTGAACAGCGGGGCATACATGGAATAATAAACCAAAGATCCAATCTGTTCTTTATGAGTGAATTGAGGATTGTTATACTCATGGAGTTGCCGGAACGCCTCACTGTCCATACGGGCTCCCAGCAAATGGCGCTCGAATATTTCCGGCTGGGAGGAACGCATCAGCCTTCCCTGGGGATCGTACAAATTCACATTGATATTTATGTTGGAGGAAAGGCGGTTGATGGTATTCATCAGTTCCACCACATTTCCGGCAGGATCGTTGGAACGGTCAGCATAACGTACGTATTCTTCCAGCGATGATCTGGCAGCGTCCATCTGGTCCTGCATCTGTTGTGTGTTTGTTTCCTCATAAAGTTTCAGACCAAAACCGATACTGCCGATAGCCATCAATACGAGGGCCACAAAAAGGAGCCCCACCAGCAACACAGTGATCTTGCGCCGGAATGAATTGCCCGGAAGATTGATTTTCAGATCATTTTCCCTGAGCAACGCCAGGGCAAGTGCAAAGACGAATCCGTAAAACAAGAATAGGTAAGACAGGGAGACCAGGTAGGGAAGGGGTGAGCGCTGTGGCCTTGTTATGATCAGCACCTTGCCTGCTGTCTTATAATAACAGTGAAGGCTCCTTTCGCTTTTGCGAAGGCTGAAACCATCCTCAGGCTCATACGTCAACTTGCTCGGATACACATGTTTACCACTGTTAGAAACCAGATGTCCGTCAATGTATTTGGCGTAGGAATAATCGTAGGGCAATTTAAACCGGTCGAACTGGGACCTGTCCGATAGCAGTGACGGGTATCCCAGTGCATCCTTGATATACCGTGAATCAAGTTCTATGTAAAGATCCTGGGAACCGCTATAGTTGTAAAAAGTAAAAACCCCTATGTAACTTATATTTCCCAACTTGCTGTCTATGTTGTAAAACTTGGAGTTCTCTGCCAGGGGGGTCCCGTTTCTAAGAATATCGCTATGAAAAAACTGGTAGCACGAAACAGGCCGGGGCATACCGGCTACCACCAGGACATCACCCGGTTCACAGATTGTGATCTGGATCTGGTACCTCTGCAGGAAATTGGAGAAATACGTCTCTTTTATGCGGGAAAGGATGAGATCATGATCCTGTTCCATCTGAATCATTATGGACAGGATCGGGTCTATGGCAATCCTTTCTTCAACACGGCGCAACTGCATCTCCAGGTCAAGGTCTCTCTCCAGCGACATTTTCTGGGTCCATACCTGGTACAGGTTGAATTCCTTTTCCCTGCCGTAGATACTGACTGTAAGTATACTGTATAGTGCGGCCAGAAAAACAAACAGGTAGGTGAACCGTTGCCCGGCAAGCAAGCGTAAGTATGGTAAGTTGGCTGTTTTCTGCAAGGTTTTGAATAACAGGAAAAAAGCAAGGAACAGCAAGGACACGACCAGGTAGGCGATCACTGTATACCAGGTGATCTCATCAATCTTGAAAAGCTCCATGGCAATATTGGAATCCATAGTCAGGGCTTTCAACGTATGGTGTATCAGCAAGCCTGTACCTGCCAGGAAAACAACAATCACGGCATTCACCAGAAACCGGGAGGGCTTTTTAAGATTATCCACCATACTCTCCAGATCCAGACGGGCCATGTAAATTGCCCATACGCTTATGAAAACACATAATGTATTGATAATCATTGCGGCCAATGAATTTTCCATAGGTCCGCCGGCAAAGAGCAATGGGGAAAAGAACAGTGTATCCAGTTGCAGGGATGAAGAATATATATACGTCAGAAAACGCAGCAGGCACAAGGCGGCTATCACTCCTATGGCAGATATGACCTGGCGGTTCCTGAGTAAGAACATAAGCATTGATAACAAGACCAGGGTAATGGCAATCCACCGGAGTATTACCGAATCGGAGAAAGTCTGCATGGATATGTCGCTCAGAATGGTGAAAAGCACACCATTGTCCTTGCCAAAGACAATAAAACCTTCGTCCAGGTTCAGGGGGACTATGGAGCAGTGAACAGGAAGCCGGAGGGCCTTGTTTACCTTTGATTCCACGAAACTGTTACTGAATGGGAAATCTGTCCGGATAAGAATACCGGTGATGATGGTAACATCTTCCCGGCTGTAGGCCCGTACCACATACCAGGCGCTTCCCAGGTTCAGGTATTGCTCCCTGCCGTCTACTTCCGACAGCGGCTGGTGGATGATGGTATTCCTGGAAAAGAAAGACAGGTTGGGAAACATGGTCCCGGGACTGTAACTGTCGTTGATCACAGGAAATGTATTTACCCAGGATATCAGGCTGTCTTTGTAATACTTATAGACAACCATGTCACGGGCAACATCTTTTGGTGAAAGAACGCCCATTTTTTCCTGTTCCAGTTCGTGGAGCGCTATGGCCTCGATTTTCCGCTGTTTCTTGTGTAGTATTTTTTCCACATTGACCAGGCGCATCATACGCCGGTTATGTGAAGTCAGCTCAAAGAAAGAAAGCGTCAGGCAGATTACCGCCAGGATAAGCGGTATCAGGAATTTCCGGTCCCATATGTACCTGAGCATTTTCATTCGTGGTGGTAAGCTTCTCCCTTAATGATGGTGAAGCAGCGGTATAGTTGTTCAACACACAATAAACGTACCAGTTGGTGTGGAAAAGTAAGTTTGGAAAGAGACCACATTTCATTGGCTCTGTTTATAACATCGGGTGAAAAACCAAAGGAGCCGCCAATGGCAAAGACCAGGTCACGTGTCCCTCTTTGTAAATGTTGTTCAATTTGGTATGACATTTGCTTTGAACTATAAGCACAACCCTTCTCATCAAACAGAATAAGGTGGTCAGATACTTTCACGTTTTTTAAAAGCAAATTACCTTCCTTTTCTTTGATCTGATTGAAGGATAATGAAGAAGTGCTCTTGACATCGGGTAATTCAAGACGTTTAAAGCGGACATACCGGATCAGCCGTTTTTCATAGTCCAGAATACCTTCACGCAGGTAAGGTTCCTGGGTCTTGCCCATGCAAAGCAGCAGAATATTCATTAAACAAAAGTAAGAAATTATGTGTAACTTGCCGTAATTTTGAATACACTATGATCAGAAAGACGATCTTACCCCTGATGCTTGCCTGTTTTTCTGCATTCGCCCCCAATTTCCTTGCGGCGCAGGATGCTGAGTTGACGGAAATTTTCAATAACATAGGCAATGATCTGAAAAGCGGCGATGCGGTTACTTTTTCACAGTGGTTTGCCGATGATATAGAAATAGATGTGATGGGAACTGCCGGTGTTTGCAGCAGGAGCCAGGCCCGACAGCTGATGAAGAATTTCTATACGAAATATACTCCCAAATCATTCTCCATAGTTCATCTGAGCGGCACATTGCCCATGCGCTACTGTATAGGCACCCTGCTGGCCGGAGGCGAGCGTTTCCGTGTGACATTGTTTGTCAAATCAGAACGGGAAATGCACAAACTGCAACAGGTCCGGATAGAAAAGGACTGATCTATTTCTTTCTCATGAAAACCTGTACCGGAGTTCCCTTGAAATCAAAGTGAGCACGTAATTTATTCTCCAGAAACCGCTTGTAATCCTCTCTGACGTATTGAGGCAGGTTGCAGAAAAATGCAAAAGAGGGACAGGGTGAATGCAATTGTGTGATGTATTTGATCTTGATGTATTTTCCCTTGATTGAAGGTGGAGGGAATGCCTCTATTTCGGGTAACAATACCTGGTTCAGCATGGAAGTGGATATGCGGCGTGTACGGTTTTCATAAACTTTAGCGGCAGCTTCCAGCACATCAAAGATGCGTTGTTTTTTCACTACTGAAGTGAAGATCACGGGAACGTCCGAGAAAGGTGCCATCCTGGCCAGGATCCCTTTGGTGTATTCTTTCATTGTGTTGGTCTCTTTTTCAAGCAGGTCCCACTTGTTGACCACCACCACACAACCTTTCTTGTTTTTCACTATGAGCTGGAAGATGCTCATGTCCTGGGATTCCACACCTGATGTGGCATCCAGCATCAGGATGCATACATCTGCAAATTCAATGGCCCTGACAGCCCTCATGGCGGAATAGAATTCCAGGTCTTCCCTGACCTTTGTTTTTTTTCGCAGCCCGGCCGTATCGACCAGCATGAAATCGTAACCGAATTTATTGTACCTCGCACTTATGGCATCACGGGTCGTTCCCGCAACAGGCGTGACAATATTCCTTTCTTCTCCCAGGAAGGCATTGGTAAGTGAGGATTTGCCCACATTGGGCCTGCCCACGATCGCTATGTGCGGGATATCATGTTCTTCTTCCACAGTACTGTTGCCGGGGAGCTCCTGTAGTATCCTGTCCAGCAGCTCACCGGTCCCGCTACCACTGGCTGCGGCTATGGATATGGGTTCTCCCAGTCCCAGGGCGTTGAACTGGTAGGTATCAAATATCCGTCCTCCGTGGTCTACCTTGTTGACTGTCAAAATAACCGGTTTTTCAGATTTTCTGAGTATCCTGGCAATGCTCTGGTCGTAGTCTGTGATCCCTGTCTGCACATCTACCATAAAAACCACGACATCGGATTCTTCTATGGCGATGAGAACCTGCCGCCTTATCTGTTCTTCGTATATATCGTCTGTGTTATGGGCGTAGCCGCCGGTATCTATTATGGAGAATTCCCTCCCGTTCCAGTCCGTTTTTGCGTAATGACGATCACGGGTAACGCCTGCGGTCTCATCAACTATGGCCTGCCGTTTTCCTGCCAGTCTGTTGAAAAGCGTGGATTTTCCAACATTAGGCCTTCCTACAATTGCAACAATTCCCATTCGTTCCTTTTTTCAGTAGCATGCTTTCTTCTTGTTTCGGGCAGCGTATTCCCCTTTCCCTCATCTTCCTGTTATGACCGACAGAATATTCGGGAAACCTCCCGTTTTTCCTGGCTATTATCGTAATACTCATCCCCAGGACACCAAGTAACAACAGTCCCAGCGACAGGAGAAAAACAGTCATAGGTCGTAACGTAAAGACTTGTCAGGGGGAAGTAAGGGATGATCAGTCACGGCCAGCAGAGGTGGGACCTGTAGGGCTTTGAATCCGGAAAGCCTCATTTTATGGGTTATACCCGCCAGCAGTTCAGGATTTGTGCCCGAGTCGAGCAGTTCTTCTTCTGTTTTTCCTTCTTCTATGAGGGCATGCAGAATCGGGTCCAGCACATCATATTCGGGCAGTGAATCGGTGTCTTTCTGATCTATGTACAACTCTGCCGATGGCTCTTTGCTTATGGTGTGTGCCGGGATTCTTTCCTCATCCCTGTTCAGGAAGGCAGCCAGGTCATAGACAGAGGTTTTATATACATCGGCAAGAACCATCAGGGCCCCGGCCAGGTCACCGTACAGGGTGCCGAAGCCCATGGCCAGTTCACTCTTATTGCTGGTGTTCAGGAGAAGGCAATCTTTTTTATTGGCATAGGCCATCAGGAGCACCCCCCTGATACGGGCCTGTAGATTCTCCTCCATCACACCGTGGGTATCATGTTCAAAGACGGGCGAGAGTTCGCGTAAGAATTTGTGATATATCTGGTCTATAGGAATGATATAATTGGGGATTCCGTTCAGCATGCATAACTCCATGGCATCGTTCAGGGAATGGACAGTGGAGAAAGGCCCGGGCATGAGCAGACCGCATACCTGCTCCTTCCCCAGGGCATCCTGGGCCAGGCATGATACAACGGCAGAGTCCAGTCCTCCGGAAATGCCAAGCACAGCGTTCGTTTTACCCGCGTCACTGAAAAATCGCCGTATACCGCCGGTCAATACAAGGTATAATTCCTCGGGAGTTTTCATTACAAGGTGAATTTGCTGCTGATGGACTGGAAATTATATACTTTGTCAATGATGTCTGCAAATTCACGCGCTATTGACAATACCTTTATCTTGTCCTTGTTCACATCGGGATTGCAAGACAGGGGTATGGTATCGGTCACGATCACTTCCTCAAGCGATGAATTGGCTATGGTTGAGTAGGCCAGTCCCGAAAGGACCGGATGTGTTGCGATGGCACGAACACTGCGTGCCCCTTTCGACATCATCATTTCAGCCGCTTTTGTTATGGTGCCGGCCGTATCTATCATATCATCCAGAATGATAATGTTCCTGTCGGCGACTTCCCCAATGGCTGTCATGCTACCCACCACATTTGCCTTTTCACGCGATTTATGGCAGATGATCAGGGGACATTCCAGCTTTCTTGAATAGGCATTGGCCCGCTTGGCACCGCCCATATCGGGAGCGGCTACAGAGAGGTTTTCAAGTCCCAGGCTCTTGATATAGGGTACAAAGATAGAACTGGAATAGACATGGTCCACGGGAAAATCAAAAAAGCCCTGTATCTGG
>MWFB01000010.1 GCA_002071385.1 Bacteroidetes bacterium ADurb.Bin013
TGGGGAAAGCAAATGTGGTTTGACACCCGTACCGGTTTAAAATAAAACCAATGAACAGGTGGACCTGTAATTTGCAGCAAGGTCCCCCCTTATAAGGTCGCTGCATCAAAAGAAAGGGGAGCTTTTTGGAAGCTCCCCTTTCTATTTTTCGTGACTAAGGCGACTTCCTTCCCGAAAATTTCAAGTTAAAAATATCGTATATATTTGCGGTCATGAAATATGCCATGAATTTTTTCCCCTTGCGCGAGGTCAAACGTTTTGACCTTGCCAGGATGCCCAGGCCGGTAAGCTGGTATTTACGGCCCATTGCATGGTTGCTGAGTTTTCCTGCTGTCTGGCGCCGCCACACAAAGATCAATAAAGTTAATATGGAAGGCATAAAGACTCCCTATTTATTGTTATGCAACCACAATGCCTTTTATGATTTCATGGTGGCTACCGTTGCCACCTTTCCCCACCAGGCATTCTATGTGGTGGCTGTAGACGGATTCATTGGCAGGGAATGGCTTATGAGGCGCATAGGATGCATAGGCAAACGCAAATTCACCAACGATATAGCCCTGATACGCCATTTAAAGACAGTTGTGGACAGGGGAAAGATAGCCGCCATATATCCCGAGGCACGTTATTCCCTGTGCGGCACCAAGGCGGTTTTGCCGGAGTCACTGGGCAAACTGGTGAAACGTCTTGATGTACCTGTTGTAACCCTTATTACCTACGGTCACCACATCAATGCTCCATTCTGGAACACCAGGACACGCGGGGTAAGGACCAAGGCAACCATGACACGCATCATCACCCGGGAGGAGGTTTCAACGATGTCTGTAGAACAAATTAACCGGAAGATAAATCAAGCTTTCGAATACGATGATTTTGCCTGGCAACGTGAAAACAAGATACCGGTACTTTATAAGGACAGGGCCCGAGGATTGCACAAAGTGCTGTATCAATGTCCCGCTTGCAGGACAGAGTACAGGATGGATTCAGGAGGAGCCGCGATCTGGTGCAATCATTGCAGCAAGCGCTGGACCATGTCTGAATACGGGGAGTTGAAGGCCCTGGAAGGGGAGACTCATTTTGCCCATATACCCGATTGGTATGAATGGGAAAGGAAACAGGTACGCAGGGAAGTTGAGGAAGGACGTTACTGTTTTCAAGGGAACGCGACGGTCAGGATGCTTCCAAATTCAAAAGGTTTTATTGATTTTGGGAAGGCTGTACTGACCCACAATATGGATGGTTTTACCCTGGAGGGAAACCATGACGGTACCAGTTATACCCTGAACATACCTGCCCAATCGGTCTATTCCTGCCATATAGAATACAACTATGGCAAATACAAAAGAGATTGTGTCGACCTCAATACCCTGAACGACTCTTATTGGGTGTTTCCGGAAGGTGATGATTTCTCGGTGACCAAGATATCCCTGGCCACCGAGGAATTATTCATTTATAAAAAATTATAAGCTTTCCCGTAGGATAATTGCTGTTGCAGGAAATCCTCAGCATATTCCAGTTTCAGGTCTCTGATCTCACCTTTCCTGTTATATACCGGAACAATATCGGGATTGAGGAAACCCCCGTAAGGCTTCAGTTCCAGGGCGGCGTAACGTTCCAGCACTTCCCTGTGCAACTCCTGGTCTACCTGAATGGCGTATTGTTCAACCAGGGCTTTGCCCGCCATGTAATCCCCTTCTGATTTGATCTTTTGCATTTGGGCAAGCAACGTGGCAAACAGCTGGCGAAGTTCTCCGAAATCATTGATCACAAAGTAAGTTTTTCCATCCCGGACCTTTTTTTCAATGGCATTGCCGTTTTGAAGTGCCCATGATGCGATCAGTTGGCGGCATTGCATGTGCGCTTGTGTGATGTTCCTTCCTGGTTCTATACGTACCAGCTGGGTGAACAGGCCATTGCGGATGTAATTGATATATTCAGCTTTATAAGCTTCAGGATCGGTCAGAATTTCCAGTTCTGCAAGTTTTGGATCAGCAAGGTAATACAAGGCAAAAAGATCTGCCCGCGCTTCTTCGAGTGTAGAACTGTATTCTCCCAGTGCATTGGAAGACACACCCGGCAACAGCTGGCCCGACCCGTGCCCCAGGCATTCATGCAGGTCTGTGTGCAAATCTCCTGTTATTGTTCCGAATTGCTTTACAAGAGCCACTTCCTGCTCATCCCAGGAGAACTCGTCAAGCATGTTTTTTGGTGATTCCTGCGCCGCTTTGTCATAGGCATTCGTGATATTAGCAATGGTAACGGATTTAGATCCGTATTCCTTTCTTATCCAGTCCGAGTTGGGCAGGTTGATGCCAATGGGTGTGGAAGGGTAGGAATCGCCTCCCAGCATGGCCACGTTGATCACTTTGGCCGAGACTCCCGTCACCTGTTCTTTTCTGAACCGGGGATCGACAGGGGAATTGTCTTCAAACCATTGCGCATTTTGACTGATGATGGTCGTTCTGCGGGAAGCCTCTGTGTCCATAAAATTCACGTTTCCTTCCCAGGAACCTTTTCTTCCCAGGGGATCTCCATACACTTCAATAAATCCGTTGATGAAATCTACAAAAGTATCGGTATCCTGCACCCATGCCACATTGAAGGCATCCCAAAGGGCCAGGTCTCCTGTTTGATAATAATCAATCAGCGTTTTTATGTAAGAGGCTTGTTCGGGGCTTTCGGCCACTCCGGCAGCTTTCTCCAGCCAGTGGCAGATCTGCTGGATGGCAGGTCCGTACAGCCCGTCGGCTTTGTAGGGTTCCTCAAAGACCACTCCGTCTTTTTCTGATAGACGGCTGTTCAGACCGTATTCAACGGGACGCAGGTTGTCGGGATCTTCCATGGCTGCATAAAATGCTTCGGCCCGGGCCCGGTTGACACCTGCGTAAAAATTGGTCGATGATGTCAATAGCAAATCACCTTCCCTTCCGCTGCTTTTACGCATTGCATACAGTTCCGGATCACACATGATGTCCACCAGGAAGTCAATGTCTGCATCGATATCGGACTCCTCCAGCAAATGCCTCATATAAACGGCCGTGCAGCCGGGAAGGATTTTTTCTTCTGCATAATGATGGTGAATGCCATTGCTGAAAAAAACCCGCTTGGCATAAACAAGGAATTCCTGGAAATCATGGATTTCCCTGTCTCCGGGATATGTTTCAAGAATGGTTTCCAGGCATTTTCTCACTTCCAGGTTGTGTTTGAAATTTTGGTCCCAGAATATATCCCTGCCACATTTTGCGGCTTCTCCCATATAGTAGATGAATGTCTTCTGCTGCAGACTCAGGTCGTCCCAACCGGGCACCTTGTACCTGATTATCTTGATATCTGCAAATTCTTCTGCCAGGTATCTGAATTCAGGCTCCTGTTTTTTAGTCTCTTTCGGACCCTGGGTACAGGATAGTCCCGCTATGCCTGCCAGGCAGGCAAAAGCAATTTTCATTATTTTCATTGTTTTGCTAATGGTTACGGATTTTTTGAACGCACCGGTTCAGATGACGTGCCAGTGTAAAAGCGGTTATGGTCACAGGAATAAGCAGGGGAAGCCAGGAAAGAAAACCGCTGCCCTCAGAAGGGAAAAACTTACCATTAGCAAAACCGGAGGGTATGCTATCACGTATACGGTCTTCCACTCCCTTTATGTGCCACTCCAGCGAATTGCGCTCTGCCCTGAGCTGTTCAATGGTCCTTATGTTGGAGTAAATGGCTTTTCTGCTTCTCATAGGTCATTCCTCCCGGTATTAGGATCCTTCTCTTCAAAGAACATTCTTGCGAACAACCTGACAAACTTGTTCAGGAACAACTTCTTTCTCAGCAGAAACAGGATCAGGAACAAGACCAGGAAAAAACCACCTGTCATGAGAGGAGCCGCTATGTCATTGTCGAGAACCATACCCAGCCACTTGTTTGCTCCTGTGGCAAGAAAAACCAGTGAAACCAGAAGTACAAGCAACAAAATCATAGTACTCAGGAACTGGTTTATGACCAGACTCAGGTTTTCCACCAAACCCAACTTAAACGCATCTGATTTCAGGCCAAGGTATTCCTTAACCGAGTCTTTAATATTCATCGCGTTTTTTTTTAGGCTTCCAGGCCTTCTTCCTGGTTTTTCGGGAAACGTTTATGGCATTCTTTTTTAATCTCATCAACACCCTTGTCTACCGTTTCTTTTATCTTTTCCCTTGTTTCGCTTCCTTTTGCAGGAGCAAACAACAATGCCAGCGTAGCCCCGATCAGGGCTCCGCCCAATAATGCGAGTACATGTGAGCTTTTCATAATATAGGAATATTTGATGTTATGTCTTCTTACAAAGGTAATAAAAAAGGATTATCTTTACGATATGAAAAGGGTTAATCTTTTTTACCTGTTAACCATCTTCCTGTTGTTCGCTTCATGTGAAAGGTGCATAATCCCGGGAGGCGGGTACGAGCATAACCTACTGATATACATTGCAGCTGATAACAACCTCTCAGAAGTTGCCCGGGAAAATATGAATGATATCATTACCCATGCATCTGTCCCTGCCGGCCATGCCCTGGTGGTCTTCACAGATATAAAGAATCAGGGTGCCTTTCTGATTGGTGTCAGTACGCGTAATAAAGTGATCAAACTAGATACCTTGAAAAGGTACGGAGCCGTCAACTCGATGCTCCCCGAGGTAATGGGACAGGCCATAGAAGATGCCAGGGAGGAATACCCGGCAAAAACCTACGGAATGCTGTTTTGGTCACACGGCACAGGCTGGCTGCCCCGCGGATTGTACGGAGAAGTCCCGCAATACCCCGTAAAACCCACATCGGTAGCTTCGCCTTTTGAATACGATATCTACGATCCGGCTTACCCCCGGACAAAGACTTTCGGGCAGGATGGTGCTTCAGAGATGGAGATCCCCGATATGGTTACGGTTTTACAGAAGTATCATCACGAGTACATCTGTTTTGATGCATGTCTGATGGCAGACATGCAGACATATTACCAGCTCCGGGAAGTTTGTGATTATATCATGGGATCTCCTGCAGAAATCATAGATACGGGATACCCTTACAACAAGCTGACTTCCGTGTTGTTTCCCTACGAAGGTTTAAGCAGTCTGACCGCATTATGCGATGCATACTTTGAAAAATACAATTCCCAGACAGGATATAACCGCTCCGGTACCATATCCCTGGTTAAGACCGAGCACATCCAGTCACTGGCACAAGCATTCAGGACCCTGATCAGGAACGGAGGCATTGATCCGGAGGATGTGGACAGAACCGGTCTGCAAACATATGACCGGCTCACAGAGCATGTTTTCTGGGATATTGACCAGATGGCCTTGATGCTGGGCAATACGTCTGATTATGCCCATTTCAGGACAGAGCTCGACAAGACGGTGATATATAAGAAAACCACGGAAAATTTCATCACCATCCCCATTACCCATTTTTCCGGACTGGCGGCTTATTTGCCCACTTCTGCCCTGCCCAGGACGCAGACTGCTTTCCGCACCACTTCCTGGAACCGGTTTCTGGAGTGGTTGCCGCTTTCCGATTGATTTTGGAAACTCCGGGATTTTTTTTACTTTTGCGCGCCCTGAGCGGACCTTTAGTAAGGTGCCATGGGATCCGGGAACAATCCCTGATTGAGTAACACTATCAACTAAACAATGTCATGAAACAATTTGAAATCAACGCCACCAAACGCGGTAATTTTACCAAAAATGCAGTCAAGCAATTGCGCAGAGACGGAATGGTACCCTGCGTGCTTTACGGCAACAAAACAGAAAACATCCACTTCTCCGTACTGGAAAAAGACCTGAAGGATTTGATCTACACTCCTTCATCTTACATCATCTCTTTGAATATTGAAGGGAAAAAGAGCCTGTGCATCCTGCATGAAGTGCAGTTTCATCCCGTTACAGAAAGGGTGCTTCATCTTGATTTTCTTGCCATAGATAAGTCCAGGCCCATATCCATAACCATACCGGTTGTGATATCGGGAAATTCCGAAGGAGTGCGTCAGGGTGGGAAAATGCAGGTCCTCAACAGAAAACTTCTTGTCAACGGGTTATTGAAAGACCTGCCTGACCAATTAGATATTGATGTTACAGACCTCACTTTGGGCAAAAGCATCACTGCCGGTGACCTCAAATTTGATAACATCCGGATTACTTCTCCCCGCAGCACCATCATCTGTATGGTCAAAATGACACGGGCCTCAACTTCTGCTTCTGCAGCAACTGAGGAAGAAACCCAGGAAATACCTGCCGCAGAATAGGCATTTGACAGGATCATGTCTTTTCTGGTAACAGGACTTGGAAACATTGGAACTGAATATGCCGGGACACGTCATAATATCGGTTTTTCGGTTCTGGATGCCTGGGCTGCATTGCATAAAACCAGCTTTTCCACATTAAGGTATGGTTCACTTGCCTGTATAAAGCATGCAGGGAAGCAGGTCTGGTTGCTGAAGCCTTCCACTTATGTGAACCTGAGTGGTAAGGCTGTCCGTTATTGGATGAAGGAAGAAAGTGTGCCCATGGAAAACCTGATGATCGTACTGGACGATGTGGCATTGCCTTTCGGAAAACTCAGAATGAGGGCAAAGGGAAGTGATGGGGGACACAACGGCTTGAAAAACATATCATTGCTTCTGGAGACCGAAGGATACGCCCGTCTCAGAATCGGGGTGGGAGGTGATTTTTCCAGGGGTTACCAGGCAGATTATGTCCTGAGCCATTGGAATGAACAGGAGGCAAGGGAATTGCCATTCATATGCAACAATGCCATTCAGGCGCTGGAACTTTATATACGGCAGGGGATAGACCGCGCCATGAACCTTGTCAACACAACGGATAGCGGGAATTGAGCTTATGCGGATAGACAAATACCTGTGGGCCATCCGGGTTTTCAAGACCAGGGCCGAGTCTGTGGAGGCATGCCGGGGATCAAGGGTTAAGATTAATGATCAGCCTGTGAAACCATCCCGGGAAGTTCGCCAGGGTGATACCATTGTTGTCAGAAAGGGAGCCGTGTTTTATCAATACCTGGTACTGCAGCCTGTTGAAAGGCGACAGCCTGCCAGGGATGTGCCCCTTTACGCCAGGGATGTGACTCCGCAGGAAGAACTTGATAAACTGCAGATGCCCAGGGAAACAGTCATCATATACCGTAAAAAAGGTACGGGAAGGCCTACTAAAAAAGAACGCCGACAGCTGGATGATATCATGGATATCAACGGGTGATCTCCAGGAACCTGGCTTTGCCTTCCGGAATGATCTTCCAGTAATCGACAGATGCGGGAATTAGCAGGCATCCATATGCTGAACGGTAAGCCATACCTTCTGTCTCAATGCCCAGCGATCCCTCCAGTTCCAGGTAAACTACAAAATTATCTGCAGCAGATGAGTCAATCTCTGTTTGTTTGTCCATCTCCAGCAAACGTACGGTAAAATGAGGCGAATCAGCCAGGACACCCGAAGTGGTCGGGTTTGGAACGTGCTTTTTGTAATCTATCGCATCCAGTGCCAATTCCAGGTGCATTCCCCTGGCAGTTTCCCTGTTGTGTTCGCGCCCCCAGTCGTACACCCGGTAAGTGATGTCCGAAACCTGCTGCACCTCGGCTATGGTCAAACCACCACCGCATGCATGGATAAGACCTGCCGGGATAAAGTAGCATTCACCCTTTTTTGGAACGATACAATTCATCACATCCGGCAAGGTTTCATTTTCACAGCGGGAATAAAAACTTTCGGGGGACATATCCTGGTTAAAGCCCAGATAGAGCCTTGCTTTGGGATCAGCATCCATGATATACCACATTTCAGTCTTTCCATAGGCGTGGTGCATCCCGGCTGCCCTTTCGTCGTCCGGATGCACCTGAACTGAAAGGAAGTCATTGACGGTAAGATATTTGATCAGTAAAGGGAACTCATCTCCGCACATGTTATAAATCCTGTCACCAACAAGGTCCGTCAGGTACACTTCAAGGGCTTCGTTGAGGGTGTTCCCTTTCAGAAAACCATTGTTGATAATGGATGTATCACTATCAAGTCCGCTCAGGACCCAGGTCTCCGATCCCCAGACACGTTCTTTGAGAATGGGTTTAAAGCTCAGGGGATACAGTTTCGTGTTGTTCATGGTTTATAATCAATGATGGAGCCGGGGCAAGGTATTTATTAAGGTATGACAAGGATATGACAAGTACCACCGCAGATGCTCCCAGGGTTATGAAAAATGGAGTGTCTCCAATTATTGACCTGAGCGATGCATCAGCAGCCAGCTGGGGAAACCAAATAGCCAGCAGGAACGACAGGCCGTTGTTGATAGCGTGCAGGGCAACACAAGTCCAATAGGAACGTGTCCTGTAATAAATCCATCCTAACAGACAACCAATGAGGAAAGCCGGAATGGCCTGCCAGGGATTGGCATGTATTACACCAAACATCAGCGCAGACCAGGCTATGGCTTTCCAGGGAGCCATATGCTGCAGCATACCCTTGAGGGCCAACCCCCTTAGCAGCCACTCTTCCAAAATAGGTGCAGCAATGACAACAGCCACAAAAGTAGGCAGGTTGCTCTCCGTCATTCTTTCAAAAATTTCCTTCATGAATTCAGGCATTTCCAGCAAATCGGTCAGGGGGTCCAAAAGAACCGACAAGCTTATGATAAGCACCGGGAGTAAAAGTATGAACAACGGCAGTGGGACTCGGCCAAGAGCGGGACGAGGATTTGGATAGGGCGGTCTGTTACTAAGGACTGCTTCCCGGAATTTGTTACGTGACCTTAGATACACATATAAAAACACAAATGTGAAAGGAAGCACATATACTATGGGAGTGCTCCAGTCCGAAGCCCCTGTCAGGGTAAGGGTCCCCGGGAAGATCTGGTTGATAATGAACACGACTGAAACAGTAATGATGGTGCCGGCTACCAAAAAGATGGCCAGCATGATGAGCCAGGATTCTCCCAGTCCGGGCCGGTAATGATCTAGATACTTTCTCATTTAAAATAGTTGTTTACAGAAACAATGGATTTGGGTATAAACCTTCCCTGTGTAATGATTGTAACCTGGAGACCACCCCGTCGCGGTCTTCCCTGTACGTGACTCCAAACCAACTGGCATCGGTCTGAAGGACGTGGCAATTCCCTTCCCCCGATTTGATGATCTGGTTGACCATGGTGGGAAGGTGGTATTCCGAAGCCGGCTCGAGGATATGTTGTTCCAGGAATGCTGTTACCAGGCGCCTTGCTTTTGGATATATATCGGGCAGAAAGCCCCAGCAGTTCATGGAGCAGAGATCTCCCGGCTGTAGTTCCAGCAGGGTTGCTTCCTGTTTGTTACCGGGTATTGTGCAATATATTTTTCCGTTATCGTACCTTTTGATCTTGAACCGTTCCACCACATCTGTCAAAAGACCTTCTCTGTTGCTGTGACAAATCCCCCTTGAAACGGGACCAGATGGAGAAAGTGTGTTTTCCAGCCGGTAACCGACCATGGCACAGGAACCTTTACCCAGATCTTTCCGGACCAGGAAATCATGCAGCACCCGGAATGCATCGCGCCCATAAAAATCATCTGCATTGATGATGCCGAAAGGTTCGTTAACGCATCGGGAAGTTGTCAGCAAGGCATGTCCTGTTCCCCAAGGTTTCTCCCGCTCTGCAGGAGGGCTGAAGGGTGCTGGAATATCCGCCAGTTCCTGTGTGATGAATGCAAAAGGAAAACTATTGCCATAACGTGCTGCACAAACACGGTTGAACTCTTCCCTGAAAGATTCCCGTATGATAAAGACAATTCTTCCAAATCCGGCCTGAAGTGCATCGTATATGGAATAATCCATGATCGTTTCCCCGTTAGGGCCCAGCGTGTCCAGTTGTTTCAGGCCTCCGTAGCGGCTGCCCATGCCCGCAGCCATAATAACCAGTGTAGGTCGCATATTGAAAAACCTCTTATATTTGTTCTGGAAAATTGATTCCCATGTTAAAACGCTTCAAATCTGACCGGTTGTTGAAGTTCATCAGGAACAGATACTTTATTGTGACTATGGTATTCATTGTCTGGGTACTTTTCTTTGACAACAACAACCTTATCAGCTGGGTCCGCACACTGGGACAATACTCCGCAAACAAGTCTCAGCAAAGATACTACAAAGAAAAGATACAGCAAACCGAAAACAACCTCAGGCAATTACAATCCAATAAAGACTCTCTTGAAAAATTCGCCAGGGAAAACTATTATTTTCACCGGCAGGACGAAGATGTTTTTATTGTCACGCCAGGTCCATCAGATCCCTCAGATCGTTTCCCATATAGGTAGGAGCACCGTCGCAGGGCAGCCCGTCCGGATTGTAAAAAAACTGGTCAATACCGAAAACCTGGGCACCTTCAATATCTGTCAGAAAATTATCTCCCACCATGATCGTCTCTTTTTTCTTGCCATTGACCGAAGTGATTGCAGCGATGAAAATCTTTGGATTGGGTTTGTGATACCCTACTTCTTCGGAAATGAAAATCCTGTTTTCAAAGAAAGGATCAAGGCCGCTGTTTCTGACCTTGTGGTACTGCACTTGTTTGAAACCGTTTGAAAGAAGAGCCATTTTGCATCCTTTACGCTGAAGGTATTCCAGCACTTCCCGGGCATACGGTACCAGGTTTGTTTTCTTTGGCATCAACTCCAGGTATTGTTCTCCAAAGACGGGACCCAGACTGCCGGCATGAGGAACACCGGCCTGTTCCAGCGTTATGACAAACCTTACATCACGTAGCTTTTGCTGAGTTATCTCTCCGGCCTCGTACATTTCCCACAACTGCTTGTTGCTGGTACGGTACATATCATAAAAGGCCGCAGGATCCGGAATGTATGCTCCCAGACCGTGTCTCTCTATCAATTCGGTTATGCATTCCCTGGCGTTCCCTTCAAAATCCCACAACGTATTGTCCAGGTCAAAAAGAAAAAAACGGTACTTCATTTAGTGACCGATATAATTTTTTGGCGTGATCTGCAGAAGCTCGTCCTTGACCTCCTGGCTTATGTCCAGGTTGCGGATAAAGGCGTGCAGGTATTCTTTATCTATGTGCATGTTGGTGCGGGTGAGTACCTTGAGTGTTTCGTAAGGCTGGGGATAGTTTTCCCTTCTGAGAATGGTCTGGATGGCCTCAGAAATAATAGCCCAGTTCTCATCAATGTCTTTTTCAATGGCAGGCATATTGAGCAGCACTTTTTCGAATCCTTTTTGCAAGGATTTGAATGCCAACAGGGTATGTGCCAGGGGGACCCCCAGGTTACGCAAAACGGTGGAGTCAGTAAGGTCACGCTGCAACCGGGAAACAGGCAACTTGGCTGCCAGATGGCAAAAGATAGCATTGGCAACACCAAAGTTGCCTTCTGCATTTTCAAAATCAATGGGGTTAATCTTATGGGGCATGGCAGAAGACCCTATCTCCTGGTCCTTGATGTGTTGCTTGAAATAATTCATGGATACGTAAGACCACATATCCCTGCTCAGGTCAATACATATGGTGTTGATCCTGCTCAGATTGTGACAAAGCGCTGCTATATAGTCGTAATGCTCAATTTGTGTTGTAGGAAAAGAACGTTGTATTCCCAGGGTGCTGTTCAGGAATTTATCGGCAAACTTGTGCCAGTCAATCTGAGGGTAAGCAAGATTGTGTGCGTTGAAGTTACCGGTAGAGCCCCCGAATTTGCCTGCGAAGGGAATCTGTTCAAGGCTTTTGAGCTGTTCTTCCAGCCGGACTTTGAAGACCTGTATCTCCTTGCCCAGCCTGGTGGGAGAAGCAGGTTGCCCGTGCGTATGTGCCAGCATAACCACAGGAGCCCACTCCCTGGATCTTTCTTCCAGCATATCAATGATCTGTCGCAACAAGGGTATGTATTCTTTTTGTATCCCGTGTTTCAGGCTCATGGGAATGGCCGTGTTATTGATGTCCTGTGAAGTCAGTCCAAAATGGACGAATTCATAGTACTTGTCCAGACCCAGGGCTTTCATTTTGTTCTTAAGAAAGTATTCAACCGATTTCACATCGTGGTTTGTTACCTTTTCCTGCGCTTTGATAACCTTGGCGTCGGTTATGGAAAAGTTTTTGTACAAATTGCGCAGTATGGGAAACCAGCGTGAATCCACATCTTTCAACTGCGGCAAAGGCAGCTTGCATAGAGCTATGAAATACTCTACTTCGACATGAAGTCTGTAACGTATCAGTGCAAATTCCGAAAAATACTGATTCAGGGGAGCTGTCTGGGCGTAGTACCTCCCGTCAATGGGAGAGATGGCCAGCAACGGATTGAATTCCATAATGAAATGATTTATTAATGCTCAAATATACTCATTTTTCTGTATATGGCAATCATGTCAGCGGCCTGTGCAACATCGTGAACCCGCAGGATAGACACGCCTTTTAAAAGCAATTGCAGATGAAGGGCCGAGGTGCTCACCAGTGCGTTATCAGGGGTAGTGTTCAAAGGGATGTATGTCATTCTTTTTCTTGAAATACCTGCCAGCAAAGGGGCGCAGGGGTCACCCTTCTCGTTTTTTGGAACCAGGGTATGAAGTCTGGACAACACTTCATAGTTCTGGTCAACATCCTTGTTGAATCCGAATCCCGGATCCAGGATATATTCTTTGATCCCATACCTGGCAGCGGCATCCCTGATCCTATTAAAAAAACGGGTGATTCCCTCCGGTCCGTCGTAGCGTTCCTGGTGCATGGCAATCCACGGCAGGCCCAGGGAGGCTATCAAAGGCATCATGGCGTTATCATAACATCCTGCAAAAATATCGTTCACCCAGAACCGTCCAAGCAATTCATAGGCTTTTTTCACAATTACGGGACGAAAAGTGTCGATGGAAAAAAGTGCTTCGGGAAACTTTTCTTTTGCCTGTAGAAGCACAGGCTCTAACCTGTTCCATTCTTCCATGGGAGAAGGCCATGATGCACCGGGCCTGGTAGAACAGGCGCCTATATCCACTATGGCAGCTCCTTCTCGCAATATGGTTTCAATACGGTTGAGAGCGCAGTCCGTATCCTGGACACGGGAACCGGCGTAGAACGAGTCGGGTGTACAGTTGACCACCCCCATTATGGCAGGAAAGCAGATGTTCATAAAACAAAAGTAATAAAAAAGCGGAACGATTTTTTATGTAGTTTTGTATCATGTTGATTGTTCTTGAAGGTCTGGACGGAGCCGGCAAATCAACCCAGCTCAAAGCATTGGAGGCGTATTTCTTGCAACGCACCCATACAGTGCATTTTATGCACTTTCCCATGTATGACACGCCTGTATACGGTACTTTGATAGCCCGTTTCCTCAGGGGGGACAGCGGTTCCATAGATGCGGTGGACCCGTACCTGGTCTCACTGCTCTTTGCCGGCAACAGATATGAAATGGCCGGCCTGATCAGAAACTGGCTGCAGAACGGCGAGATAGTTCTGTTGGACAGGTATGTGTATTCAAACATAGCTTTTCAGTGTGCCAAACTGGAAAGCAGGCGTGAAAGGGAACAATTGCGGGATTTTATCCTGAAGATGGAATACGAACATTTTGGAATTCCCAGGCCCGATGTGAACCTTTTTCTGGATGTACCCCTGTCTTTTGTAAAAGAGAAACTGCAATCTCCCAGGACAGGCGAAGATCGCTCCTACCTGCAGGGGAAGGATGACATACATGAGGCATCTGTGGAGTTCCAGCAGAGGGTAAGGGATGTTTACATGGAACAGGCAAAGAACGATACATCTTTCAGGATCATTTCATGCAGTGACGAACAGGGTAGGATGGCTGACTGGAAAGTTATATTTTCACGGATAGAACCCTACCTGCTATGAGAAAGATCTCCCGGTTGCTGCTTGGACTCCTTTTTCTCTTTTCAGGTTTTGTAAAAGCGGTGGATCCCGTGGGATCTGCCTTGGTTTTTCAGGAGTATTTCCATGCTTTTGGAGTCGGATTCCTGGACCCTTTGTCCCTGGTATCCGGCATTGCGTTGTCTGTAATTGAGTTCACACTGGGCGTTATGGTTCTCCTGGACTTTCGCAAACGTACAGCCGCCTTGTGCATGTTTCTGTTCATGTCTTTTTTTACGCTATTGACATTGTTCCTGGCGATTTTTGACCCTGTTCAGGATTGCGGATGCTTTGGCGAGGCAGTGAAGCTGACCAATTGGCAGACTTTCTTTAAAAACCTTGTTTTCTGGCCTTTTGCCCTCTTTCTTTTTTTACAGAGGAACAGAACTGCTCCCGTAGCCACCGGGGCAACTGAGTGGCCGGTCACTGTTTTTTTTGCACTCCTGATTACCTCTGTGTCGGTATATAGTTACAGGCACCTGCCCCTGATTGATTTCCGGGGTTTCAGAACAGGGAACAACATTGCAGCCCTTCTGGAAGAAGCCCGGACAAATCCCGAATATGTTTTCATCACAGAACTGATATACAGCAGGGATGGAGAAGAGCGTGTATTCCAGCCTGATTCCCTTCCAGACGGCACCTGGACATTTGTTGATTCGCGTACCATAAGGAAAGCTACGGGTATGCGCCACAAAGTCACTGATTTTTCCGTGCGGGATGATGCCGGAAATCAAGTCACCGATTCCATACTGTCAGAAAAGTCTACTGCTATGGTCCTGCTGATCTCATCGGAGAAAAACCTGCAGGCCGGGGTGTTGGGAAAACTGAGGCCGTTGGTGGAAGAAAGCCGGGAAAGTGGCCGCCCTTATTATGCCATCAGCGCACTTCCGTCAGTTGGCGTTCATGAGGTGCTGTTGGAAAACGGAATAGACATGCCCGTCTACATGGCAGACCTGAAGACAGTCCTCACTGTAATCCGTTCTACACCGGGATTGATGGTGATCAACCAGGGAGTGGTACTGGCCAAGTATGGTTTCAGGGACTATCCTTCACTTCAAACGTGGAAAAAACTCGTGAATGAAGATCCGGAACTTGTGGTTACCCGAACCAGCATTAACAACAGGCTGACCATACAAATCTTTGTCGCCCTGCTGTTATTGATAATCTTTCTGCTCCGGAAAGGGTTCTGGTTTGCCCGGTCACGCTTCTGATCAGAGTTTCCTCTTGATTTCAACAATAGTGTATGCCTCTATGATGTCACCAGTCTTGATGTCGTTGTATCCGTCAATATTCAGACCGCAGTCGTAACCCGCCTGTACTTCCTTGACATCGTCCTTGAAACGTTTGAGCGAGCCCAGCATACCGGTGTAGATGACAATGCCATCACGGATTATGCGCACTTTGGCACTCCGTGTGATTTTGCCTTCCTTGACCATACAGCCTGCAATGGTACCCACCTTGGATATTTTGAATATATCCCGTACCTCCACGGTTGCTGTGATTTCTTCCTTTTCTACAGGGGCAAGCATGCCCTCGATACCTTTTTTAACGTCTTCAATGGCATCATAAATCACCGAGTAGAGTCGTATTTCTATCTCTTCCTTTTCTGCCAGTTTTCTTGCCGAGACAGAGGGACGCACCTGGAAACCAATGATTATGGCATTGGATGCCGTGGCAAGAAGCACGTCGGTTTCAGAGATACCACCTACAGCCTTATGAATGACATTAACCTGGACTTCCTCGGTTGTCAGCTTGATCAGTGAATCTGAAAGCGCTTCAATGGATCCGTCCACATCTGCTTTCACAATGATATTCAATTCCTGGAAATTCCCTATGGCTATGCGGCGTCCGATCTCTTCAAGAGTGATGTGTTTTTGAGTTCTAAGTCCCTGTATGCGAATTAACTGCTCCCTCTTTGCCGCAACTTCCCTTGCCTCCTTTTCATCTTCCATCACGACAAAGATCTCTCCGGCAGCAGGGGCGCCGTTCAGGCCGAGAACAGAAGCGGGAGTAGAAGGACCTGCCTCTGTGATCTTCTGGCCCCTTTCATTGAACATGGCACGGACCTTTCCGGAGCAGCAGCCGCTCAGCAGGACATCTCCCTGATGCAGCGTCCCGTTCTGGACCAGTATCGTCGCCAGGTAACCCCTTCCTTTATCCAGGGATGATTCAATGATCGTTCCCGATGCCCTCTTATTGGGACTGGCCTTTAATTCCAGCATATCTGCCTCCAACAGTATTTTTTCCAGCAACTTATCTATGTTGGTTCCTTTCTTTGCCGAGATTTCCTGGCATTGGTGCTTTCCGCCCCAATCTTCCACCAGGATGTTCATATTGGCCAGTTGCTCCCGGATTTTATCCGGATTGGCTCCTTGTTTGTCGATTTTATTGATGGCAAAGATCATGGGTACCCCGGCAGCTGTAGCATGGTTGATTGCTTCCACTGTCTGAGGCATTATGGCATCGTCTGCGGCAACGATAATGATGGCCATGTCTGTGACCTTTGCTCCGCGTGCCCTCATGGCCGTAAAGGCCTCGTGTCCGGGAGTATCCAGAAATGTTATCAGGCGGCCGTTTTCCAGAAGCACGCTATAAGCCCCGATATGCTGCGTTATGCCTCCTGCTTCCCCCGCTATCACGTTGGCATCCCGAATGTAGTCCAGCAGGGATGTCTTTCCATGGTCGACGTGTCCCATAACGGTAACGATAGGGGGCCTTTCCCGCAGGTCGAGTGGATCGTCTTCTTCTTCCTGCACGGCTTCCTGCAGGCCGGCTGTGACAAATTCAACCCGGAAGCCGAATTCCTCTGCAACCAGGACCATGGCTTCTGCATCCAGCCGCTGGTTGATGGAAACCATCAGTCCCAGGTTCATACAGGCGTCAATGACCTTGACAACCGGAACATCCATCAGAGTAGCCAGTTCGTTTACAGTAACGAACTCGGTTACCTTGAGCAGTGTGCTTTCCATTTCCCGGCGTTCCTGTTCTTCCGCCTTCCGCTGGGTTACAATCTCACGTTTTTCACGACGGTGCCTGGACCCTTTTGTTTTGCCCTTTCCTTCGGTCATGCGGGCATAGGTTTCTTTTATCTGTTTCTGGATGACATCCTCATCAACTTCCACGTGGATGGGTTTAAACCTGTCTTTACCGCGACCTTTTGCGCGGGAGCCGTTCTCACCCTTACGTGCAGATACCTTATTCACATCAACACGTTCCCTTTGTGGTTTCTGGATCCTTTCCCGCTTGACTTTCTGCTTGTCAATTTTGGATTTATCTTTATCCTCGGCAGGTTTCTTCCTGTCAAAACGTGAAAGGTCAATCTGCCCGGTAATTTTTGGTCCAGCCAACTTTTCAACTTCAGTTTCTATGTGAACCGGTTCTTCCGTCCTGTAAGTTGGAACATGAAGGGATTTCTTTTCCTCTTTGGATTTGCTCCCTGTTTTTGCTTTGGGGGCCGGAGTTTGGGAAGGTTCCACTGCCTTGTTTTCCTCTTCTTTGGTCTTGTCAAACCGGGTCAGATCTATCTTTCCAACAACGGTGGAACCTTTTCCAGGGGCATGCTTTGTTTCTGCAGCTGCCGGTGTTTGGGGCTGACTTTCTGTTTTTGGAGTAATGACCGTTTCGGCTGTAGAATCTGGTTCAATACGGGAATCAGTTACAGGTTTTGCTTCAGGTTCAGTCCTGGTTGCCGTTTCCGGTCTTGCTTCAGGCTCGTGTTTTGCTGCAGGTCTGTGTTTAATCGCAGGTTCTGCTCCTGTTGCCGGTTCAGGCTTAACTGCCGGCTCGGGTTTTGACACAGGAGTTGTTTTTATTGCCGGTTCCGGTGTTGACACAGGCTCTTGTTTGGCAACAGGGACAGGTGCCGGAACGTGTTCAGGCTCCGGCTTTACTTTCGGAGTAGTTGTGACAGGTTGTTCTTCCTGTGCTACATCTTTTACCTTAAGTATGATCTTCCTGGATTGTTCCTTGATCTGCAATTCCTTGTCAAATTCCTTTTCAACAAGTGCATAAGCTTCCTCGGAGATTTTACTATTGGGCGATGGGTCCACTTCAATTCCCTTTTTCTTCAGGAAATCGGTGAGCGTGCCAATCCCAATGTTAAACTCCTTCACTACTTTGCTTATGCGAATACCTTGTTTTTCCGACATATGATCTCCTTATTCTTTTGTATCGTTTTCAAATTCCGCCCTCAGGATACGGATAACTTCCGTAACTGTTTCCTCTTCCAGATCTGCACGTTTGACCAGCTCCGGGATAGGAATAGCCAGAACACTTTTTGCTGTGTCACAACCAATCTGCTTGAGTGAGTCTATGATCCACTGGTCTATTTCATCGTTGAATTCATCCAGCATGACATCTTCTTCATCTTCGTCCATTTCACGGAACACATCAATTTCATAACCTATGAGCATTCCGGCCAGCTTGATGTTGGATCCTCCCTTGCCAATGGCCAGGGACACTTCGTTAGGTTTGAGGTATACCCCGACCCGTTTTGCTTCTTCATTGATCTTGATTGACGAGATCTTGGCCGGACTCAAAGCCCTTTGAATAAGCAGCTGGGGATTGCTTGTCCAATTGATGATATCAATGTTTTCGTTCCTCAATTCACGGACAATCCCGTGGATCCTGGCGCCCTTTACACCAACACAGGCGCCTACGGGATCAATACGGTCATCGTAAGATTCAACGGCCACCTTGGCGCGTTCACCGGGAATGCGAACAATTTTCTTGATAGTGATCAGTCCGTCGTATATTTCAGGAACATCCTGTTCAAAAAGACGTTCCAGGAATTTCGGGGATGTTCTGGAAAGGGTGATGACAGGTGAATTGTTCCTCATTTCCACATTGGAAACGACAGCCCTTACAGTATCTCCCTTCCGGAAATAATCACTGGGGATCTGCTCCGATTTTGGCAACAGCAGTTCATTGCCCTCTTCATCCAATACGAGCACTTCCTTTTTCCAGACCTGGTAGACTTCCCCGACAATGATATCTCCCACACGCTCCTTGTATTTGGCATACATATTGGCCTTTTCAATATCCATGATGCGTCCGGCAAGATTTTGCCTGAGCGTGAGAATTCCCCTGCGGCCGAATTCAGAGAGTTTCACTTCGTCTGTGTAGGATTCGCCTACTTCATAGGAATTATCAATTCTGGATACTTCTTCAAGAGAGATCTGGGTGTTGGGATCTTCAACAGTCTCAACCACCTCCCTGCTTCTCCATATCTCAAAATCTCCCTTGTCGATATTGATAATGATGTCGAAATTATCTGCATTTCCATACATTTTGACTAACTGAGAACGGAAAACATCTTCCAGAACGCTCATCATGGTAGGGCGGTCTATGTTTTTCAATTCCTTGAATTCGGCAAATGTACTGATCAGATTTAAACCTTCCATTTTGGGTAAACTTTTTTTATTTTAATAAAAAAGAGGACCAAGGTCCTCTTGCACGTGTTCCTAATCGGCTGCAAATGTAAGCATTTTTACCGGATACCGGCAAATTTATTTTCTTATTTGCATTATTTGATTAATGGAACGAAATTTGTTGAAGTTTATTAACATATAAGATATTATGGAACTGACAGCTGGTATTATTGCCAAGCATTTAAAAGGCGAGGTTGCAGGGGATCCGGATGTGGTCGTAACGGCCATGGCGCGCATAGAGCAAGGAAAAAAAGGCACAGCCTGTTTTTTAGCCAATCCGAAATACGAAAAATACCTTTATCAGACCAAGGCATCCATAGTGCTCATCAACCGGGATTTTACTCCAACCGGGGATGTATCCGCCACACTTGTCAAAGTTGACAATGCCTATGCTGCAGCTGCAGAATTGCTGGGGCTGTTCTCTTCTGAAAAAAAGAAATCGGGCTGGGAATTTCCCCACTTTATTTCCCGGAGAACTTCCATAGGAAGGAAGGTTTATATCGGAGCGCACAGTTATATCGGGAAGCGTGTGCGTATAGGGAACGGCGCCCAGATCTATCCCCAGGTTTATTTAGGGGAAAATGTCAGGATAGGGGCAGGAACCATCCTCTACCCGGGGGTCAAGGTATACGACGACTGTATCATAGGGGAACGCTGCATCATTCATGCGAATGCGGTCATAGGATCTGACGGCTTTGGGTTTTCGCCCATGGCTGACGGCACTTACAGGAAAATTCCCCAGACAGGCAACGTGATCATAGAGGATGATGTCGAAATTGGAGCCAATACGGTCATTGACCGTGCCACCATGGGATCTACCATAATCAGGCGTGGGGTAAAGCTGGATAACCTGATACAGATAGCCCACAATGTTGAGGTCGGTGAGAACACCGTGATGGCAGCCCAGAGTGGCATAGCCGGTTCTACCCGCTTAGGGGCAAATTGCATGATAGCAGGGCAGGCAGGGATAGTTGGGCACCTGACTATCGCTGACGGCACGCAGGTTGGAGCGCAGGCCGGTATCATCGGTTCTGTCAAAGAGAAAGGCAGTGCCCTGCTGGGAATGCCCGCCATTGATCACAGCCAGTTTATGAGGGCATATGCCCTTTTCAGGAAATCCGGGAAAAAAGACAAATGAAGCAACAGACGATTTGCGGGGAAATCTCATTTTCAGGAGTAGGTCTTCACTCAGGAACAACGGTTGAGATGTCACTGTGCCCGGCCCCGGAGGGTTACGGCATCCGTTTTCAAAGAACGGATATTCCCGGAGATCCGGTTGTGGAAGCCCTAGCCGTATATGTTGCCAAAACTGAAAGAAGGACTGTCTTAATGCGGGATCAGGTCGGGATCAGCACCCCTGAACACCTCCTGGCTGCCTTATATGGCATGGGAGTTGACAACGTACTGGTAAAGCTGAATGGACCCGAGGTCCCCATCCTGGACGGGAGCGCTTACCCTTTTGCAGCAGGCATAAAGGCTACCGGAGTCCATGAACAAAAAGCCGGAAGAGAATATATTGACCTGATCCATCCGGTACATTTCTCTGATAAGAATTCCGGGACCACTATAGATGTAGTTCCGTCATCTTCTTTTTCTGCCCGGGTGATCCTTGATTTCGATTCGGGAGTGCTTGGCAAACAGGAATTTGTGTTTAACCAGGAAACAGACTTCCTGTCTGCGGTAGCTTGCAGCCGGACTTTTGTATTCCTGCACGAAGTGCTGCCTCTGTTTGAAAAAGGATTGATCAGGGGAGGCGACCTGGACAATGCGCTGGTAATAGAAGATAAGGAGTTGAGTGAACAAGACCTGTTCCAGCTTCGGAAAATGTTCGGCAAACAGGGCCTCATAATGCATAAGGGCTACCTTAATGAGGCGGAATTGCGTTTTCCCGATGAATGTGCCAGGCATAAAATGGTTGACCTGCTGGGAGACCTTTTCCTGGCAGGAAAACGTTTCAATGCCTCTGTTACTGCCTACAAACCGGGACATGCATCCAATACTGCTGTTGCACTCATGATCAGTGATCAAATGAATGGTTATGATACATAAACTTAGTGATATTCACCCCAAAGCCATCCTGGGGAATAATGTGGAAGTGGGGCCTTTCACTACCATTGCACAACATGTGGAAATTGGTCAGGGGACTGTTATCGGACCCAATGTGACCATAATGGACTACGTGCGCATAGGGGCCAATTGCAAGGTTTTTCCGGGAGCGGTTATCGGGGCGATACCCCAGGACCTGAAATTTGCAGGAGAGGTGTCGACCGTGGAAATCGGAGACAATGTGACAATCCGCGAATATGCCACCATTAACCGTGGAACGGCCGCAAGCAAGATAGGCGTGACCAGGGTAGATAATAATTGCCTGGTAATGAGTTATGTCCATATAGCTCATGATTGTCATGTAAAAAATAATGTGATACTTACTTCCTATGTCGGACTGGCAGGTGAGACCAATATTGATGAATATGCCATCATCGGCGGAGCATCTGTAGCTCACCAGTTCACACGCATAGGAGCCTATGCCATGATCTCGGGGGGATCCTTGATAGGGAAAGACGTGCCGCCATATGTGCTTGCAGGAAGGCGTCCGCTATGCTACGGAGGGATCAATATCATAGGCCTGCGTCGCAGGGGGTTCAACTCGGAACAAATTGAAAGGATACACGATATTTACCGCATCATTTACCAGGTCGGGCTGAATATCAGTGATGCCTGCCGCAAGGTGGAAGAAGTACTGGATGTCTCGGAAGAAAGGAATGTCATATTGTCATTCATCAGGGCTTCACAACGGGGGATCATTCCTCACAAGGCAAAATTCATGGAAGAGTAATGAGACCATGAGGGCCTTTTTTACCACATCATATTGGCCTCCGATAGCCTGTTTTGCCGCTTTGTATCCTGACGGGGAATTGGTGCTGGAGCAACACGAACATTACCAGAAGCAGACCATCCGGAACCGCTGTTCCATATGCGGGGCCAACGGACCTCAGTGGCTTATCATTCCTGTATTGCGCAGGCATGGCACCAAGACACCTATCCGGGAGGTTATGCTTGACCTGTCAAGTGACTGGCAGCGTGTCCACTGGCTGGCCATAGAATCTGCCTACCGCTCTTCTCCCTATTATGAATACTACCGGGACGAGATCAGAAAATTCTACACCCTTAAGAAGTCAATTTCTCTTATTGAATACAATTCAGCCATTCTCAGGTGGACTGCCGAGGCATTGGAAACAGGAATCTCGGTTTCCTACACTGAATCCTACAATACATCATACAGTGAGCTTGATTTCCGTAACCACCTGCCTGCTTATGAACCCGTTCCGTATTATCAGGTTTTTGCCCGGAAACACGGCTTTGTCCCCGGGCAAAGTATACTGGATTTACTCATGAATGAAGGCCCTGAAGCCTGGAAAGCCTTAAAACCTAACACCAAAGGTGAACAGGATCCTCAGCTGCGATAAGGTGTTGAGCCCTGGTGTTCCCGGAGTCCCGTTATCATACAACGAAAAACCTTCACTTTCATTCAGACGGTAACATAAGCCCAGGTCTGTGAAAAACTGTTTTCCACGTAAACCCACACCGCCGGAAACCATATGTGTGGCTTCATAGCTTTGCTCCGGGGCACCGTAATAGCTGTACCCGCCCCTCAAGGCTAACTGTGCAATGCGGATCTCGGCTCCGGCACGGAAATTATGGGCATACTGGAAACCAAACGTTTCTGATCCATAACGGATAGCCTCATTATCCTGTTCAAAGGCCCATTTATCATACTTGTTTGACATCCTCATATCCCTGTAATCAGTTCCTTCATAATCGAAACTGATCAGGCCAAGTTTGCCTATGATGAATGCTGTACCTAACCTGAAACGCCAGGGGGTGCGCACCTTATAGGAATAGGAGCTTACCGGGCTGCTGGCATTTTTTTGCCCGTCCCGGAAATCCGCTGTCATGTATTCCTGCCATTCGTCGGTCAGAGATGTCCATGTAGGTGTGGAGATGCTTGCCCCCAGCCTCCAGTTGAAACCAGGCAGGCTTACCGGTATGGCCATTATTCCCAGGCTCATGTTGAAACCCAGACCGGTAGTGGTCTGTTCATAGGTGTGGGTAAAAGATGAAAACAATGTTTGGAAGTCTTCAGGTTCCTGTGAGGTTTCTGTGAACTTTTCGTAGGTCCTGTAGAACACATTTCTGAAATTAAAGTTGTAACCGATAAAAAAGCGATTGCTTATATTGGCCCCCATGTTCAAAGTGTATTCACCCATACTGCCTTTGGTTTCCCGGGAAAAGCGCTGGTCCAGCGGTCCTCCTACAACGATTTCCTCTCCGTAGAGATTTTCGGGGGCCGCTATATACTGATCCAGGGTACCGGGCAGCGTGTCCAGCAGGTACGTATTCCATGCCAGAACGGATCTCCAGGATGCATTGGATTCGTAATAGGGATTGTAGCCATCTCCATGCTCAAGCGCTGAATAGACTATGCCGTTGGTCGAAGTGGCGACAGGGGTGAGCCAGCTGGATTCGGAATTATTGCGGCGAACGGAGGTGCGCATCGTAAAATCCTGAATTTTGTTGTATCCGGCTGCAAAAGACAGGGATACCAGCCCCTTGCTGTTGGAGGTGCTCCATGACCCGGTGTATCCCAGGCTGGACAATCCGGGACGCGTGTAACGGTCATCGGTCCTCTGGCTATAGTAATCGACCTGGGAAAATGAAGTGACCAGGGAAGGAGTTATGGAAATTTCAGAGTATGGATACACGGCAGATGCAGCAGGATTCAGGGTTATGGAACCAAAATCGCCACCCAGCGCTGTCACGGCATTACCCAGTGCAAGAGAGCGTGCCGTTCCCTGGTAATTAACCTGGGAATAACGCATGGCATCCCAGGCATTCTGTCCAGCAAGGGCAAAGGGAGCCATCAAAGCAATCAGTATTAAGAGCTTTTTCATTGTTATGGAATCAAATAGGTTTATTCATATCCCGGTTTACCTGCGGTATGAACCGCCGGAACCGGACCGGGAGGCACCACTGTTTCCGCCTGTGCTGCTCCTGGAAGCACCCGAACTTATAGAACTGCCTATGCTACTGCTCCTTGAAGGGCCGGAACTAACAGAACTGCTGCTCTTGGTAGCTGAAGAGGAAGAACTGCTCCTGTATGAAGAGCCGCTGTCATAGCTTCCCGTGGAACGGCTGCCTGAAGTGCTGCCCGAAGAGGAGCGGACAGACCTTGAGCTTCCTGCGCTGCCTGAATTAACAGTTGTCGAAGGCTTTTGTGTTTCCCTGTAAAAACTGCGGCTTCTTCCCGGGTTGGTAGTTGTGGCAGAAGATTCTGTACGCGTATTCTCCCGAGACAGGTTGGAAGATCTGCGGTAGTAGGTGTTTTGGTCAGGGGTGCCCTCTGTGCGTGATTTTGTGGTTGAAGCAGGGTCCCTGTATACGGCAGAAGAACCGGTGGTCCCGGTCACCCTCCTGTAATTGGTGGTACCGCTTTCTGACCTGATGTCAGTCTTGTTGTCCACGGGATTTTCAATATTGTCCCTTGTCCTTTGGTCCCTGTTCCCCGATACCTGTTCGATCTTTGGATTGGTCCTGGCGTAGGAACTTCCCGAGCGGATTGAACCGCCAGATATGGAACTGGGCGCGTTCCGGCCTAAATCCTGCCTTCTGTTGTTACTGTAATCCCGACGGTTACTGTTATCCCGCCGGTCGTTCCTGTAATCCCTGTACTTATCATGATATCCATAGGGATAGATGCCCCATATTCCTGAGTATGACCACATGTGATACCATGAAGGATAGTACCAGTAGTTGTAGAACCAGTCATTATACCAGAAATTCCTGTACCAGGTGCGCGGGTACCAATACCAGCTATCCCAGTAAGACATGGGCATGTACCAGTACCTGTATCTGTTCCAGCCGCCGTACCAGGGATAATCATAGAAGGGATATTCCCACCAGTCGCCATAATTAAAACTCATGTTGATGGTCAGGGAAAAATTGTCATCCGGGTCGTCGCCGAACATCTCCAGCTTCCGTTCGTATGAGTCATCTTGTGCGTCCATGACAATATAGGTGGTTCCCGGCTCGACATTTATGTTGGCAACACCCTGTGGGTCGGTATAAACGGTTTCGACCTTTGTGCCTTCCTGTTTAGCCTTGGCCAGCGTTTCGTTAATTAGAGCTTCTGCCTCACTGGCAGTAGCCAGCATATGTACCCGGGCGGTAACGTCCGGTCTGAAGTAGGTAGCATCGTCGTATCTGGAGGATACTACTTGATAACCTGAACCACAGGATACTGCGAGTAGTCCGGTTACCATCAGTAAGTAGGGAAAAAACTTTTTCATTTTGCACCTCCTAATTTTTTATTGTGGCAAATTATGTACTTTTGTTTCAAATATACAAAAACATTATTAAAACAACAATAAAACACACAATTTTTGTACCAAAAACAAGGATGGCATGGCAAAAGAAATAAAGAACAGGGATGAGAACTATTCTGAGTGGTATAACAACCTGGTTATAAAATCGGAACTGGCTGAAAATTCAGCTGTAAGAGGTTGTATGGTCATAAAACCTTACGGGTATGCCATATGGGAAAAAATACAGGCCGGACTGGATCGCCGTTTTAAGGAAACAGGTCATGTGAACGCCTATTTTCCCCTGTTCATCCCAAAGTCCTTTTTGAGCAAAGAAGCCGAGCATGTGGAAGGGTTTGCCAAGGAATGTGCCGTGGTAACGCATTACCGCCTGATGGCCAATCCGGAAGGGAAAGGACTGGTGGTGGACCCGGATGCCCGCCTGGAAGAAGAGCTGGTTGTCCGCCCCACGAGCGAAACCATCATTTGGAACACCTATAGGAACTGGATAAAATCATACCGTGATCTGCCTGTGCTTTGCAACCAATGGGCGAATGTGGTCCGGTGGGAGATGAGGACAAGGCTTTTTTTGCGTACCACTGAATTCCTGTGGCAGGAAGGCCATACTGCCCATGCTACAAGGGAAGAGGCCATGGAAGAGACGCGAAAGATTGTGAACCTGTACGCCGATTTTGCCAGGGAAGTGATGGCGCTTCCGGTATGGATAGGACCAAAGACAGCTTCCGAGCGGTTTCCGGGAGCGGTTGAAACCCTATGTATTGAGGCGTTGATGCAGGATGGTAAGGCATTGCAGGCCGGCACATCACATTTTCTGGGACAGAATTTTGCCAAAGCCTTTGATGTGCAATTCGCCAACAAGGAAGGCCGGCTGGAATACGTATGGTCAACAAGCTGGGGTGTGTCCACACGGCTGATGGGAGCCCTGATCATGGCTCATTCGGACAACCACGGTCTTGTCCTGCCTCCTGCCCTGGCTCCTATACACGTGGTTTTGGTCCCCATTTATAAAGGCGAGGATGAAAGGACTTCCATATGTGAGCACCTGAAAACGATCAGTACACGGCTTCAGGCGCTTGGTTTGACTGTAAAGCTGGATGACAGGGATAACGTACGGTCCGGGTTCAAGTTTTCCGAATGGGAAGTCAAGGGAGTTCCGGTCCGGATTGCAGTTGGTCCAAGGGACATGTCGCTGGGAACCGTTGAGGTTGCACGGCGCGATACATTGGAAAAACAGATCATTCCGCTCGAAAGGATAGATGAGTTCATTCCACGGCTTATTAAGGATATTCAGCAGAACATATATGATAAGGCACTTGATTTCAGAAACAGGAACACCTTCGAAATAGACAGTTACGACGAATTCCGCGAACGCATTGAAGAAGGAGGGTTCTTTCTTTGCCATTGGGATGGCACTGCCGAAACCGAAGCAAAGATAAAAGAGGAAACTAAGGCTACCATACGGCTCATACCAGAGTGTGAAGATCCACGGCCGGGCAAATGTATGTACACCGGAAAACCTTCACCGCAAAGGGTCGTATTTGCCAGAGCTTATTAAATATTATTATGACCAATTCAGAAATTCGCCCCACAAGAAAGCAGATCATTCAAGGTTTGAATGAGAAATCCAGGATGAAGAATAAAGTATTCCTGCAAACCCTGGAGGTATTCAACGTTGTCAAGGAAGTGCTGCACGAAATGAGCAACGATGTGAATGAACTTTTGGAAGACGGTGAAAACCGGCGCGTTCGTTTTGAATACAGGGACAGAGGCAAGTTCGAGGCCGAACTGAAATTTGCAGATGATATTCTCATTTTCAGCATGCATACAGATGTCTTCCAGTTTGACAGGGACCATCCCGTCTGGAAAAAGGATTACGTGAAAAAGGATCCTTTTGCCACTTATTGCGGTATGATATCTGTCTATAATTTCCTTACCGATTCATTCAAATACAACAGGAAAGACGACCTGGGATACCTGATTGCAAGGGTGTTCATCAACAAGGACAGGAGTTATTTCACGGAAGGCAAGAGGCAGCAGACAAGGGACCTGTCAGATTTCGGAAAGCGTTCCATAGACAAGGCAGCCATTGTGAACATAGTGGAAACGGCTGTATTGTATTGTCTGTCTTTTGATCTGCTGGCACCTCCCTATGAGACGGTCGCCCTGGCAACGGTAGAGCAGATGAATGCCAAGATAGACAGTGCCAAAATGCAGACAGGCAAGCGACTGGGTTTTGCCTTCTGTGCTGATGATGTGAAAGCGGACGTTGAATAAAATCATACTATTATGAAAAAGATTGCATTTCTCGCAGTTGTCTTTTTGATGGCAACCGGAATTGCAAGCGCCCAGGAAAAAGTAAGGGTTGATTCTTTGCAGAAGGATTCTGTTGTGATCCCGACCTATGAAGAACTGACACGGATGGTTTTCAGGCTCACTGCCAAAGTTGACTCTGCCAGGCAAAGGGCCATTGAAGACTCGATACTCATAGCCCGTTTTATTGAAGAGAGCCGCCAGGCAGCCCTTGCCAGCATGCCCCCTCCCAAAAAACCCACCTTCTGGACCAATTCCTTACTTTCCCAGCTGAACTTTTCACAGACATCGCTTACCAACTGGGCTGCAGGAGGAAACAGCTCGATTGCCCTGGGAGGGTATGTAGATGCCAAGGCCAATTATGAAAAAGATAAAATCCTGTTCCAGAACCGTTTCCAGATAGGTTACGGGTTTGTAAAAATGTTTGGGGATATTCTCAAGAAAACAGATGACAGGTTGTTGCTGGATTCTAAATTCGGTTACAAAGCTACGGAGAAACTCTATTTCTCAGCAGCATTCGGTATGAAAACACAAATGGCAAAAGGTTACAAATACGCTAAAACTGACACAACACAGGTTTCGCAGTTTGCCGCGCCCCTTTATTCTACACTGGCCCTGGGTATAGATTACAAACCTTATTCATGGCTATCGGTGACATTTGCGCCATTGACCGGGGGTATTGTTGTGGTCACCAATCCGGATTTGCGTGAAACTTACGGGAACAAGAAAGACGAAAAAGTTCGCAAAGAGTTTGGAGCACAGCTGAAAGTAAAGCTTGACAAAGAAGTATTCAAAAATGTCAAGGTTGATACGGAGCTTATCCTTTTTTCCGATTATCTTAACAAACCCCAGAATATCCAGGTGTATTGGGACCTTTCCGTGTCCATGCAGGTTAATAAATTCTTGAGTGCCAACATCCGTACGAACCTGATCTATGATGACAACATCAAGATTGCAGATAAGACAGGGCTTAAGGCCGCAAGGGTGCAGTTCCGGGAAGTGTTGTCCATTGGACTTTCCTATACCATATCAAACAAATAATCATTGAGGACACTTGAGCATGTATTTGGGGAAGCTGCCGGGAGGTTGCTGGAAGGATCCTCCGGAGGGATCCTGCTGGCAATCAGTGGGGGAGCAGACTCCATGGTGATGGCTCATTTGTTTTTTCAATGGTTTGGACGCGGGGAAGAAAAGCAGATGAACAGAAGGAAGGCAGTGGCCCACATGAATTTTAGCCTGCGAGGCTCAGATAGTGACGGAGACCAGAGCTTTGTTGAAGCCTGGGCCCGCGGGAAGGACATACCCTTTTATGCAAAAAAAGTCGACACCCTAGCCTATGCCTCGGAAAAAGGGATATCAACCGAAATGGCAGCCAGGGAGCTGCGGTATGCGTGGTTCGAATGGCTCTGCAGGGAACACGGCCTGTCACATATAGCTGTGGCACACAATGCCAATGACAGGGCAGAGACCATGTTACTGAACCTGGTCAGGGGGACCGGGCTGCGCGGGCTGTGCAGCCTGAGAGAACAAAACGGCAAGATCATCAGGCCATTGCTTGAGGTCCCGCGTAAGGCCATCCTGGACTATGCCCGGGAAAATCACATAGACTACAGGACAGATGCCACCAACCAGGAAACTGTCTTTGCCCGCAACAAGATTCGTCACCTGGTAATGCCCGTTCTGGAGGAGATAACTCCTAATGTGACACTACGCATGGGGAAAAATGCAGATAACCTGTTACAGGTTCAATGCCTGCTGGATTCCCTGACGATGGAAAAACGTCGTGCCTGTGCCACTTCAAGGGGTTTATCCATCTCCTGCCTGGTACAGGGGGGAAATGTGGAGTTCTGGTTGTACCAGCTACTCTCTCCCCATGGATTCAATGCCTCACAGATAACCGGCATTGCCAGGGCCATGGAGGGACAGAGCGGCAAAAAGTTCCTGTCTCCCTCCCACATACTCTGGATTGAAAGGGAAGAACTGGTCATCCGGGAACTGGCCGATACCCTCACGCTTGCAAAACTGGGCTTCGAAAAGGTGGAAAAAACACCTGATCTCATCATTCCGCAGGACCGGAATATAGCCGCACTGGATGCCAATACACTCGAGTTTCCCCTGGAGGTCCGGCGGTGGAAACCCGGGGATAAATTCATGCCCTTGGGAATGAAGGGATTCAAGAAGGTGAGCGACTTCCTGATCGATCAGAAGGTCCCCGCCGGAGATAAAAAAGAAATCTGTGTTCTATGCTCGGGCAGTAATATCGTATGGGTCATAGGATGGCGTATAGACAACCGCTACAGGGTAACAGATAATACTACCACGATATTGCTCTTTCATCAAAGGGAAGACGTGCCCGGATCCCTCCCTCTCCCAGAAGATCAAGCAATTCTCTCTGAATAAGGCCTTCAATCCCGGGATTGTTTTTCCTTCCCCCAATAGGGATCAAATCTATTATCCTGAATGGTTTGGGGTAGCTGACCAACCTGTAGTCAGCAACACCGGCCATACCGGCTGCCATCCTGATGGCATCTGACAGACCGCCCTGCTGGTCCGCCAGGCCGTTGCTGATTGCGTCCGTTCCCGACCAGATGCGACCATCGGCCAGATTTTCCACAGACTGTTTTTCCATGTGCCTGTTTTCGGACACCGTCAGGACAAAACGGTCATAGGTCGACTCAATCTGTTCCCTGACAATCTGCAGTTCCTGTTCACTCTTCCGGTGATACAGGGAATTGAAGTGGCTGAAAGGATGGGTGTCAATGGTTTCGCTCCGGACGCCCACAATATCGGACAAGGTTTTTTCCCCGTTGAAAAAGATGCTGTAAACCCCAATTGATCCTGTCATGCTTGAAGGTTGCACCAGTATGCGGGAAGCCGCGCTGGCGATCCAGTACCCTGCGGAGGCTGCCATGTCCCCCATGGATACAATGACAGGTTTTGTGTCAGCCGTCAGCCGGATTTCACGTGTGATTATTTCGGCAGCCATGGGATCGCCCCCGGGGCTTTCAACACGGATCACAACCGCCCGTATGGTGGAGTCGCTCCTGTATTTCCTCAGTTGTGCAGCATAAGCATCGGCAAAAACCTGTCCGGTTCCTTTTCCCATGGCTATATCACCGCTGGCATAGACGACAGCGATCCTGTCCTTAACCGGTTTCTGCCTGTTCAGCTCCATATACTTGATATAATGTTGAAGCGGAAGGAAGGGCAGTTTCCTTTCGGGCAATCCTTCATAAACGGAAGATAAATAAGAGATCATCTCATCCTGATGCCACACTTCATCTGCCAGACCCATTTCTTTTGCATGTTGAGCGTCTGTTATGAATGAGCGGGCGCTCATACGGTCAATGGTTCCTTCTTCCATGTGCCGGGCCTGTTCCATATTCTCTGACCAGTGTTTCCAGGCAGCAGACAGGTAGGCAGACATTTGTGTTCTTTCCTGTTCACTCATGCGGAAAGCGGTAAATGGCTCACCACCTGTTTTGTAGTTTCCGTGGCGGATAACCTGTGCTTCCAGGCCGAGCTTGTCAAACAGCTCCCTGTAATAAGAGACTTTCACACTGAAACCCTGAAGGGTGATGCTTCCTGCCGGGTTGATGATCACCTTGTCGGCAGCACTTGCCAGGTAATATGCCTGCTGGGAATAGGCCCCTGCATAACTGATAACGGGCTTTCCGCTTTTACGGAAGGTCATCAGCGCATTGCGGATCTCTTCTATATGGGTCATCTGTGCATCCAGATACTGGGGGTCCAGGAAGATCATCCTGACTGAAGGATCTTCAGCTGCCTGTTCTATGGCATGCACGATGCCCAGAAAGCCTGTACCTCCCTGCCTGATGTCCAGCTCAGGGGGCAGGAAGCCGAACGATGGCAGATCGGAGTCCTGGGTGGCGACACCCTCTTCAAAGGTTATGTGCAATATGGCATTGCGGGGTATGGAAGGCGTCACGCCGCCCAGCCCCATGCTTATCATCGTGGTGAGTGAGCCCATCAGAAGGAAGAAACCGGAAATGAAAACAAGTGCACTTCCCAGGATAACAGCTGCCAGAGTCTTGAAAAAATCTTTCATAACCGTATTTTTAGATATTCATACAAAAATAAAACATTATATTTGCAAACCAGAATGAGAAGATTCCCGGATATTTTTTTATGCCTTTTGTTGGGCCTGTCGTTTCTTGCAGGGAAAGCAGGACTTACTGTTCACCATTGCCTGCGGGAGGGTTCCTCCCATGTGGTGCTGCTGTCAGCCGATCCCTCCTGCAGGGCGGTACATGCTCAGCAGGCAGGACACACTCCGGAAGCAGACTGCACAAGGGACAACTCCGCCAGCCACGGCTCCTGTGAACGAATTCACGATCAGGACTGTTGCAGTACAGAGGTGTATTTCCTGGAAGATCCCTCACTGGTTTCTGACGGATTGGACACACCTGCCCCCGAATGCACCAGGATTACCGCCTACCTGGCAATTCAGGCAATCCCGGACATGGCTTCAATCCTGGAACAGGCAGCGGAAACGGCGGCCAGACTGCTCCAGCCTTTGCCAGGGGAAAATTCTGTTTATACTGGTAATCATTTGGTAGCTATGCGTTTATAATGAATTGCACTGCATCGGTCAAGTCAATTCATTATTTAATCAAGCGCAAGTATCCATGAAAAAATTCCTTATAAGTTTCTTTGTTTTATTACCATATTTTGTAAACGCCCAGACATTCCATGGCAGGGTATTGCTTTCCGGTGAAAACGGGGACATTCAGCCGGCTGCTGCGGCCGTTGTATATTGGGTTCCTGAACGCAAGGGAGGACCTGTGGAACATGTGGTATATACCGGTGACGACGGCTCTTTCACAATTCCTGCCGGTAGAACCGGAATGCTGACAGCATCCTACATTGGCTATATTGAAGACACCATCCAGATCAGTCCCGCACAGGAAGACATAGAATTCATCTTGTGGGAAAATGCGGGAACCCTGGATATGCTGCATATCACAGGACGAAGGCAGTCAAATTACATTTCCCGCCTGACTCCCGTGAAGACCGAGGTGATCACCGCAGCCGGCCTGTGCAAGATGGCCTGTTGCAACCTTGCAGAGAGTTTTGAAAACTCGGCCAGTGTATCTGTCGGCTTTACCGATGCCGTTACCGGAGCCCGTCAGATCCGCCTCCTGGGGCTGAGCGGGAATTATACACAGATGCTGGAAGAGAACCGGCCTGCAATGAGGGGCATCCAGGGTCCTTTCGGCCTTTCCTTCATTCCCGGTCAATGGCTGGAAAGCATACAGATAGCCAAGGGAAACGGATCTGTTGTGAACGGTTGCGAAGCCATCACCGGCCAGATCAATATGGAATTCAGAAAACCCACCGCGGAATTACCGCTTTTTGTGAACCTTTTCCTGAACGATGCATTGCGCACTGAGGCTAATATGGCTTCTTCCCTTCAATTAAATGACCGGTGGAGCACCGTTGTCCTGGCCCACGGTTCTGCAGACCTGATGAGGCATGATTCCAACGGTGACGGCTTTTTGGATGAACCGTTGACAAACCGTTATTCCTTGGCAAACAGGTGGCTCTATGCCGATCCCTCGGGTCTTCAGCTGCGTTTTGGATTCAGGGGCCTGTATGAAGACAGGAAAAGCGGGGAAATGGACAACGACTGGGTATTGCCCGGTCAGGCCAGGGACAATGCCATATGGGGTTCCCGGATTATCAATGAAGGCGTGAATGCCTATGTGAAACTAGGCATTCCCCTTGTAAAACACGACCACGCACATGACCACGCCCAGGAACAGTTACCCATGCATGGACAGGAGCAGGAAGTTGCTCACGGGCAGGAAGCAGAATATGTGCACGGCGAGGATTACGACCATGAATATGAAACTGCGGAAACAACAGGCCAAGAAGAAGTTACAGAAGCTGTAGAAAATGACAACCACATTGACCCGAATATTGCCATGGTGCTGGATTACAACCTGCACAAACAGGACGCCTACTTTGGCCTGAAAGATTTCAATGCGCTGCAAAGTGATTTTTTTGCCAACGCAATCTTCATGTCGAGCCTCGGGAAGCATCATAAGGTCACGGCCGGTGTAAGCGCCCTGGTGAAGAATCTTGACCAGGTGCTGACAGACCGGTGGCCTGCCGGCGGGGAGGAATCCTTTGACCTGGGCCGCAAGGAAGGTGTCTATGGAGCTTACGGGGAATACACCCTGGAATGGGGCGACAAGCTTGTTTTCATAGCCGGGGCAAGGGCAGATTACAATACCCTGTATGGATGGCTGTTCACACCGGGCGTCAACCTGCGTTACAATTTCACCGAGAACCTGGTATTCAGGGCCAACGCAGGAAGGGGTTACCGCACTCCTTACAGTATTACCGACAACATTGGGGTTCTGTCGACCGGTCGCAGGATAGTGTTCGGAGAAACACCGGAAATGGAAGAAGCCTGGACCTACGGATTGAACCTGACACTTGTGCTGCCTTTCGGTCACGGGGGGTCATCCACGCTGAGCCTGGAATATTTCCGCACCGATTTCATTAACCAGCTCATTGCCGACCAGGAATACCTCTGGAACGCACAGGTCCCTTCCATTCTTTTCTATAACCTGGAAGGCCGCTCCTATACCAACACATGGCAGGCTGATTTCACTACCGAGCCGTTCGACGGATTTTCTGTTCTGGCCACTTTTCGCTACAATGATTCCAAGGTGCAACTGAAAGGACAGGGATTGGTGGACCGCCCCCTGACCAGCAAGTTCAAGGGGGTTTTGAACCTTCAATACACCACCCCCAGGGACACCTGGGTCTTTGATGTCACCGGGCAGATAAACGGTCCGGCCAGGATACCTTCCTTTGCAGCGGATACTGAAGAAAAGACTTCACCTGTCTTTCCCATGTTCTATGCGCAGGTTACCCGCAAGCTCAAAAACATGGACATTTATATTGGAGGTGAAAACCTGATGAACTACAGGCAACCGGACCCGATCATCTCTGCCGATGACCCGTTTTCACCCCAATTCAATGCCAGCATAATCTGGGGACCCCTCATGGGTATCAGGGTTTACGCGGGCATGCGGCTATCCCTGTTCAGGTAAGTCATATATTGGTTTATATTTGCAGGAGAAAACTCATTAATTGTAGCAATATGACACGTTCTATGACATGCTGGCTTATCTGCCTGCTATTTTTTCAGATAATGACGGCACAGGAAACGGGGGCCTGGATACGGATCAATCAGGCCGGTTACCTGCCCGGTGACATCAAGGTTGCCGTACTGATCTCCAAAGAAGAGGCTTCTCCCGTTGCTTTCCGTGTACTGGACATGAGAACGGACGCCTGTGTCTTTTCCGGTTCGGTCGAAGAAGGGACCATTAAAGAAGTACCCGCGGTCAAATGGGGGATGGCCTCGGCTTTTCGCCTGGATTTCAGCGAATTGAAAGAGGAGGGCGGCTACCGTGTCGTGACGGACATTCCCGGGAAGGGAACTGTGGAATCTCCGGCTTTCAGAATAGGGGCCGAAGTATATGAGGGAACGGCCGATTTCCTGCTCACTTACATGCGGCAGCAGCGTTGCGGCGACAATCCCTTTCTGGATACACTCTGCCATCAGAACGACGGGTACATAGTGCTGCATCCCGAACGCACGGGAGAAAAGATAGATGTCAGGGGTGGCTGGCACGATGCCACAGATTACCTGCAATACCTCACCACCAGTGCAAACGCCACGTTCCAGATGATGTTCGCCTACACTCAGGCAGAGGATAAATCGGTGTTCAAAGACCGCTTTGATGCCACGGGCAGGCCGGGGGTAAACGGGATCCCCGATATCCTTGACGAGGTCCGCTGGGGTCTGGAATGGCTCTTGAAGATGAACCCCGAAGACAAGATGATGTTCAACCAGATCGCCGATGACCGGGACCATGTGGGTTTCCGGCTTCCGGTGGGAGACAAGGCCGATTACGGGTGGGGACCTGGCGGGGGACGTCCCGTCTATTTCATTACCGGGGAAAGGCAGGGATTAAGGGAGCACATCAACCGGACAACCGGGGTGGCCTCCTCGGCCGGGAAATTTGCCTCGGCTTTTGCCCTGGGGGCGGAATTGTTCAGGGAACTGGACCCCGGTTTTGCAGAAAAAATGAAGGCCAAGGCACTGCCGGCTTATCATTTTGCCGAGGAAAAACCGGGCAATACGCAGACTTGTTGCGTAGTTTCTCCCTATTTTTACGAAGAAGACAATTATGTGGATGACGTAGAGTTGGCAGCCGCTGTTTTCCACCACCTGGGGGCAGGGGAGGAATGGCTTCAAAAGGCCGATTACTGGGGACAGCTGGAAGAGGTGACCCCGTGGATGGAGCTGGGCCGGGCACGGCATTACCAGTTTTATCCCTTCATAAACCTGGGACACTATTACCTGGCCTCGTCGGATACGCCAATGGCCGAAAAATATACGGAATACATGCGTCGGGGACTGGAGCATATCCGGCAAAGGAGCAGTGACTGCGCTTTTATGAACGGGATTCCCTTAATGTGGTGTTCCAGCAACATGGTGGCAGCTGCCATTACGCAGGCCGACCTGTATTACAGGCTGACCGGGGACAGTACTTACAGGGAGATGGAAGCTTCGCTGCGCGACTGGCTTTTCGGGTGCAATCCCTGGGGAACTTCCATGATCGTGGATTTTCCCCGCGGTGGCGATTATCCCAAACGGCCGCATACTTCATACCTGCCCACCCTGGGCAAAAGCACCCCGGGCGGGTTGATTGATGGCCCGCAACTGAGGGAACGCCTTAAGGAACACAGCCAGTATATTTCCCTGGCCGACGGGGCCGCCTCTTACGCTCCGTTCAACCAGGGGGTTGCCCTGTACCATGACGAGACGTGGGATTATGCAACCAACGAGCCTACCATGGACGGGACGGCCTCGCTGACTTATTACCTGGCCGGGAGAGAAGCTGAGGGCAGAAAGGAAGCTGCCGGTCTTGCAGCGGACAAATCACGTCCGGCAACCGAAAGAGACCAGCGCGGGGGCATCATCCGCATGAATCCCGGAACCCCGGAGATCTACCTGACCTTCACGGCCGACGAGCGTTTTGAAGGGGGCAGGACCGTGCTTGAAACATTGAAAAGGAACGGGATAAAAGCTTCTTTCTTTCTTACGGGCAAGTGCCTGCGGGATCCTCAGTGGAAAGAACTGGTGCAGGACATCATAAGCCAGGGGCATTATGTGGGGCCTCACGGAGACATGCACCTTCAGTACGCTCCCTGGGACGGGGACATAGAACAGTCGCTTGTTTCCGGCGATAGTCTCAGGAACGACATTGCCTGCAATATGGACGAACTGTCGCGTGTCGGGCTGGATGTCTCGAAAATCCGCTGGTTCATGCCTTCCTATGAGCATTTCAATACAGAGACGGTCCGGGTGACTGCATCAATGGGAATGGAAGTGATCCACCTGACTCCCGGCATCATGACACTGGCGGATTACACCACTCCCGACATGCCATCCTACAGGAGCACAAAGGAATTACTGAAGCAGCTGTATGATCTTGAAAGAGAAAAAGGACTGCACGGGGCCATCATGCTCATCCATCCGGGAACAGAACCCTCCAGGACTGAAAAATTGTATGACCGGCTTGACCAGATCATAAAGACCCTGAAAAGAAAGGGATACGTTTTCCGGCGCCTTCCCTGATGCTCTGGACGAAGCTTTTTTATGTATCTTTGGCCGTTTTATAATGATTCCCGTTTATGTACAAAATCCTGAAAAAACGCATACTGGCACCTGATATCTGCCTGATGGAAGTGTCGGCGCCCCGTGTGGCGTCCAGCGCACAACCCGGACAATTCCTGATTGTCAGGGTAGGAGAAAAAGGAGAAAGGATTCCCCTTACCATCTGTGATTTCGATCCCGTGGCCGGCTCGGTCACCATTGTGACACAACGGGTGGGAGCCTCATCACGCAAGATCTTTGCCCTTGAAGAAGGGGAGTCTTTTAACGATTTTGCAGGGCCACTGGGCGTTCCTTCCGAATTCATCCATGAAAGGGAAGAAATTCTGAAAGAAAAGAAATTTCTTTTCATTGCCGGCGGTCTGGGTACCGCCCCGGTGTACCCCCAGGTAAAATACCTGCACGGCAAAGGAGCCCATGTGGAAGTGATCATTGGCGCCAAAACCCGCGACCTGGTCATCATGGAAGAAGAAATGAAACAGGTGGCCGCCCGGGTACACATCTGCACCGATGACGGCTCATACGGATTCAAAGGACTGGTTACGGCCAGGCTCAAAGAATTGCTTGATGGTGGCGCACGGTTCGATCAGGCAGTTGCCATTGGCCCCATGATCATGATGAAATTCGTAACCCTGACGGCCAGGAAATACAACCTGCCGCTCATAGTCAGCCTGAACACCCTGATGGTGGACGGGACGGGCATGTGCGGCGCCTGTCGTGTCACAGTAGGAGGAAAAATACGGTTTGCCTGCGTGGATGGGCCTGAATTCGACGCCTACCAGGTGGATTTTGACGAGGCCATGAGGCGGCAGTCCATGTACAAATTACAGGAAAAGGATGCAGATCACAAATGTAAAATCGGTTTAGGCAATGGTCAATAAAATCAGGGTCCCGGTAAGGGAACAGGATCCAAAAGCCAGGACCGGGAATTTCCAGGAGGTCAGTTACGGGTACAATGCCCAAGAAGCCGTGCTTGAAGCATCCCGGTGTATCCAGTGCAAGAATCCCAAATGTGTGACCGGCTGTCCGGTAACCATACAAATCCCACAATTCATAAAAGCCATCCTGGAAGGGGACATGCCCGGGGCAGCATCCGTCATAGCACGGGATTCCTCCTTGCCTGCAGTCTGCGGACGTGTCTGTCCCCAGGAATCACAGTGCGAGGGGGTGTGTGTCATGGGGATCAAGAACGATCCCATAGCCATTGGGAAACTGGAACGGTATGTGGCCGACTGGGCACGGGAAAATAATTATACAACGGCCATACCGGCTGTTCCCAACGGCAGGAAAGTGGCCATAGTGGGTTCAGGACCGGCAGGACTTGCCTGTGCTACCGACCTGGCCAAGGCCGGTTGTGACGTTACGATCTTTGAAGCCTTGCACAAACCGGGCGGCGTGCTCGTTTATGGTATACCGGAGTTCCGTCTGCCCAAGGCAAAGGTGGTGGATTATGAGATAGGGCAGGTCAGGAAACTGGGTGTGAAGATTGAATGCAACGTAGTGGTGGGTCGGACCGTCACCATAGATCAATTATTTGATCAAGAGGGTTTTGATGCGGTTTTTGTGGGATCAGGCGCCGGACTGCCAAAATTCCTGGGCATTCCGGGCGAGAATCTCAACGGAGTGGTCTCGGCCAATGAATTCCTGACCAGGAATAACCTGATGGAGGCATACGTTCCCGAATCGGACACGCCCATCTACGTCGGAAAGCGCGTGGCAGTTGTCGGTGGCGGCAATGTGGCCATGGATGCTGCAAGAACGGCTTTGCGCCTCGGGGCGGAAGTCGAAGTGGTTTACCGCAGGACCCGGAAAGAAATGCCCGCCAGGGTGGAAGAAGTGCATCACGCCGAAGAGGAAGGAGTCACCTTTCAAATGCTGACCAACCCGGTTGCCGTGTTGGGAAATGAAAAAGGCTGGGTCACCGGCCTCAGGTGCATCCGGATGGAATTGGGCGAACCCGATGAAAGCGGCAGGCGCAGGCCTGTTGAGGTACCCGGATCCGAATTTGACATTGCCTGCGATGTGACCGTCATAGCGTTGGGAACCTCTTCCAACCCACTGATCGCGCGTACCACTCCGGGACTGGAGATGAACCGGCACAACGGGATCGTTGCCGATGAAAGAGGCATCACATCACGCCCCGGTGTTTTTGCAGGAGGGGATGTAGTAACCGGTTCCGCCACGGTGATACTGGCTATGGGAGCCGGCCGCCAGGCGGCAAAATCAATCCTGGAATACCTGGAAGCCTGATCTCTTGCTGCATATTGCGGGAGGAAGACCCTATGCGCAGGGTATAATCCCCGGCATCTACCACCCAGCCTGTTCCCGGAACATAAGAAGCGAGCCGCTCCATGGGAATGATTATTTCAGCCATGCAGGATTCCCCGGGGCCCAGCAGGGGCGTCTTGGCAAAACCCTTCAGTTCCTGGTACGGCTTATCTCCCATACCTTCAGGTGCGCTGACATATGCCTGGACGACTTCACGGCCATTTTTTTCCCCTGTATTAGTTATCACACACTGAACGACAATCCGTTCCGGCTCCACCCGGACATCAGGCTTGGCATATAGGAATGAAGTATAGGACAGTCCGTACCCGAAGTGATAGGCCACCTCTTTCCGATGGCTGTCCACATCACGGTATCCCACGAAAATTCCTTCCTCATAGCGGGTGTAGTCTATGTTGAGCCTTTCTGCTGCTGTTTTTTTCTCTTTTTTCCCCATCATGGACAGCCACTTCACCGGTACTCCTTCCAGGGGAAAATTCTTGTGTGAGGCAAGGTCCTCCAGGTATGCCGGGATGGTCACCGGGAGCCTTCCGCACGGGGTTTTCTTTCCCGAGACGATATCGGCCAGGGCCCGGCCTCCTTCCTGTCCCGGCATCCAGGCCAGCAACAGGGCATCGGGCAGACCGGACCAGGAGGCGGTTTCAACAATGCCACCCACATTCAGCACCACGACAACGGGTTTCCCGACTGCCTGGAAAGCCTTGCAGACATTGCCAATAAGTGCTTTTTCCTCTTCCGAGAGCAGATAATCCCCTTCTATTGTCCGGTCCGTGAATTCCCCTGTCCTGCGGCCTATGGTGATGATGGCCACCTGGTTTTCAACCGCAGAGCGGGCGATAGCTTCTGCACCCGGATCTGTCTCCGTGGGAAGGCCCTGTCCCGTGATTCTTTGGGTGATGGTTTTCCATTTTCTTTTGTAAGCCCGGTTGACACTGTCCGTGTAGCTTTGGTAGCGCTCCCTGAGCTGTGGGTCAGGCAGGTAGCCTGCTTCCTGCAGACCTTCCGCCGGAGAAACAGTGTGATCTGCGTAGACTTCTCCCGAACCAAAACCGCCTGCAACCAGCCTGTAGGAGGAAACCCCAAACAGGGCGATCCTGCGGATGGAGTCATTGAAAGGAAGCGCATTGCGATTTTCCAGGAGTACCATGCCTTCTGCAGCGGCATCACGGGCTATTGCCCTGTAACCGGCCTGACAGGCGCTGTCCTGTATGCCTGTTCCGGAAGGTGAGTCTTTTTGTGCCTGTTTCCTGTATGCATGTGAATCCAGCACAAGCCTGAGGACGCGACCGGCAGCCGTATTGATTGTTTCTTCCGCCAATTCCCCTTTTCTGACGGCTTTGAGGATGGCTCTCCGTTGCCAGTTTCTGCCGGGTTCCAGCAAGTCATTTCCTGCACGTATCTGTGCCGGGGCATTCCGGCCTCCGAACCAGTCGCTCATCACCAGTCCTTGAAAATCCCATTGGTCACGCAATATTGTGGTGAGTAACAGGCTGTCCTCTGACGTATAGGTCCCATTGATACGGTTATAGGAACTCATGATTGTTTTGGGTGCAGACTCCTTTACCGCGATTTCAAAGCCTCTGAGATAGATCTCACGCAACGTCCTCTCATCTGCGATCACGTTGTTGTTGTCCCGGTTGGTTTCCTGGTTATTGGCTGCAAAATGCTTGAGACAGGCGGCGGTGCCGTTTTCCTGTATGCCACGGACCATGGCCGAAGCGGCAATCCCCGTGAGCAAGGGATCTTCCGAGAAGTATTCATAATTCCTTCCACAAAGGGGATGACGGTGGATGTTCATGGCTGGCCCCAGGATCACATCGGCACCATGGGCCAAAGCCTCGGCCCCCATGGCCTTTCCCACCGCCGAGATGAGGGAGGTGTCCCAGGTGGAAGCCAGCAAAGAGGCTGATGGGTACCAGGTGGTTGAGGTTGATCTGAGCCGCAGGCCGGCGGGACCATCTGAGAGTTCCAATGAAGGGATTCCCTGACGGGACAGCTTTTTGGTGGCACCCGCTGCTCCTATGGAAGAGCCAATAAGGCCTTCTCCTGTGAGAAGGGAAACCTTCTCCTTCAGGGTCATGGCTTCCAGGACCTGTTCCGCATTGGTTTGGTTCAGTTGTATGGTCCCGTACTGACCGATGGCCTCAGGGGAGCAGGCGCCCCAAAAAAGCCCCGTGAGTATAAGAATTGTAATCTTTTTCATACCCATAAATATCGCCCATTTTTTTCAAAGTCGATTGATTTCACTTATTTTTGCAAAGACCAATACAGAATATCATGACACAAACACCTTCCATTCCCAAAGGGACACGCGATTTTAACCCGCTGGAAGCTTCCCGTCGCAATTACATTTTTGATACCATAAGGAACGTTTTCAAGGAATTCGGTTACGCACCCATTGAAACGCCTGCCATGGAGAACCTTTCCACCCTCCTGGGAAAATATGGCGAAGAAGGGGACCGTCTGCTTTTCAAAATACTCAATACGGGAGACAGCTTCGTACCTCTGGCCGGAAAGGTTGATCCCAATCCGGCCAACATCGATTCCAATGCCCTGGCATTGCAGGTATGTGAAAAAGGTTTGCGGTATGATCTGACAGTTCCTTTTGCCCGCTTTGTTGTACAGCATCAGAATGAACTCACCTTTCCCTTCAAGCGATACCAGATACAGCCTGTTTGGAGGGCCGACAGGCCCCAGAAAGGTCGTTACCGTGAATTTTATCAGTGTGATGCCGATGTCATCGGATCGGATTCCCTCTATAATGAATTTGAAATGGTACAACTGGTTGATGATATTTTCAACCGTTTTGGCATTCGTGTCCAGCTCAGGATTAACAACCGAAAGGTGCTGGCAGGGATAGCACAGGTGATGGGTTATCCCGATAGGTTGATCGACATAACCATAGCTATGGATAAATACGAGAAGAACGGCCTGGAAGGTGTCCGTATTGAATTGCTCGAAAAAGGCATTACCCCGGAAGGCCTGTCACGCCTGGAACCGCTGCTTCTGTTCAAAGGCGTCACTACATCCAAGATCGCTTTCCTGACACGGCTTTTCGAGGAAGGTGGTTCGGAGATCGGGCTCAAAGGTGTGGAAGAGTTGAAATGGTTGTTTTCCATGATTGAAAAGGTTGGGACAGGGCAGGCTGTTGAACTGGACCTGACCCTGGCACGCGGACTGAATTATTATACCGGAGCCATTTTTGAGGTGAAAGCACTGGATTTCTCCATTGGCAGCATTTGCGGTGGCGGAAGGTACGACGACCTGACAGGTGTGTTTGGATTGAAGGACATGTCGGGTGTGGGCATTTCTTTCGGGGCAGACAGGATCTATGACGTGTTGATGGGTATGGGTAAATTCCCTGAATCAGTCATGGATGCACCGCAAATCGTTTTTTTCAACATGGGCAGGAACGAGGCTGCCTACGCGCTGCGATGCATGAAACGTTTACGTGCGTCGGGCATAACCTGTGAATTGTATCCCGAGGAAGTCAAGCTGAAAAAACAGTTTGAGTATGCTCAGCGAAGAGGGGTCCGGAAGGTAGCCATAATTGGGGAACAGGAAATGAACAACAACCAGGTGACCTGGAAAAACCTCGAAACGGGCGAGCAGCAAACTGTTGATATGCAAGATTTTTTAAATATGTTTGGAGTATTGGCGTAATTTTTGTACATTTGCAATTCTATATCGCGGAGTGGAGCAGTTGGTAGCTCGTTGGGCTCATAACCCAAAGGTCGGAGGTTCGAGTCCTCCCTCCGCTACGAAGGATAAGCCAGTCATTTGACTGGTTTTTTTCTTTTGAATCAGTTGCCCAAATATTTCAATGCAAAATACCCTTCACCACTTTCAGCCTTAAACTGTACCGTATTACCAGCCTGGATTGCGCCGGAAGGCATTGTCCCGATCCAGTCCTTGCCATACATATCATAGATCCTGATCACATTGCCGGAATCGCTGTACTGGAAAGTATCAGTGTCCTGTGCTCCATGATAATAGTCTACAGAAAGTACAAAAGTGCCATCATTAAAGAAATCTGCATACTTCCATATCTGAAGGCCAATCGGAACTGATGAAGGCTTTTCCAGGATGAGTTGCCAGCTGTAGGAGGTTTTTGTTTCGGAAGGAGTTTCTGTGCATGACACCGCAGAACATAATAAAAGTGTCATAGTAAAAAGGGGGACCCATTTTTTCATTATTAGGGAATATTTGAAGTTAGAAATACATAACAAAGTTAAGAAATTGACGGCAATAACAAAAGAACCGGGAGCTGTTTTGGTACACCGGGGCTTCAACCCTTTCCTGCAGGCGGTCGCCTGAGTGCCAAGAACGGAGTGCTTTTTCCTTAAGCCGAGGCACTCCGTTCTTAGCACTCAAGCGACCTTTCAGTTATGCGTATTGCTGCCCCAACAATCGCCTGGTGGTCTTCAAGGCGGTGCGCCAAAGGCTTTTGGCGCATATAATATGCTGCTTCGCAGCACCAATCATTGTTCCCGGCTGCTTTTTGGGAGGTAGTAAGTGATTGTTTTGTCGCAAAAACCATTAATCCGCTATTATTGTGTACGTTATGGGCGTGAACACCATTTTGACAACTTACCACCTCCCTGGATTTCAGCGGTTTTGTAGTGGAGGTGGTAAGTAACAACCATGTTACAAAAATGCATAACGCCCTGTTTACTTGCGCATTAGAGGCGTTGTCGCGTTTTTCATCACTTGCTACCTCCCCTTGTTTTTGCGATTTTTCCGTGATTTTGGGGGGAGGTGGTAAGTAACAACTGTGTTACGAAAACACACATCATCCTGTTAATGTGCACATTAGAGGCGCGTTTATGTTTTTCGCAACTTACCACCCTCCATGGATTTCAGTGGTTTTGCAGGGAGGTGGTAAGTGGCGGTTTTGTTATAAAATCTTGTAACATGCTGTTATTATTGGCTTTATTGGCGCGAACGCTATTATTGCTACTTACCACCTCCCAGTCAACACCAATATCAAAAAGGGTTAACTCCCGGTTAGTAACTAAATTCAGGGATAAGCCTAGTTTAGTAAACTAAATCAAGGGATAACCTGTATTACGTCAACTGATAACATTATGCATTCACAGGTTTTGGTACCGCGTACTCTTGATGTATAGCCTTGTTTAACAGGCGATTAACAAGAGAGCTCTCCCGGGGAGCTATTTTGTTATGGTGCTGATATCCAGCACAATGAAACAAGAGTACGCGGTACTCCTAGCGGGCGGTTGCTGACACCATTTGGAACGGAGAGCCTCGGCGTACCAAAAAAGCTCTCCGTTCCAAATGGTGTCAGCGACCGCAGCGGGCAGCAAAAGCACGCAGCGCCTCGGCGTACCAAAAAAGCTCTCCGTTCCAAATGGTGTCAGCAACTGTATCAGGCAGCAAAAGCACGAACCGCAGCGGGCAGCAAAAGCACGAACAAGGGAAAGCCTCGGCAAAAAGAAAATTGCGTCCCGTACGCGTGGTGTCGGAGAACTGAAATTTTTACAAAGAAGCAGTGCTTTAGGGCTATATTGGTCCGGACCTGGATCAAAGATAACTGCCAGGAGCAGTTTGGCTGGTTTTTTGCTTTTGGTCAGCCTTAAATTAACCCCACCGGGTGCAGTTTCCCCGGGATTTTTGTCCCAGGTGAACAAAAATGACTAAATTTAAAAAACCATTTATGATCATGAAAAGAATACATAACAGGAATATCTTGTCGGGTATAGCTTCTCTGATAATGATTATTGCGGTCTTCATACTGCTATCCGGTTGCATACGCAAATCCATGCAAAAGGAAGTGGAACGGGTTGTTGAAGAAGTACTGGCATACAGTGCCAGGACCATAGAGCCTGAGTTGAAACTGCTAAGGGTTAAATTGGACAGGAGCCTTACAGATAAAGAGAAGCAGCTTATAGATCAGTACAGGGACCAGGCAAAGGTCATGATCGACAGCATGATAAATTTTCAGGTTAAGCTTTCTGAACTGGAGGGGGAAAAAGAGTACAGGCTTACAGAGGATGAAATATCCTATTATAACGATTCTCAGAAAAAGATGCGTCAGATAATCACTTCCTGCTGGGCAGTACTGGATAACCACAATGAAGCCTTTGCTTTGCTCCAAAGGGAGCTGTATCCCCAAACAGTTACCTGGCAAAAAGAAGTCATGGAAATTGTGAGCACGAACCTGCCTGCAGGATTCCGGGATGAGTTTGCAAAAGAGGGCAGCGGAATTAAGGTAATAGGAATGGAACAATTATCGCCTAATAATATGCAACAGGTCTTTTTCATCTTGTACGAGCCTAAGACTAATTTTCCGCTCAACAAGGTCAAGGATATGCTGCAACGTATGCTGGAAGACAATCGTTGAAAGATGATATGGTGGACTACCTTAAGCATTTTTTTACTACGCAAAGCATTCCCTCTACCTTGCTTTACTTGTGCTTTGCCGCCTTTACCGGTTCAATGCTCGGGAAAATCAAATTCAAAGGTATCGGGCTGGGTGTTGCAGGTGTTCTTTTCACTGGCATACTTGTCACCCATTTTGGTGCACCGGTAGATTCACATACGTTGCTTTTTATACGCGACTTCGGACTGATACTGTTCGTTTACAGCATAGGTCTGAGTATGGGGCCGCGCTTTTTTTCCTCGTTCAGAAAAGATGGATTACTTCTGAATTTGTTTGCTGTGGCAATAGTCACAGGAGGTTTCGGAATAGCCCTCCTGATATGCCGCTTTACCGACATGTCGCCTTCTGCCGTTGCCGGACTCCTGAGTGGGGCAGTAACCAATACGCCCAGCCTTGGCGCTGCCCAGGAAGTGCTTGCAGAACAAGGTGCCGGCGCAGCTGTTATTGCAGAAACGGGCATGGCCTATGCCATCACTTATCCTTTCGGCATTTTGGGGGTGATAATTTCGATGATATTCATCAGATTGTTATTCAAAATAAACACCCGGTCGGAAGAGGAGGATTACACCAAATCGTTGGGCAGCAGTGAAAAAACGCTGCAAAACGTTCAGATTCATGTAATCAACCTTGATTTGATAGGTAAAAACATTGCTTACATCAAAAAGATGCTAGACAATGAATTGACCATTTCCTGTATCAACCGCAATGGGGAACACATCGCAGCAGAAGATGAAGAAATCATAAGGGAGGGAGATATTATTTGCGGTGTCTCTGCCCAGGACAAGATTGAAAACCTGGAATTCAAAGCAGGCAGGGTTACTCTGGCCAATATTATTGAGGATATCCCCGGTCCCCTGGGCATGATTAATATCCTGATGACCAATCATAAGATTGCAGGGAAAACTATAGAACAAATAGGCATTTATCGCCGTTATCCCGCCAACGTGACACGCATATACCGTTCCGGCATGAAAATCCTGCCTACGTTGCAAACAACACTGGAACTGGGTGACACATTGAGGATAGTAGGGAAAAAGGAAATACTGAACAAGGTAAAAGACGAACTGGGGGATTCCATCAACGAACTGGTCAAGCCCAATATCATCTCAATTTTTCTTGGTATTTTCACCGGGATCATCCTGGGTAGCATTCCAATATTTATTCCCGGTTTGCCAGCACCCGCCAGATTAGGACTTGCCGGAGGTCCGCTGCTGATAGCCATTATCCTGGGATATAAGGGACGGATAGGGAAGCTGAGTTTTTACATGACACCCGGAGCCAGCCTCATAATGCGTGAGATGGGAATTATCCTGTTCCTTTCCAGTGTGGGATTACTATCGGGGGGAAAATTTTTGGAAACCATTCAACACGGAGGGTGGCAATGGATGCTATACGGAATAGCCATCACCCTTATTCCCATTATGGTCATGGGCATTATTGCACGCTTGATGAAAGTGAACTACCTTAAGATATGTGGTATGTTGGCCGGCTCCATGACTGATCCGCCTGCACTGGAGTTTGCCAATGGAATTGCGCCTGTTCAGGCTCAAGCTTCTGCTTACGGTATTGTATATCCGCTTACGATGTTCCTTCGTGTGCTCCTGGCACAGGTTTTTATCCTGATGACGTTGTAGTTTTTAAAAACCTGCAGCAATGCATGATAACAGACGGCCATTGACCAGGTCGCTGCGGTTATCCATGAAGGTAGAACATTCTCCACAGATATCTACGCCCAGAACAGGATAATTGCACATGATATCCTTGAGGATCGTGTGAACCTGGCTGCAGGACATATCACCCTGGTCCCAGTTGGTCGTTACGACCCTCCTGTGAAACACGTCCTTGTCTATGGATATGTAAGCGGGCAGGGACATGACCGGCATGGCAGGATAACGGAAAATCCTGACATCATTGCCATCCAGCGGGTATTCCCCTGACACGCCAATGAACAAAACCTGTTTCAGGAAAGGATTTGTTTCAAGAACCGTCTTGACCCAGCCTCCACAGGAGAGGTGATCCTCAAACATAGGAGGCTGCATGTCATGATGATGGTCCGCGACTACCAGCATGAAATCCCTGTCAATCCTGTCTGTCCAGAATTTTGTAATGTAATGGTGGTTGCCTGTATCAAGAAAATGCACAGCCCTGAGCGGATGAGCGGCTATCCGGGCCTGTATTGTCTTTGCAGCGTCCTGGTTGCAATAACAATCCGAGCCGGGAATATCGGAACAATCTATTATTATGTGGTCGTAACCAAGATAAAAAGACTGGTTTCTGTAAACCCTCGTAAAGTCCATAATTATGACAGGAATGTTCATAATTTCTGACATTGAACCTTATTTTGCGAATATACCTAAAAATACTTTATATAGTAATTATCTATATATTTGCTTTGGTCAAAGATTCAAACATATGGTACAAATGCGAGGATTGGAAAAGGGTAAAGAGCCTTTGAAAGCGGTTTTTCCAGGCAAGTATATACAGGGAAGGAACGCGTTGTCAGATTTGCCTTACGTTTTGCATGTAATGGGAGAAAACGGATTGTTGCTGGCCTCACCATCGGTGATATCAAATGTACTCCCAAAATATTCTTTTATTGAAAGCCGGAAGAATATCCACATTGAAACTTTCGGAGGTGAATGCTGTAGCCGGGAGGTAGAAAGGCTGTCAGGGGCCGTTCATCATACTAAAGCCGATGTTATAGTGGGAATGGGTGGAGGAAAGGTGATTGATACGGCAAAGATCGTTGCAGACAAGACGGGAATACCTGTTATTGTTGTCCCCACGATAGCTTCTACCGATGCCCCCACGAGCGGTTGTGCCGTATTGTATTCACCGGAAGGTGTTTTTGACTCTGTATATTACCTGAAAATGAATCCTCAGGCCGTACTGGTTGACGAAACGATCATAGCTTCTGCACCTACGCGTTTTCTGGTGTCTGGCATGGGAGACGCCCTGGCCACCTGGTTTGAGGCCAGATCGTGCAAACGTTCCGGCTCATCTAACGAATGCGGAGGCTACACCACCTTGACGGCTATGGGAATTGCCCGTCTTTGTTATCAGACATTGCTGCGTTATGGGATGCAGGCAAAAAAAGATGCCGAGCTGCACCTTACCACCCCCGCACTGTCCTGCATCATAGAAGCCAATATCCTGATGAGCGGACTGGGATTCGAGAGTTGCGGACTGGCCTCGGCACATGCCATACACAATGGTCTGACCGCCCTGGAAGAAACGCACGCTTTTTACCACGGGGAAAAAGTGGCTTTCGGAGTGCTGGCCGGCCTTTACCTGACAGGGGCTCCAGTAAAGGAAAAGGATCGCGTATACGGTTTTTGTGAATCGGTGGGATTGCCCACCACATTTGAAGATTTGAATCTGGAAAAGGTGAGCCGCACAAGGCTGATGAAGGCCGCTGTCAAGACCTGTGATCCGAAAGAAGCCATTCACCACGAAACACGAAAGGTCACTCCGGAAGAAGTCCTGGCAGCCATGTTGGCTGCTGACGATTACGGTAAAAAGAGAAAATTGGGAGCCTATGGCAGATAGTCCTGAAAAACAGGAATTGCTGAAGAGTTATTTTGTTAACTATTCACCCAGGTTGACAAATTATGCCGTACGTTTTGTCACAAACAGAGAAACGGCCCAGGATATTGTTCAGGACTGTTTTATGCATTTGTGGGAAAAGATGGAGCAATTTAGCTTTATCCACATTAAAGCCCTTCTTTTCACCATGGTGCGCAACAGATGCCTGAATTACCTGAAACACAGGGATGTAGTTGATCTTTATACTGGCCGTTATCTTCATGAAGTTGAAGGCGAGGAAAGAATATATCATTACGATTTTGATTTTGGTCCCGGCAAGTTACCACTCTATGAAGAACTTGAGAAACAGCTTCAGATAGCAGTGGATTCCTTACCGGAAAAGTGCAGGAAGGTTTTTGTCATGAGCCGTTTTGACGGGTTCAAGAACCGGGAAATTGCAGAAAAATTGAGCATTTCAACCACAGCAGTCGAAAAACACATCAGAAAAGCTTTAACTACATTGACTTCCTATTTCGAAAAGCAATATCCTTTTCACATTTGCATCATCCTTTTCTCCTGTTTGCTATCCTCCTACCTGGATTAGCTCTCCTATAAAAAACATATTTATTTTAAAAAAACCATAACCAAGGTTAGGTAAACTTACATTTTGTTGTTTAATATATGAAATCACCTATCAGTATGAAATCAGATCAGGAAAAAATCAAAGAATTGGCAATCGCGTATTTTGAAGGAAAAATTCATTTGAAAGAAGAGGGCCTGTTATTTGATTTCATTAGTCAATCAAAAGAAAACAAATCACTTTTCAGAAAATGGGAGCATGATTGGCTCCTGGAACATAAACCCGACCAGCAGACCTTCATGTTATGGGACCGTCTTTCAGCCGGTTATAGTAGCAGAAAGAAACAACTACTAGGCTCTCCCATAGTACGTAAAAACATCTTATACCGAAGGATATTCCAGGGAGTGGCTGCGGCAGCTGTTTTAGCTGTCGTTTTCCTGGGGATTGAACTGGGAAGACGATCCGGGCAGGATGGGGGTTATGCGTTTGTGATTGAAACACAGAATGCGGAACAATCCAATGTAATCCTTCCCGATGGCACCGTGGTGTATCTGAACGCCGCAACAACACTCAGGTGCCCTAACAGATACAATCAAAAGCACAGGGTCATGGAACTGGAGGGAGAAGCCTATTTTGAGGTAGCAAGGAATGAGGATATGCCTTTTATTGTCAAGGCAAAGAATATTCCCATAAAAGTTTTGGGAACCAGGTTCAATGTGACAGCCTACGCAGATGAACCCACAGTGACAACAGCATTGCTTGAGGGCAGACTGGAGATCGGGGGAGAAAATAAAAAGATCACTATGAATCCCGACGATATCATCCGTTTTGACACCAATACGCAGACCGTTTCTAAATTCAGGCAAAACGCATCGCAATATATATCTTGGACAGAAAGAAGGTTTGAATATAACATGATCACATTTGACGAGCTCTTTAAACGGCTCTCGCGTCAGTATGATGTCAATATCATTTTTACAGCTGATAAGAAAATGGACAAGATTTTCAATATTTCCCTTAATAATGGGGAAACCATTACCGATGTTCTGGATGCTCTTTCTTTGATTATTCCATTTACGACAAAACGAGATGGGAAAAACCTTTATATAACATTCAAATAAATAATTATGCATTTTAACCTAAACCTTAAAAGACTTGTACTCACTTCAGGTTTGATCCTGTTGGGGGTATTTTCTTTCGGACAGACGATCACCAGGGAGTTCGTGAACGTGTCCTTGGTCAATGTTTTGAAAGAAGTTGAAAAACAGACTGGTATGTCTATTATTTACGAAACCAGCGAGGTCAATGAATCGTATCTGGTTACCGCCAGATTTGAAAATGCATCTGTAGAAGAAGTTCTACAGACGGTACTCGAGGGATCGTTATATTATTCCATTGAAGGCAAGATCATAGTGCTTCACAAACAGCCTTCTGAAAAAGACAAATCCATTCCCCAGGTTCAACAGCAACAGGAACATCGTGTAACCGGCACTGTTGTTGATGAGTCTGGTCTTTCGATTATTGGAGCTTCGATTGTTGCCCAAGGATCTCAGACTACGGCCATTACAGATTTGGACGGGAATTATTCCATTCGTATTCCGGCTGATGGCGTACTTGTAGTCTCCTACATTGGATTTGTAACCCAGACCATTCCTGTCAACAACCAGGCAGAAATCAACATAGTAATGAGTGAAGACCGTCTTGTACTTGAGGAAGTGGTTGTTGTGGGCTACGGTACTCAGAAGAAAAAACTGCTCACAGGGGCCAACCTGAACATTAAGGAAGAAGATATCACTAAAAGAAGCTCCCAGAATGCTCTTGATGCCCTGATTGGCCAGAGCCCCGGGGTACAAATCATAGCTTCTTCGGGACAGCCAGGTGAAGATTTCCGTGTAAGTGTAAGGGGTCTAGGGACAGTAGGTGATGCCACACCCCTATATGTGGTAGATGGAGTACAGGTAAGCGGTATATCCCATATCAATCCTTCAGAGATTGAATCCATCGATGTGTTGAAAGACGCGGCTTCGGCAGCCATTTACGGCGCACGGGCAGCCAATGGTGTGTTGCTGGTAACAACCAAAAAAGGGAAAACCGGTAAAACAGTGGTTGGATATGATGGATTTATGGGAGTTCAATCCTTGGTAAGAATGCCCGAAATGCTCAATGCACAGGATTATATGATGATCATGGACGAGGCCAGTATCAATTCCGGTGGTACAGCTTATGGCTGGTTAAGTGAATTCAATATTGATCCGGCCAAGATCGGGCAGGGAACCGACTGGCTAAACCAGATAATTGTGAAGAATGCGAAAACCCAGAACCACGTGGTTAGTGTCAGCGGTGGTTCACAGCTCAGTGTCTTTGCCTTGTCTTTGAGTTACAGCGGACAGGAAGGCGTGATAGGAGGGAAGGATTACTCCAATAATGAACGGTTTAATTTCCGCATAAATAGTGACCATAAAATTTACAAGGATATTGTAAAAATAGGTGAGAATCTCTCCTTGTCCTTTATCAACCGGCATGGAGTTCTTATCGGGAACCAGTTCAATAATATCATAAATGACGCATTAAGAGCCACCCCTGTTTTAACTCCCTATAATGAAGACGGGACAGACTACGCATCGGCAACATTATGGTATGTAGATGAAACGAATCCATTGGCATCACTGGCTCTGAGAAATCAGAAAAAAACACAGACGGCCCGGTTGTCAGGAGATATTTACCTGGAGGTTCAACCCATAAAGAATTTAAAGCTCAGAAGTGTCTTTGCCCTGGATTACAGTAATTCCAATTCCCGGAGTTATACACCGCAATATTATTACGGAAGTGGCTTTTACAACGACACCGATTACGTGATTCAGCAGAATGCGCTCAGAACCAGCTGGTCCTGGGAAAATACTCTTAATTATAATTTCAATCTGAAAAATCATAATTTTGATATTTTACTTGGGATTCAGGCCAGGCAGGAAACCGGTCAATACCTGTCTGCCCAGAAATACGATCTGGTATTCAACGACTTTGACCATGCCTGGATTAACAATGCGACCAATACCAATGCGAATATGGTCATTGTTGAGGGCTACCCTTACAACCTGGATAACCTTGTTTCATATTTCGGTCGTATCAGTTATAACTATAAAGAGAAATACATGTTTACCGCAACGGTCAGAGCCGATGGTTCTTCAAAATTCGGTCCGACCAATCGCTTTGGTGTATTTCCATCTGCATCTGCGGGATGGGTGATAAGCAGCGAAGGTTTCATGGAGGGTGCGAAAGATGTGATCAGCTTCCTCAAATTGAGAGCCAGCTGGGGTCAGAACGGGAATAACCGTATAACCGATTACACGTATCTCTCTACCATAGCTACCACTTCTTATGCTTTCGGAGATAAGGACAATCAAACATCCACTACAACAGGTGTCTATGAAAATTCCATGCCCAATGTAAACGTAAAGTGGGAAACATCCGAGCAACTTGACCTGGGTCTGGATTTGCAATTGTTTAACGGAAAAATTCAGGCAGCTTTTGACTATTACAACAAAACAACAAGGGATTGGCTGTTACAGGCCGATGTGCTGGACGTGTTCGGTGCTCAGACAAACCCTTACATCAACGGTGGTTCTGTAAGAAACAAGGGCGTTGAGTTCGGGGCATCTTATTTTGGTCAGATAGGGAACGAATTTCAGTTTTCCATTAGCGCGAACGGCGCGTTCAACAAAAATGAAGTTATATCCATCCCCAATGTAGAAGGGATCATACACGGATCCCAGGATATTCTGTTCAAGGGAATGCAGGAAATGAACCGTGCCCAGGAAGGTTATCCCATAGGTTATTTCTGGGGATTGAATATGTTAGGGATCTTCCAGAATCAGAGCCAGATTGACAACCATAAAAATTCCGAAGGCAAAGTGATTCAACCCTATGCCAAGCCGGGAGATATTATCTATGACGACACCAACGATGACGGAGATATTACTCAGGCAGACAATATATACCTGGGACAACCTTATCCCACTACTACGATTGGGTTAAATCTGTCCCTGAATTACAAAGGATTCGATTTCTACCTGGTTGGGAACGGCTCTTTTGGAATGCAGATCGCAAAATGTTACCGTCCAATAGACCGTAAACAATACAATTATACCGCTGATATTCTGGGCCGCTGGACCGGAGAAGGAACTTCAAACACCATTCCCCGTGTGACCAACGGTGATGAAGATAATGGGAACCGTCTGTATATGTCTCAGTTATATATAGAAGATGCCGATTTCTTCCGTATTAGCAATGTTACACTTGGATATAACTTTGCCCGTTTATTCAAGCAAAAGACAGTCATCAGTCAGTTGCGTGCTTACGTAACGGTTCAGAATGCACTGGTCATTACCGGGTATTCCGGAATGGATCCTGAAGTCGGGTACAGTGGCGGTTCTACATGGGGATCTGGTATAGACCTAGGCTATTATCCACGTGCCCGGACTGTCCTCTTTGGTTTGAGTATTAAACTTTAAAAATGACGGAGATCATGAAACATATATTAAAACTAGCAGCAGTAATCTTAGTATCAGTTAACCTGTCATCCTGTTCAGATGATTTTCTTAAAAGTGAACCGATGACTCAACTGACTTCAGCTAACTTCTATAAAACCCCCGAAGAGCTTAACATGGCCCTGGTTGGTTGCTATCAGCAGCTGAGGGGAGGCTACGGAGATTTTTTCCAGTTGCTGAACATTGCCGCCGATGATTGTTACGGGGGAGGCGGATATACCGATGCTTACGGTAACCAGATATGGGATGAGTTTACTCATTACAATGACCTGGAAATCAATCGTTACACTTGGGCTTCAAAGGTCTGGCGCGCTATCAGGAGATGCAACGTGGTGGTAGAACAGGCAGAAAATATTGATTGGGGTGCCGATTCCAAACTGAAAAATCAATATGTAGCCGAGGCCAGAATGCTCAGGGCCTACTGGTATTACTTGACACAAGCTTGTTATGGTCACATTCCCCTGGTCACAACATCGGATCAGCTTGAAATTGAAGGACAGGCAGATCCTGACGATGTATACGCCTATATTGCAGAAGATTTGAAGTTTGCTATTGAGAATCTTCCGGCAACCCGTTTCCAGGATATTTCCAAGGGTGAGATTGGCCATGTGACCAAATGGTTTGCCGAGGGATTTGCCGCCAGGGTATACCTTTTCTACACCGGTTATTATGGCAAAAGTGAAATGCCCGGTCTGACCAAAGCCCAGGTGACAGGCTATTTGAATGATATCATTACCAGCAGCGGGCACGCATTGCTTCCCAGTTTCAGTTCTCTCTGGCCCTGGTCTATGAGAAAAGATTACTGGTCCAAACAATCCCTTTACGTGGGTAATCCCAACCTGGTGTATGCCGGAGAGTACAATCCCGAGATAGTATTCGCCATTAAATTGCATACAGGATTCTCCTTTTCTCATTCGCAATATATGGGCATGAGGGGAGAAGTAAAAGCAGGAGATTATGACCCGTTTACTTCCGGATGGGGAATGGCTACAATCACTCCTAAGGCTTACAACTGGTTTGAAGAAGGTGATACGCGCCGTTTTGCCTCTATCGTCAATCTGGCTGCTGAAGGGATCCCCTGCGACGGAACGGATCAACGTGAATTTACCGGTTATGTACATAAGAAATACCAAAACCTGACTTCTCCCGTTGACCGCACAAAAGGTTATCCGCAGTACCTGGGCGCCAGCAATAAGAACGCCAATCCCCAGGACCAGATTATCATGCGGTATTCGGACATTCTCCTGATGGCTGCCGAACTGGTGGTGGACACAAATCCTGCACAGGCTCTCAATTACGTTAACCAGGTCCGCAACAGGGCATTTGAAAACACTTCACATGCGTTCAAATCGGTTACCAAACAGGATATCCTGGACGAAAGGGCAAGGGAATTTGTTTTTGAAGGCCTGCGTTACCATGATGTGCTGCGCCAGGGACTCACCAAAGCAAAACAAATCCTTGATGTAAAAGGAGAAATCGTATTAAACGGGAAAAATCCGGCAACAAAAACCATCGACTGGCCTATTGAAAAAGAAGGCCTGTTAATGATCCCTTATAGTGATGTGTCTTTGTCAAACGGGAAACTCCTTCAGAATCCGGGATGGTAACTTTTTAAATTGAAAAAATGAACAAAAAAATACTCGTTTTAATCACCCTGCTGTCATTTCTGGGCATTAACCTTCAGGCACAGCAACCTGCACTGAAAAAGAAAGGGGATGCCACCCAAATGTACGTCGACGGGAAACCTATGCTGATGCTGGCCGGTGAACTGGGAAATTCTTCAAGTTCCAGCGAAGCCTACCTGAAAGATGTATGGCCCGGACTAAAGGCGTTGAATTACAATACAATACTTGCAGCCATTACCTGGGAGATGATCGAACCTGAAGAAGGTGTATTTGATTTCAGTTCTGTAGACCACCTGATAAGCAGCGCCCGCCAGTACGATTTGAAACTGGTGCTGCTTTGGTTCGCAAGCTGGAAAAATGCCGCCTCCACCTACATTCCCCTTTGGGTCAAAAAGGATTATCAGAGATTTCCCCGGGCCGAAGATGCAAGCGGAAAACCGGTGGAGATTCTTTCGGCTGTTTCTGAGGTAAACATGAAGGCCGATGCCCGTGCCTTCCGTTCCCTGATGAAGCACATTGCCCAGGTGGACGGTAAAGAGCATACAGTGCTAATGATGCAGATAGAAAACGAACCAGGCATACTCAATACCCCCCGGGATTATTCTCCCGAAGCCGAGTTGCTTTTCAATGGCCCTATACCCGAAGACCTGGTTCAATATCTTAAAAAGAACAAAAACGACCTGAGCAGAGACCTGTCAAAAGTATGGAGTGCCAATGGGTCCAAAACTAAGGGAACCTGGGAGGAAGTTTTTGGCAAGAGCAAGATCGGTGGATGGAGCCATACCGGAGAATTTGACTGGCACGACATGTACTACTATACAGAGGAACTGTTCATGGGTTATTATTATGCCAGATATATGGGTTATGTGGCAGCCGAAGGGAAGAAGGAATATGACATTCCCATGTATGCCAATGCCTGGCTCAAAGGTCCCGATTACGGCTGGTCCGGAATGCATCCGGGGGGAGGACCGCTTCCCAGCGTAATAGATATGTACCATTGTGCCGGACCGGCCATTGATATTTTATCTCCGGACATTTATGTACCTCATTTCACCGAAATTGTAGAGTGGTATGATCAATTGGGAAATCCTTTGTTTATTCCCGAGACCAGGGGTGGGGAGCTGGGTGTTTCGCGCCTGTTGTGGTGCCTTGGGGAACACAATCTGATGGGCTTCTCACCTTTTGGAATAGACCGCAGCGCAAGGACCGGCCTTACCAGTGCCCAGGCAGATCCCCTGGCACAGGCATACAAACTCATTGACGGAATGCAGGAGGTGATCCTGGAATACCAGGGAACCGGCAATATCCGGGGTTTCTTTGTAGACAATGACAATCCTGAACAATCTTTTGTATTAGGTGAGTATATTGTTACAGCCGACCTGATGCGCCCCAGAAACTATGCCTCCATGGGTGCTCCCGCTCCCACCGGAGTGAGGACTGTGCCTGAAACCGCTTCAGGAGGCGGATTTATTATCCTTCAGCCCAACGGGGAATACATAGTTATGGCCCGCAATGTCAATGTCAGGTTTGCTCCGGCCCAACCGGGGAACCTGCCATACATAGGTTTGGGAACTTTAACCGAAGGAGTATTTGAGAATGGAGAATGGATTCAGGGAAGGGTGTTGAACGGGGACCAGATCCATGGCAGCATATTTACCGGAACCGGGCTGAAAATGAACACACTGGGCATTCAGAGAGTTACATTGTACCGTTACGGTAAAAGAGAAATCAAGCAGTGATAGTTTGATTAATTAGTTTTTTAGGTTAGATGATAATCTTTCACCTCACCTTACTGTGAGGTGAAAGATTTGAAATCTAGAGCCACATAGGAAACTATACTTTTTATACTTACATTTATTCACCCGTTCATGATCTGGCAGTATTTCAGAACCCGTTACGGAGCATGACAGGTAAATCCAATAACAATTAAATAAATGTGCCGTTTATGAAAAGATTACTGATATTTTACGGGGTGCTTTTACTCTGCCTGCAAGCGAATGCCCAGCCTTACCTTCAAAGCTGTGCCGTTGATGTAAGCCAGGATTTCACAGATTTTAGCAATACGTATTTTTTTGCCGATTCTCTGGCGTCATTCGATCCCGCCACCGCAGAAGGGTCCATCCGCTGGAAACGTTACAGCCTTTTTGGAAGACAGGCATTCAACACCACAAAAGTCTTTCCACTTCCTCTGGAGATGCTGGATTTTCCCCCTACCCAGTACGAAAATGACCCGCAGTTGCGTTTCAGCATTGATTTTGTTTCACCGGTCACGGTACGACTGAGGGTATACACTTCTCCGGTCATACTTTCGGAAGAAGAATCACTCATGCTAACAGGAACACCGCCCCGGGACGGATCCTGGACCTATAAAAAGGGGAATGGCACACACACCTATACAGGCCGGGGAGGGAGCATTGTGATCAGGGAGTATCCCTTCTCCATCATGCTCTGCGATGAGCGCGGCAGGGAAATGACACGCACCAGGCACTGGGCCGATAATGATTCCACCCAGATCAAAGTGTTACCCTTCCAGTTTATCAAAAGAGCCAGTGACAACATCCGGAGTATCAACCCCGTATTTTCCCTGCGGCCGAACGAAAAAATCGTAGGATGCGGAGAGTCTCCGACTGCCCTGAACAAAGTCGGGCAAAAAGTGCATTTATTTGTGACCGATCCTCAAAGTCCGGAAGGAGATCAGATGTACAAGCCAATTCCATTCTTTATCAGTAACAAAGGATACGGGATGTTCATGCACACCTCTGCACCGGTCACCTGTGATTTTGGGGCAACACATGCCGGATCGGCCAAATTGTTCATGGCAGACGAAACGCTTGATCTTTTCCTGTTCTGGGGAAAGCCGGCCGAGATCATAGACCAGTACACCAACCTTACCGGCAAGGCCACCATGCCTCCCTTATGGTCTTTCGGAACCTGGATGAGCCGTATAACCTATTTTTCACAGGAAGAAGGCTATGAAGTGGCCAGAAAGTTGCGAGAGAATAAAATCCCTGCAGATGTGATCCATTTTGACACAGGCTGGTTCCAGACCGACTGGCAGTGTGATTATGTATTTGCCCCTGACCGTTTCCCCGATGCCCAGAAGATGATCAATGACCTGCTGGCAGACGGATTTCATATTTCCCTATGGCAATTGCCTTATTTCACCCCCAAAAACAAATACTTTCCCGAATTGATTGAAAAGGGCCTGTACGTGAAAAACCAGAAAGGAGGCCTTCCTTACGAAGACGTGGTGCTGGACTTTTCCAACCCGGAAACGGTCACCTGGTACCAGGAAAAACTGGAAGGATTGCTCAAGATGGGGGTAGGGGCCATAAAGGTGGATTTTGGTGAAGGAGCCCCTCTGAACGGCATTTATGCCAACGGAAAAGGAGGATTGTACGAACACAATCTGTATCCATTGCGTTATAACAAGGCAGTGGCCGACATCACCCGCATAACCAAAAATGAAACGATCATGTGGGCCAGAAGTGCCTGGGCAGGATCACAGCGCTATCCGCTGCATTGGGGAGGGGATGCTGCCAATACCGATATTGGTATGCTTACCACCCTGAGAAGCGGACTTTCCCTGGGATTGTGCGGATTTTCTTTCTGGAGTCATGACATAGGCGGTTTTGTACAAAGTTGTCCGGAAGAATTATACAGCCGCTGGCTCCCGTTTGGTTTTCTGACGTCCCATACACGCATTCACGGTGCACCACCCACCGAGCCATGGTATTACAGCAAAGACTTTATGGATGGTTTCCGCAGATCGGCAGAACTAAAATACCGTCTGATGCCCTATATCGTGGAACAATCCGAAGAATGTACACGGACAGGCCTGCCCATGTTGCGGGCACTGCTTATAGAATACCCCGATGACCCGGTGGCCTGGCAGATAGAAGACCAGTATCTTTTTGGAAGCGATATAATGGTGGCCCCCTTGTTTGAAAGCGATAAGGAACGCCTGGTTTACCTTCCGGTTGATCGCTGGGTAGATTATCAGAGCGGCAAGACCTATGATCCTGGCTGGCACAGGATAACCACAGGGCAGATCCCTGCCCTGATCCTGGTCAGGAAAGGGGCCGTTATACCACAGGTCCCTGTGGCTCAAAGTACAGATAAAATCGAATGGGAAAAAGTTAAAAATATTAAATACTAGTGTTGTATATGAAACGTTATGCCTACAGCCTTCTGGCGCTGATCATGCTGCTCCCTGTATCCTGCTCCCGGAACAACGGTTCTTCAGATCCCGATGCGCAGCAACTCTTTATGGGTGAGAATATTGCCGTGGCCCCCACTGTTTATGGAAAAGTGAAGGGTTATATTTTACGGGACATTTACCATTTTATGGGAATTCCTTACGGAGCCAGCACCGAAGGGAAAAACAGGTTCATGCCACCCTGTCCCCCCGAACCCTGGGACGAAGTGCTTCCCTGTGTCTATTTTCCGACCTCGGCTCCCCAGGTAGTGAGGTATTCCCGCAATTCTGAATCCTATTCTGCCTTTGTGGACAGGTGGAATTACGACGAGATAGGAGAAGACTGCCTGCGGCTCAATGTATGGACCCCGGCCCTTGACGGGAACAAGAGACCAGTCATTGTATGGTTGCACGGTGGCGGTTTTTCAAGTGGTAATTCCATTGAACAGAACGGATATGGAGGCGAGAACCTGGCCCGTTACGGGGATATTGTATTTTGTTCTGTCAATCACCGTCTGAACGCATTTGGCTTTTCAGATTTCTCTGCTGTAGGCGGGGAAGCATTCAAGAATTCGGGTAATGTGGGACTGCTGGATATCATAGCTGCCCTGGAATGGATCCGGGACAATATTGCCAACTTTGGTGGAGATCCGGGCAATGTAACCATCATTGGGCAATCAGGCGGTGGTTCCAAAGTAAGTGCCATTGCCACCATGCCTGCCGCCAAGGGACTGGTTCACAAGGCAGTTGCACTAAGCGGTAACTCCATTAAGGCAGGAAATCCGGAATTTTCGGCAGGCTTGGGCGCCTGCATCCTGGAGGAAGCCGGTTTGCAGCCTTCACAGATTAATCAGCTACAGGAAATGCCCTGGGAGGAATACCTTGCCCTTGCCAACCGTGCAGCCACGAAATTCAACAGCCGGATGGAAGGACTGGGGATCAGGGGAGGATTCGGCCCGGTGGCAGACGGAACAGTACTGCCTGCCGAGATCTATTTTTCGGCAGATGATCCGTCAATTCCCGATATTCCCATGATATACTGCACCACGTTCCATGAATGGAATCCCAACAGGGACCGTCCGGAACTGGAAGATGTATCATTAGAAGAGGTAACGGAAAATCTTAAGGAACATTATGCAGACAAAGCCCTTGAAATTGTGGCTGCTTATGCCGGCCAGTTCCCAGATAAAAAACCAATCGAAATCTGGGCCCTTATCAGTTCCAGCCGGGTGAATGTGGTGCGTGCAGCCAACACCAAGTTGCAGCAGCAATCCCCCGTCTATGTAGCCTGGTTCGGATGGCAACCGCCTTTGTTTGACGGACGGCTGCGTGCATTCCACTGTATTGACATCTGCTTCTGGTTCTGCAACACAGATCTTATGGTCACCCATACAGGAGGTGGTAAGGAACCCAGAATGCTTTCAAGGAAAATGGCCGATGCCCTGCTACGGTTCATGAGAACGGGAAATCCCAACGGAGGTTCACTGCCCTTCTGGCCCGAATATACCATTGGGAAAGGGGAAACCATGGTGTTGAATACCCACCCTGAAGTTGTCAACGATCCGGACAGGGAAGCACGCCTGGTCCTGGAGCGGGCAATGTAGTCCCTGGAGTTATTTGGAAGTTTCAGCCTGGCGCTGTACTTCTTCAATCATCTTTTCATTAGGCAGGATGTAAATCTCCACACGGCGGTTTTGCATCCTGCCTTCTATTGTATTATTGTTAGCAGCCGGCTCCTACGCCTGTTCTGCCTATAGTCCCGCAACCGCTCAGGAAAAGGGATGCAATAAGCACTTCGGTTACTAAAGATCTTAGTGTTTTCATATTAAGTTTGATAAATTTGTCATAACCAAAGTAAAGATAATGAAAAAATCATTTTTTCTTCTTGTTCTTCTGACCGCCTGCACATCTGGCGGACAGGTGGTTGTAAACCAGCTTGGCTATTATCCCGGACAGGAAAAAATAGCCATTGTGGATGCATCATTCCAGGGCTCTTTCCGGGTCGTTGATCATCAGAAAGGGACAACGGTATTTGAGGGAACAGCCGGTGAAGTGTTCTCCTCGCTCTTTTCGGACAAAGAACGTACCCGGCTTGATTTCACTTCTTTAGACAGCTCCGGAATTTACCGTATTGTAACCGAACAAGGGATGGAGTCGCCTGCTTTCAGAATCGGGGACAGCATCCTGGCCCCCCTGGCATCGGCCGCCCTGGAAGCGTTTTTTTTACAACGATCCACCCCGGGACACCCGGATACAGTGGTTCTGGTGCATGCCTCGGCTGCATCGCAGGAAAGGCCGGAAGGGACCATCATTGCTTCAGCCGGAGGATGGTACGATGCCGGTGATTACAACAAATACATTGTAAATGCTTCTTATACGACCGGGCTCATACTTGCCGGATATGAACAATACCCTGGCTATGCCCTAAACAGACGGTTGCTGGACGAGGTGATGTACAATCTGCAATGGAGCCTGACCATGCAGGATCCTGCCGACGGCGGGGTATACCATAAATTGACCACTCCCGAATTCGAGGCGTTCATTAAGCCCGGTGCATGTAAAAAACCGCGTTATGTTGTGCAAAAGAGCGTTACTGCTACGTTGGATTTTGCTGCCTCCATGGCACAGGCCGCCCGTATCTACAGGGATATTGAAGATCATTCCTCCACAGCAGCTGTCATGGTAAAAGCGGCAGAAGCCGCATTCTGCTGGGCTCTGGAGCATCCCGATGCCTTATACAACCAGTTCCGGATGAATGAGCAATTCACTCCAGCCATACAAACAGGTGCCTATGGGGATCTTTCGGCAAAAGATGATTTTTTCTGGGCATCATGCGAGTTGTATCTAACCACAGGAAACGAAGCTTACCTGGATAAAGCATTGGAATATGCCCCTGAAAAATTCACGGCCCCCACCTGGAGAGATGTCTACGGACTGGGCGTTTTTGCTTTATTGACACACAACAAGGCAACCCCGGCAATGAAAGAACAACTGATCGCATTCTGTGACAGCGTGGTATCACTGGCCGGCGGAGCGCCATTTGCTTCATCTTACGGCAACTCGGCACGTGATTTCTACTGGGGATGCCTGTCTGAAAGCTGTTGCAGCAACGCCATCTCTCTTCTCTACGGGTTCAGCCAGACGGGAAACAGGGATTATCTTATGCAGGCTTACCATAACATGGATTACCTACTGGGAAGAAATCCCACCGGGTATTGTTATGTGACAGGAACCGGGAGTAAAAGCCCGCAAAATCCTCACCATCGTCTGGCCGCTACGGATGATATTCCGGGACCGCTTCCCGGATTCCTGGTAGGGGGACCAAATCCTGCCAGGCAGGACGGATGTGTTTATCCTTCCGACCTGCCCGACGAATGTTACCTGGACGTGGTGGAAGCCTTTGCTTCCAATGAAATTGCCATTAACTGGAATGCCACATTATTGCATCTTGCAATTGCCCTGGAGGAGCTTTCGCAGCTCCTTTGATTATGCGCCGAAACGTTTTTCGATCACATTCCAGTCCAGAATGTCCCAGAAAGCCTTGATGTAATCCGGCCGCCTGTTCTGGTAATCAAGGTAATAGGCATGTTCCCACACATCGCATGTCATAAGGGGTTTCTGTTTCCTTGCCAGGGGGCATCCTGCGTTGGATTCCTGGGTTATGACCAGGTTGCCTTCCTGATCAAGCACCAGCCAGGCCCATCCGGAACCGAATACCGTGGCAGCTGCACTGGAAAAGGTCTCTACGAATTTTTCAAATTTGCCGAAATCTTTTTCAATAGCTCTCAACAACTCATTTTCAGGACGTTTTTTTGCAGTAGCGGAAGCTTTGAATTGATTAAAATAAAAAGTGTGATTGAAAACCTGGGCGGCGTTGTTGAACAGAGCGCCGGCAGGAGCCTTGGCAATAATGGTTTCAAGGCCGGAGTTTTCAAAAGGAGTTCCCACGATCAGGTTGTTCAGGTTGTTTATATAAGCCTGGTGATGTTTGCCGTAATGATAACCTATGGTTAGGGAACTTATGGCAGGAGACAGATCGTTGGCGGAAAAAGGGAGGGGAGGTAGTTGATGTGCCATAATTAATCGTATTAGTTGACAGACAAATATACTCAATTTTGCTTATATTTGTTTTATGGATATTTTGAGAATGGGAAAAAAGAATGAGGCGCAATACAGCCAGTTGGTTGAGGAACAGCGTGACATTTTCCTGAAGAATGCTGCCGTTGACAGGCTGCCCGAGGACCTGGAGCGCATCAGACAGGCCTATGAATACGCCTTCCAGGCACACTGCAGACAAACCAGAAAAGCAGGAGAACCCTATATATTGCATCCTATAGCCGTTGCTCGCATAGTTAACGAGGAGATAGGCCTTGGAACAAATCCCATCATCGCTTCCCTGCTGCACGATGTGGTAGAGGACACTCCGCATACCGTCGAAGAAATCAGGGAACTTTTTGGGGAAGACATTGCTTACCTGGTAGACGGACTTACAAAAGAAAAAAAGGAGCAATACAAACTGTCCATGCAGGTGGACAACATACGCAAGATGTTGATGACCATTCAGTACGACATCCGTGCCCTGCTCATCAAGCTGGCAGACAGGCTCCATAATATGAGGACACTGGCCGACATGCCCCTGCATAAACAAATGAAAATTACGGGAGAAACCGATTTTTTCTTTGCTCCGCTGGCCAACCGCCTGGGCCTGTATAAAGTAAAGACAGAACTGGAAAACCTAAGTTTCAGGTTCCGGTCGCCCGAAGAATATGCCAGGATTCAGAAGATACTGGATGATTATGCTGTTGAAACCCAGGGAATAAGGACCCGCTTTGTTACTCCCATTGAACAAACCCTGCGTGAACATGGCATAAATGCCCGGATATCGCAGGATATCAGGAGTGTTTACTCCATTTGGCGCCATATGCAACAAAGACAGGTACCTTTCCGCCGCCTGGAAAGCGTTTATGTTTTTAATATTGTATTTGACGTAAAAACAGAGGGACCCTGTGACGTTTCGGAAAAGAACCAGAGTCTGCAAATCTATTCGCTGCTAACGGATCTCTACCTGGAACGTGTGGGCAGTTTTCACAACTACGTCGACAATCCCAAAGCCAACGGCTACGAAGCCCTTCACTGTATGTTCATGACCGAACACGGAACCTGGGCCGAGGTCCATATCAAGAGCCGGCGGATGGAGGAAGCTTCCATCCACGGTTGTATAGTCAAGCGTCACAAGAATGTAGGGATAGGAGGGGTTGATGGCTGGGTGGAGGAATTCCGGGGAACGCTCAAAGACATGGTCTACCATGACGGCTTTAACAACAAGGACGGTTTTTTCATTGAGGGGGTGAAAGCAAATCTCTATAATGACGATATCAGGGTTTTCACACCAAAAGGAGAACAGATTCTGCTGCCCAGCAATGCCTCGGCGCTGGATTTTGCCTATGTGATTCACTCCGAGATCGGAGATCACGCCCTTTTTGCCCGGGTAAACGGAATGCTCTGCTCCATAAAGACCGTACTCAAACGCGGAGACAGGGTGGAAATTGGCACCTCCTCGGCTATCATGCCTCAAAAAGACTGGCTGGAGGCGGTGGTTACGTATAAGGCAAAATCCTGCATCCGAAGTGCCCTCCGTAAACAGAACATATCCATAAAGCCTTCCAGATACAAATTTGCCAAGTGTTGCTCTCCCCTCACGGGAGATGAACTGCTTGGCTTTGAAGCCCAAGACGGAAGCGGAAAAGTCTTCGTTCACACCCGTGATTGCGAGAGGGCTATCAAATTATCCACAGAACATGGGGAAACGATTGTAAATGTCGAGATTGAAGCCGATGAAAACACTTACTATCCGGCTCACATCCATGCATTCGGGGTAGACCGCAAGGGCATCACTTTTGAAATATCCCAGATCATATCGGAAGAGTGGGGACTGAACATAAACAACATGAGCGTAACCACAAGGGATGCCCTTTTTGAATGTGATATATACCTTGAAGTCCGCTCTGCCAAAGAGATCTACAATATCATCAAGAGGCTGGAATCGGTACTGGGGGTGGAAGAAGTCAAACGTGTATCCCTGAGCAGGGACTAATCATTTTTTTGGCCTCTTCCAGATCTTTGGGAACATCTATACCCTTGGAATAACCGGGTACTTCTACCATTTTAACCCTCATATTGTATTCAAGAAACCTCAGGTTCTCCAGTTTTTCTGACAATTCCAGGGGACCGGGTGCCAGGGAAGCGAAACGCAGCAAAGCCTCCCTGCGGAAGGCATAAATCCCGATGTGCTTGAAAGTCTTGGCTTTATACCCGGCAGGATCCCAGGTGAAAGGGATGGGTGCCCTGGAGAAAAGCAGGGCGAAGCCCTGTCTGTCTGTCACCACCTTGACCACGTTGGGATTGTCCGGTTCCTCCGTCTCGCCCAAGGGAGACATCAGGGAAGCAACATCAACAGATTCAGCGCCCGCTTCTTCAAAAACGCCGAGAAGGGCTTTCAGCGGGCCTGCCGAGGTAAAGGGTTCATCGCCCTGAACGTTGATGATCACATCGGCCTGCGGGTAATGCTCGGCTGCCTCGGCAATCCGGTCGCTGCCGCAAAGGTGCTTACCGGTGCTCATGCGGGCTTCTCCTCCGTGGCTGACGATTTCACGGTAGATTTCCTCACTGTCTGTTACCACGACTACTTTTCTGAAGAGGCCCGTCTCCAGGGTCGCGCGCCAGGTACGCAGGATGACCGTTTCGTCTCCCAGTTTCTGCATCAGTTTTCCAGGGAAACGTTCAGATGCGTAGCGTGCCGGAATTAATGCTATGGTGTACATTTTATTCAAAGCTATAGTTTTCGAAATATCTCTTGATCTGTTCTCTCAGGTTCACGCGGATGCTGTCAATCCGGTAGGAAAGGGCCGGGATTCCCTGGTCAGTGAAAAGGGCGTGTCCAACATCAATTTTAAAATCTTGCGGGACCCCGCGCACATCAATTCCGAATTTGAACGGAACGGGAGATTTGAGCAGGGAAATATGGTAATGAAAGGTCCCGGCTATGTTATGAGATCCGGCAATAGCCGCCCTGTAACGGTCCATTTCCATGATGAAAGGAAACACATCTACCCGGTTGTCCGCCACGGTGGCTTCTACGCGGATGTTGTCTATCAGGTTGAGGGCCTTTTTTCTGAACATCAGTTTGCGGGAAATCTCGGAAAAAGTCTCCCCGTCCAGAAGCACCAGGCCGTTGCCGGCAATGCGGCAGGCGCCCCGCAAGGTGGAGAGCACAAGGTTCATGTCGGTATCGAGCTGCGAGGTGGCAGAGAACTGAATATCGGCAAGCCCCCTGAAAGACCTGATCATCGGGAACAAGGTGTCTATGGAAGGAAAGAGCCGGGTAACTTCTTCCAGAAGGATATCCTTCATTTCCATATGCAGGCCCACCTGCAGGCTGTCCCTGGACGGGGTTGCATACAAAGCGTCTATGGTAATATCTCCTGCGTTAGAAGAGGCCTGAAGTTCGTCCAGTTGCAGGTACCGGTCTGCGGCAAGTAACATTCCGTGCAGGCCTTTCATCTGTAAATGAAGGTAATAGGCGTTGGATACGGCCAGGACCAGCTGCAGGTTCACGTTCCCGGGTACGACCAGCAGGTTCTGATAAGCGGGGATTTCCGTGGAACCGGGCAGGCTGTCTTGTTTCTCCATTAAGGACATTCCGGAATTGATTGCCCCGATCAGCTCATTGCAGTCCAGGGTATCGCTCTGGAGGTCAAAATTGAGTCCCAGGCGTCCCCGTCCCAGCAACACCTGGCGCATATCGGTCATATACCCGTTAAGCAATAAGTCGGATCGTCCTGCCCTGATGACGGTATGGGTAATCTCTAGCCGGTCATTTTGCAGTACAAGATGTGCATCTCTTACCTGTGTGTTGAGCGGTATAAAAGGTGTAATAAGTTGTATTCCGCCGGCCTGTAATGTCCCGTTCACATTCCACCGGCGCAGCAATCCGCGCTCTTCCCTGTCCAGATCAAGAGACAGGTCGGCATAGGAGAATTCGTGACGAGGCCGTGCTCTGCGGAGCAGGAACGAGTCCCTGCGCGCAGACAGGCCGGCTGTATCTCTGTGCTGTGTCCTGACATTACGGGTCAGGTCTGCCTGCAGGTGCAGGTCCGAGATACTTCCCCGGTGAATGCCCATCATGGCCCCGACTGAACGGGATTCCAGCGTTAGCCCGATTACCGGAAGGCTCTGGTCGCGGCTGTCGGACTTTACTGAAAAGACGATATTTCCACCATCCATCCCGATGCGAGTGGAATCATTTACATATACCCGCAGGTTCCTGCTTTTTAAAGATCCGTTCAATGGTTGGACCTTAGTGCTGTCCATGGTGAACATGCCCGGGGTGCTGCCGGCTTTAAGCTCAGTTCCTGAGAGGGCTGCCAATTCACGCCCCTTGTAAAGGATTTGCAGACTGTCACTGACAAGTTCCAGATCCAAAGAGGTCCCCGGGTGAATACCCAGACGCAGCCGGGTGGAGTCGGCCCTGCAAAACAGACTGTATGCAGGCAAATCCAGGGTGAAACCGTCTGTCTGGAAATCTGATGAGAGCATCACATTGCCCAGCGCGGCCGGATTCAGGTCTTTGAATCTGAAATCGGCCTCCAGATTGGCTGTGACACCTCCAACGGCCCGGCCTTCTTCCACCACCTCCACAAGCTCGTGCAGGCGGTCAAGGCGAGCTTCGATTCCGGCCGACAATCTGACGGATGGTTCTTTAAAGACAGAAGACAGTATCCCGTTCACGGACAAGTCAAGGGCAGGGCTTCTGACTGTCAGGTCCTCCATTTCAAGTATTCCGTGGTTGTTTTCTCCAGGATCGTAGGAAGAGGCTATCCTGGTCTTGATTTCCGGTATCATGATACCCGAAGGAAGATGCACAAGGCTTCCTGGACCGGCCTCAAGATGAGCCCAGTATACAGGGAATTCACCACTTTCGTATTTATAGGCGCCGTTGAGGAACAGCTCAAGGTCCTTTATGGGCATGGAAGATGCAAATGGTTTTTCCCGGGGTAGGAGGTTTAGAGGAAAAGCATCATAAAGATCTGTCAACATGGTGGAATCTATCAGGCATAAGCCGCGCAGCTCCAGGCTGTCTTCCCTCAGCCCCATGAATCCGTTGATAAACAGGGGAACTTTTCCAAGAACTGTTTCACAATTCCTGAAGTAGTAGTCATCAAAATCATTTTCCAGTACAATATCTCCTTTGACATTGAAAGGAATCCTGTCAAACAGCAGGTTCTCTCCCACGATCAGTGTGTTGGAGCAGGATTGTATGTCTGCCGTGAATGCCCACCCCCTGAAAGGAGAACGGGCTGTCATGCCGGTGATGTCAACGCTATAATACACGGTGTCTTTGTAATCATGATAGGTAAAGCGCAGGGTATCGCGTACGCTGAGCCTGCCAAAGGATAATCCGTAAGAGGGGGATTCAGTGTCCCCCGATCCGGGAAAAATATCCCAGTTTGAACGGTCTTCCAGGTCTGTGAACAAATGAATGGAAGCCTGTTCAAGGTGCAGGCGGGGGATAACGACCATGCGCCGTAACAGGGCGGCAGGGCGCAGGGTCACTTCCATTTTCTTAAAAACAAGCAGGGAGTCTGCCCATTTTCCCGTAGTGTCAGGGGCGGGAACCAGAATTTCACCATCGGCCAGTTCCAGGGATATGTAGGGAAAATCTTTCCAAACATGGATGGCAGCGTCCGATATGGTAACCGAAGCTTCCATGTACTGTCCTGCATACTGGTTGATCAGGGTGGTCAGGCGGGAAGGTGTCATATAAATGGAAAGAATCGTCATGATAGCCGCTACCAGACCCAGGACAGATAATAAGACGACCAAAAGAATACGCCATCTTGTTTTCATATCAGCGAAATTACATTTTTTTATTCGCATGGAGCAACATTTGGAAGGTTTTGCTCATCTTTGCATTATGGTTAAAAATTTATTCCTTCCAATATTCATATTGACCATAATGCTGGCGTTTTCCGGTTGTAAAAAGGAAGACATGGTCTATTACATTAACAGCGTTCCCCAGGAATTGCATTTCACCCATGAAGGAGGACTTGATACCGTGGCCATAACCTCCAACTCGGGATGGAACGTGAACATACCCCTGGATTGGTGTAGAACCAACCTGTCATCTGTGGGAACTTCCGAAAAAACGGTTCTTCTGAGTTTCAATGTGGAAACAAATACTACAACACAGGAACGCAGCCAGGATATCGTCATCAAATCCACCAACAACGCCAGCATACAGTCTGTCATTAAAGTAATCCAAGATGCCATGGAAGATCCGGAAGATCCGGACGATCCTGACCTGGCAGACACCCTTTTCACGACACCGGTTTCCATGGAGGTACCGTGCAAAGGAGGAAACTACGATTTCACCCTGGTCAGTGATACGACATGGGTATATGATAGCAGCAATGCTGCCTGGTGCAACCTTGTATCCGAACAATCATCGGGCAATCGGGGAGAATACCGGATGACATTCAGTGTTGAGCCCTCACAGCTCACCCAGGCCAGGACAGCCCTGCTGACTTTCAAAACCAGCAACGATTCACTGGCTATCCTGGAGGTAACACAAAGGCCGCTGGGCATTTCGGTTCTGGAAGACCTGTTGTTGTTCCGCGATGATGTGAATGCCTTCGCCGACCTGAGACTCTGGATGGACAGCGACAGCACCATTCACCTGCTATCAGACCTGGATTTGTCTTCCATACCCAACTGGATTCCCATAGGGCTTCATACCAATGCCATGATATACAGTGAAGACAACAGCAGTATCACCGGTGTTTTCAATGGGAATAACCATACGATCAGCAATCTCAGGATCACCCAGAATTCCAGCAGGTCTGCCGGATTGTTCGGGTATGTGCGGAAAGCCACAGTACAGGACCTCACACTGGATCATACTTGTTCCATTACTCTGGTACCCGGACAGTTTCAGAGCATGTCGGCCGGCGGGATCTGCGGCACCATGCTGGGAGGGACCTTGACGGGTTGCCACTTTCAGGGCACCATACAGATTAGCGGGCTGAGCACATCTACCGCGACCGGGGGCATAGTGGGTGAAATGCGCGCAGATGAGAACCTGAAGGCTGCGGTTGTCACGGAATGTTCCAACGGCGGAACCATCCAGGGACTATCGCCTGTAGGAGGCATAGCAGGCAGATCGAATGGAAGCAGCATAGTAAGTTGTGAGAACAATGACGATGCCCGGGTCAAAGGATCCCTGGCGGTGGGAGGTATATGCGGTCAATCCTGGACAAGTGCGGTTATCAATTCTTCGCACAACCGGGGCAGCGTGGAAGGAACCGGGGAAAAGACCGGAGGGATATGCGGCGAGCTCTACAGCCTGGCCGTTGTCAGCAATAGTGTCAATCATTCGGGGGCGATAGTTAGAGGAACGTCACGCATTGGAGGAATATGCGGTTATTCAGCCAGTTCCAGCCAGATTGACAACTGTGTCAATGAGGTAGGTTTATCCGCTGTTTCTGAAGCAGGAGGAATATGCGGGACCCAGTATCTCGATTGTTCCATCAATGGATGTTCGAATTCCGGCTCCATTACCGCTTCCGGATCCGATGAAAACAAGAACACCGGTTTTGGAGGCATCACGGGAGGAAATTTTTATTCAGAGATCACCACCTCGCAGAATTCAGGTACAGTTAAGGGCCCGTCTTCTATAGGTGGCATTGCTGGATTCTCCAATAATGTCGTTAAAGATTGCGCCAACACGGCCCCTGTTGAAGGGGTAATTTTCATTGGCGGAACAATCGGTACGGCTGACGGGACAGGTTATACACTCTCTTTTTTAACAAACAGCGGAACGGTCACCGCTTCTTCCGGAGCAGGAGGGATTATCGGTTATATTACCGGCACTGTTACTGTTAGTTTCTGTACCAACCAGGAGTCCGGGGTGGTATCTGCTTCTGCAGGAAGTGCAGGAGGTATCACGGGTGTTTCAGGTACCGTTCAATATACCGGAACCGTTTTGTCCGACTGTGAAAATCACGCTCCTGTTTCTTCGGCCAGACGAGCCGGCGGCATAGTGGCTGTAAGTTACGGAAAAATCAATGATTGCCTGAATGCGGGGGTAGTGACTGTTCCCATGACCGATGACCCCGTTGAGGAAACGGAAGAGATTGAGATTAACAATATTGCCATGGCAGGAGGTATTGCGGGCATTTCTTCATCTCTTATTGAAAATTGTGAAAACCAGGGTGCTGTGAACGGTTACACGGCCGGAGGGATCGTTGCACGTTTCACTGCCAGCAGTTCGTTGTATAAGCTGAAGAATTGCACCAATAGCGGTCAGATCACGGGCATCAGAAGTGCAGGAGGGGTTGCCGGATCCATAACCAAGGGTGGTACTGCCGAGACCCTGGTGAATTCAGGAAATGTTACCGGGTCTTATAGCGTGGGAGGCGTTGTGGCAGAAAATGTAAAGGGTTCTCTTACAGACTGTGGGAATTCAGGTACCATACAGGGTGCGGAGACGGAGATGGATGCCACGTTTTTTGCCCTGGGTGGGGTATGCGGGATGAATGACAGCGGCAATATGACCAATTGCAGCAATTCCGGAGCAGTGAACAGAATCGCTCAGACCGGGCAGTATCGTTACGTGGGAGGCATGGTTGGGGTTACCGGCAGGGGTACAGGAACAGGGGGAGCGCTCAAATCGTGTTCCAATTCCGGACCGGTAAGCGGTTATGTGAGTGACGATGAGCAGGATTACTGCTATGTGGGAGGATTCTGCGGCCTGTTTGCCTCGGGACCGGCACCTGAAGATTGCACCAATACAGGCACTGTCAACGGCCAGCCTGCCAGTGATGAGAATATGTACGGAGGAACGAATTAATACGCAAAAACCTATAAATGAAACCATTGAAATATTTACTGTACATGTTACCAGCAGTAGTCATGCTGTTGCAAGTATCCTGTTCACAGGGACCCGATACTGTGCAGGTCATGTCCTATAACATCCGCCTTTCGCTGGTTGATGACGGGGAAAACCACTGGAACATCCGCAAGCCCGCCTCCATAATAATGATAGATTCTCTGAAGCCCGATGTGCTGGGAGTTCAGGAATCGGTCAAGGAACAGGTTGATTACCTGGTGGAACACCTTCCGGCTTATGCCAGGGTGGGGGTGGCGCGTGAAGATGGTGACTCCATAGGAGAATTCTCTGCCATTTTTTACCTGAAAGACAAATACGAGGTAATGCAGAACGGAACGTTCTGGCTCAGCGAAACCCCCGATGTGCCCTCTTTCGGATGGGATGCCGCCCATATGAGGATCGTGACATGGGGCAAGTTCAGGAACAGGAAGACAGGAAGAACTTTTTTTGCATTCAATACCCATTTCGACCACAGGGGAGAGGTTGCCCGCCGGGAATCTGCCCACCTGCTGGTGCAAAAGATCGGGGAGCTGACCTTGGGGGCTCCCGTGGTTTTTGTCACAGGTGATTTCAATGCCGAAGTCAGTGACCCTCTCTTTGAACCGGTTAAGGCACATTTTTTGGATGCAAGACAGGAAGCGCCCATAACCGACACCTTATCCACTTACAACGGATGGGGTACGTACAACGGAGCTCCTATTGACCATATTTTTTACCGGGGAGCAAAGGCATTATCCTTCCGTACCGTTACCGATAATTTTGGCGTACCCTATGTGTCTGACCATTACCCGGTACTGGCTGTTTTTGAATATGAATAATAAAAAAGATATAATATCAATGAAGAAAAAAGGAATCCGCATGATCAAGGGACTGATGGCATTGTCCCTGCTTATTTTAATGACCGCATCCTGCCAAAAGGAGTATAAAGTGTCTGACCTTCTGGGAACATGGGCTTACCAGGACAACACACAATACACCATCACATTCCGCGAAGACGGTACCATGGGTTACACGGCCCCCGTTTCGGCCCCATCCTATACGCCTACCTATACGCTGGATGGGTTCTATATTTATGTACGTGTCATTGTAGGCAGTGCCACCATAAACGATGTGGTCGAGATCCGTTCCCTGACCCCGACCACACTGGTTGTATATTACGACGGAGACCTTCTTTTTGACGGGCAATCCCTAGACGGGGAATATACCCTGCTCAAAAGATAGTTTCCCGCTTATAATTCTTTTATCCTGATATTGCGGAGCCACAGCCTGGACCCGTGTCCCAGGAATCCTATCTTTCCCCCTGTCCTTTCCAGCCCGGGATGTACCCTGTCGTCAATGGGACCTGCCGATATATCTCCTTCCGTGATCACTTCACCGTTCAGCGTAACCCGGATGTACGTGCCTTTGACGTAGATCTCCTCCTGGTTCCATTCCCCGACGGGCCGCAGGGCATTGCGATTATGTGAGGGGATCACTCCATATACCGATCCGTGGTACTGGTAATCCAACAGCCAGGGCTGGTAAATGGGATCGAAATGGTCAAGGATCTGGATTTCCATGCCTTCATAGGCTGCATCCCCTGTGCCGGGTGTACGGATGCCTACGCCGTTGTTGGCACCCGGGGTGAGTTTGAACTCGAACCGGAATATAAAATCGGAATACTCCTTAACCGTGTACAGGTCGCCGAACCCCTGCCCGGTGGGCCGGACTTCCAGGACCCCGTCCCGGGTCAGGTAATCGGTTTTGTTTCCTGTCCATTGATGCAATGTGGTGCCGTCAAAGAGCACGGTAAAGCCATCGGCTTCTTCTTCCGGGGACAGTTTGTAAGGCTCGGGACGTTGCAGTTCCCGCACATAGATGTCGCGGTAGGCCACCTTGCTACCATGTGCCTGGAGCTCAATGGCCCCGTACGGGAAGATGGGCTGTGAGCGGTCCCAGTAATTTTCCATGACCACGTTGTCCACCACCAGTTCCCCGTTCAGGTACACGGTTACGCGTTCTCCCTGCATGCGAATGAAAAAGCTGTTCCATTCCCCCAGGCGGTTATCGGCCACCAACAAGGGAACCGAAGGATTCTTCACGTTGTTGTACAGGCCGCCCGATCCCACCTGGGCCCCCACATGCACCCGGGCAGTGTCCCAGATCTGCACCTGGGGT
>MWFB01000011.1 GCA_002071385.1 Bacteroidetes bacterium ADurb.Bin013
AATTCCATGTTCCTGTCTTCAAGTCCTATCCTCCATACGTTGGAAACACCCGTATAGTAAGACGTTCCTATCAGAAAGCGGTCATCGGCAGAAAACCTGAACTGCGTAAGTGTGTTGTCTTCCAGTTCCATTATGGTTTCCATACTGCTCTTGCCGGCATCCAGCGCTTCCAGATCAAACAGTACCAGGGACTGTTCCCCTCTTATGCCCGACAGGGTAGCGCATAATAATTTTCCCGAATTGGAAATATCCGGATCCAGTAGGATCCGACCAAAAGGAACAGTAAAGACAGGCAGTGCCTTGTCGTATGGCGGTGGCATCTTCACCAGTATGGAGTATCCGTTGTCGTTCTGGATCCCCCACAAGGACTTGTCTGCCGGGTTGAAGACCAGGTCACCGGCCCGGGTGAGTTTGTTCAGCACCTTTTTGCTTCCCGTCTTCACGTCGATTTCCACCAAATTCCGGTAATTGCTGTTGTGTTCGGAAGTATAGATCTTCTCGTCCTCCGCATTGTAAGCCAGGTGTGTGGTATAATACAGTTTGGGAGAATCCAGGGTGGCCACCTTCCGGATACTGCCGGTGGTCCTGTCTATCTCGGCAATTTGAGAAATAATGCCGGGATAGTTGATGGCGGCATAGATTTTCCCGGTCTCCGGGTTGAATTCCGGCCTGGAAACACTGCCCAGAGGTTCTTCGGTAAGAGAGCGCAGGGTTGTCAGTGGAAATTCCCCGATACGGGCAATGGTTTTCTGCTGATAATCCTGCTCCCATTCCATCCACTCCTGCCAGACCTCCCTGACCGGGCGTCCGTAAATTTTCCGGAACTGCCCTGCATAGAATGCCCGGGAACTGTCGGAACGGATATAAAAGTCCTTCAGTTTGTCTATCCCGTATTGGTAGGCCAGGTAGGTCACAAAACGGGTGCCGTACAGATAGGAATTGGCTCCCACCTGGAAATCCTCTGTGGTTCCTTCCGTATCCAGCCCTACCAGGGAATAGAGGTCCTCCTTGCCTTCAATGATGCTGCGGAAGTACATCTCGTCATAAAAACCCATGGCCCTCCCGAATCCCCCTGACATCCAGGTTTCCATGAAGCAGGCTATCCCCTCGTGGTACCAGCGTGGGGCATACCAGCGGGGGGTGGTAAAATAACTCCACAGGGCCGATATGGGGTACTCATCGGCCCTTATCACCTTTCCCTGGAGGAATTTGCGAAATTTAGCGTCCCTTGTATTGGGTTTTTCAGAGAGTACAATATGTGTCAGCTCATGGTTGAACAGCCATTGGAACCGTTCGTTGGAAGGGATGATACTGAATGCCAGACTATAGGGCTCAATCCCCAGGATGACCTGGTTATAAGGCATGGCAATGGCTCCTCCATGTCCTGTATCTTCAAAGTCCGTAAGGAAAACATACGTTGTCGTGTCCCGGTAAGACCAGAAGCGCTTGTGAAAATCCATGGCATTGAGGTAAGTCTGTCTTACATGCGGCACTATATAGGAATACCTGTTACCGAAATAGACCAGGTGCAGGTTGTCTTTTTTAACGCTGTTAATAAGCTGTGCACGCAAAATCCCGGGCGGGCCCGGGATAATTACAACCATTAATAATATGATGGCTTTGAACTTTTTCAATTTATTTTCATTAATATCCTATTGGCCCGATTCCAATAACCCCTCCCAATTCACTCACCCTCATTACAACATTCAACTGGTTTACATTCAGGAATCCGAGTTCCTGCATATTGTTAAACATCCCCAGGTCGGGGGCATTAAGAACAGCCTCCAGGTTTTCCGAGCTCCCGAATATTTGAAGCGAAAGATTTTCCAGGTTCATGAACGCTACGCTCCCCAAGTCGTTGGAGCTTCTAACTGCCTCAGATCCAAAAACCCCCAGCTCGTTCATGTTGTTGATCATTGAACCAACCTCAATATTGTTCAAGGCAAAATGGCTGCCAATGCTTTCTGCGTTAAGGATAATTATTCCCATGGGGTCAATATTGTTAAGATCAATTCCCAGCCTCTGGGCATCTTCTACAATGAGACCCTGCAGTTCCGAGCCAAAAGATCCCTGGATCTGTTCTGTGAATATTTTTTTCTTCTCGAAATATTTCAACACCATCTTGTCATTCAGCGCCATGGCGTTGGTGACCTGTTCCAGGCTCAGTACCGCGTGCACAGATGCCAGTGTGGCATCGGCCTCCTTGTCCTGCTTTTCCAGGTAACTGCCCAGGTTGTCTATCAGGTTCAGTACCGATTGTTTCCGGTAACTGATCTGGGAGATCACATTGTTTGCCTGCACTATCGTATTGCGCATCATTACCGGGTGTACCTCGGCAGGATTCGTGACCACGGCTATGGCCTGGAGCAGATCAAGCCGGGCATTTTCCAGGAATGTCCCATAACCTGACACTTCCTGCAGCAGCAGGCCGGCATATTCCCTATAGGCGTCTTGATTATCAAGGGCATCCAGTGCATACCGGATCTTTTCTCCCTGGGACACGGCGGCAACATAATGGTAATTGAAATAGGTGGAAATGGCATTGAGTATGAGCGTGTCCGAAACCAGGTCATTCTTGAGTTCAATGTCTTCCTCCGTAACCTTCACGTTCTTGTAATTCTGCACCCTGCCTATGGTGCCGGCAAGTTGTGTGTTATCGGTTTTTGGAATATCCACCAGGATTCCCACTAAAAAACCAGCAGCAAGAGACACAAGAACGGCCAGGACCAATACGATTGAGGATTTGTTTTTTGTTTTCATTGTCGTGTGTGTTTGTAGTCTTCTATAATAAATAATCAATGGTCGTCAAAAAGTTGGTGGAAATTTCATGTGGAAGGCTTGTTTCCCTTCCAAAGAAAACGTAAGGGAAGAACGATCGGGAGGGTCGGTCAGTGTAAAGACCGTATTACCTTGGCAAATATAAGATATTTTATGGTCCGTATTTTCCATTTTTTGAGCCAGTCCGTCAAAATCTATTATTTTCAGCAAATTGACGTTCACCGGCTCCCCGGGTGAGGAAAACTCCACATTAAGACTGTCTGCGGTAAAAACAGACGCCCTGTAAATTACCAGATCACCCTCCTGCTGTTGCTGTACTTCAATGTCAATCCCTGTATCATGGAAAGACCACAGGGAAGTTTTTTTACGCATCATCGTTCCCGCAAGCTCCTCCTGTGAAAGGTTCCTGAGTGAAGGAACAAGATACGTGGCCGCAAGCATACCCAGTACAAAAAACAGCACCAGGGCGGCAGCAAAGGCATATACCCTGCCGCTGCCGGTGAAGAGCTTGTGGAGAAATGTCTTGCCTTCTATACGGCGCATAACCTGTTTTGTTATATCTATCTCAGGGATACGGGCAGCACTGCTGTACATTTCTTCATGCACGGCCAGCAGTTTCCTGTAAAGGTCCACAGCCTGGGGTGATGCTTCAAGCAAGGCCGCAAACTGATCTTCTTCGCGGTGGGAGAGCATCCCGTCCACTTTATTCTGTATGAGTAATATGTCCCTTTCAGTCAACATATTTCAGTTTTTTTTCAAGCTTGTCCTTTAACAACATCCGCGCGTCAAACAACCGTGATTTTATTGTTTTTTCCGGTATATCCAGGGTTTCGGAAATTTCGGAATAGGATAGGCCGGCAAAATACTTCAGCATGATCACTGTCTTGTATTTTTTGTCAAGTTCGTTTACCGCCTTGTCTATCAGGGTACTTTTGGTAACCAGGTCAAACGGCTCTTCTTTTTGTGCCAATCTCTCATGCGCAGGGATCTTGTCAGCTTCCACACAGGGTTTTCTGGTTCTCAGGCACAGTAGTGCCCTGTTGATTGCCATCCTGTAGATCCAGCTGAAGAACTTATACCGGGGATCATACTTTGGCAGCGATTCATAAGCTTTCACAAAAACATCCTGTGTCAGTTCCCCGGCCTCTTCGTGATTATTGACAATTTTGTAAATCACCCTGAAGACCGGGTTCTGGTACCGTTCCACCAGCAACCTGTACAGTGCAGTCTGGCCGTCAAGGATTGCCCGAATGATTTGTCCGTCCTCTTTAAATTCCACCGGGCTTCCTGCGCTATTATTAATAGTCTTCAATGTGCAGAAAGTTGGTTAAGTTTCCAGATATCGCGATAATTCATCCTGATCAGGGGTGATAGCGACAGCTCTCCAACCGGTCCGATCGTTTTGCGTAAAGCTTTCAACTCGTCCAGTTTCCCGACTATTCCCTCTTCTGACGGAAGGGGAAGGCCGCTCTCGCGGAGCATGATGTTTCTCTTGGCTTTGAGCGATAATTCCATGTAAAGTTGCAGGTAGCAATACATATCCAGGACCACTTCCCCTGAAAAACGCTCTTTGAGCGAAGCCAGGTATTCTCCGGCCTTGGTGCCCGAGAACCTGCCCTGCCGTATCATTTTCAGCATTTCCACTTCGCTGCTCAGCTCCAGCTCCATCCAATTGCGGAGCAGGGTTTCATTGTAACGGAAGACTACCACAAAAAGCACGGGAAGGGAAATGATTATCACAAGGGTCTGCACTATGGGGTGAAAATAAAAGTGATTGAACAGGGAGTGGACCACATAGGCCAGGCCCAATCCCGCAAAGAGCATGGCTGTCACCATCTTGTCCCTGGATTTTGCAGCAAGATAAATGATGGCAAACAGCGCTGTGCACCCACCGTGCATCACCGCTGTGCCAAAACCCCTGATTATCCAGGTAAGCAGGGAGGTTTCCTCCAGGGAGAAGACATAAAAAAGGTTTTCACATAAGGCAAATCCTGCACCTGTCGCAAAGCCGTAGATGGCAGCGTCTATCATGAACCCGATCTTCTTTTTGCTGATATAATAAAAAATGATCCCCGATTTGAGCGTTTCTTCAATGGCTGGCGCCAGGTAACTGGAATACAAGTCAAAGGACCTGCCGGATGTTTCCATCAGCAGGGTGTTTATCACGTAGCTGACCAGGGCACAGACACATCCCCAGGCAATGGCCAGTGCCACCCGTTTTTCATGCACCAGCCTGAAACTGTCCATCAAAAAAAGGAAAACAAGAAACAGCAAAACCGGCAATATGCTGAGTATTATTTTCACTCTGTAAATATAACTTTCAATTTTTACAGTGCAATAAAATTCCATATCTTCGCAACCATGAAATCTCAAGATTATATCACATTAGAAGAAGAATACGGAGCGCACAATTATCATCCGCTTCCGGTTGTCCTGAGCAAGGGCAAAGGTCCCTATGTCTGGGATATTGAAGGAAAAAAGTATTTTGATTTTCTTTCGGCATATTCCGCTGTGAACCAAGGACATTGTCACCCAAAGATTGTGAAGGCCCTGACAGATCAGGCCAAACAGTTATGCCTTACATCCCGTGCTTTTTACAACGACAGCCTGGGACCTTATGAAGAATATATCACCCGTTTTTTCGGATACGACAAGGTTCTGACCATGAACACCGGGGCCGAAGCCGTTGAGACAGCCTTGAAACTGGCCCGTCGCTGGGGGTATGATAAAAAGAACATTCCTGCGAACGAAGCCAAAATCATTTGCTGTGAAGGAAATTTTCACGGCCGCACGATCACGGTGATCTCCCTTTCCACAGATTCCTCCGCCTATGAGGGATTCGGTCCGTTCACCCCTGGTTTTATCAAGATCCCTTACAACAATCCCAATGCTTTGGAGAAAGTCCTCAGGGAATATGGCCCGCACGTTGCCGGATTCCTTGTTGAACCCATCCAGGGAGAAGCCGGGGTCATGGTCCCTGATGAGGGGTATATCAAAAAGTGCTATGACCTTTGCAAGGAACACAATGTGCTATTCGTAGCGGATGAGGTCCAGACGGGCATTGCCCGCACGGGCAAACGTATCTGCTGTGATCACGAAGGGGTGCATCCCGATATCCTGATCCTGGGCAAGGCCATCTCGGGAGGCGTGCTTCCTGTCTCTGCCGTTCTCTCAAACGACGAGATCATGCTCACCATAAAACCCGGAGAGCACGGCTCAACATTCGGAGGATTTCCGCTTGCCTGCAGGGTGGCTCATGCAGCCCTCAATGTGGTGGAAGACGAAAAACTGGCCGAGAAAGCCACTTACCTGGGAGAAATAGCAAGAAATTTCCTGAGATCGATCCCTTCAGACCGCATTGAACTGGTGCGTGGCAAGGGATTGCTGAACGCCATTGTCATTACCCCTAAAAACGGGGTGGAAGCCTGGGATATCTGTATGGCCATGGCAAAAAACGGTGTGTTGGCCAAACCTACGCACAGGCATATAATCCGCCTGGCACCGCCCCTGGTCATAAAAGAATCGCAACTGATGCAGGCCCTGGAAATCATTCGTAAAACCATTCTGAGTTTTGAATAAAAAACTGCTTATGATACGCCCCTGCTGTTTCGGGTTCAATCCGCAAACAGCAGTCAATAATGCCTTCCAGGTAGCCACGGGAGAAGATTCCGGGCTGGTGCAGGAAAAGGCTCTTGCAGAATTCGACAGCTATGTTACCCTGTTGCAGCAACACGATATTGACGTGATAGTGGTTCAGGACACACCCGAGCCGCACACGCCCGATTCCATATTCCCCAACAACTGGATATCTTTTCACCCGGGACAAATGTCTGTCTTGTACCCCATGTACGCTCCCAACAGGCGGCTGGAACGGAAAAAAACTGTCTTTAGGGCCATTCAGGAACATGCCCCGCGCATAAAATGGATAGACATGAGCCCCCGGGAGCGTGAAAACCGTTACCTGGAGGGGACAGGGAGCATGGTCTTTGACCGGGACAACAACAGGGCCTATGCCTGCCGCTCTCCCAGGACCGATGAGGGTCTGTTCCGGGATATCTGTGATACATTGGGCTACCAGGCAATTTGTTTTGATGCCCTGGAAAAGGGATCCGCCATTTACCACACCAACGTGATGATGTGCATGGCCCGCGACTATGTGGTCATCTGCCTGGAATCCATTCCTTCTGAGGCTGACAGGCAGATGCTTCTGGATGTTTTCATAGAGGACCGCAAAACGGTGGTCGAGATCACGGCGAAACAAATGAACCACTTTGCCGGCAATATGTTCCAGGTTTTTTCACGTAAGGACAAGCCCTTCCTGGTCATGTCAAAACGCGCTTACAAAGTCCTCACTCCTTCACAACGAAAGATTCTCAGGTCCTTCAACAAACTCATCACTCCGGAACTGGATACCATAGAAACACACGGCGGCGGCTCTGCCCGCTGTATGATCGCCGAAATAGTCTAGTCATTTTTCTCCAGGCGGTATACTTTGTCCGACCTGCGTAACCGGACAGTCACAGGAATGGAGCAGACAGTTCCCTTCGGTGCCATGGAAACGGCTGAACCTCCCTCCAGACGGATCTCGCGTACCCTTTCCTCAACCACCCCGGTAGTGGGGCCGATGATCATGATTTCGTCCCCTGCATGCAACGGGACGGCCTCCACTTTTAACTGGGCAACGCCTTGCCTGGCAAAATAATTGGTTATCCGGGCCACATACGTTTTTTTTTGTGTAGCCTGGTTCCCATATGTTTCACTCCACTCTCCCAGGGATTCTCCCAGGTAATACCCGCCCCAGAATCCTCTGTTGAACACAGTTTTCAACTGCTCTTCCAGACCGGCTGCCAGTTGAGGTGTGAATGTTCCGTTAACCACGGCCTCAGCCGCTTTGGAATAGACTTGTGCAGTGGTTTTCACGTATTCCGGAGAACGGGCCCGGCCTTCAATCTTTAGGATCTCAATGCCGCTGTCAAGTATCTTGTCCAGGAAACGGACCGTGCACAGGTCTTTGGGGGACATGATGTACTGGTTGTCCACTTCCATGGCTTCTCCGGTCTCTTTGTCTGTGACCGTATAGGACCTGCGGCAGACCTGGTAGCAGGCGCCCCGGTTCGCCGATTTATTGTACTGGTGGAGGCTCATGTAACATTTGCCCGATACAGCCATGCACAGGGCACCGTGGCAGAAAAGCTCCAGTTTGACAAGGTTTCCTGAAGGCCCGGTAATGTTGCGCTCCTTCACTTCCCGGGCGATGGCGCTGATTTGGTCCAGCGTCAGCTCCCTGGCCAGAACCACCACATCGGCAAACCTGGCATAAAATGCAAGCGCCCTGATGTTGGATATGTTCAGCTGCGTGGAAATATGCACCTCCAGTCCCAGAGATCGGGCTTCCTCGATGGCTGCCATATCCGATGCAATGACAGCCGATACCCCGGCATCTGCAGCCGCCTGTAAAATGGCATGCAACGCTTCCAGGTCCTGGTCGTAAAAGATGGTATTGACGGTAAGGTAGGAACGCATGCCGTTCCTGCGGCAGAATGCCGTTATCTCAGGCAAGTCTTCCCTTCTGAAGTTATGTGCCGCATGCGCACGCATATTCAGTTCACCCACTCCAAAATAGACCGCATGGGCACCTCCCTGCGCGGCGGCAGTCAGGCTGGCCCAGTTGCCCGCCGGAGCCATGATCTCCGGTTTATTCCATGACAGACCTGACATACGAATACACTTGTTCAGCGGTAAGGTCTTCCATGCACGCATAGGTGCCCTTCCAGCAGGGCTTGGCCCCGAATATGGAACATGGACGGCAATCCATGGGTAATTGTATCGCCCTGTCCGGATCCTGTCTCCATCCGTAAAAACCTGCTTTGGGATGGGTGGCTCCCCAGATGGATATGACAGGAATACCCATGGCCGAGGCAAAGTGCATATTGGCCGAGTCCATGCTGATCATCACATCCAGGGTCTTGATGACCGCCAGTTCAGCCTCAAAATCACTTCCTGCGTCGGCGGCCAGGCGAATATTGCTGTTCCCGGCTGCCCAGGCTTTCATGTGAGCCATCTCTTCGTCGCCTCCTCCGAACAGAAAAACCAGGGTGTTTTCCCTGGCCAGCCGATCTGCTACCTGGTGCATCCTTTCAGCAGGCCATTGCTTTCCCTTTTGCAGGGCAAAGGGGGCAATCCCGATCCTTTTCCAGGGTCCGCGTTCCAGGGGAATGATGTTATCCCTGATGAGTGAAGGAGATTTGAAACCAGACTTTTCAAGTGTCTGTTGATAAAGCTGGTACATAGGCACCAGGGCGGGTGCATGGCCGGGATTTTTAAGCAACCTGCGCCTGGAACGACGTCCCTTGTGCAGCCGGACAACAGGTGTACCACTTAAAAAGAAAGCAGATCGCAGAATAAAAGACCGGATAACACTATGCAGGTCGGCAACATGCGTGGGATGAACCTTCCGGAGGCTTCTAAAAATGATCCTTAGCGGCTGTTTTTTATCTACAGACAATAAAAATAAATTTGGTACACCTGCAAACAAAGGGGCAAGTAAACCAGGACCGGCCAGGGTGAAAAATACTCTGGGATTGTCCCGGGCACAGGCTTTTAGCACAATAGATGCGATGGCCACGTCGCCCAATGCCGAAAAACGCAGACAAAGTACGTGTGGTATCCTATTTTTCTTTTTCATAAAGGATCGGGTTGAGAAGAGGATCGTTGTACATTTTCATCTGTTTGTAGAGCTTCATATATTTCCTGCCTGTTTTCAGATCGGCCAGTAATTGATCTATGGCCCCCGAAAGGTCCGTGCGCTGTATCATGAGGATTTCCAGTTTTTGTCTGCACAAAGAGGCCGCCGGAGCATCTTTCCTTTCTGCTTCAATATTCATGTGGTAAATTTTCAGGGCCAGGATAGACAAGCGGTCAACAGCCCAGGCCGGTGTTTCTGTATTGAGAGAAGCATCGGGCAAACGGGGAACTCCTGAAAATTCTCTGTTGAACATTAGGTCAAGCTGTTCTACAACATCCGTGCGCTCCTGGTTGGAAGCGTCAATCCTGCGCTTGATACGCAATGCTTCTGCCGGCTCTATGGCCGGATCCCGGATAATGTCCTCCAAATGCCATTGAACAGTGTCTATCAGGTTTTTCCTGTATAACAAGTAGTCCAGGGAATGTTCGGTATAAGGGTTGCTGTATGGGGCATCCGTATCGTTTTGCCGGTGGTAATCCCTGATGGCAGCGTCAAACAGGCCGTTGCAATGTTCACTGAAAGAAGCAATGTTCATGTTACCTTTTCCTGTCAATCAAGCCTTTTATGAAATCAATCAGTACGGTGTTCCTTCCTTCACGGACATCAAGGCTCCCCAGCGCGTTCAGCGCAGTATCCAGGTAATGCGCAATACGTTCGCATGCAGTCTTCCCTACGCTCAACTTGTTGTAAATCTGTATGATCTGCTCTACACGGCCGGGGTCTTCCTTATGGGTCAGCAACCTGTTCAGTTCTGCCAGGTTATTTCCTGTTGCATTCCGCAGGGCATAGGTAAGCAGCCATGTCTTTTTATTGTTGGCTATATCGGTTCCCGTACTTTTTCCAAACACCTGGGGATCTCCGTATACATCCAGGTAATCGTCCTGGATCTGAAAGGCCCTGCCCAATGCCATTCCGGCGTTGAAAAGGTTGTTTACTGAACGGGAGGAGGCTTCTGCGCACAATCCGCCAAGTTGAAGGGAACAGGCAATCAATGCTCCTGTTTTTTTCGATACCATGTCAAAGTATTCATCCTCCGTGATGAATAATTGTTTTTCAAAATCCATGTCCAGCTGTTGACCTTCACAGACTTGTTCTGCTGCTTTGTGGAAAGCGTCCATCACGGGGGGCAGCACCTTTGGCTCGCACTTGCTGATATAACTGTATGCCAGCATGCACATGGCGTCACCGGCCAGAATGGCCGTGTTTACATCCCATTTCTTGTGTACCGTCGGCTGGTTTCTTCTCTTATCGGAGTTATCCATGACATCGTCATGCAACAAGGTGAAATTATGATAGACCTCAAGCCCCAGGGATGGGTATAAAATACTGGCGGGAAGCTTGTCAGAAAAGATATTATACGAAAGAAGGCAGAGTACGGGACGCATTTTTTTCCCTCCGCCGGACAGCGCATATTCTACAGGTCCGTGGAGGCGGCTGTGCTCATAGGATTTGATAAGATTTTGAAGCCCCTGGTTGACAAATCCTTGTATTTCGTTTACTGTAAACATAATACAAAGGTAGTCTTTTTTCAGCATTTTCGTACCTTTGTCCGCCCGGACCAGGACTTATGAAACAGCGACTATTTGAGAATGCCACCGTTGTAAAACAAACGGGTTCGCTTTACCGGCTGACCTTTCTGCCCCGGTGGGAGCCTTTCAGCGCCATACTCAGCGGAAGGCTCAGATTACGGGAGGATAAACTGACAAATCCCATAGCCGTGGGAGACCGGGTTAACGGATTCTGGCAGCCCGACGGATACAATAAGAAAGAACAAGCGGTGATCACAGAGATCCATCCCAGGGTGAATTACCTGATCCGTAAATCAGTCAATCTTTCGCGTCAGGCACACATCATAGCGGCCAATCTGGATAGGGCGTGTATCATCTTGAGCGCCACCGAACCACAAACCCCTTTTCCCTTTATTGACCGATTCCTGGTAACATGCCAGGCTTACGGGGTTCCCGCAACCATCATCCTGAACAAGACAGACGAGCTGGAATGGGCTCCGGAATACCGCAGTCAGGCGGATCAGTACAAAGATGTCTATCAAAGGGCTGGATACACCGTCCTTGAAGTCTCGGCAAAAACCGGCGAAGGAACGGACATGCTTGCACAGGATCTTAAAGGAAAAATCTCGCTTTTTTCAGGTATATCGGGCGTGGGTAAATCTGCACTGGCAAACAGGCTAGACCCGGAGCTCAGACTCCGGACAGCCCCTATCTCGCTGGCACACATGACCGGAAAACACACCACCACCTTTTATGAAATGCATCCGCTACGTTCCGGGGGATTCATCATAGACAGTCCGGGAATAAAAGGTTTCGGCCTGCTGGAAATGACCAGGGAAGAACTGTACCATTATTTCCCGGAAATCTTCGCCGCTGCTGCGTCCTGCCGCTTCAACGGGTGCCTGCACGCAGAAGAGCCCGGTTGTGCGGTGAAGGCGGCTGTCGAAAAAGGGCTCATACCGGCACAACGTTATGATAGCTACCTGCGCATGCTGGAAGATCCGGAAGGAGGAAAATACCGCACCTGATTCCCCATGAAGACCCGCAGCCTGAACAGACAGATCCTCAACCTTGCCATCCCCAGCATGCTTGCGGGAATAACCATTCCCCTGGTGGGCATGGCTGACACTGCCATTGCCGGACATCTTGGATCGGCAACCGCCATTGGGGGCATAGCCATAGGGTCCACCCTTTTTGACCTGCTGTATTGGAATTTCGGGTTCCTGCGGATTGGTACTGCCGGAATTACCGCACAGGCATTCGGCAAGGGAGACCGGCAGGAGATCATAAGAACAGGCATGCAGGGCATGATACTGGCATTGGCCTTTTCTTTGCTGCTGATCCTGATACAGTGGCCCTTCGCACACCTGGTCATCCTGCTATCCCCCTCCTCGCCCGAAGTGGAAGCCCTGTCCCTGGAGTATTTTTTCATCAGGATCTGGGCCGCTCCTGCGGTGCTGGCACTTTTTGTGTTCAGGGGTTGGTTCATTGCAGTGCAGAATACCCTGGCATCTATGATCATAGATGTGGTCATAAATGTCACCAATATTGGTTTGAGCATTCTCTTTGCCCTCAATATGGGGATGGGTATCAAAGGGATAGCCCTTGGTACGGTTGTAGCGCAGTATACTGGGCTCCTGTGTGGGGTGGTGTTGCTGTTTGTGCTTTACAGGAAAATGATACGTGGCGTTCCCCTTGTTGCTGCCATAAAAACCGGGGGATGGAAACGGTATTTCAATCTGAGCGGTAACCTGTTCATAAGGTCAATTTGCATGTTGTTGATTTATACGGGATTTACCTTCCTTGCGGCACAATATGGCGATACCCTTCTGGCCGTTGCCACTATCATGATGAAATTATTGCTATTATTCTCGTATTTTGTTGACGGATTCGCCTATGCGGGAGAGGCCCTTACGGGAAAATTCATAGGTGCCGGGGACAAGCCTTCCCTGATGCGGTCAGTAAAACTCCTTTTTTTATGGAGTACGCTGGTAGGTGTGATTTCTACAGTATTCTATGTAATAGGTGACGAGTGGCTATTGCGCCTGATGACCTCTTCTCCCGACGTGATCCGGGCGGCCCGGCCTTTCCTTCCCTGGCTATACAGCATGCCCCTGATATCGTGCCTGACTTTCATGTGGGATGGAATATACATTGGCGCCACTGCAGGCAAGGCTATCCGCAATGTCATGATCATATCGGTCATCGCTTTTTATGCTTTTTACCTGGCCTTGGAGAATCCTATAGGAATCCAGTCCCTATGGGCAGCGTATGCCGCACACCTTGTGGCCCGTTCGGCAGCCCAGACAATAATGGCGCGGAAACACGTCTTCAATCTGATTTGATCACGTCACTTCGTTTCCGGGGCAACGGCCGGGGCAGGCTCCCTTGGAGCTGAAACTGTAGGAGGAACGGATTTTTTATCTTTGCTTTTGGACAATTCCGGCGAAATCAGCTGGCCGCTTATACGTACGGATGGTTCCACAGAAAGCTGGTCTGAATGAAGTTCTCCAGTAAAGACACATTTTTCGCGGAGTGAAGTAAGTTCGGAGACTTTAAGGACGCCATCAAAGGCGCCACTGATGTCCACACTCTCACATTCAGCTTCCCCAACGCAAATACCGGTCTCGCCGATTACAAGCTTTCCGTCTGTTTTAATTTTTCCTTCCAGGTACCCATCAATGCGTATGTCGTGCTGTGTGGTAATATTCCCGATAATCTTCGTGTCACCGGATATACGTGTCACATTGTTCATGGGGGATGAATCGATTTTTTTTTCTAATGGCATGGCCTTGATTTTATTATTTCCCAAAATTAACATTTTTTTGTTTATCGGATAAACACAGATATAGCTTTATCCAACTGGCTGTCTTCACGTATCATGCTTCTCAGGCGACCCTCCTGCATGTAGTAACGGCAGCTTATCTCTTCTTCAAGCAACGGCTGTATCTCCTTACGGTAATGGATCAGGTCTCGGGCTTTGTCTGTCAGCAACCGTTCCTTTAATGCCACAATTTCTTTTTCCAGCAACTCTTCATACCCCTCGGCTTTTGCTGTGCGGGAGAAAGTTTCCAGCAGGATCTCGGTGGCGCTGCGGTCATCGAACTCTTTTGCCGCGGTAATTTTAACAAAATCAAGGTAATCCTCGTCAGAGAGGTAAAATGCCTCTGCAGGGGGTATGGTTTCATTCCGGGTGTAATACATGATGGAATAATCGTGCAGGTAATCCCTGGCCACAAGTTCCATGGCAATCCTGCTATACATGGACAGTGGAACCAGAGAGTCGGGCATGATGCCTCCGTTTTCGTTCCGTTCCGGTGTCCCGTCACCGTTTCGTTTCCTGTAATCCAGAGACTGTACGCACCTTCCGCTGGGAATGTAATATTTAGCTGTGGTGATTTTCAGGTTGGCGTTGTAGCTAAGGGGCCGTATCGTCTGTACCAGTCCCTTGCCGTAAGTCTTCTCTCCCACAATGATCCCCCTTTTAAGATCCTGGATAGCTCCTGCCACGATCTCCGAGGAAGACGCCGACCCGTTGTTTACCAGTATGACCAAAGGAGTTTCCGTATCCAAAGGTTCTTCCTTTGTATAATACTCAACATCAAAGCGCTGGATGCGGCCCCTGGCGGAAACCACCATGGTGTTCTTGGGCAGGAAGATGGAAAGAAGTTTTACGGCTTCGTCCAGTAAACCCCCTCCGTTGCCCCGCAAATCCACAATAATGCCCCTGACAGGATGGCCCTTTTTCAATTCTTTCAGGGCTTTCCGCACATCGGCAGCACCTCCCTGGGTGAAACCTGTCATCCTGATATAGGCAATGCTGTCCTGAAGCATGCAGGCCAGCCCCACATCCGATATGTGTACTTTTTCTCGTATCACTGTAACGGAAACCGTATCACCCCCCATAAGCCTTTGCACCAGAAAATCCACACCGGTCCCGGGTGTTCCCTTCATCCTTGTGCTGCATTCATCCGCTGTCAGATCAAACACTGATTCCCCGTTGATTGCCAGGATAACGTCTCCGGCTATCAACCCGGCCCTGGCTGCCGGTGAGCCGGCATAGGGTTCAGAAATAAGCACTCCGTCTCCGGGACGTTTCTTTATAAGGGCTCCCACCCCTCCGTAGCTCCCCGTAGTCATCATTTCAATCGATTCGTTTTCTTCCTCGGGAATAAACTCCGTATAGGGGTCCATGGAAGAGAGCATCGCTTCTATTCCCGTGTACACCAATTGGTCGACAGCAACAGAGTCTACATAATAGAGTGATATCTCACGCAACAGGGAATGAAAGATATCCAGGCTCCTGGAAGTGTTGAATTCTGCAGTTTGGCCATGGAGCAACAGGGGCAGGAACAGGGCGGCAAGTATTGATTTTATTCTCATTTCGATAAGTGTTTACCAGACAAATTTACACCAATTCTTCATATCTTTGAATATGGAATTATTATTTGCTACGGCCAACCTCCACAAGCGCCAGGAGGCTGCCACCATACTCGGCTCTTCATTTTCAATAATTGTGCCGTCATCCCTGGGCTTTTCAGGTGAAATACCGGAAACAGGCCTTACCCTTGAAGAAAACGCGTTGCAAAAAGCCCGTTTTATCTGGGATAAGTTCCGGATCCCCTGTTTTGCAGACGATACGGGTCTTGAAGTGGAGGCGCTCAACGGGGCGCCCGGTGTTTATTCTGCCCGCTATGCAGGACCTTCCTGTTCTTACACGGATAATGTGAATAAATTGCTGGAAGAAATGAAAGACATAACTTTGAGGAAGGCACGTTTCCGCTGTATCATAGCTTTGATCCTTGACGGACGGCCTGTCCTGTATGAGGGAATCGTACCCGGATCCATAATTACCGCTCCCAGGGGGAACAACGGCTTTGGCTACGATCCGGTTTTCGTGCCCCTGGGTTATGAAAAAACTTTTGCCCAGATGACGGAAGAGGAAAAAAACACCCTGTCCCACAGAAAAAGAGCCCTGGGAAAAATGGCTCTCGCATTGCAATGATCACCCCGCTTACGCTAATTATCCTGAACACCAGGCCGTACAGGGAGACCAGCATGCTTGTCAATGCCTATACCGATACACGGGGAAGGGCCGATTTTCTGGTCAAGGGAATCCGGACAGCCCGCAACCGGGCCCTGGCTTCCCTGTTTCATCCCCTGAGCATTCTTGATACACGCACTTATTTTCACGCCAAACGTGAACTGAATCAGCTTAAAGAATACCAGAAGGTTTACCTGCTGGAGGATTTGTGCTCAGATGCACGTAAAAGCAGCATTGGATTGTTCATATCCGAATTGTTATATAAAACAGTAAGGGAATCTGAAGAGAACCGGGAGTTGTTCCGTTTTGTCACCGATACCATATTGGGCCTTGACAGGGCCGGGGATGAACTGGCCGACCTGCACCTTTATTTTGCAGTGCGTCTTTGCCGCTACCTGGGATATGAGCCCGATGCGGAAAGTTTTTTAAACAGCAGGATTTACTTTCATATGGGTAAGGCCTGTTTCTGTGAAACACCAGATCCCATGTCCGGGGCTTTTGACCAAGAAGACTCCCTGCTGCTGCATCAGATCCTGTCTTGCCCCGCGGGCCAGATCAGGCCTTTATCCTGTTCGGGTTCAAGACGCCACCATTTCCTGCACAGCATGATATCCTATTACGGTTACCATCTGGGCAAAGCCCCTGAGATACGTTCCCTGGACGTGTTGCATCAGGTATTTCTTTAGTAACTTTGCAATCTATGTCGTTGATAAATCAGGCTTACAGGCTATACAACAGAAGGTTGCTCACGGAACTGGACTTTTCTTCACAGGACCCTGCCCGGTTTCAGGACGCGACTTTCCAATATCTGATACGTCACGGGGCCAATGCCCTGTTCGGGAAAACATATAAGCTGGGCGAAATACAGGATGTGAAGGCTTTCCAGGAAAGAATACCCCTGCATGACTATGACATGCTGGAACCTTACATACAGCAAAGCCTCAAGGGCATTGAAAATGTACTATGGGACATGCCGGTATACTGGTTTGCCCTGTCCAGCGGCACTTCTTCTTCCAGGTCCAAGTTTATTCCCATGAACAGGGATAACCTGAACCTATGCCATTACAAGGGGATGCTCATCATGCTTTCCCATTATGTAAGGACATTCCCCAAATCCCGGCTTTTCACGGGAAAATCCCTGACCCTTGGGGGAAACCGTCATATTGACAAAAATGTGGATTCCAATTGCTGTTACGGTGATTTGTCGGCTTTCCTGATCATCAACACCCCTTTGCTGGCCAGACTTGTCACGACACCTGGCAAAAAAATAGGGCTCATTCCCGATTTTGAGGCAAAAATCGAGCAGGTAAGCCGCCTGATAGCTCGTCAAAAACTGACCAGTTTCTCCGGTGTCCCTTCCTGGAACCTGATCCTGATGCGCAAGGTCCTGGCAGAGACCGGCAAAAAGAACCTGCACGAGTTGTGGCCCCACATGGAACTTTTCATGCATGGCGGTGTTTGTTTTGAACCGTATCGTGTCCATTACCGGGAGTTGTTCCCGTCACCGGATATGCATTATATGGAAACGTACAATGCTTCGGAAGGATTTTTCGCATTCCAGACAGACCTGAACGATCCCGGACTGCAGTTGCTGCCTAATGTCAGTGTATTCTATGAATTCATTCCCCTGGACAAACTGGCGGCTGCTCAAAATGGTTCATTCACCCGGTTCCTTACCCTTTCGGAAGTCCGTACGGACCAACCCTACGCTATGGTCATTTCTACGAATTCCGGATTGTGGCGGTATCTGATCGGGGACACCGTACGTTTTACACAGCTGTATCCACACAAGATCATCATTTCAGGTCGTACAAAGCTGTTTATCAACGCCTTCGGAGAAGAGCTCATGATAGAGAATGCCGAAAGGGCACTTGCCAGGGCCTGTACCATGACCGGGGCAAGTGTGCACGAATACACGGTCGCTCCCGTATACATGGACGGGCAGAACAAAGGTGCCCATCAGTGGCTTATAGAATTTGAAAAAATGCCTCCTGATCCGGAAGCTTTTTGCGGTATGCTGGACAAGGCCCTAATGGAAGTCAACTCAGATTACCAGGCCAAACGCCTGGATACGGGAACCATGGATCCTCCGCTGATAACCAGTCTGAAACAAGGAAGCTTTTACCGTTGGCTGGCTTTTAACAATAAACTGGGAGGACAAACCAAGGTCCCCCGTTTGTGGAACACCCGGGAATATGCTGAAGCCCTGCTCGAGGTTAATGAAAAATTATGATATTCTGGAACTGTTCCGGTACCAGGCAAAACATACTGCTATTTATGCCCGGTACCTGGATTTGCTGGAAATTAACCCGCAAAAGGTGAATTCCCCGGAGGAAATCCCTTTCCTTCCCATCCGCTTTTTTAAGACACACAGGGTATACAATGCATCCTGCCCTCCGGAGCATGTGTTTACCAGCTCGGCCACAACGGGGACGGTCCCGTCACGGCATTACGTAGACAGTCTGGACCGTTATGGAAAGAACGTCCTGGATATTTTCCGTTTTTTTTACGGAGATCCCTCCCGGTACACCATCCTGGCCCTGTTGCCGTCTTACCTGGAAAGACCGGGATCGTCCCTGGTTTATATGATGCAGGTGCTCATGGAAAAAAGCGGAACTGGAGCAGGCGGGTTTTATTTATCCGATCAGGAAGCCTTATACGGCAGGCTGCTGGATCTTTCTACCCAGGGAAAGCCTGTCTGGTTGATAGGGGCAGCATTTGCCCTGCTTGATTTTGTTGATAAATTCACCCTTCGTCACCCCGGACTTATTGTAGTGGAAACCGGGGGCATGAAAGGCAGGGGAACAGAACTGACCCGGGAAGCACTCCATGAGCGTTTGCGCGGGGGCTTCCTCGATAGCCCCATCCACAGCGAATACGGCATGGCCGAGTTGTTTTCACAGGCTTATGCCTGCAGCGATGACCTTTTTTTCAGCTGCCCTCCTTCCATGAGGGTGCTAATCCGTAATCTGCAGGATCCTTTTCAGATGGAACGGGATGGCTCTGCAGGCGGCATCAACATCATTGATCTGGCTAACACGCATTCCTGCTCCTTCATAGAAACAGAAGACTTGGGTTTCCGTATTCCCGGCGGAAAATTCCAGGTTCTGGGAAGGATCCCCGACGCAGAACGCCGGGGATGCAATATGCTTATTGATATTTCTTGAACAATTCTTCAAGCTGTTGGGTGTATGTTCCCGCAAGTTCTTTGTCCTCGTTTACATCCAGGATGTCTTTAACGTGAACATACATGCTGATGGCCGATTCGGCATCTGACGGAGACAGCAGTCCTCCCCTGAACGAGCCCATGAAGTACTCAATGGCTTTGAAAGTTTCATCCAGGAAGGGAACGGCCAGAGCACTGGCTTTTTCCGGTTTGCCCAGAAAATAATACAGCTCTATCGTTTCCATGACACCCACTTCGTTCATGGAAGGCTGCACCACCCAATTCAAAGGATATTGCTTCATGATATCGATCCCCTTGTCCAGCAGGGCTTCGGCCTTATCTTCCTTGCCTTCCAGGAGCATGGCCTTAGCAACCTGGGAATACATCTGCCTTATGGCCTGCTGCACCAGGTACAGATAAGTGACATGGTAATCCAGCAACACATCCGGCTCATCCATCCTGCCCCATTGGTAAATGTCCATGAGCAGGTGGTACAATTTGTCCGTATCCATGTAGGGCACCTGGGTAGACAGGCTATCTACCTTGAATGGCATGAGTTTGTAAGCCATCCCGTCGTAGCGCAAATAATCCTGTATCCCGATATTCAGGTCACCACCCTTGGAAACGATGTATATGGGTCTGTCCCACTGATAATTGGCCAGAAGATCCAGGAACATCATTTCCACTTTCATCAGGGTATTCTTGTTTTCCGGGATGTCCAGGTCCATGTAATCCGGGATAAGATGCGCGTCCTTTTCAGGAACGATCCCGCAGGCAAGGGCATTTTCCTTGTTGACCGGGATTCTCAGTTTGCGTGCAGGCAGGTAATTGAGCATGGTCCCGTCCATGAGCTGCACCTTGGCACGGGGATTTCCCATTACGCCTACTGCCTGTATGGCAGGGACCCTTTCTTTTACCCTTTCATATACGGGAATGATCTCGTTGGTCCCGTACAAATATGATTCACGGGGGATTGAAAAAGTAACCGGGGCAGATTCATACATTCTCAGCTGCATCTGGTCAATATACCAGTCTGTTCCCAGCAGCGAAGTGTTTATAACGCGCACATCGGTCCTGATTCCTTCCACTTCCTGTGCATACCACAGGGGAAATGTGTCGTTATCCCCGTGCGTGACTATGATGGCATTGCAATCCGGCTTGCAGGTGTTCAGAAAATTAAAGGCAAAGGCAGGGGCTGTATACCGGCCGCTCCTGTCATGGTCATCCCAGTTTTGGGCCAGCATCTGGAATGGTACAAACAGGGCGAGTGCCGCCGCCAGGGATCCGGCAATGGTTTGGGAAAGTTTCTTTTGAAACAGGTTAAAGAGGGCCATTACCCCCAGCCCTGCCCATATGGCAAAGGCATAAAAAGATCCCGCGTAGGCATAGTCCCTTTCCCTGGGCTGGTAGGGAGGCTGGTTCAGATAAACAAGGATGGCAAGTCCTGTCATGAAGAACAGCAGGAAGGTGATCCAGGCATTGCGGCGGTCTTTTAATGACTGATAGATAAGTCCAACGATACCCAGCAACAGGGGCAGCATGTAATAGTGGTTTTTGCCTTTGTTGTTTTTCAGCATGTCAGGGGCCCCCGACTGGTCTCCCAGGCGTGCCTTGTCCAGGAATCCTATACCGCTTTCCCAGTTGCCGCGAATGGGATCCCCCGGAATGGTGCCCTGTATGTCGTTTTGTCGTCCAGCAAAATTCCACATGAAATAGCGCCAGTACATATAATTGACCTGGTAGTCAAAGAAAAAACGCAGGTTGTCCCCAAAGGTGGGCATGTGTTTTCCGTTGGAATTCAATGTCCCCTTTCCCGAGTTGTATGAGTCGTAAAAGGCAGCATGGCTCTCCCGCTTGCTCCACATTCGGGGAAACAGCATTTTTTCCGATTCCTTGTATACAGGCATTTCCGGTCCCTTTACCCGTGCGTAGCGCCCGTTCATTTTTACATACTGCCGGGTATCCTTCCAGGTTTCGTAGTCTGAATTGTAAATCCCGTCATAAAACAAGGGGGCAGCGCCGTATTGTTCCCGGGCCAGATATTTCCCAAGAGAAAAAGGATTGTCGGGCTGGTTTTCGTTGGTGGGTGTATTGGCACTGGCCCGTATCACCACCATGGCAAAGGACGAATAGCCTATGATGATCACGGCAAGGCATAATAATATGGTGTTCCACAGCACTTTGCCTTTTTTGTATGTGGAGAATACACCCCAGAAAAGGGCAGCGATAAGGACCACCACAAAAAACAGCATCCCGGTGTTGAAAGGCAATTTGAATACATTGACAAACAACAGGTCAAACCAACCCGATATTTTTGGCACCCATGGAATTATTCCATAAAGAACGACCGCAATGATCACCACAGAGAGCAGAAGGGTAACCACGGCTCCTTTCCAGGTAAACGGGTATTTCTTGTAGAAATATATATAGACAAGTGCCGGGATGGTCAACAAATTCAGCAGGTGCACCCCAATGGAAAGGCCCATCAGGTAAGCGATCAGCACAATCCATCGATTTGCATGCGGCTTGTCTGCATTCTCTTCCCATTTCAGCATGGCCCAGAAAACTGCCGCCGTAAAGAGCGATGACATGCCGTAAACCTCGGCCTCAACTGCAGAGAACCAGGCTGTGTCTGAAAAGGAATAGATCAGTGAACCCGCGGCTGCGGCTCCCCATATGGCAATGGCATTCCCCCGGTTCAGGGAAATTTTCTGTGTTTCCAGCAGCCGTCTACCCAGGTGGGAAATGGTCCAAAATAAAAAGAGGACGCAAAAAGCCGAGGCCAGGGCACTCATGGCATTGATGAGCATTGCCGCCTTCTGGTCGCTGCCAAGCATGGAAAACAACCTGCCGGCCAACTGGTAAGTCGGGTTTCCGGGGGGGTGTCCTATTTCCAGTTTATAGGAAGAGGCTATGAATTCGCCGCAATCCCAAAAACTGGCGGTGGGTTCTATGGTTGCCAGGTAAACCGCGGCAGAGATGGCAAAGACGACCCAGCCAATCAGAAGGTCCGCCTTTTTGAATGTCTTTGTTTCCATTCCACAAATGTAGGAGATTTTTTTTACCTTTACCTTTGGATATGTTTTAAAGTGATGGATTATATTGTCCTGGGGTTAATTGTTTGGTATTGTTTCATCCTGTTTTTTATCCGGACTCCTCTCACACTGCTGCTGACAGGTTGTCTTCGCTACAACATTTCCATAGAGAATGAGGAACAGGTGAATCTCAGGTTTTCACGGGTTTTCATGTTTTTATTCGTAATAACATTAGCCTCGTTCTTCATCGTTTCCCATGACACATTGCTTTCCCCCCTCCCTCACTTCCTGCTGGGGATGTCAAAACCAATGGTTTTCCTTTGCATCATGGTCTTTTTCATCGTGTTGATCCTTGTCAGGACTTTTTTTACAAAAATCATTGGCTGGACAATTGATTCCAGTGCGTTCATGAACTTCCTGAACCGCACGGCCTACGACTTCTGCATTTTGACAGGTTTTGTGTTCATTCCCTTCCTGATACTGTTCTTTGCCCTGGGGAATCCTTCCGGCAACGGTGTGATAATTGCAGCCGTGGCAACAGCTGCAGCCGGTTATTTGGTCTATGCATACCGCTGCATAAGGATTTTTCTTTCTGCCGGTTTTTCTCTTTTTTTCTGGATTTTGTATCTTTGCATCTTTGAAATGATACCCTTGGGAGTGTTAATTCATTTTGTTGCAGGGATACAGACATGAAGATCAAGAACATACTCATTACACAACCGGCACCTAACGGAGGTTCTCCTTACCTGGAAATCAAAGAAAAATTTAATCTGAATATTGATTTTATCCCTTTTATCCGTGTAGAAGGGCTATCTGCCAGAGATTTCAGGAGCCAGCGGGTCAATTTACAGGATCATTCCGCCGTTGTCTTTACAAGCCGTTCTGCAATCGATTCCTTTTTCCACCTATGCGAAGAGATGCGCCTTACCATTCCTGAGTCCCTGAAGTATTTCTGCATGACGGAATCCGTGGCTTTTTACCTTCAGAAATACATAATATACAGGAAAAGGAAGATCTTTTACGGGAAAGGCAATATTCCTTCCTTAATAGAAACAATAGGCTCCAAACATAAGAACGACACCTTCCTGCTTACCCTGGCAGATTGTTATAAACCGGAACTTCCGCAGGCATTTGACAAGGCGGGCCTGAAGTATACCAAAGCCATCCTGACCCATACCATCATAGAGGATCTGTCACCGGTTGAATTGAAAAAATACCAGATGATGGTCTTTTATTCTCCAGGAGACGTAAGGTCTCTGTTGGAAAATTTCCCGGACTTCAAACAAGATAGCGTTTTGTTCGGCACCTTTGGTGCCAATACGGCTACCGCTTTGAAAGAAGCTAACCTGCAAGCCTGTTTTGAAGCACCTACCCCGGAAGCCCCTTCTGTTGCCCAGGCCCTGATGCTCTACCTGGAAAAGCACAAGTGATCATGAAACGGACAACCTGTCTGTGTATGGGTTTTCTTCTGGCCATGATCACCTTATCCTGCCAGAAGAATTTCAACCATTACAGGGAACTGGCCTACGGCAAATGGGAACTCGTCTCTGTTAACGGAGAATCTCCCGTTGCGGCCGAACAACTTTATTTCAAGACAAGCACTTCAGTGACTCTCACCCGGGAAGGCGTCTCTTACGAGGGGCAATACCAGTTTTACTGCAATGTGCTTACGACTTATTTTGAACAATATCAAAACCTTTTCCAGGAGTGGCGCGTACAGACCATGAAGGACTCCCTGATGCGTGCCGTAGTGGAATTCCGCGAAATGAACAGCGACACTTTGGATGCAGGAAGTGTCCTGGAATACAGAAAAATTCCGTGATGAAAACGGGATCAACATATGCGTTTCCCAAAAAAATGCGGTTGTCTTCCCGGAAAGAGATAGAATCCCTTTTTACAGATGCCTGTTCTTTTACCACGGGTCCTTTCCGTCTGTTTTACAGGACCTGTGACGTGCACGAACCCGACCAGCCGAAAACGGACCTGCCGGAAACAGAAAAGGGTGGTTGCAGCCTGGTCTTTTCCGTTCCCAAGAAAAACCTGAAATCCGCTGTAAAGAGAAATCTGATAAAAAGGCGCCTCCGGGAATCTTTCCGGCTTCATTATCCCCGTTTGCTGAAACCGGTTCTTGAAGCAACAGGCACAAGGCTTGTCTTTTTATGTATATATTTACCCCATGAAGTCAGACCATTCTCATACGTGGAAACAAAAATGCAGGTTTTACTCGGGCATTTTGCTCAATTGTCTGAAAAAGGTTCTGACTTTTCCCCTGATCTTGCTGGTTAAATGCTACCAGTTGTGTATCTCGCCCTTTACACCTCCTTCCTGCCGTTTTATCCCCACTTGTTCCCAGTATGCACTGGAAGCCCTGCGCAGGCACGGTCCTCTGAAAGGCCTATACCTGGCTATCCGGCGTTTTCTCCGCTGCAATCCCTGGGGCGGCAGCGGGTATGACCCCGTCCCCTGAGTCCTGAGCCCTGTTTTCTGTCTTCAGTCTTCTGTTTGCTGCGGTCTTGCCTTCTGTTTGCTGCCTCTGCTGCGGTCGCTGGCACCACAAGAACGGGAAGCTTTTTCTTTAAGCCGAGGCTTCCCTTATCTTTTGGTGCCAGCGACCGCCTTCTGGCAGCAAAATTTGAGTGCCCCGGGTTACTTTCCACGGTTCCACTCTGTTATCTTGAGAGCCAGTGCAAAGGAAACAACCTTTGCCAGCTCTTCCTGTGATGCCAGGGAAATTTGTTTGAGACTTCCGAAATGACCCAGCAGTTTTTCCAGGGTACGTGGTCCGAGCCCGGGGATATCCAACAGGGCTGACCTTGTGAAACGGGCACTTCTTTTTTGCCTGTGGAACGAGATGCCGAAACGGTGTGCCTCGTTGCGCAATTGCATGAGCAACCGCAGGGAAGAAGAATTCTTGTCCAGGAATAATGGTGTTTTATCTGTGGCCAGGTAAATCTCCTCCATGCGTTTAGCCAGGCCTACAGCCGTTATGATCTCCTCCAGCCCCAGGCTTTGCAATGCAGCATAAGCCGCCGACAATTGTCCCTTGCCCCCGTCTATTACAATGAGTTGTGGCAGGGGATTGTTCTCTGCCAGAAGACGGCTGTACCGGCGCGTTACCACTTCCTTCATAGAGGCAAAGTCATCAGGACCCTCAACGCCTTTTATGGCAAAGTGACGGTAATCCTTTTTGCTGGGGATCCCGTTGCGAAACACCACACAGGCAGCCACGGGATGAGTCCCCTGCAGGTTTGAATTATCAAAACACTCTATGTGCAAGGGCAACTCTTTCATGTGCATATCGTCCCGCAAGGCAGAGAGAACCTTCAGGGTTTTTTGTTCCTTCGCTACCCCCTTGTCTCTCAACTCCATCATGCGTAGCTGCTCTGCCCTGTAATTATTTGCATTCCGCATGCTCAGGGCAACAAGGGTTTGCTTGTCCCCCCTGGCCGGAATGCGGACCCGGCTTTCTCCGGGAACGGCTTCGGGAAGAAAGGGAACCAGGATTTCTGCAGACAATTGTCCCAGTTGTTCTTTCATTTCAGCCATGAACAAACTCAACACGGCTGCAGGTTCTTCTTCTATATGCAGTTTGTATTTCACATTCAGCGATTGTATGACCGCACCGTCGGCAACCCGCATGAAATTACCGAAAGCCATGGAGGACCCGGCATCGGTTGTAAGGCTGAAAACGTCAAGGTTGGATATCCGGGAATTCACAATGACCGATTTTGCCTGGTAGCGGGTAAGCATTTCCCACTGTTCCTTGTATCTCTGGGCAAGTTCAAAATTGAATGCCTGGGAAGCCGCCTTCATCTGGCTTTCCAGCAGTTTTCGCACAGTTGTGACATCTCCTTTCAGGATGCTGGACACCGAGCTGATGTACTCCTGGTATTGTTCACTTGTCTCTTCCCCTGTACAGGGGGCTTTGCAACGGCCTATGTGTGCCTGGAGGCATTTTCTGTACCGCCCGGCAGTCACAGCCTGCGGGGCCAGGGGCAGCGAACACGTCCGCAGCGGATAGAGATTGTGAAGGAGTTGCAGGAGTTGTTTGCAATAAAAGCCGCTGGTGTAAGGGCCGAAATAATAAGAACCGTCCCGCACGATCCTCCTTGTCTGGAAAACACGTGGAAAAGGTTCGTTTTTCACACAAATCCAGGGAAAGGTCTTGTCATCCTTCAGCAAGATATTGTAACGGGGCTGTATGGTCTTGATAAGGTTGTTCTCCAGCAACAGCGCATCGCTTTCATTGTCCACCACCGTATATTCCAGCGACTGTACCTGGCTGACCATGCGTTTGGTTTTTGCAGAAAGGTTCCTGCCGGGGGCAAAATACTGGGAAACACGTTTTTTAAGATCTTTTGCCTTACCCACATAGATCACTTTTCCTTCCCTGTTAAGGAATCTATACACTCCGCACTGATGCGGCAACAGAGCCAGTTGGTCTTCCTCTTGAATCATTTCTAGGTAAAAATACATATATTTGTTAAACCATTTATGAAAAAACTGATAGAAACAAAAGATCTGCGTAAGGTTTTCGGGGATAAATCGGTTCTGGGTTTTTTTCTGGCTCCGGCCCTGATGAAGCTCATGAAACTTGACAAAATCAACAAGCTTTATGATAAGGTCGCAGATTTTGAGGGCCGTGAGTGCCTGGAGGCTTTTCTTGCCGAGATGCGGATAACATATGAGACTCCTTCCTCTGACCTGGCAAACCTTCCCAAAGAAGGTCCATTTATAACCGTGTCCAACCACGCTTACGGCGCCCTGGACGGAATCATCCTGATGCATCTTGTATCGGAGGATCGGCCCGATTTGAAGGTTATCGTGAATTACCTGTTATCGCGCATCAGGCCGTTGCAGAATTTTTTCTTGCCTGTGAATGCTTTTGATAAAAATGTATCTTCCCGCTCCAGCATAACAGGAATACGCCTGGCAAAGGAAAGTCTTCAAAAAGGCAATCCCCTGGGTCTGTTCCCTGCCGGAGAAGTATCTCACATTGGACCTTCCGGACTGGTTGAAGATATTCCCTGGCACACCGCCATTGTCAAATTCATCATGAACGCAGGGGTTCCCGTTGTTCCGATTTATTTTGAAGGACATAATTCGGCGCGTTTCCTGCGCAGGGCAAAAATACATCCCATGTTGCAGACTGCCAGTCTTCCGGCTGAAGTGTGCAATAAAAAAGGACACCGCCTGGTTGTTCGTGTGGGATCCCCCATTAGCGTGACAGAACAACAGCGTTATTCAGACTACAAGGAACTGGGAGATTACCTGCGCGCCCGCACGTATGCCCTGGCGGCAAACATCGAGAATAAAGACAAATTCAAGGAGCCGGAACACGCCGCTCCCATTGCCCCGTCAAAACAACACGACCTCGTTACCAGGGAGATTGAACAGCTGCCCTCCCGAAATTGTCTCTTCAAAATCAACAATTTTGCGGCTTATTATGCCCCATATTCACTCATTCCCAACCTCATGTATGAGATTGGCCGCAAACGGGAAGAAGCCTTCCGCACCGTTGGCGAAGGCACATACCAGTCAATTGACCTGGATACCTTTGACAGAAATTACCACCATCTGATCCTTTGGGATACAGAGAAAAAAATGATCGTAGGGGCTTACCGCATAGGCATGGGCGCCGACCTGATGAAACGGTTCGGAGTAAACGGGTTTTACAATAATACACTCTTCAGGTTCGGAAAGGGTTTTGAACCGGTCCTGCAACAGAGCATGGAACTGGGAAGGGCTTTCATAAGCCAGGAATATCGTTACGAGACCATTCCCATGATGCTGCTTTTCAAAGGTCTCTTCCATATCATGCTCCGCAATGAAGAATACCGCTATTTCATAGGACCCGTGAGCATATCCTCGTGGTATCCAAAATTGTATCAATCCCTGATCTACAAATACATCATGGATCATCACAGTACTTTGGAATACCAGGGCTGCATCGAATCCAGGAATCCTTTCTCCCCGGATTTCGGACCTGTCAATCCGGATGTCCTCCTGCGCGATATCCAGACACCGGAACAGATTGACCGGCTGCTGATGCGTATGAGCAACCGTCAATACCGCCTGCCTTCACTCGTCAAAAGATACCTGAAACTGAATTCCAAGATCATTGTATTCAACATTGACAAAGAATTCAATGACTCTGTGGACGGTTTCATCGTGTGCGATGTCCTTGAAATTCCTAAAGAGGAACTGATGATGGTTACCAAGGATATCTCTGATCTTTCCATAATAGAAAACCGTTTTGGAAAGTCCGTTCCAAGATAGGACGTTCATGCAGAAAGCGCTTGAAGAGGCGCAGGTCGCCCGCCGGCAGGAGGAAATTCCTGTGGGCGCGATCATTGTATGTCGCGGCAGGATCATTGCCAGGGCTCATAACATGACAGAAACCTTGAATGATCCCACGGCGCATGCGGAAATGCAGGCCATCACATCCGCCTGCTATACATTGGGTGGAAAATACCTGGACCAGTGCACCCTGTATGTAACCCTCGAACCCTGCCCCATGTGCGCCGGGGCACTGGCCTGGGCACAGCTTGGACGCCTGGTCTATGCCGCTTCCGACCCCAAAAGGGGATTCACCCTTGTGCCAGGCAGTCTTCTCCATCCGAAAACAAAAGTGACGCCCGGTGTACTGTCCGCAGAGGCCGGAGAGCTGATAAAAGATTTTTTTGCCGGAAAACGCTAATGTTATATCTTTGCACCTTCCGATTGAGCTATGGTGTAATGGTAGCACTACAGATTTTGGTTCTGTCTGCCCAGGTTCGAATCCTGGTAGCTCAACAACAGTGAGCTATGGTGTAATGGTAGCACTACAGATTCTGGCTCTGTCGGTCCGGGTTCGAGTCCTGGTAGCTCAACTCTTAACAATCAGTTAACTATACATAATGAACAGACTGATTGCCTTTCTTGCCCTGATAGGGTGCCTTGCCGGACCCGCCATCACCGCACATGGTCAATACTACAAAACAGGTGAAGATCCTGGCCGACTGAAATGGAACCAGGTCCGTACAGGTCCCATCAACATCATCTATCCCAAAGGAGTTGACTCACTGGCTTTCCGTTATGCCTGGCTGCTGGAACAGGCTGCTCCCCATGTAATATCTTCCCTGGGGACCGAATTACGTCCCATTCCCATAGTCATCCACCCTTATAATGTAAACAGCAACGGCATGGTGGTCTGGGCCCCCAAGAGGATGGAACTGTACACCACTCCCCCTTCCTACGGAACAAGGCATAACTGGGAAAAACAACTCGTATTGCATGAAGCCAGACACGTGGCACAAATGCAACGGGCCGGTGAGAATTTCTTCCGTGTTTTCGGCTGGCTCATCGGGCAACAGTCGGAAGGTGTTTCTGTAGGGCTTTATTTCCCAAAGTGGATGCTGGAAGGAGACGCCAGTATTGCAGAAACATCTTTTTCCAATGCGGGACGCGGCAGGGAAGCCTCATTCCTTATGCCCTACAAAGCCTATTTTCTGGAGGGGAAACAATTTCCTTATGATAAATGGCGGTATGGTTCTTACCGTCATTCGATGCCGGATCATTACGCACTGGGTTACATGAAACTTTCGGTTGCCAGGTTGTTTTCAGGCGAAGAAGCCCTGGGGCGCATTTATGAGGATATTACAAAATACCCTTTCTGGCCTTTTATCTATGGGAAAACATACCGCAGAAACTACGGTTATTCTGCTATTAAACTATGGAAACCTGCGGCCGAGTACTATAAAAATATCTGGAAGGAACAGGACGCGCTGAAAACCGTCACATATTCCGGAGAACAGATCAACCGCCCCGTAAAGGATTATGTGAGTTACCGCTCAGCCGCAGTGACAACGAACCCCGATGGAACCCGGGTTTTGTTCTCCATCAAATCTTCCCTGGCCCAGACTGCCCGACTGGTGCGTTTCCCCTTTTCAGAAAAGAACCGGGAGGAAACCGTGTGCCTGCTGGGTCAGGTCAATTCTTCATTGCGTGCTTCGGGGCCGTATTTATTCTGGAGTGAAACGGTGAGCGGCCCCCGTTGGGCTCATGAGAATTTTTCTGTTGTCATCCTCTACAATACCGTGACAGGAGAAAAAAAGACCCTCCGGCACCGGACCCGGTATTTCAATCCGTGTACCAGCCAGAACGGGAGCATGCTGGCAGTGATCCATTACCCTCCCGGGGGCGGCTCGGAATTGCACCTGTTGAATCCCTGGACCGGAGAACTCCTTGAAAGACACCCGGCACCCCGTGGTGAACAGCTCACTGAAGCAGCCTGGCTGGATGACAATATTATTTATCTCCTGATGGTCGGAGAAGAAGGAACCGGCGTTTATTCCCTGAACAGGGAGAAAAAAATATGGGAAACAATATTACACCCCTGCTTCCAATCTCTTACAGGATTACAGATATCGGCAGGTCTTTTGTTTTTCTCAAGCGACCGTGTGGACAACACCGATAATATTTTCTGCCTGGACCCCAAAAACGGTAATGTCTGGCAATATACAAACGCCAGGTTCGGTGCTTTTGACCCCCTGCCACCCGTCCTTGGCCAAGACAACCATCTGTATTATTCCAATTATTCCGTCCAGGGATATCAGCTTACCCGACTGCATACAGACAGCCTTTTCAACAAACCGGTGGTTTGGCAGGAACAGCCTGTAGATCCCTTCATCATGGCTTCGTCCCCGGATTTCAACATAGACACCCTCCGTGTACCTGAAAATCTCTCCTACCCTGTCAGAAAATATAGCAAAGTCCTGCATGCCTTCAGGATCCACTCCTGGATGCCTTTTTATTTCAATTACAATGAAATAGAACAATTCACCTTCCAGACCTATTACCAGACCGTAGCTCCCGGAGCCACCATCATGTCTCAGAACACCCTGGGGACGCTCACCTCCTTGTTGGGTTATTCCTACCACAAGGGATTTCACGCTGGCCACCTGAGACTTGATTATTCGGGGCTGCTCCCGGTTTTTTCCCTGAAACTGGATATAAACGACCGCTCACATGTCAGCACTTTTGCCCGGCAAGACCAGACCGGATGGAAGTGGCTGAGAGACACCCTGGGGACACCGCATATAGAAGCCTCCCTGATGACATACATTCCTTTTTCATTTCACAGCCATGGATGGCAGCGCGGACTGGTCCCCACCCTGAGGTATGTCTTCTCCAATAACACGTACCGGGGACCCTTATCCGATACCGATGTTTTCAGCCATATGTTCCAAGCCGGCCTGCAATATTACCAGATGGCCAACATGGCCCCAAGGGATATTTTTCCCCGGCTGGGCTTTGGTGTCAATGTCCAGACCGCCTTTTCTCCCTGCACCCGGAATCTATTCAGTAACATCCTTTATCTGCAGGCTTACGGATATCTTCCGGGTATCCTGAGGAACCAGGCTCTTAAATGGAGTGCATCCTGGCAGCAGCAACAGGTAGAGGACCGTTACCTTTACCTGGCCACCTTCGTTTCTCCTCCCAGGGGAATACAAGACAGGATCATGGCTCCCGTGAGTTTCAAAGCTTCGGCCGATTATGCCATTCCCATATGGGCCGGTGATCCGTCCATTCCCGAGATCATCTATATCAAGCGCTTCCAGGTTATCCCGTTTGCCGATTACATGCAGACCCGGCAACAAGACAGAACAAAAGATCATTATTGGTCTGTCGGAGCCGACCTGCTTATGGATTTCCATATTTTCCGCATAGGGACTCAACTATCTGCGGGGGTGCGATATGCCTATACCTGTGAAGGCAAGCATCACTTCGAATTCCTGTTTTCCGTACCCGCTTTTTATTGATCATGATGAAATTCCTCCGTTTTTTCTCCCCGTATGAATGGTTTCTTCTGATTACCATAATTGTACTGAATTTTGTTGTATTCTTCATAACTGGAGAATGGAACGTGCTTTCCACCATCGCGACCGTTTCCGGGGTGTTGTGCGTGGTATTGGTTGCCAAGGGACATATTTCCAATTACCTGTTTGGTCTCATACAGGTAAGCCTGTACACGTATATCTCATGGGGCGTCGGCTACTGGGGTGAGGTGGCCCTTAACGGGTTGTATTATGTGCCCATGCAGTTTATCGGGTTTTTCATGTGGAGCAAACGCACCCGGGAAGGCAGCCGCACCCGTGTCAAGGCAAAAAACCTCACCACAAAACAACGCCTCATACTGGCCGTGGTCTGTCTGTTTCTTACGGTGGCCGGTGCCCTGGTGCTTGACCATTTTGATGACCCCGCGCCGGTTCTTGACTCCGCTACAACCTTCCTTTCCATAGTGGCCATGTATCTTATGGTGAAAACATATTCCGAGCAGTGGTACTTATGGATCCTGGTAAACCTGGCAACAATAACCATGTGGGGCATGGCCTTTTTCCGGGAGAACCAGCCGGGACATCTGGTCATTGCCTCTATGTGGTGCGTTTACCTTCTTAATTCCATTCACGGGCTGGCGGTTTGGAAAAGGGCTGCCAAATCGGCCACGCTGACAAATTGACAGACATCATTTCTCTGGCATTGATTTTGCCTTTTCTCCATTCGTTGACTGAAAAATCACAAATTCAATAATTAACTTTAAAATGTATCAAAAATGAAAATCAAACCTTTAGCAGATCGCGTAGTCGTTCAGCCGCAGGAAGCTGAGACCAAGACAGCCTCGGGACTTTACATTCCCGACACGGCAAAAGAAAAACCACAAAGAGGAAAAATCGTGGCAGCCGGAAGCGGAAAAAAAGATGAGCCTATGGAATTGAAAGAAGGTGACATGGTGCTTTACGGCAAGTATGCCGGAACAGAGATCAACATTGACGGAGAAGAGTATCTCATCATGCGTCAGTCAGATGTTTTAGCCATTATTTAACATTAATCAAATAAAAACCAACAACTATGGCAAAAGAAATCAAATACAATATTGAAGCCCGCTCCCTGATGAAAGAAGGGGTAGATGCTCTGGCAGATGCCGTGAAAGTGACTTTGGGTCCAAAAGGACGCAATGTGGTGATAGATAAGAAATACGGTGCTCCCCAGATCACCAAGGACGGTGTGACGGTAGCCAAGGAAATCGAACTGGAAGATCCGTTTGAAAACATGGGCGCTCAGATTGTCAAGGAAGTCGCTTCCAAGACCAATGACCAGGCTGGTGACGGGACCACCACCGCTACCGTGCTGGCCCAGTCCATCATCAATGTGGGACTAAAGAACGTGACAGCCGGTGCAAATCCCATGAACCTGAAACGTGGTATAGACAAGGCCGTGGAAACCGTTGTTTCCAGTTTGAAGAAGCAAAGCCAGTCGGTGGGCGATGACCTGTCCAAGATTGAACAGGTTGCCGCTGTCTCGGCCAACAATGACCATGAAATTGGCAGGCTGATAGCAGAAGCCATGTCAAAGGTCAAGAAAGAAGGTGTTGTTACCGTGGAGGAAGCCAAAGGAACCGATACAGAGGTAAAGGTTGTGGAAGGAATGCAGTTTGACCGGGGCTACATCTCGGCTTATTTCATTACCAATTCGGAAAAAATGGAAGCTGTCCTGGAAAATCCCCTCATCCTGATCACCGACAAGAAAATCTCGACCATGAAAGACCTTATGCCGCTACTGGAGCCTGTTGCCCAGAACGGCCGTTCCCTGCTGATCATTGCCGAGGACATTGATGGTGAGGCATTGGCAACCCTGGTGGTCAACCGCCTGCGCGGAACCCTGAAGATCGCCGCTGTCAAAGCTCCCGGATTTGGTGACCGCCGCAAGGAAATGCTGGAAGACATCGCCATCCTGACAGGTGGCACTGTCATTACGGAAGACAAGGGCATCCGGCTTGAATCCACCACCATGGACATGCTCGGGGCTGCAGAAAAAGTCGTCATAGATAAGGAAAACACCACCATCGTGAACGGTGGAGGCGAAAAGAAGGCCATTGACGGACGCGTGGCACAGATCCGTAAACAGATGGACATCACCACAAGTGATTACGATAAGGAAAAATTGCAGGAACGCCTGGCCAAATTGTCCGGCGGGGTTGCCGTTTTGTACGTGGGAGCTGCTTCCGAATTGGAGATGAAATCCAAGAAAGACCTGGTAGAAGACGCGCTGAACGCCACCCGTGCAGCCATCGAGGAAGGGTTTATCCCCGGAGGCGGTGTGGCCTACATACGTGCCATCGAAGACCTGAAAAAGCTGAAAGCCGAGAACGACGACGAAGCTACCGGTATCGCCATTGTGGCCCGCGCCATTGAAGAGCCTCTGCGCATGATCGTGGAGAATGCCGGCAGGGAAGGCAGCATTGTGGCTCAAAAAGTACGTGAAGGCAAGGGTGACTTCGGATACAATGCCTGGACCGATACATACGAAAACCTGTTCACATCGGGTGTGATCGATCCTACCAAGGTGGCCAGGATTGCCCTGGAGAATGCAGGCTCTGTCGCAGGGATGTTCCTGACCACAGAATGTGTTCTGGCAGAAAAGAAAGAAGAGAATCCCCCCATGCCGGCAGGGAATCCCGGAATGGGCGGAATGATGTAATATTCAGCTAATTATAACACGGGGAACACGGAGGGCAAACGTCTTCCGTGTTCTTTTTTTTTGTGTATCTTCGTTTTATGAAGACAAAGCACCTGCTGCCATGGCTTACGCTTTTACTGACAGGTTGCCATTCAGACTTTCCTGACGTTGTACAGGGTTTTTTCCTGGATTATGACAAGCCTGCAGGTATCTGCGAAGAAAGGTTACCCCTGGGTAACGGCAGGCTTGGTGCCATGCCTGACGGAGGTATCGCCACTGAAAATATTATTCTTAACGAGATCTCTCTCTGGTCGGGATCCCCTGCTGATGACCTGCGGACAGGCGCACACCGCATACTGCCCGTGGTACGGGAACTGCTTTACAAAGAACGTATCGCCCAAGCACAGGAGCTTATGTTCCGTTATTTCACCGCACGCACATCCGGTTCGGAAGGGAGCAGCGGAACCAAAAAAACCTTTGGGAGTTACCAGGTCCTGGGTTCCGCGGTACTGGATTTTTCTTATGACTACCCCCCGACCCGGGCCGAGGACTATGACAGGATGCTGGATATATCCACCGCAACCGCATTCACGTCCTTTGAACTGGGAGGCATAACATATACCAGGGAATGCTTCACTTCGCTGGACAACGATATACTGGTCATGCACCTTACCGCATCCCAGCCGAACGAACTGACCTTCCGGTCCACCTTCACGCGTCCGGAAAGATACCGGGTCTATACCAGCGGCAATTCCCTGTTCATGGAAGGCACATTGAGCTCGGGGGCAGAGGATGTGGAGGGCATGCGCTACTACACACGCATGGATATCATTCCGTCGGGAGGCGGTAAGTTATCCTTTGCCAACGACTCCATCATCCTGTCCGGTGCCACCCGGGCGACCCTGATCATCTCTGCAGCCACAAATTACCACTACCAGGCCATGGACCTGAAAAGGGACTCTTCGTACATCAGACGGGCAGATTCCCTGGCCATGCTGGCTCGCGGGTTGTCGTATCCTGAATTGAAACGCAACCATGTGGACAGGTACCAGTCTCTTTTTCGCAGGGCTCATGTACAATTGCCCGATTCCTCGGACTTTTACTTTCAGTACGGGAGGTACCTCCTCATCTCTTCCACACGCCCGGGATCACTTCCACCCAATTTGCAGGGTTTGTGGACCCCTGCTGTCCAGACACCCTGGAACGGCGCCTATGATCTGAATATGCACCTCCAGATGAATTTCTGGCCTGCCTTGAAAACCAACCTTGCCGAGCTGCATATTCCCCTCCTTGATCTTACCGCCCGGTTGGCTGAAATGGGAAGCGAAACAGCCAGGGAATATTACAACGCCCCGGGATGGGTGGTGCACTCCAGGACCAACGTCTGGGGATATACAGCTCCCGGTGTCCAAACGGCATGGTCCGCTTATAACGCGGCCGGTGCCTGGCTATGTGCCCATATATGGAACCATTACTGCTATACATTGGATGAAGACCTGCTGGAAAAGCTGTACCCGGTAATGAAAGAAGCCGCCCTTTTCTATTTATCCACACTCATGGAAGAGCCCCGCCAGGGGTGGTGGGTTCCCGCTCCTTCCATGTCTTACGGAAACTTTTTCTATATGGTGGATGAAAAGAAACAGGGCACATTGTCCGTTCCGCTATACCTTTGCATGGGCTCTGCAAGTGATGTCCAGACAATACGGGAATTATTTTCAAATGTGGTTTCTGCCCACAGGATCCTGATGAACACGGACGATTTTCCCCTGGTCTACCAACTGGAGGAAGCCCTGGACCGGTTACCTTCGGATAGGATCAGTGCTACCGGAAACCTGCAGCGATGGCTCTATGATTATCCCGAAGAAGACACACGTCTGCGCAATATGCCACACCTTTATGCACTGTTTCCCGGTACAGACATTACCCCGGAAGACACCCTGCTGCTGGAAGCCTGTCGCAACACGCTGGAAAGAAGAGGTTACGGCGGTTCGGCATGGCAAATGGCGTGGAACATGAACCTGAGGGCCAGACTCGGCGATGGTGAGGGTGCCTTCAGGATCCTGGGTGCCCTGACTTCCCCCGCCCTGGAAAAAAGTGTTTCCCCTTACCTGGACCGCTCTGTTGCACATGTTACCCTGCTTCGTCCGGGAAGATATCCCAATGGTTTTTCATCCAATCCCACTTTCCAGATCGACGGTAATCTTGGGGCATGTTCGGGCATTGCAGAAATGTTGCTCCAGAGCCACCGGGGGTTCATACACTTACTGCCGGCCATTCCCGAAGCATGGAAAGAGGCGGGGTCATTCTCTGGTCTCTGTGTACAGGGAGGCGCCATGGTGTCCTGCTCCTGGGAAGAAGGACAGGTGCGTGAAATTATTATCAGGGCAATTGCTGACAACACCTTCCGGCTGAAAGTACCAAAAAATTTCCGCCGCATAAAAGAACCGTATATAGATATTCCCTTGAAAAAGGGAGAACAGATAAGACTGCATGCCACAAGTAATTTTAAACCTATAATATGACGACCACTTCAAAGACCAGCGATTTCCGCATCGGATGCCACCTTTCCGCATCAGAAGGCTACCTCTCCATGGCCAAGACAGCCGTTCAGATCGGAGCCAACACTTTTCAGTTCTTCACACGCAATCCCCGCGGAGGTACTGCAAAACCCATAGATCCGGAAGATGTATCTGCCTTCCTGGAATATTCAGAACAAAACGACATAGGTCCCATCCTGGCACATGCCTCCTATACCCTGAACCTGTGCGCTGCCGAAGACCGTATCCGGGAATTCGCACGCTACACCCTCATGGATGACCTTTTCAGGATGGAGTTCACACCGGGGAACCTGTATAACCTGCATCCGGGAAGTCACGTGCAGCAAGGGGTGGAAAAAGGCATAGAGCTGATAGCAGAAGCCCTGAATGCAGCCATCACCGAAGAGCAGACCACCTGGGTCCTGCTGGAAACCATGGCCGGAAAAGGGACCGAAATCGGCAGGACTTTCGAGGAACTCAGGTCCATAATCGACCGTGTTCATGTGAAGGACAGGCTGGGCGTCTGCCTGGATACGTGTCATGTGTTTGATGCCGGTTATGACATCAAGGGCAATACGGACCAGGTGCTGGAAACATTTGACAGGGTAATCGGCCTGGATCGCTTGAAGGCAATCCATATCAACGACACCAAGAATCCTTTCCAAAGCCATAAGGACAGGCACGAAACCATAGGCAACGGATACCTGGGCATTGAAACGCTCCGTAAGGTGATAAATCATCCGGCCCTGCGGCATCTTCCTTTTTACCTGGAAACACCCAATGAGTTACCGGGGTATGCCAGCGAAATAGCCTTGTTGAAAACGGAGCGCACCGGAGCGTAAGCCGCCAGGAATCCTATTCCCAGGACGGTCAACGAAACCAGGAGCATGTCTGTCCACTGGACATCTACAGGATAATCCGTTACAATAAAGCTTCCCGGGAGGGAAATCACGCCGAATCGCGTCTGGATAAAGCACAGCAACAAACCCAGTGTCATACCGGCAGCCCAGCCCAGGATTGAAATGAGCCATCCTTCCATGACAAATATCCTGCTTATGAGACCGGGACGCGCTCCCATGCTGGCAAGGACCGCAATGTCTTCCTTTTTTTCCAGGATGAGCATACTCAGGGAGCTGAGAACGTTGCTAGAAATGATCACCAGGATGAAACCCAGCAATAAGAATATGATGACCTTTTCTGTCGTCATCATTTTATAAAGGGTTTCGTTTTGCTGGTACCTGGTCTGCACGGTATAAGAAGGGCCGAGCTTTGTTTCCAGGTCTTTTTTAAGCGATTTGAGGGCCTTTTTCCCGTTCACGCGTATCTCCACATGTGAGAACCTGTCCTGGTAATCCAGAAGCCTTTGGGCCGTTTCCAGGGAGACCAGGATATGGTCGGCATCGTATCGCTGTTCGACAGCAAAAATTCCTCCCGGAAAGAGTTTTTCCCGTTTGAGGGAGGCCATGGGATTGAGCGGGGAAAAAACGGCATCCTTTCGGGGATAGTAGATCCATAAAGGATCCACAAAAGCAACGTTCATGCCCAGGTTATTTGCCAGGCCTCTTCCCACCACGGCCTCTTCCACCTCTCCAAAATACACATGGAATGTGCCGCTAATGATATGCTCCCTCAATGGAGAAGTGGCTATGAAAACACTGTCCACTCCTTTCATGGTGGCCACTGCTTGCTGGTTCCTGTACTGCAGAAACACCGTTTCTTCAATGACCGGGCAGAAAGCCGCCACACGCCCGTCCTCCCTCAGCTCACCAAAATCTTGCAGTCCGGAAATGGTTTTTCCTTCCGCGCTTTTAATGAGAAGGTCCGGATCAAAGGTATGGTACATACCCTTTACCAGGTTGTCAAAGCCGTTGTAGACAGACATGACCACCACCAAAGCCATGGTCCCCAGGGTTATCCCCGTGGCACTAATGGCAGATATCACATTGATGATCTGCCTTGATTTCTTGGCAAACAAATACCGCCAGGCAATGAAAAAGGCAAGTTTCAAAATTATGGCTTGTTTATTTCTTCAGCAATTCCTCTATGTGCTCTGCATAATCTAGTGAATCATCCAGGAAAAAGACAAGTTCCGGTACAATTCGCAATTGTCTGCGAACTCGACGTCCCAGCTCTCCGCGAATGGTCCGGGTCTGTTCCTGTACCTGCTTTAAAACTTCCGTGGCCTTATCGGATGGAAACACACTTATCCACGCGTGCGCCACGGACAGGTCGGAGCTGATCCGGACGTGCACCACAGAGATTATGGTTCCGTTAAACGTACCCAAGGACTTTGACTGGAAGATCTCCGAAAGATCTTTCTGTATCTGACGTGACACCTTCAATTGCCGGGTGTTCACAACTGCTTCCGGTGCTTTCATGATCAACTGGCTTTTATGATGAAATAATTCTTTTTTCCCTTCTGTACCAGCAGGTATTTGCCCTGGAGGAGCATGGATCTGTCTACCATCATTTCAGCAGACACAACCTTTTCTTTATTAAGGCTCAGCCCTCCGCCCTGGATCAATTTACGGCATTCCCCCTTGGACGGCATGACAGATGTCCGCACTGCCAGCAAATCAACTACAGTCAGGGGAAGTTCACTGGCGGGCAATTCAAATTGCGGTACTCCGTCAAAAACAGACAGGAAAGTACCCTCATCCATGACCATAAGTTGTTCCCTTGTGCCTCCCCCAAACAAAATCCGGGACGCCGTAACAGATTTGTTATATTCTTCTTCTCCGTGTACCATCTTTGTTACATATTCGGCCAAAACGCTTTGCAGTAGCCTTTTATGCGGTTCCAACCTGTGGGCTTCCATGTGTTTTTCTATGGTTTCCCTGGGCAGCAGGGTGAATATCTTGATGTACTTCCCTGCATCTTCGTCGCTGACGTTCATCCAGAACTGATAAAACGCGTAGGGAGTGGTTTTCCCGGGGTCAAGCCACACGTTGCCCGATTCCGTTTTTCCAAACTTGCCCCCGTCCGATTTGGTGATCAGCGGGCAAGTCAGCGCATAGCCTTCTCCGCCCTGTTTTCTCCGTATGAGCTCCGTACCGGTGGTGATGTTGCCCCACTGATCAGATCCGCCCATCTGCAATTTACATCCATAATTGCTGTACAAATAAAGAAAATCGTAAGCCTGTAAAAGCTGGTAGCTGAATTCGGTAAAGGACATCCCATCTGTTTCTTCCCCCGAAAGCCTTTTGCGTACAGATTCCTTGCTCATCATATAATTGACCGTAACATGCTTGCCAATGTCACGGACAAAATGGAGGAAAGAATAATCCTTTGTCCAGTCATAATTGTTCAGTAACAGGGCTCCGTTAGGCTTGGCATCATCAAAATCAAGAAAGCGTATCAATTGTTTTCTGATGCATTCCTGGTTGTGCCTCAACGTCTTTTCATCCAGAAGGTTTCTTTCTGAAGATTTCATGGATGGATCCCCTATCATTCCGGTCGCTCCGCCTATCAGGGCTATGGGACGGTGTCCGGCAACCTGAAAATGTTTCAGCATCATTACACTTACCAGGTGACCTATGTGCAGTGAATCGGCTGTGGGATCAATACCTACATAGGCAGTGGTCATTTCCTTGTTAAGCAATTCTTCGGTACCCGGCATAATGTCGTGGATCATACCCCTCCAGGTAAGTTCTTCTACAAAATTATTCTTCTTCATCCTCTGTCTTGGTATGTTTTGTGCAAAGGTAAAGAATAAAAATTTGTACTTTAGCGGGATATTCTACTTTTATGACAAGGAAACTCTTTTTGCTTACAACCCTTCTTTTGCTATTCGTGTCCTGCGAAAGGCAGAGGGAACCGGATAAGGAAGAAGCCCCGTTGATAACACAGCAGGTAAACAAGTATATGCTTGAATTGATGGAAGAAGTATACCTCTGGGAAAAGCAAATACCCGACACGCTGGATGTACGTTATGAATTCGATGAGTTCGAATTTTTTGAGAAGTTGTGTTACCGCACCGAGGACCGCTGGTCTTTCATAACTGATGATGTCCAGAGCCTGCTGGAAGGAGGAGAAGGGGTGGAAACAACTTTCGGCTATTCCCTGGCCTTTGGCACTTTCTCCAATACCGGCAATTATTTTGCCATGGTCCAGTATGTATATCCTCAGACACCTGCAGCAGAAGCCGGGATTCAACGTGGTACCATTTTTGTTGAAGCCGGCGGAAAAGCCATCACCAAAGACAATTATACCACGCTCTTCTATGCACCCGCGCTGGAGCTGACCTTGGGGGAGCTCAAGGATGGGACCGTCTACAAGGCCGGCACAGTTTCTCTGACCGCCCGCAAGCAAAGCCTGAATCCGGTGATAGCCCATACCACCATTACTGATGGTGCCAATAAAGTGGGGTACATATGTTATACCGATTTCTTCGGGGGTTCAGAAGATTTGTTCTTCCCGGTATTCCAGAAATTCAAAGATGAAGGAGTAACCGACATTGTCCTGGACCTTAGGTACAATCTGGGCGGATACCTGAGCACGGCCCGGGCGCTGGCCGGTGTGCTGGCTCCTGCCGGGTGTCTGGATGGTAAAACGGTGCTGATCACCAAAACCTGGAACGACCTGTACCAGAAATACTGGAAAGACAACAACCGGAATGACATGCTTTACGAATACTTTCCCGGGTTTTCCGAAACACGCCTCAACCTGAACCTGTCGCGGGTTTTCATCCTGACAGGAAAGAATACTGCCAGCGCCTCGGAGCTGACCATCTGCGGGCTTGATCCCTATATGAATGTGATCATGATTGGAGGTGTTACAAGAGGAAAATACACGGCTGCCATGGTATTTCATCCCGAGGAGAATACGCGTATAAGCAACTGGGGAACACAGCCCATAGTGTACAAGTATGCCAATTCCAAAGGCATCACAGATTTTAAGAATGGGTTCACACCCACTTACCGTGAAGAAGACGTTCTGCTGGGCAATGTCTATCCCCTGGGAGACCCCCGTGAAGCGCTGCTGGCACGTGCTTTGTCGCTGGCTGGCATGAGCGCACAGGTTGCTCCGGCCACGCAAACAAAAATTCAAATACCCAATGTCACTTTTGAAGACTCCTTCCTTTCCAGGCGTCCCGGATTGTCCCACCATTTGATTGACAAATAACCACATCTTTCATGAAACATCTTAAATACATCATCATTCCTGTCCTTCTTTCTTTATTTACCAACCTTTCTCCCGCACTTTCACAAACGCCGCGCACATCCCGCTCGGGCCTTGAAATGCAGCTTTCAGCCATCGAGGGGGTTACCGAGGTTTTCGGACTGGAAAGCACTGAATTTGAAGAAAAGTACGGCATACGCATGCGCCAGATGGTCAACCATGATGACATCATATATGGGTTTTTTGAACAACGTGTTTTTATAATGCACGTCGGATACGATCGTCCAACCGTATTGGTGACAGAAGGATATGGCGCGGATTATGCCTCCAGGCCGGGATACAGGGAAGAGTTGTCCCGACTGCTGAATGCCAACCTGATCGTTGTGGAACACCGGTATTTTGGAGAATCAGTCCCGTCCCCCCGCAGGTGGGAATACCTGAACGTAAGGGCAGCCATGACTGACCTGCACAAGATCAGGGAAAGCCTTGCAGCGCTTTACCCCGGCAAATGGATTGCCACAGGCATCAGCAAAGGAGGTCAGACCGCCTTGATGTATCGTACCCTTTATCCCGACGATGTAGATGTCACTGTTTGTTATGTGGCCCCTCTTTGCCAGGGCGTGGAGGATGGAAGACACGAGCCTTTCATAGCCCGTAAGGCCGGAACTCCCGAATCCCGTAAGAAAGTGCTTGATTTCCAGAAAGAGGTCCTGGTTCGGAGGGACAGTCTTATGCCCCTTTTCGAGAAATTCTGTGATACAACGGGGTTGCATTTCACGCGGCCCGTGAATGAGATATTTGACTACTGCGTGCTTGAATATTCCTTTGCATTCTGGCAATGGGGTACTGATCCGGAGACAATCCCGGACCTTACAGCTCAGGACACCGTTCTTTTTGCCCACCTGTTACAAGTCGCTTCTCCGGATTACTTTGTCAGGGATTCTCCCACACTGCCCTTCTTCATACAGGCTTCCCGGGAGCTGGGTTATTACGGTTATGACACCAAGCCATTCCGTTTCAAAACAACCCGCACACGTTTTATTCCCGAGAAAGCAAAGAAAGGCCTTTTCAGCAAACAAGAAAAACCTGAAAAGGAAGCTGAACAGGATACGGTGAAAAAACAAGTTGCCGGAAAATGGGTTACCAAGAAATATCCTGCCATGGAGCTGAAAAGTGCGGAACGATATCTGAAAGATCTTTTTTTGCCGGATTTTTACAAACCCTTCTTCAATAAATCTATGTACCGCTTGCAACGTGATTTTGTAAAAAAGAGCGATGCCCGCCTGGTTTTCATCTACGGCGAATGGGATCCGTGGACTGCAGCTGCCGTTCCGGACCCCGGAAAACAAAATGTATTGTATTATGTGCAACCCGGGGGAAGTCACCGTGCCCGCATAGGTACGCTGCCACAATCCATGAGAGAGGCTTTGCTGGAGCAATTGCAATCCTGGCTGAATGAATAATTGTTGAATATGGACTCATTCAAACCCCTTACCCTGATTGATCAGGGCATCATTAAGCCGTACCTGGCCAAAGCCGGGAAAGCTGCCTCCGAGTACAGTTTTGCCACCTTGTTCATGTGGTCGGGGATTTACCACACAGATTTCAGCGTTTTCTCCAGTCTCGGAGATGAGCTGTTGCTGATAAGAAGCCACAGGAATCTGGCAGAACCGTTTCATTATTTATATCCCATGAGCCTGCATGGTCCTGTTGCCGCGGGAACAGCCGTGGAGATCCTCTCTGCTTTTTCAAAAGACGCACCTTTCAGCGTTGGTGTGCTTTCTGCAGAAGAAGCCGGACAACTGGCCGCCCGGGAGCCTGCCCACGTTGAAGTACAATCCTTCAGGGATACCTTCGATTATATCTACAATGCCTCCGACCTGGCTCTTTTGACAGGTAAGAAATTCCAGGCCAAAAGGAATCACCTGAACTCTTTCCTGAATGAATACAGGGAGTTTGAAGCCAGACAGATACGCTTGGAAGATATCCCTGCCTGCCTGGCAATGAATGATGAATGGTGTCGGCTCATGGGCTGTAACCAGGATGTGGGGCTGGAACAGGAGACCTGTGCCGTGCACAGGGCTTTCAACTCATTCGGGGAACTGGGTCTGGAAGGTTTGATGATCCTGATAGACGGAAAGATTGTTGCCTATACCCTGGGGGAACTGCTGACCAAAAACACATGGCTGGTGCATGTGGAAAAGGCATTCCAGGAATTCAGGGGTGCTTACCAGGCAATCAACCAGCTCTTTGTCCGTTATGCGATGGAAAAATATCCCCATGTTGAATATATAAACCGAGAGGACGATTCAGGTGACATGGGGTTGCGCATCGCCAAAATGAGTTATCATCCTGCTTTTTTTGTAGAAAAGTACACCGCGTTGTTCAACCAACCAGCCACACCATGACGTGGTCGTCCAGCACTTTGTATTCCAGGGTAAAGTCTTCCTCAATACCGTCCCTCTGATAAAAAACCGCATCTATCTCTCCTGTCTCCCGGGGAACGATCTTGTCAATTCTCATTTGCTCGATATAATCCACATCGGGCTGAGACATGTATTTGAACAAGGCCTCTTTGGCGCACCATATCAAAGCAAGTTGCAATTTGCGGACCTCGGGTTTATCTGACAGGAAATTTTTTTCGTCATCCCCGATGGCTTTTTTTTCAACCGCTGTAAAATTGCGGTCAAGCAATTCAATGTCTATTCCCACGTTGTTTTCCGGGTGTGTCAGGACACAGGCAAAACGGCGGGTATGGGCTATGCTCAGCTCTATGATAGAGTTTTGTAGAAACGGCCGTCCGTTTTCATGATACCCCAGGTATACTTTTTCCTGGAAAAGGGTATGGAGTATGGCCCTTACGGCAAGCCGCTCCAACCGGCGCTGCGGATTGGTGATATAAGACAGTTCTTCCCTTTCTTCATTGGGAAGGGTACATATTTCCTGTAATTGCTCCTCGGTTTCTGTTATTTCCCAGACAACAATCTGCGCCCCGTTCTTAAATTGCTCTTGATAATACAATCCCATATGTACGGTAAAGATAAGAACAAATCCGGAATCCTAGATTTTGAAAAGTCCAAAAAAAGCAGAACCGCTTCCTGTCATGGAGGCATACATAGCTCCTTCTTCATAAAGAGACTGCTTGTATTGAATGGTTCCCGGGTATTTCTGAAACACGAATGTTTCAAAATCATTTCTGATAGCATCCCTCCATGTATCAACCGGTTGCCGCAACAGGTCCCGCAATGGCACCCGGTTACTGTCAGGTTTGATGGCTGTGTAAGCCTCGGCGGTGGAAATAACAACAGGCGGGAAACGCAATTCAATCCTGTAAGCACTCAAATCAAGGGAAAACGGCTCAAGCACCTCCCCTTTTCCGGAAGCGAAATATGGCAGCGGGGGCGTTGACTGGATGAAGAAAGGCACATCACTGCCCAGCCGTATGGCGTGAGATAGCAATTCCTCATGACGCAGTCCCAGATCATAGTGCTTGTTCAGTATCTGCAAACAGGCTGCGGCGTCAGAAGACCCGCCACCCAGGCCTGATCCCGGAGGAATCTGCTTGTAGAGATGTATATGTACCGGGGGCAGCTTGTAACGCTCTGCAAGCAGGCGGTAAGCCTTAACGCAGAGGTTGGCGTCGTAAGGCCCTGTAACCGGAAGCCCGTAAAGAAAAAGCTGTACATCCTGCGGAGCGCCGGGAACATCGGTAATTTCCAGGATATCGCTTAGTGAATGCGGAAAGAAAAGTGTTTCAATGTTGTGGTAGCCGTCTGCCCTTTTTTCAAGCACGTGCAATCCCATGTTTATTTTGGAAAAAGGATATGCTACGGTTGTGGCCATGGAAATTCCTTTAACTGCATTTGGAGTAACCGCAGCTCATGCACAACAGGCAGCCTTCCTGGTATACCAGGTTCCGTTCGCCGCATTTTTCACATTCCGTGCCCGAGGAATCCTTTGTGCCGTTGGGGATGTATCTCTTAAGGGCTCTTTCCACGCCTGTCCGCCAGTTGTTGATGGTCTGGCTGTCAAGTTCCAGCGAAGATACCAGGTGGACCACTTCTTCTACCGGAAGTCCGTTACGCAAAACGCCCGATATCAGTTTGGCATAATTCCAGTAAGCCTGGTTGAACATGTGGGAAATGCCTCCCACTGTATTGGGGTACCCGTATTTGTCAATGAAGCTGAAATCATAGCGGGATCCCTTGGGCTCTACCACCTTAATAACCTTTCCCATGGTAATTGATTTGGGAATGACACGGGTATCTTCGTCAAGCTTACCGGTAAAGATCTCGTAAGGCCTTCCCTCATACAGCCCCACAAAGGCGATCCATTGTTCATTGGCATTCTTGAACCGGATGACTTCCGCCTCCAGTTCCACCGGTCTTTCCTTTGGCATGGACTTCATCATTTTCCCGCCTTTCTCAGGTGAATCTGCAGATACGAGCACTCCCGTACGGCTTCCGTCGCGGTATACTGTTATGCCCTTGCATCCCCATTCCCAGGCAGTTTTGTATACTTTGGCCACCATTTCTTCCGATATGTCGGAAGGCAGGTTCACCGTAACGCTTATGGAATGATCCACCCATTTCTGCAATTGTCCCTGCATCTTGACTTTGGCCACCCAGTCGACATCATTTGATGTCGCTTTATAGTAGGGCGATTCCTCAACCAGCTTCTGCAGGTCCTCCTTGCTCATCTGCATTACCCTTTTCCGGTCATAGCCGTTGATCTCTGCCCAGTCAAGGAATTTGTGGTGGAACACATTGTATTCTTCAAATGCATCTCCCAGTTTATCGGTAAACGATACGTTTACGTTCTTATCGTTTGGATTGACTTTTTTACGACGCTGATATACAGGCATGAACACCTGTTCAATTCCACTGGTGGTTTGTGTCATCAGGCTTGTGGTACCGGTCGGGGCTATCGTTAACATGGAAATATTCCTTCGCCCGGTCTTTATCATCTGCTTATACAGTTCCTCATCTTCCTGGCGTATACGCTCAATCATGGGATTTCGCAATTCCCGGTTGGCGTCGTATATGGGAAAAGGTCCTCTTTCCTGTGCCATGATCACCGAAGAGCGATATGCTGCCAGGGCCAGTGTTTTCTGTACCTGCACTCCCACCTGGATGGCCTCTTCCGATCCATAGCGCAGGCCAAGGGCTGCCAGCATATCTCCTTCTGCCGTAATGCCCAGGCCGGTACGCCTGCCTCCCAGCGTTTTTTCCTTGATCTTGAGCCACAATTCCCTTTCTGTCCTCTTGATCACTTCATCTTCGGGATCCTTGTCCAGCTTGTCTATGATCCTTTCAATCTTTTCCATCTCCAGGTCCACCAGGTCATCATTCAGCCGCATTGCTTTCATCACGTGGTTCTTGAAAAGGGTGACATTGAACCTTGCCTCTGGTGTAAAGGGCCTGTCCACGTATGAGAACAGGTTGATGGCTATCAGACGGCAGGAATCATAAGGACAGAGTGGTATTTCACCGCAGGGATTGGTGCTGACCGTTTTGTACCCCAGGTCCGCATAGCAGTCTGCAACGGATTCACGCAGTATGGTATCCCAGAAGAGTACTCCGGGTTCTGCCGATTTCCAGGCGTTGCAGATAATCTTTTTCCACAGGGCAGCGGCATCGATTTCCTTTTTATACCTCGGAGTGACAGCGTCTGTCGGGTATTGCTGGGTATATGGTTTCCCTGACAAGGCAGCCTTCATGAAATCGTCATCAATCTTTACCGATACATTGGCTCCTGTCACCTTGTTCTGTTCCAGCTTGGCATCAATGAACTGTTCCGCGTCGGGGTGTTTTATGGATATGGAGAGCATGAGCGCCCCGCGCCTTCCGTCCTGCGCGACTTCCCGTGTCGAGTTGGAATACCTTTCCATAAAGGGAACCACCCCTGTTGATGTCAGGGCCGAGTTAAGCACTGGAGATCCCCCGGGACGGATATGAGACAGATCGTGCCCCACGCCTCCCCGGCGTTTCATCAACTGAACCTGTTCTTCATCAATCTTGAGTATTCCTCCGTAGGAATCAGCGGGTCTTTCATGGCCGATCACAAAACAATTGGACAAAGAAGCTATCTGATGGTCGTTCCCTATACCAGACATGGGGCCTCCCTGCGGAATGACGTATTTGAAATGATCCAGCAAATGAAATATCTCCTCCTGGCTCATGGGATTCGGATATTTCTTCTCTATCCTGGCAAATTCCGCGGCCAGCCTCTGGTGCATGTCTTTGGGCGTGCATTCGTAAAGGTTCCCAAAAGAGTCTTTCATGGCATATTTGTTGATCCAGACCGAGGCGGCCAGTTCATCATCTTTGAAGTACTCCTTTGTTTTGGCCAAAGCTTCCTCATAGGGAAAAATGGCCTTTGCATTCTTTACATCAGAATCCATCACGCTATAAATAAGAAGGTTACTAATTAAAGGTTTTTCCTCATCGGAAAAGGGAATTGCAAGTTAGTTTAAACGACCGTGATTAACAGCAAACACATAAAAAGATATGCACAAAATTTTAACAACAGTGCATGGTGCAATGGGAACATCTGGTGAATTCGCCGCGTAACCTGCTTTCCACCATCTTTTCCAATCTTGACCTGATGGAACTGGTGCGTACACGGTCCAGCACATCCTGGACAAAAGCCATCTGCTGTATCATCTGAGCTTCTGCCAGGGAAATCCCCCGTGAACGGAGATAAAAGAGACCCAGCTCGTCCAGGCGTCCAATGGTCGCCCCATGTGAACATTTCACATCATCTGCATAGATCTCCAGCTGAGGCTTGGTGGTGATCTTTGCCTGACGGGTCAGGAGCAGGTTGTGATTTGCCTGGTATGCTTCTGTTTTTTGCGCACCGGGAGCCACATAGATGGACCCGTTGAATGAACCCCGTGCCTGGTTGTCCAGGATGCCCTTGAACAGCTGGCGCGATTGACACCCCTGGCTCTCGTGACGTACTGATATATCGTAATGGATTTCCTGCTCCCTGTCTGCCAGGTAAAGACCGTCCAGGTAACAGGCAGCTCCCGTCTCCGGCATAGACACATACAGCTTGTTGTATATGGTCCCTCCGAAAAGGCTCAGGATATGGCAATCCAGTTGCGAATCCCTGCCAAGATCTGCTTTGAGATCAAGCCAGTACCTGGACTTCTCGTGTTCATTCTGCATGAACAGTATATCCAGCCTTGCCCCCTGGCCGAGTTTGATATAAGAAAAACGGAATGTCCTGAACAGGTGTTCATGCAGCGTATGATCACAGACTATCACCTGTGCAGATGCGCCAGCTGCAAGTTCCCAGTAATTGGAAAACTCAAGCGGCTCGGGCAGGTCCTCGCTACGCACGCTGATGATCTGGATGGGTTCGTCTGAATGGTCCCCGCTGATATGCATCCGCAGGCCCATCTGGTCTGGTCCTTTTTCAAGAACGACACCTTTCACATCGTTCTCCAGCTCCTGCAAGACCCCGTCCACCAGGAATACCTGCCTGATATTCCCGTCGGGAACAGTACAGCGGAAAACATGCCTTACTTCCGGCATATAGGTATATTGTGTCATGACTGATTAATAATGTGATCGTATCCCATGGTTTCAACTTCAGTGGCTAGCTCCTTTCCGTCCGTCCTGATAATCTGACCCTTGTATATCACGTGCACAATATCGGGCACAATATAATCGAGCAGGCGCTGGTAGTGTGTTATGACCACAAAAGCATTTTCCTCTGTTTTCAATTGATTGACACCCTGCGCAACAATACGCAGTGCGTCCACATCCAGCCCGCTATCGGTTTCGTCCAGAAAAGCAAGTTTCGGCTCCAGCATGGCCATCTGAAATATTTCATTTCTCTTCTTCTCTCCCCCCGAAAAACCCACATTCACCCCCCTGCCCACAAAAGAGGGATCCATCTGCACAACATTCATTTTTTCGCGCATGACCTTGAGAAATTCCGCTGAAGACAACGGGGGCAGGTTTTTATATTTTCTTTGTTCGTTGACGGCAGCTTTCATAAAATTCACGTTGGTCAGACCCGGTATCTCCACCGGATACTGGAATCCGAGGAATAGCCCCATTCGTGCCCTGTCCTCCGGAGCCATCGCAAACAAATCCTGGCCCATAAAATGGGCTGATCCTCCGGTAACAGTAAACATTTCCCTGCCTGCCAGCACAGCCGCCAGGGTGGATTTCCCGGACCCGTTCGGTCCCATGATCGCGTGAATCTCTCCCTGCTTTATTTCCAGGTTTATTCCACGGAGGATTTCCTTGTCCCCGATTTTTACATGTAAATCTTTAATGCTTAACATAACATTTTTTGTTTTTCCCACTCCTTCTTCCAGTGAAACACCCCAATAATATTCAAGGCCAGGTAGCATACAGCAACTATTGGCATAAATACCAGTCCAGCAGACACATACAGAATTACATTCCCTATGTTCAAGGCCACCCAGAAAATCCAGCACTCCCATTTTTTTTGGGCCGCCAGGATCTGCGCCATGAGCATCAGACCGGCTACCAACGAGTCCAGATACGGTGTCCTTGCGGGTGGAAACGCTTGTGAAATGAAATGAAGTTTTGTCAGAACAAATCCCCAGACCAGCACTATACAGGCTAACAGGAAAACATATATGACCCGTTGCCGGTTGTTGAGAAACGTTATCCTGAGCTGGTTTTTCTTGTTCTTTTCATCCTGACGGGGCCTGGTCCAGCGGTACAATCCATAGATGTTGATCCCCAGTGAAACAGGCTGTAATAACATGTTGGTATACAGGTTTTTCTGAAGAAACATCATAAAAAGCAGGGCCGTGTACACAAAGCCTATCCAATAATTAATGGAACGTGCCAGGCTGGCCAGCAGCACCGAGGTCAGCCCGAAGAGGACGGCAAAAAATTCAAGGTAAGATATGCCTTGGCCTCCTATAACGAAAAAAATGTTGTACAGGTTAAAAAACTCTTTCATCATCCAACAGTCCCCTCCAGCGAGAGGCTTAGCAGTTTTTGCGCCTCAACGGCAAATTCCATGGGTAACTTATTCAACACTTCCCGGGCATAGCCGTTCACTATCAGTCCCACGGCATCTTCCGGGCCGATTCCACGCTGCATACAGTAAAAAAGCTGGTCCTCCCCGATCTTTGAAGTGGTTGCCTCGTGTTCCACCACGGAGCTCTCATTGCTGTTCTCTATTACGGGGAACGTATGGGCTCCGCATTTGTCTCCAAGAAGCAGGGAGTCACATTGTGAGTGATTTCTTGCGTTTTCTGCCCCTGGCAATATCCTGACCAGTCCGCGGTATGAATTCTGGCTGTAACCGGCCGATATGCCCTTGCTTACTATATGGCTGCGTGTGTTTTTCCCGATATGGATCATTTTCGTTCCGGTATCGGCCTGCTGGTAATTGTTTGTCACTGCCACCGAATAAAATTCGCTTACAGAATTGTCTCCCTGCAAAATGGTGGACGGGTATTTCCATGTGATGGCAGACCCTGTTTCCACCTGTGTCCAGAATAACCGGGAATTGGTCCCTTTGCAGATGCCTCTTTTGGTAACAAAGTTGTAAATGCCACCTTTCCCTGTAGCATCTCCGGGATACCAATTCTGCACCGTTGAGTATTTCACCTCGGCATCCTGCATCACGACAATTTCCACCACAGCTGCATGAAGTTGGTTTTCATCGCGCTGCGGAGCAGTACATCCTTCCAGGTAACTCAGATACGATCCCTCTTCGGCCACTATGAGCGTCCTTTCAAACTGACCTGTGCCACGGGCATTTATTCTGAAATAGCTGGACAACTCCATAGGACAACGCACTCCTTTTGGAATATAACAGAATGATCCATCGGAAAATACCGCGGAATTCAAAGCGGAAAAGAAATTGTCTCCCACAGGCACCACACTGGCCAGATACTTTCTTACAAGGGATGGATAATCCCTTACTGCCTCTGAAAAAGAACAAAAGATGATCCCTTTCTCGGCAAGGGTCTCCTTGAAGGTTGTTTTTACAGAGACAGAATCAAATATGGCGTCCACAGCCATGCCGGCCAATACGTTCCTTTCGTGAAGGGGTATGCCCAGTTTGTCGAATGTTTCGGCCAGGGCGGGATCCATTTCCCCGGGACCGGCGTTCTCGGGTCCTTTTCTTGGTGCTGCAAAATAAATAATATCCTGGTAATCAATGGGTGGTATTGTCAAATGAGCCCATTCAGGCATTTTCATCGTCTGCCACCTTTTGAATGCATCCAGACGAAACTCAAGCAGCCATGCGGGTTCTTCTTTTCTGTAAGATATCTGCCTGATAACGTTTTCGTCCAGCCCTTTCGGAAAAACCTCCTGTTCCAGATCCGTCACAAAACCTTGCTCATACTCACTTTCTGCAATTTTTTTAAGTATGTCGTTTTGATTTTCTTTCATAGCCCGCAAATATACCATCTTTTCCGTACTTTTGTGGTATGAGCGAGAAAAAACAACCTCCGAAAACACCCATTCGTGAATTGGGTAAATACGAGTTGATTGACAGGCTTTCAGCACGTTTTATTTCAAGTAATGAAGCAACGCTTCAAGGCGTGGGGGACGACGCCTCGGTCGCCTGTTTTCATGAAGCACTGACCGTTTCGGCTCAAAAAATGTCTCTTGAGGGAGTGGACTTCGACCTTAGCTATTTCCCCCTGAAATTCATAGGTTACAAAACCGCCATTCACGCCATGGGGCAGGTTATGGCCATGAATGCCATCCCGCTCCAATTGCTTGTCAGCACAGGTGTTTCCCAGCGTTTTTTCGTGGAGGACATGGAGGAGCTGTTCATGGGCGTTGAAGCAGCTGCGCGGCTGTACGGGGCGGATGTCACCGCTATTGATATCCAGTCTTCCTATACGGGATTGAGCGTGGCTGTCACCGCGGTAGGGGAAGGAAATGCCGGACTGCTAACACGCCGCTGCGGTGCCCGCGATACCGACCTTATCTGTCTTAGCGGCAGTGTTGGCGGAGCTTATATGGGTTTGCAGCTGCTGCAGCGCGAGAAAAGGGTTTTTAACGGAGAGGCAGGAAAAGACAGGCTTCCTGACCTTAAGGGACATGAATACATCCTGGAACAATATCTGAAACCCGTCTTGCCGGCAGCACTCCTGGAAAACCTGAGAAAAGACGACATGGTGCCAACATCCATGTGTTTGCTATACAATGGTTTATCGAATGGTGTTTTAAGCATTGCAAAAGCTTCGGGAACAGGCGCAAAAGTATATGTGGATAAAATCCCCATTGCCCGGGAATGTTTTGAATATGCTCAGGCAAACGGGAACGACCCTTCCCCGCTTGTGGCCGCTCTCAACGGAGGAGATGATTTTCAGATGCTTTTTACCCTGCCGCTTACCTGTTACGAGACCCTGAGCAAAGAATACACCCTGGATATCATAGGTCACATCTGCGAGGCTCCGGCCGGTTGCACATTAATCACCCCCGGTGGAAAGTCCATTCCGTTGGAAAGCCCCGGTATGTAATTTTTATCAGAATGCTACCACAGGAGGGGTTTCTGCTCCTTCGGCCGCTTTGAAATAAGCCTTGCTTTCAAAATTCCTTATGCTGGCAACAATGGAATTCGGGAACTTCCGGATCAGCACGTTGTAAGCCTGAACCACCTGGTTGAAAGAACGTCTTTCCACGGCAATCCTGTTTTCCGTACCTTCCAGCTGTGCCTGCAGTTCCAGGAAGTTCTGATTCGCCTTGAGCTCGGGATATCTTTCCACAACTGCCATGAGACGCCCCAGTGACTGGCTCAGGTTGTCCTGCGCGTCCTGAAAGGCGGCCATGCTTTCTTCTGTAAGATTAGTGGGGTCAACCGTGATTGACGTGGCACGTGAGCGGGCTTCTATGACTGCTTCCAAAGTGCTCTTTTCAAAATCCACTGCCCCTTTGACGGTATTGACCAGGTTGGGGATCAGGTCTGCACGGCGTTGATAGACATTCTCTACCTGGGCCCATGCCTGGACAGCCTGTTCCTGGGCTTCAACCATCCTGTTGTTGATCCTGACAAACCACATAACCACCAACACTATGATGGCGATGATAATAATCCAGATTGTGCCTTTTTTCATTGTTTACTGTATTAAAATAAAATCCAATTGCTTTTGTTCAAGATTTGCCCTTGAAACTCGTATGCGTACCTTCTGACCCAGTACATAGCGGGTGCCATTGTGTGTACCGGTAAGAGTAACCGTTTCTTTATCAAAAACATAGTAATCATCCTGGATGTCACGCAAGGGCACCATCCCCTCAACCTGTGTCTGTTCAAGTTCCACGTATATCCCCCACTCCGTGAGACCGGTTATGACGCCGTCAAACTCCCGGCCCACCTTATCTTGCATGAATTCAACCATTTTGTATTTGATGCTTGCGCGCTCTGCCTCCGTTGCCAGTTGTTCCCGTTGTGAAATATATGTACAACGTGCCTCCATATCTGCCTGGGATTCATTCTTTCCTCCATTCATATAATGCAGCAGCAGCCTGTGTACCATCAGATCCGAATACCGGCGTATGGGAGATGTGAAATGGGTGTAGTGATCAAAGGCCAGGCCGTAGTGACCCACGTTGTTTGTCGTATAGTGGGCCCGTGCCATGGAACGCAGCGCCATGATAATGATTCCTCCCGACTCCGGTTTTTCCTTTGTTTTTTCCAAAAGCCGGTTCAGTTCCCTGGCATACTCACGTACCGTTTTGGTCTGTTTCATTTCATACCCGAAATGGTGCACAAAATTCCGGAAAGCTGTTATTTTGTCTTCTGCCGGGGCTTCGTGCACCCGGTACACGAATGTCGGGGCCTTCCCGGTTTTCTTATCTTTCTTTTTATTGATGAATTCGGCCACTTCGCGGTTTGCCAGCAGCATGAATTCCTCTATGAGCCAGTGGGAATCCAGCAGTTCCATCACCTGTATGCTCAAGGGAACTCCCTTTTCATCCACCTGTACCTTAACCTCGGGCCTTTCAAAAGCGATAGCACCCCTGTGCATCCGTTCCTTTCTCAGCTTGTGTGCCAGTGCATGAAGAAAAAAGAGTCCCTCCCGTATGGGTTCCGGAATGGGCCCTGAACTTGTATGAACATCTATCACCTTATCCAAAACAGCTTGTGCCTCTTCATAGGACATGCGGCAGGCAGAACAGATCACCGTGCGCCCGAACCAGCGTGAAACCACATTATGATCCTGATCAAAACGGAAAACCGCAGAAAAACAAAGTTTGTCTTCATGGGGTCGCAGGGAGCAAAGCTGGTTGGATAACTTCTCCGGGAGCATGGGGATGGTCCTGTCTACCAGGTAAACTGAGTTTCCGCGTTCATAGGCCGCCTGGTCCAGCAGGGATCCCGGGTCCACATAATAGCTTACATCGGCAATATGCACCCCCACTTCCATGAGTGAGTCTCCCGGTCCGGTTCTTCTGAAAGACAAGGCATCGTCATAATCCTTTGCATCGGAGGGGTCTATGGTGAAAGTCGGAACACCCCTGAAATCTATCCGTTCCCTAATTTCTTCGGGTAGTATTTCATCCCGCAACAATCCGGCCTCTTTTTCCACCTGTTCTTCGAACCTGTAGGGAAGCCCGAATTCAGCCAGGATGGCGTGCATTTCAGTTGTATTGTCACCGGGTTTGCCCAGCACATCGACAATTCTTCCAACGGGTATTTGTTCTTTCCTGTCCCATCCGGACACCAGTACAGCAACTTTCTGACCGGTTTTTGCCCCGTTCAGTCCTCCTTTGACCACTTGTATGTCAAAGGGCATATTCCTGGATTCTGTAATAACATAGGCCTGGTTATCAACTACCTGGACAATGCCCACATAGGGCCTTGCGGAGCGTTCCAGGATTTCGGTCACAGCACCTTCCACCTTGCGTCCGTCTCTTGATTTTCCCGGAACCACGGCAATTTTCACTGTGTCCCCATGCAACGCTCCTCCCAATTTCCTTGCCGGGATGAATATGTCATCCACCGGAGCTTCTCCCTCCGCCGTAGAGACAAGCAGGAAGGCAAAACCTTCCCTTGTCATGCTTAATTTTCCCTGGTACTCAACAGGCCGGGATGTCTTCGGGCCTTGTTTCTTTCTGTAGTCACCTGCAGATCTCGCTTTTTGGTTGTTTCTCCTGCTCATAATATTTGGCAAAGGTACACAAATTCTTTTCGTACCTTTGCAGGATAATCTATGCTTCTATGAAAAATGTACTTTTAATGATACTGGATGGCTGGGGAGAAGGAAAACAGGACCGCACCAATGCAATATATACTGCAGGTCAGCCACATATTGAAAAGCTCCGTAAGGCTTATCCTCACAGTACACTGAGCACCTCGGGTGAAGACGTGGGCCTGCCCGATGGACAAATGGGAAATTCTGAGGTCGGACACCTGAACATAGGCGCAGGACGCATTGTATACCAGGACCTTGTCAAGATCAACAGGGCTTGCCGGGATGGGTCCATTCGTGAAAACAAGGAAGTAAAAGCCGTTTACGAATATGCCAGGCATTCGGGCAAGGCGCTGCACCTGATGGGCCTTGTATCTGAGGGAGGTGTACACTCCTCCATGGAGCATCTCTTTACTTTTCTTGACATGGCACACGAATACGGCTTGTCAAAGGTCTATGTCCATTGCCTGATGGACGGTCGTGATACCGACCCCCAGAGCGGAAAGGGATATGTGCAAAAACTGGAGGACCACCTGGCCCGCACTACTGGAAAAATTGCCAGTGTTACCGGGCGTTATTATACCATGGACCGGGACAAACGCTGGGACCGGGTCAAACAAGGCTATGACGTGGCTGTTCACGGCATAGGCGCACCATTCAGAAAAGCTGTTGAAGGAATAGCAGCCAGTTACAGCCAGGGTGTTACCGATGAGTTTATCAAACCTGTTGTCTGTGTGGATGAAGCGGGTATTCCTGTTGGGACCATAGGGAAAGACGACGCCATGATATTCTTCAATTTCAGGAATGACCGCGCCCGTGAGATCACCCGGGTGCTGACCCAGGAGAACATGCCTGAATACGGAATGTATACCATCCCCCTGTATTATTGCTGCCTGACTCCCTACGATGACACCTTTAAAGGTCTTCATATCCTTTTTGACAAAGAGAACGTACGGGAAACCATAGGCGAGATCATCAGCTGTAATGGCTTAAGGCAGTTGAGGATTGCCGAGACCGAGAAGTACGCGCACGTGACCTTTTTCTTTTCTGGAGGACGGGAAGAGGTTTTTCCTCTGGAGGACAGAATCCTGGTCCCTTCTCCCAAAGTGGCCACTTATGATCTGAAACCCGAAATGAGCGCACCCGAAGTGGCCGAAAAGATCATCATCGCCTTGAACAGCAAAGAATACAATTTCATTGTTCTCAATTTTGCCAACGGGGATATGATTGGCCATACAGGGGTATATGAAGCCATCTGCCAGGCGATACAGGTTATTGACCGGCTGGCTTACCAGGTTACCCAGACAGCCCTGGAAAACGGTTATTCGGTTATCATTACGGCTGATCATGGCAACGCAGACAATGCGTTGAATCTTGACGGGTCTCCCAATACGGCCCACTCCATGAACCGGGTCCCGTTCATTGTGGTTGACAAGCAAGTGAAAGAGGTGCAAGACGGTATCCTGGCCGATATCGCCCCCACCATACTCCATATGATGGATATTCCAACCCCGGCTGAAATGACAGGCAAATCACTGATCCGTAAATAATTATCCATCATGTCCTCCTTTGTTCACCTGCATGTTCACACACAATATTCCATTCTTGACGGAGCTGCTTTTATCCAGCAGCTTTTTGGCAAGGCAGAAGCCGACAAACAACCTGCGCTAGCCATAACCGATCATGGAAACATGTTTGGTGTAAAGGAGTTTCTCAATACAGCAGCCAATTACCCTTTGGTCAAACCCATCGTCGGGTGTGAAGTCTACCTGGCCCCTGAGGGCAGATTGTTGAAGAAGAACAAAGAAGAAGCCACCACCTGCCACCTGGTGCTGCTTGCCAAAAACCATGAAGGATATTTGAACCTGATAAAACTCGTTTCACAGGCCTGGATAGACGGGGTTTACTATAAACCGCGCATAGATCATGAGCTGCTCAAACAATACCACCAGGGATTGATCGCCATGAGTGCCTGCCTGGCCGGAGAATTGCCGCGCCTCGTCCTTGCCGGGAAAATGGATGAGGCATCTCGTCTTGTAAGATGGTACAAGGATTTGTTCGGAGACGACTATTATATTGAGCTTCAGCGTCACAAAACAAGGCTGACCACCCCGAACGCCATGGAATGCTATACCCTGCAGAAACAGATCGAGCCCCATCTTGTAGATCTTGCAGGGATACACCAGGTGAAACTGGTAGCCACCAATGATGTTCACTTCGTCAATTATGAAGATGCGCCTGCGCACGACCGGCTTATCTGTGTGGCTACAAATGACGATGTCTCCAACGAAAACCGCAAGATCCGCTATACAGAGGAAGAATACCTGAAGTCAGGGCAGGAAATGACTGAATTGTTCGCCGACATACCCCAGGCATTGGCCACAACGCTTGAGATTGCCGATAAGGTGGAGCCCTTCAGTCTTAACAGGAAGCCCATCCTGCCTCATTTTCCAATTCCAGAAGTGTTTTCCGGTGCCGATGCCTACCTAAGGCACCTTACTTACCAGGGAGCCGAACGTCTTTACCAGGCAGTATCCCAGGAACTGAAAGAACGTATTGAGATGGAACTGGGAACTATTTCCGAGATGAATTTTTCGGATTACTTTCTGATTGTGGCGGATTTTATACGGGCTGCCCGGGAAATGGACGTATGGGTGGGCCCCGGAAGGGGTTCCTCTGCAGGATCGGTTGTGGCATACTGCCTGGGAATCACGCTGGTAGATCCTATTCGCTACGGTTTGTTGTTTGAACGTTTTCTGAATCCACAAAGGGCTTCATTTCCCGATATTGACATAGATTTTGCCGATGACGGCCGTGGCAAGGTGTTGCAGTATGTGGAAAACAAATACGGGAAGGACCATGTTGCGCATGTGATCACATTCGGAACCATGGCAGCCCGCAGTGCGATAAAAGATGTTGCCCGGGTACAGCGCCTTCCACTGTCGGAAGCAGAGCGGCTGGCCAAACTCATCCCGGACCGTCTGCCCGACAAAGACAACAAGCCCCAGGCCGTAACCATTGAAAACGCACTGAAGTACGTGCCCGAACTGCAAGCTGCCCTCAAATCGGATGATCCCCTTGTAAGCTCGACGGTTGAATATGCCCGCCGGTTGGAAGGTTCTGTAAGGAACACCGGGGTTCATGCCAGTGCTATCATTATCGGGCCCGATACCCTGACCAATTTCATTCCCCTGTCAACAACTAAAGATAAGGAAACAGGGGAGGATATCCTGGTTTCCCAGTTTGAAGGATCGCTCATTGAACAGGTGGGCATGCTGAAAATGGATTTCCTGGGACTGAAAACGCTCAGCATCCTCAAGAGTACCGTAGAAAACGTCAGGGCAAACCACAACATATCCATCGACATCAATGCCCTTCCCCTTACAGACGGGCCCACCTACGAGCTGTTCAGCCGGGGTGAAACCGTGGGTGTGTTCCAGTTTGAAAGCGACGGTATGCGTAAATGGCTCCGGGAGCTCAAACCCACCTGCATTGAAGACCTGATAGCCATGACCGCCCTTTACAGGCCCGGACCCATGGACTATATTCCCGATTTCATTGACCGAAAGCACGGCCGTAAAACCATTTCCTATGACCTGCCGCAGATGGAAAAAGTTCTTCGGGAAACCTACGGTGTAACGGTATACCAGGAGCAGGTCATGTTGTTGTCCAGGGAAATTGCCGGTTTTTCAGGATTAAAGGCTGACACCCTGCGCAGAGCCATGGGAAAGAAGAAACCGGAGGAAATGGAAAAGATGAAGCAGGATTTTCTGACCGGAGGAAAAAACAACGGCATTGATGAAGCCATCCTGAAGAAGATATGGGTCGATTGGACTGCTTTTGCTCAATATGCGTTCAACAAGTCACACGCAGCCAGTTATTCCATACTCAGCTATCAGTCGGGCTATCTTAAAACACAATATCCCGCTGAGTACATGGCTGCGGTGCTCTCGGGGAACCGGAACAATATCGAGGAAGTATCCAAGTATATGGATGAGTGCAAACGTATGGAAATCAACGTACTTGGACCTGATATCAATGAGTCTGCACATGATTTCACTGTAACCCGTAAGGGACATATCCGTTTTGGTATGGGCGGTATTAAGGGCGTGGGACTCGGGGCGGTTGAAAGCATTATCCAGACCAGAGAACAAGGTGGTTTCTATCGGGATATCTATGACTTTGCAGAACGGGTCAACCTGAACACCTGTAACAGGAAAGTGCTGGAAAGCCTTGTGTATGCGGGGGCTTTTGATTCTTTCACAGATATAAAAAGACACCAATACTTCCTGCCCTGCAATAAGGACGGCGTTTTTCTGGACAGTATAATGCGTTACGGTGCCCGGGTCCAGGAGGAAAAAAATAAAGACATGACCAGCTTGTTCGGTGCCGGTCCCGATTCACTGGCCCCTCCCGAAAGACCGGTGCCACCTCATATGGTTCCTGAAGCTCCGGAAGATTTGCTGAAAAAGGAAAAAGAAATGGTTGGGATATACCTGTCATCCCACCCGCTGGATAAGTTCAGCTTTGAGATAAAACACTTTACCAGCCATAACCTCCTGCAAATACAGGAGATACTGGATAATAACCAACATGAGGAGCCGTTTGCCCCCAGAGAAGTACGCCTTGCCGGCCTTGTGACCGGTGTGACCTCTGCCCTGGCCAGAACATCGGGCAGGCCCTGGGGCACTTTTACACTGGAAGATTATTCGGCCAGCAGGAAATTCACCCTGTTCGGGAAAGAATATGAGAAATTCCTCCCCTACATGCGCGAGGGCGAAGCACTGCTTATCAAATGCACCCTGCAGGAACGCGATCAGTATAAAAGAAAAGGTCAGGAAGCCCAGGAGGCCGGTCCAAAAGAAAAAGAGCTCCGTATCCAGGAAATTTTACTACTCTCTAATGCCAGGGAATCACTGCAGTCTATCACCATGGATCTTGGGGTGGAAGAGATATCCGGAACTTTCCGTCAGGAACTGGTCCAGGTTTTGTTCCGGAACCCGGGCAAAATCACGGTACATTTCGTACTGAAAGACAAAGTCAACAAGATGGCGGTTAAAGTATTCTCCCGTTCACACCGTGTCGATCTGACCCCGGACCTTCTTAACTGGATCAACAAAAAAGGTATCGCATTTACCGTCGAATAACTTACTCCAGCCAGCCGGCAAGGATCTCCAGGTCCCCGGGATACGTGATTTTCATGTTCTTTTCATCTCCCGGCACCAGGAGGATTTTTTCATTGTTCAAATACCTTTTGACCACACCGCAATCGTCCGTGGCCGAGAAAACAGGATCTTTCATGGCGTACTCATAAGCTTTGCCCAACACGGAAATCCGGAAGCCCTGGGGTGTTTGTGCCCTTAGAAAAAGATCCCGGTCGGGTACCCTGATGATATGGCTTTGACCGGGGCCCGTGAAGAACAGGGTATCTGTTACAGGCACAGCCACCCCTACTGCACGGCAATGTTTAAGTTTTTCAATGACTTCCGATATGATCCTGGCGCTTACCAGAGGTCTGGCTGCATCGTGAAGTATCAGGTTGTCTTCCGGTCTGTTAGAAAACGCCTTGATGACTGCACGTGATGACTGGTAACGGGTTTTTCCTCCCCTGACAGACCCGGCGACTTTTTTCCAGGAGTTATTTTGGATGATCTTCTCTACCCTTTCCATTTCATCCGGATCTGCCACAATGACCACCTGGTCTATGTCGGGGTGTCCTTCAAATGCATCTACCGCCCTTTCCAGCACAAGCCTTCCGCGCAACTCTTCGTATTGCTTGGGAAGAGAGGCTCCTGCCCTGGTTCCTTTACCAGCGGCCATGATTGCTGCTATATTGTAACTTTTCTTCATTTGAAAACCCTTACGAATGAGCCCAGGTCGTCTCCAAAGTCAATGGTATAACTCACGGCCCAGTCCAATTTGTCTTGTACATGAAAAGTGATGTCAAAGCTTTCATCCCTTGCATCAAAGTGGAATGTGTTGCCGTTCCTATGGCGTAATGGCGCATCTATGTCGTTGATTTTCAGATATAATGTGTCGTTTTTCTCATACACCTGCGACTCTCCGAATATTTCCTTGAAATAAGTCCCCATATAAACTTTATTATCAAGTGGTTGAATATATTCTTCCTCTACTTTCGGTACGCGGGAGTCCGCTGGGCGCATGTAATCGTCATATATCTTTGATATCCAGTCCGATTCGACACCCCTGAACAGATCTATGACCTGCCTGATAATGGCTGTCTGAGGTGAGGTGGTTGATCCCTGGTTCATCAGTACACTGACCCCCAGGTTCAACTCAGGTACAAGGACGACCCAGGCCGTGAATCCCCCGGCCAGTCCTGTGTGGTTGATGAGTTTTCCCTGTACACCCTGTTCAATCCTCCATCCCTGTGCATAAAGCACCACCCGCTCATTGTCCCAGGAACAAATCGTTTGAGGTGAAAAAAGCATGTTTACTGTTTCTTCTGTAAGGATCTGTTTGTCCTGGTAAGTGCCTTTACCCAGCCACATTTTCATCCATTGTCCCATGTCATACGCATTGGACATCACAAAAGCCGCAGGTGAGACCGCCTGAAGCCAGGCGTAAGAATCTTCCCTGTCTTTGCGCGGGGTGACTTTCAATCCTTCTTCCGTCTTGTTCAGCCGATGGCCGCTGGCAAAATTTGCTGCTATGAAATAATGGTCCTTCCCTGTGGTTGAATGATTCATCTCAAGGGGCTGGAATATAAACTTTTCTATGGCTTCTTCCCAGGTAAGCCCCGTATATTTTTCCACGATCCTGGCGGCCACGGTGTACAAGGCATTGCAATAAGCATAGGTTGTCCTGAAGCTGGTGACCGGTCTGACCAGCCTGAACATGCTGTAAAGATCATCCCTGCCGTAACCCAGGGCCGGAATCGCATCGAGCGCCTGTGGCTCAAAACCGGTCTTATGTGTCATGATGTCCTTAACCAGGTAATTTTGTGTAACCCAGGGGTCGTACAATTGGAAATCGGGAAGGTGGTCAATGACCCGGTCTGTCCATTTCACATAGCCCCTGTCCACCATCATGCCCAGCAAGGCGGCTGTAAACGCCTTGCTTGTGGAGGCGTTCACAAATAACGTATATTCATCGGCTTTCGGTGCATTTTTTTCTATGCTCAGCTTTCCTATACCTTCAGCAAAAATGGTTTCCCCATCTTTGACTACTGTAACAGCCATAGCAGGCACCTGCCAGAGTTCCTGTGCCCGGGTGGCTATTTTTTTTATGTCTTTACTATGTGAAATTGGTTGGGCCTGGAGGGATAAACTGCCCAGGGCAATGAACAGGACCAGAGGGACTAACCGTTTATTTTTCATTTTTATGTCTTTAGTTTCAACAAAAATACAAAGAAAACCTTATTTTTACCTGCCATGAAGGTTGTTTTTCCGATTATAGCCACAGGTGAGCAGATAACCCGCATGTGTGAGATGGCTTCCCTGATCTGGCATGAAGCCTACCGGGACATGTTGCCCCGGAAACAAATCCAATACATGCTGGCGTTGTTTTTGAAACCTTCAATCATTGAAGAACAGATTGCCCGTGAAGGATACACGTATTGTTTTATCAATACGGGCGGCGTTGACGCGGGCTTTTTCGGGGTCTGCCCCCGGCTGGAAGGGAATTCTTTGTTTCTTAGTAAAATATACCTTCTCAGAGAATACCGCGGATGTGGACTATTTGTCCAGGCCATGGATGAAATAGTACGGCTGGCCCGTCTTCAGGGCTTACCGGCAGTAAGGCTGCATGTGAACAAAAACAACACCAGGGCCATAAAAGCATACATCCGGTCCGGCTTTCATATCACTGGATCGGATGTATTTGATATTGGCAAGGGGTACGTCATGGATGATCATATCCTGGAATACGTAATTCCGGGATGATCCTTTACCTGGCGGTTTTTCCCTTCATGGCTTTTTTCTCTTCCCTGCCATGGCGCCTTTTCCACAATTCGTATACAATAGGAGTGGAAACCAGGACCGATGTGAAAGGACAGATGGCTACCCCTATAGCCAGAGCTACCGCAAAACCGCGGATCACCTCTCCGCCAAAGATGGCAATCGCAAGCAAAACCACCAGCGTTGTGGCCGATGTGTTGACAGTGCGAGAAAGGGTAGAATTCAATGCTTCGTTGATGTTTTCCCAGATATCCCGTTTGGGATACAGGGTACGGTATTCCCTGATCCTGTCAAAGATAACCACCGTGTCGTTCAGCGAGTATCCGATAATGGTCAGTATGGCCGCTATGAACTGTTGGTCAATATCCAGTGTGAAAGGTAACACCCCGGTAAATATGGAGAAGAAAGAAACAACAAAAAGCGTATTGAAAATCAGGGATATAAGCCCACCTATTCCCCAGGACCAGTTTCTGAAACGGGCGGCAATATAAAGGAAAATGGCCACGCAGGAGAGCAGGATGGCTATCGCGGCATCACGCTGTATATCACTGGCCACTGTCGGCCCCACCTTCTCCGAACTGATCACTCCGTTGGGATTTTCCAGCGTGGAAAGAAAATCTTCAAGTGTCAGCGGGGTCACAAAGAACTCCTTGACCGCATTGTAAAGCATTTCATCCACCATCGCATCGGCTTCTGCACTTTCATCCTGGATCATATATCTAGTAGTAACGCGCATCTGGCTTTTTCCGCCGAATTCCTTGACTTCTACCCCACCCTGGAAAGCCTCCGTAACTTTTTCACGTACGGCCTCGGAGGAGACTTCCTGGTCAAAGCGTAAGACATACGTTCTTCCTCCGGTGAAATCAACCCCGTATGTAAAGCCCTTTGTGAACATGAAGACAAGTCCAATGAGGGAAATGGCAATGGCTGCGATATAGTAATATTTCCTGTATTCCAGGAATTTGATCTTTGTGTTTGTAAGGAAATTACGAGTAATCCGATTATCAAAGGAAATGGGTTTATTCTTGGTCAGTCGTCTTTCTATCAAAAGCCTTGTTATGAAAATGGACGTGAACAGGGATGTAACAAGACCTATAACCAGGGTTGTGGCAAATCCCTTCACAGGTCCTGAACCGAAGAATATAAGGACTATCCCGGTTATCATGGTGGTGATGTTACCGTCCAGAATGGCCGAATAAGCATTTTTATAACCGTCTGCGATCGCAAGACGTATCGCTTTACCCGTCCGCAACTCTTCTTTGATGCGTTCGTTAATGATCACGTTGGCATCCACTGCCATACCCAAGGTCAGTACGATACCGGCAATCCCGGGCAGGGTCAGTACGGCTCCGAAGGAAACAAGCGCTCCGAAGAGAAACAGCAGGTTGGTCAGCAATGCCACCGAAGCGTATACCCCGGAACGATTGTAGAAGAAAATCATGTAGGCAAGCACCAGCAGAAAGGCAATTAGAAATGACCCCATACCTGCATTTATGGAACGTGTCCCTAGTGACGGCCCCACAATGCTTTCCTGTACAATGGTGGTTGGAGCAGGCAGTTTACCGGATTTCAACACGTTGGCAAGGTCATCCGCCTCATCGGAAGTAAAATCGCCGGTAATGGATGAACGGCCACCTGTGATCTCGACGCTGACCCTGGGATAGGAATAGACCATATCATCCAGGACGATGGCAATGCATTTGCCAATGTTGTCGGCTGTCATTCTTGCCCAAATACGGGCACCTTCTGCATTCATCCCCATGTCTACAGAGGGGAATCCGCCGCCGGTCTGATCAAATTGTTTGTTTGCATCGGTTACCACACCTCCGTCCAGGGGTGCCCGTCCGTCTCGTGTATTTGCCTTAATGGCAACCAATTCGTAATAAACCTGGTTAACCTTATCGGGTTTCACAGACCACAGAAGGCGTACATCTGCAGGCAGGGCTGCCTGTACCTGGGGAAGATTCAGCCAGGTGTTGATCATGGCCGTATCGCGGTAATGCGCCCGGCCCACACAGGGTCCCGGTGCGAGCTGGCCTTCATAAACACTGGGGTTGAGAACGTTAAACAGTGGATTTTGTTGTGCCCAGGCTGTGAGATCTTCGGAAAGAGAATCTTCTTTGGCCAGCTGTGCCAGCAGGTCGTTTTCCTCCCCGGCTTCCGCCGTCAATGAATCTTCTTCTGTTGCTGCCGGTTTCATATCATCCAGGTAATCCCTCAGGATCCGGTTTGCTTCTTCAAGTGCCGGGTATACCTCGGAATTTTCGTAGGTTTCCCAAAACTCAAGGGAGGCTGTCCCCTGCAGCAGTTTGCGGACACGTTCCGGTTCCTTGATGCCGGGCAGCTCTACCAGGATGCGTCCGGTCGTCCCCAAACGCTGAATATTAGGCTGGGTAACACCAAAACGGTCAATACGGTTGCGCAGCACATTGAATGAGTTGGCCATGGCAGACTCGGCTTCCGTGCTAATGATGCGGAGAATCTCTTCATTGGAAGTCTCGGGTTTGATGCGCTCCCGCATGTCATAAGTCCCGAAAATCCTGGAGAGCCTTTCTCCCGGTGCGATTTCTTCCCATGAGGCGGCAAACAGGTCCACATAATTGCCCCTTGCCCCTTCCTTCACTTTTTGGTTGGTCAGTTCAATAGCCTGATCAAAAATAGGGTCCTGGCTATAATCGGTCAGTGCCCTTATCAGGTTTTCGAGCTTTACTTCCATCATTACGTTCATCCCGCCCCTGAGGTCAAGACCCAGGCTGATCTCCCTCTCCTTTACCTCCTTGTAGGTATACCACAGGTATACTTTTTCTGGGGTTATCGAGTCAATGTAATAGCTTTCTTTAGCGTTCCGCAGCGAATCCAGGAAAAAAGCCTGGTCAAACTCGCTGATATTTTGATATTCCGGGGTTTTCTGAATTTCAACAATGGCTTTTTCTGCATACCCGGCCGCTTTGTTTTCTTGTATTTGGGTTACTGCAGTAAAAGACAACTGATACAGACAAGCTACTGTAATGAGTATCGCCACCAGCCAGATGGCACCTTTACTTTGCATAATTTTATTATTAATTTATAAGTCAGGTAAAATAGGGTGCAAATGTAATGTTTTTTCCCTAATTAATTAACTTTGTAGTTCGCATTTGTCCAAATATGGCCAATAAACTGCACATAGCACTGTTTTTGATAGCGGGTCTTGTTTTAACCGCTTCGTTAGCATATGCCCAACAGATAACTGCGCAGGACTTTTTTCGTGAAGGAGAAAAACTCCAGATGGACTACCAGTTCGAGCGTGCCAAAGAAGCGTATACAAGGGCCATCAGTCTGTCGGGTGATTCGGCTTTCATAGCCCGTGCGGAACAACGCCGGGTATTATGTGAGAATGGGCTGATTCTGAGTAATTATGTGGTCAGTCCACATATACTGGGCCGGGCTGTAATCCCTTACCGGGAGTTTTTCCTGTACTACGATCTGTCACCTTCCGGAGCATGGGCCCTGCCCCCATTCGAGCTGCTCAGGCATCTAAACGACAACGGGGCTGACCGGCTCCCCCTTTTTTACAGAGCCACCCTGGACCGTATAGTCTTTACGGCAAAGGACTCCACTTCCGGCTCAGGTTATGACCTATATATGATACAGAAGAAAGATATCCTGGCAAACGGAGCTTCTTTATGGGGTCCGCCCGTCCGCCTGGGGCCCGGGATCAATACTCCGGGCAATGAGATTTACCCTGTCCTTAGTTCCGATGGTAAAACCCTGTATTTCAGCTCCGACGGACTTCCCGGCCTGGGAGGAATGAACCTTTACGTAAGCCGCTGGAACACTCAGACGCAGGAATGGGGGTTGGCAGAAAATTTGGGCATCCCCTTCTCTTCAACGCACAATGACATGCTGTACATGCTTTCAGATGATTCTCGTTATTTTTATTTTTCCTCGGACCGTGTCGCCCCAAAAGATTCCCTGGTGTTGTACAAGGTGGAATATGAAAGTGCCCCGGTGAAAATCCGGCCCTCCTCGGTTAGGGAACTGAAAGAAATCGCTTCCCTGCCCTTGAGGGGTGATAATACGGCATCGGTCAGCAACCTGCAGCCAACAGACACCGGGCCTGCCATTCCTGACTCGGTGTTGCAGAAAACACGCGAATATACAGCCCACTACGCAGAACTGACAAGGACGGTCAGGAACCTGAAAAACCGCGTCAAAGAACATGAAAATGTATTGGACAGTTTACGAAAACGCTATGGTTCTCTTTCTATTGAAGAGGAAAGGGCTCTCCTGGCCAACACAATAAGGGAAGAAGAATTCGTTCTCATAGAATTGCAGCAATCCCTTCGCGATGCCCGCAAATCGACTCAAGCCATAGAAGACATGTTCCTTTCCCACGGAGTGCTGCCCCCCATTGCCCCTGCCGCTTCTGAAAGTCCTGTTGCAACTGCAGCCGATCAGGAACATATGTCCTGGTATCCTGTCAAACAAGCATTAGCCAGCCTGGAAGCCCATGTGTTTGAAACCCCTGTGCCACCGGTACCGCCTGTAAACCTTGAATTCCGCATTGAAAAAGAGTCCGTGATGGTTCCCTGGGAAAACGAGCCCCCTGGCCTGTATTACCGCATCCAGCTGTTCACGGTTTCCAGGAAAGCCCCTGTCAGCCAGCTGAAAGGCATCAGCCCTGTATTTGAAGTGCGTGTGGGAAAGCAATACGTTTACTATGCCGGACAATTCCTCCGTTATGCCGATGCTTCCCGAGCCCTTACGACCACAAAAAGGCAGGGAATCACCGGGGCCATAGTCGTGGCTTATTTCCAGGGGAAACCCATACCGGTTCAGGAAGGACGGCGCAGGGAGGCTCAAAACAAAACCGCTCCGGAAGGCATCGCCTCGTACCGGGTTTACCTGGGCAGCAATGAGATACCTGCCAGCCTTGTCTCCCTGGTCAATGAGCTCTCAGACAAGGATATCATCAGGGTAGTCACCGGCACCGGGGCCGATTTCTTCATAGGACCGTTCGCATCCGTTTCACAGGCAGAAGACCTGGCCAGGACCCTTCGTGAAAAAGGGTTTGACATGGTATCTGTTCAGGAAGTAACCAATTAAAAACATAAGATATGGGATTGATCATAACACTTATCATCTTGGGCCTTTTGCTAATAATCGCCGAGATGACCATTATCCCCGGCTTCGGCATCACCGGCATCCTGGGTCTGGCCAGCTTCATTGGCGCCATTGTGATGGCCTTCACCCAGTTCGGAAGCACTGTCGGTTTTATTGTGTTGTTCGCGTCATTGATCCTGTGCGGCATCCTGCTCTTTTTTGTCCTGCGCTCAAAGACCTGGCGTAAAATCACCCTCAAGCAGAACATCGACCATAAAGCCATCCCTTCTCCTGAAGAAAAAGGCATTACCGTGGGAATGGAAGGGATAAGCCTTACCCGACTGAATCCCGCCGGTAACGGCCGGTTTGGTGATGTAACCATAGAAGTACGCTCTTCCCAGGGCCTGATCCAGGCCAAGACCCCAATAAAGGTGGTCTATATCGAGGGATTGAGTATATTTGTGTCTCCTGTAGAAAACAACTAAAAGAAAATATTATGT